>NZ_JBSGUA010000014.1:92678-286137 GCF_053607685.1 Streptomyces sp. NPDC055099 | reverse complement strand
ACGACTGCGGTGCGGTTGACAGTTTCATAGTGTTTCGGTGGTCATAGCGTGAGGGAAACGCCCGGTTACATTCCGAACCCGGAAGCTAAGCCTCATAGCGCCGATGGTACTGCAGGGGGGACCCTGTGGGAGAGTAGGACGCCGCCGAACTATTATTAACGGGAAACCCCCGCACCCTCTGGGTGCGGGGGTTTTCTGCGTTCAGGACAATTACCTCCACCGCTCAGAGGCGGCCGGCTGCCTTTAGGGACAGGTATGCGTCTGCCAATGCGGGGGCCAGGTCCGTGGGGATTGCGTCTACGACTGTTACGCCGTGGCGCGTGAGTTGTTCTGCTGTGCGGTGGCGTTCCGCGTGGGCCTGGGAGGCGGCTGCGGCGTCGTACACGGCTTCTGTTGTTCCTCGGGCCTTGGACATCTGCTCTATGTGAGGGTCCGCGACCGATGCCAGGAGGACTGTGTGGCGTTGGGTGAGGCGGGAGAGCACGGGGAGCAGGCCCTCTTCGATGGGGGCCGCGTCCAGGCTGGTCAGCAGCACTATGAGCGAGCTGCGGGTCGCGGTGCGGAGCGCTGTTGAGGTCAGGCCTCTGGCGTCCGTCTCGACGAGTTCGGGTTCGAGTGTGGCCAAGGCGTTGATGACCGAGGGGAGCACGTCGCCTGCTGCTTTGCCTTTGACCAGGGCTCGTACCCGTCGGTCGTACGCGAGGAGGTCGACTCTGTCTCCTGCTCGGGAGGCCAGGGCGGCGAGGAGCAGGGCCGCGTCCATGGAGGCGTCGAGGCGGGGGGCGTCGCCGACCCGGCCCGCGGAGGTGCGGCCGGTGTCGAGGACCAGCAGGATGTGGCGGTCGCGTTCGGGGCGCCAGGTGCGGAGGGCGACGTTGGACTGGCGGGCGGTGGCGCGCCAGTCGATGGAGCGGGTGTCGTCGCCGGGGACGTAGTCGCGGAGGCTGTCGAACTCCGTGCCCTGGCCGCGGGTCAGGAGGCTGGTGCGGCCGTCGAGTTCGCGGAGGCGGGCCAGCTTGGAGGGCAGGTGCTTCCGGCTGGTGAAGGGGGGCAGGACCCGGAGTGTCCACGGGGCTTTGTGGCTGCCCTGGCGGGTGAGGAGGCCGAGGGGGCCGTACGAGCGGATGGTGACGCGGTCGGCCTGGTGGTCGCCTCGGCGGGTGGGGCGCAGGCGGGTGGTGAGGCGGCGGCGTTCGCCGGGAGGGATCGTCAACCGGCTGCGGGAGGCCTCGACTTCGGTGCCGGGGTGCCAGCTGCTGGGGGGCCAGGCGTCGCGGAGTCGGGCGCGCAGGGGCCGGGCGGAGGGGTTGGTGATCGTCAGCTCGACGTCGGCGGATTCTCCGAGGCGTACGGAGGTGTCGCCCGTGCGGGTCAGGCCGAGGCGGCGTACGGGAGCTGCCAGGGCGAAGTCGCAGGCGCAGGCCAGGGCCAGGGGGGTGTTCACGGCGAGGATGCCGGTCCAGCTGGGTTCCCAGATGCCTACGGGGAGGCTGCCGAGGGCCGCCAGGAGGGCTGTGCGGCCGGTGAGGGCCATCATCGGGGGACCGGGACGTGGGCGAGGATCGCGTTGATCACGGAGTCGGCCGTCACGCCCTCCATCTCTGCCTCCGGGCGGAGTTGGACGCGATGGCGGAGGGTGGGGAGGGCGAGGGCCTTCACGTCGTCGGGGATGACGTAGTCGCGGCCCGTCAGCCAGGCCCAGGCGCGGGCCGTCGAGAGGAGAGCGGTCGCGCCGCGAGGGGAGGCGCCCAGGGTGAGGGACGGGGACTCGCGTGTGGCGCGGCAGATGTCCACCACGTAGCCGGTGATCTCCGCGGAGACGGATGTCTTGGCGACGGCGGCGCGGGCGGCTTCCAGGTCGGCGGGGCCGGCCACGGGGCGGATGCCGGCGGCGGCGAGGTCGCGGGGGTTGAAGCCTTCCGCGTGCCGGGTGAGGACGTTGATCTCGTCCTGGCGGGAGGGGAGGGGGACGGTGAGCTTGAGGAGGAAACGGTCCAGCTGGGCTTCGGGGAGGGGGTACGTGCCTTCGTACTCGACCGGGTTCTGGGTGGCCGCGACGAGGAAGGGCTCGGGGAGCGGGCGGGGGGTGCCGTCCACGGTGACCTGACGTTCCTCCATCGCTTCGAGGAGGGAGGACTGGGTCTTGGGTGGGGTGCGGTTGATCTCGTCGGCGAGCAGGAGGTTGGTGAAGACCGGGCCGGGCTGGAAGGAGAACTCGGTGGTGCGGGCGTCGTAGATGAGGGAGCCGGTGACGTCGCTCGGCATCAGGTCGGGGGTGAACTGGACACGCTTGGTGTCGAGTTCGAGGGATGCGGCGAGGGCGCGGACGAGGAGGGTCTTCGCCACGCCGGGTACGCCTTCGAGGAGGACGTGGCCGCGGCAGAGGAGGGCCACGACGAGGCCCGTCACCGCGGGGTCCTGGCCGACCACGGCCTTGGAGATCTCGGTGCGCAGGGACTCCAGGGAGGCGCGGGCGCTGCCGGAGCTCCCGGCGTTGTCAGTGGTCGGGTCCATCATGAAGTACGTACCTCTCTTTCGAGGGCGTCGAGTTGGTCGGCGAGGGTGATGAGGGCTGCGTCGTCGGCGGGGGGTGGGCCGAAGAGGAGGGGGTGCGGGTCCTGGCCTGGGGCGCGGAGCCTGGCGGACAGGGCGGGGAGCAGGGTCTCGGGCGCGTGTGCCTGGGTGGGGGAGACGCCGAGGAGGGGGGCGATGCGGGTGCGGGTGGCTGAGCGGAGGGCGTTGGCCGCGCGGTCGCGGGCGTTGGCCTTGCGGTAGAGGCGGGCTCGGCCTTCGACGGTTTCGGAGGCACGGATGGCCACGGGGAGGCGTTCGGGGACCAGGGGGCCGAGGCGGCGGGCGCGCCACAGGGCGGCGAGGGCGGCGGCGATGGTCAGTTGGAGGGTGCCCCAGAGCCAGCCGTCGGGGATGAGGTCGAAGAAGCCGCGGTCGGCGGTGTCGCCGGTGGCGGCGTCGTCGGAGAGGGAGGGGAGGTACCAGACCAAGTGGGGGCGGGAGCCTAGGAGTTGCAGGGCCAGTGAGGCGTTGCCCTGCTCGTCGACGCGGTCGTTGAAGAGGATGTCGGGGGCGCCGAGTACGACGGTGTCGCCGGGGCCTTCGGCGGCCGGGAGCCGCAGCAGGCTGGGGAGGCCGTCGCTGGGGTAACAGGCGTCGGCCTTCGGGGCGAGGGTGTCGTAGCGGAGGCCGCCGACGTCGGCGGAGCCCGCGCGTTCGGCGGCGGGGAGGTCGCAGCGGGGGGAGAGCGTCGAGTCGAGGCTGGGGGTGGCGTCCGCGGTGACCCCCGGGGCGAGGGTGCTGACCGAGGGGGCGCCGGGGGCGACGAGGACCGTGCGGCCTCGCGAATCCTCGGTGGCCGCGCGGAGGCGGGACTGCTGGCGTTCGGTGAGCCGGTCGGGGGTGGTCACCAGAAGCGTGGTGTCCGGGCCCGCCGCTGCTCTGGCCTCTTCGGAGGTGGTGACCACGCGGGTGGACACACCGCGGTCCGCGAGGAGTTCGGCGACGGCGCGGCTGCCGTACGGGTCGGCCGAGCGAGGGTCGAGGCGACCGTGCTGGGCACCGGAGCGGACGGCCGCGATAGCGATGGCGGCTGCCAGGAGGAGTACCAGGGCGAGGAGGATGCCGCGGGTCTTGGTCCAGAGCTGGCGGGGGGTGGGGGTTGAGGAAGTGGGGATTGAGGAGGTGGGGGTGGCGGGGCTCGCTTCGGGGTCGGGGGCGGGGCCGGTCCCGGGGGCGGGGCCGGTCCCGGGGGTGGGTGCGGGTGCGGGCGCCGACGGGGAGGGGGGTGTGGCTGTGGCTGTGGTGGCGTGGGCCGTGGTGGCGGCTTCGGTGCTGGTGGCCGTGCCTGTGCCAGTGCCGGGGGCAGTGCCAGCGCCGGTGTCGGTGCCTGTGCCGGGGCCAGTTCCGGCGCGTGTTCCGGTGCCGGGGCCAGTGCCAGCGCCGGTGTCTGTGACGGTGCCAGCGCTGGTGCCTGTGCTGGCGCCTGTGCCAGTGCCGGGGCCGGTGTAGGTGCCGTTCCCTCCCGCGCGGATGTCGTTCTCGGACTTGTCCGAGGGTGTCCCGTCGGCGGCGTAGGGGTTCGGTGGGTCCTGGGGGGCCGTCAACGGGGGGCTCCCTGGGGGGTGTTGCTCAGGGGGGTGCGGTCGGCGTGGGTGGGTTCGGTCGCTGTGTGGGCGACGGGTGTGATGGCGTCGAACGGCTGAACTGCCGCCTGGGGTTCCGTGGCGTGGGCCGGGAAGGGGTGGGAGGCCGGCAACGGGGGCCTCCCTGGGGGGACGTTGCCTGGGGTTGGGTTTGTTTGGGGTGGCTGTGCCGTTGTGTGGGCGCCGTGGGTGATGGCGTCGAACGGGTGGGTTGCCGTCCTGGGGTGTGTGGCGTGGGTTTGGGGGGCCGTCAACGGGGGGCTCCCTGGGGGGTGTTGCTCAGGGTTGGTTTTGTTTGGGTTAGGGACTCGTCCAGGGTGGTTAGGCGGGTGTACGTCGGCTCTGTTGCTGTGCGGGCGCCGTACGTGATGGCGTCGAAGGACTGGGCCGCCGCCTGGAGTTCCGTGGCGTGGGTCGGGAGGGGGCGGGAGGCCTCCGCCGCGGCTTCGTCCGCTGTGCGGCCGGGGCGGGGGTCCAGGAGGGCGCGTTCCTCCAGGGAGCGGACGATCGCCCGCATGCGTTCCTGGACGGCTTGGTTCCAGTGGCCCTGGGCGGCGTGTGCCTCGGCGGCTGCGCGGTGTTCCGCGGCGGTGCGCGGGCGGTCGTCGAAGAGGGCGGGGGAGGAGGCCGGGGCGCGGTGCGGGGTGCCCAGGCGCCACCACAGGGCCGCGAGGAGGGCTACTACGGCGATGACGATGACGAGGAGGCCGAGGCCGCCGCCCGGGGTTGCCCCCGAGGCGGCGGAGAACAGGGCGTCGACCCACTCCCAGAAGCGGTTGAGGGCGCGCTGCAGGAGGCTCGGGTCGTTCTGGTGGTAGGCGGGGTCGGACAGTTCGCGCTCGGCTGCCTCCCGCGCGGGGGCACGCGGAATCGTCACCGGTGGGTCGTCGTCGCCCGTGCGCAGGACTGCCGCCGTCAGTCCGTGCGGTGCTGCCCCCGTCACCGCATCAGCTCCCCGGGGTTCCGGGGGCGCCGGTGCCGTTGTCGCCCTGGAGGCCCGCCGCGCGCGCCAGTTCGAGGTCGAGGGCCTCCCGGCGGATCCGCTGGTCGACGTAGAGAAGGACCGTGACGCCGGCGGTGATCGGGAACGTGAGCATCGAGCCGATGACCGAGCCGACGCCGCTGACGATCAGGAAGGTCCAGCCGAGGTCGCCGGTGCCGCTGTCGAGGAAGCCGGTGACGCCGTCGCCGCTCAGCGCGCCCGCGATGAGGGTGAAGGGGATGACGATGATCGACGCGACCACGTTGGCGATGATCGCGGCGAGCAGCTGGATGCCGAACACCCGCCACCAGGAGCCGCGGACCAGCTTCGCCGAGCGCGTCATCGACTTCTTGACGCCCTGCTTCTCCAGCATCAGGGCGGGCGAGGCGAGCGAGAAGCGGACGAGGAGCCAGATCGCGACGATCAGGGCGGCGAATCCGCCGAGGACGGCGAGGCTGATGCCCGCGTCGGACGAGCCCGCCGCCGCGATCAGTACGCCGGGCACGCTGCCGGCGGCGACGACCGCCATGCCGATGAGCGGGAGCAGCAGCGTCAGGCCGATCAGCCTCGGCAGCTGCGGCTTGGCGTCCTGCCAGGCCTCGGCCGTGGTGACCGACTTGCCGAGGACGGCGCGGCTGGTGACCATCGTGAGCAGCGCGGTCGCGACGATCGTGCCGAGCAGCGTGATCAGCAGGACCACGCCGGAACTCAGCAGGGTGTCGCCCAGGGCGCGGGTCAGTTCGCCGACGGTGGCGCTCGGGTCGTCGAGGGCGTCCGTGGAAGCGCTGTCGTTGAGGACGAGCCCCTGCAGCAGGATGACGACGATCTCCGTGAACACGGCCACGGCGAGCGAGATGCCGAGCACCGTGCGCCAGTACGTACGCATCGTGGAGACCGCGCCGTCCAGGATCTCGCCGACGCCGAGCGGCCGCAGCGGGATGACGCCGGGCTTCGCGGCGGGCGGCGGGCCCTGCCACGCGCCCCAGCCGGGGTAGCCGCCGGGGCCACCGGGGCCGGGACCGCCGGGGCGTCCGCCGCCCCAGCCTCCGCCGCCGGGCGGGGGTGGCGGCGGAGGCGGGGTCTGGCCGGGTGCGGGTGGGCTGGGGGCGGACCACTGGGCGGGCGGCGGCTGCTCCTTGGACCACTTCGATGCCGGGGCGTCGGGCTGGTCCGCGGGCTCGGAGGGTTTGGGCTCACCGGAGCCCTTGCCGTCGTCGGAGGGGGCAGATCCGGGCGAAGCCCAGCCCGGAGTGTCGTTCATCGTCGCTCCTTCACGGTGCCCGTCCGCGGTCGCGGCGGCAGGTTGCCAGCCATCGTGCCACGGCACACCCGTGCGGGGACCGGGCAGCGTATGGGCTGCACACCTTCAATTGTCCGACAGGTACGGGGCAGACTGGGCGGATGGCTGATCAGTACGCGCAATCAGGCGAGGACATCCGGCCGATCCAGACCCCGACGAATCCGGTGAAAGAGACGAACCCGGCGATCTCCGTGATCCGCTGGGCCGAGCCGCCCGAGGGCCCCGTACTGGTCCTCCTCGACCAGACCAGGCTGCCCGGCGAGGAGACCGAGCTGGTGTGCACGGACGCGCCGGCCCTGGTGCAGGCGATCCGCACGCTGGCGGTGCGCGGGGCGCCGCTGCTCGGCATAGCCGGTGCCTACGGCGTCGCGCTGGCCGCCGTACGCGGCTTCGACGTGGAAGAGGCGGCGGTCGTGCTCGCGGGGGCCAGACCCACCGCGGTCAACCTCGGGTACGGCGTACGCAGGGCCCTGACGGCCTACCGCGCGGCGGTGGCGGACGGGGCCGATCCGGAGCGGGCGGGCGCCGCGGCGCTGGCGGCCGCGCGGGCGCTGCACCGGGAGGACGCCGAGGCCAGCGGCAAGATGGCGGCGCACGGGCTCGCCCTGCTCGACGAGATGCTGCCGGGCGGCGGCCACCGGATCCTCACCCACTGCAACACGGGGGCCCTGGTGTCCGGCGGTGAGGGCACGGCCTTCGCGGTGGCCCTTGCCGCGCACCGCGAGGGACGGCTCCGCAGGCTGTGGGTGGACGAGACGCGGCCCTTGCTGCAGGGTTCACGGCTGACCGCGTATGAGGCGGCGCGGGCCGGAATGGCGTACACCTTGCTTACGGACAATGCGGCGGGGTCGCTGTTCGCGGCGGGTGAGGTGGATGCCGTGCTGATCGGCGCCGACCGCATCGCGGCCGACGGTTCGGTGGCCAACAAGGTGGGGAGCTATCCGCTCGCAGTGCTCGCCCGCTACCACCACGTGCCGTTCATCGTGGTGGCACCGGTCACGACCGTGGACCCGGACTCCCCGGACGGAGCGTCCATCGAGGTGGAGCAGCGGGCGAGTCATGAAGTGACGGAGGTCACGGCACCCCATGTGCCGATGGCCGGTTTTGAAGCGGGAGGCGGGATCGCGGTGGCACCTCTGGGGACCCAGGCGTACAACCCCGCGTTCGATGTGACGCCGCCGGAGCTGGTGACGGCGATCGTCACCGAGGAAGGCGTCGTGTCGCCCGTGACAGCAGGGGGCCTGGGCGAGCTGTGTGCCAGGTCACGCCAGGTATCGATGAGCTAATGGGATGATGTCAGGCATGAAGGGACGAGTCCTTGTCGTCGACGACGACACCGCACTGGCCGAGATGCTCGGGATTGTGCTGCGTGGTGAAGGTTTTGAGCCGTCGTTCGTAGCTGATGGCGACAAGGCGCTGGCCGCTTTCAGGGAGGCAAAGCCGGATCTTGTACTGCTGGATTTGATGTTGCCGGGCCGTGATGGCATCGAGGTGTGCCGTCTGATCAGGGCGGAGTCCGGGGTGCCGATCGTCATGCTCACGGCCAAGAGCGACACGGTGGACGTGGTGGTCGGCCTGGAGTCGGGCGCCGACGACTACATCGTGAAGCCCTTCAAGCCGAAGGAGCTCGTGGCCCGCATCAGGGCGCGGCTGCGGAGGTCCGAGGAGCCCGCGCCGGAGCAGCTCACCATCGGTGACCTGGTCATCGACGTGGCGGGGCACTCCGTGAAGCGGGAGGGTCAGTCGATCGCGCTGACGCCGCTGGAGTTCGACCTGCTGGTCGCGCTGGCCCGCAAGCCGTGGCAGGTGTTCACGCGTGAGGTGCTGCTCGAGCAGGTCTGGGGCTACCGCCACGCGGCCGACACCCGGCTGGTGAACGTGCATGTGCAGCGGCTGCGCTCGAAGGTCGAGAAGGACCCCGAGCGTCCGGAGATCGTGGTGACCGTCCGTGGTGTCGGTTACAAGGCCGGACCGAGCTGACGTGTCCCGGGACAGTTCCCCCGCAACACCTCCTGGGGCTCCGGCTCCGGGCGGCCGCTCGGGGCGGACTGGGGGGCCGACGCGGCGCGGCTCGACGTTCGGGCGGCTCCTCGACGGTGGTCTGCTGTTGCAGGACGGGGTGCAGGGCAGCCCCGTCCTGAGGCTCTTCGTGCGCTGGGTGCGCCGTCCGCTGCTGCCGGCCCTGCGGCTGTGGCGGCGCAACATCCAGCTGAAGGTCGTCGTCACGACGCTGCTGATGTCGCTCGGCGTGGTCCTGATGCTGGGCTTCGCCGTCATGAGCTCGGTGAACAACGGCCTGCTCAAGGCCAAGGTGAAGGCGTCACAGAGTCAGGCCGACGGTGGTTTCAGGGCGGCCCAGGACGAGGCGAACTCGGCCCGACCGCGTTCGGGGCAGGACAGCGGCGGCGGCTCGCCCGACGGCGGGGCCACGCCGCCCACCGCCGTATGGATGTCCGACCTGGTCGAGCAGCTCTCCAGCGGTGGCCAGAGCGCGTTCAACGTGGTGACGCTGAGCCCGACGTCCACGGCGGGCGGCGAGAGTGTGCGCGGGCCGCGTGCCTCCGGGGGCGTGGACCCGATCCAGAGCGTGCCCGAGGCGCTGCGCAGCAGCGTCGACGAGGGCACCAGGGCCTATCAGAGCAATACGCGGATCGTCTTCAACGACGGGCGTGAGGCCCAGCCAGGCCTCGTCATCGGCAAGCGTCTGAACGACCTGAACGGCCAGCCCTACCAGCTCTACTACCTCTTCCCGCTGACGCAGGAGGAGGAGTCGCTCGGCGTCGTCAGGACGACGCTGGCCACCGCGGGCCTGTTCGTCGTGGTGCTGCTCGGCGCCATCGCCTGGCTGGTGGTGCGCCAGGTCGTGACGCCGGTACGGATGGCCGCGGGCATCGCCGAGCGGTTGTCCGCCGGGCGTCTTCAGGAACGCATGAAGGTCACCGGTGAGGACGACATCGCGCGGCTCGGCGAGGCCTTCAACAAGATGGCGCAGAACCTCCAGCTGAAGATCCAGCAGCTTGAGGAGCTCTCGCGCATGCAGCGGCGGTTCGTCTCGGACGTCTCGCACGAGCTGCGTACGCCGCTGACGACCGTACGGATGGCGGCCGATGTCATCCACGACGCGCGCGTGGACTTCGATCCGGTGACCGCGCGGTCGGCCGAGCTGCTCGCCGATCAGCTGGACCGGTTCGAGACGCTGCTCGCCGACCTCCTTGAGATCAGCCGGTTCGACGCGGGCGCGGCGGCCCTGGAGGCCGAGCCGATAGACCTGCGTGAGGTCGTACGACGTGTCGTGGGCGGCGCGGAGCCGCTCGCGGAGCGCAAGGGGACGCACATACGGATCGTCGGGGACCAGCAGCCCGTGGTGGCCGAGGCCGACGCGCGCCGCGTCGAGCGGGTCCTGCGCAACCTCGTGGTCAACGCCGTGGAGCACGGCGAGGGCCAGGACGTCGTGGTGCGGCTCGCGGTGGCGGGCGGCGCGGTCGCGGTCGCGGTGCGGGACTACGGAGTGGGGCTCAAGCCGGGCGAGGCGACGCGGGTGTTCAGCCGCTTCTGGCGGGCCGACCCGGCACGCGCGCGTACCACCGGTGGTACGGGCCTCGGGCTCTCCATCGCGCTCGAGGACGCACGGCTGCACGGCGGCTGGCTGCAGGCGTGGGGCGAGCCGGGCGGCGGTTCGCAGTTCCGTCTGACGCTGCCGCGCACGGCGGACGAGCCCCTTCGGGGTTCGCCGATACCGCTGGAGCCCGACGACTCGCGGCGTCACCGCGGCCTGAACGACGCGGGTCTGCCGCTCGGCGGCGCGAACAAGCTCGCCACGGTGCCAGCGCAGCCGTCGGTGTCGGAGCGGGTGCCGCCGCCCGTGCCCGCGAGGGCGCCGATCGCGCCGCGGCTCGCCCAGGCGGCCACGACGGTGGACCCGGCCGCGCTGCCGGGCAGCGGGGCGCGGGTGGTGCCGCGCAGGCCGCTGGACGACGTATCCGGTGAACCGGCGGCGGACAGCGCGACGGACACCTCGACGGACACCTCGACGGACAGGGACGGTACGACGGACGCCGTGACGGACGCCCATCAGGCGAGCGAGACGCAAACGGATCCCGCCAGGGAAGGGGAGGCCTCTCGTGGCCGCTGACCACGACCGCCGCGCTCGCCGGCGTCCGCTGCGGGCCGGTGTGCTGTTCGTTTCCTGCGGGGTGCTGCTCGCGGGGTGTGCCTCGATGCCCGACAGCGGGAACCTCAAGGCGGTCGACGCCTCCCAGCGGCCGGACTCGCAGTCGCAGGTCCGGGTCTACGCGATGCCGCCGGGGGAGAACGCCGGCCCCGTGGAGATCGTCCAGGGCTTCCTTGAGGCGCTGACCAGCGACGACCCCGAGTTCGCGATGGCGCGCAAGTATCTGACCAAGGAAGCCTCCAAGGGCTGGAACCCCGATGTGCAGACCACGGTGCTCGAGAGCGGGCCGACGCCGGGGACGGGCAGTGTCGGGGACGGCGACACCGGGCGTACGTTTCCGCTGACCGGCCGCAAGGTCGCCATCGTGGACGACGAGCACGCCTACCAGCTCGACGACGCCGCGTACAACCAGAGCGTGCACCTCACCCAGCAGGACGGGCCGAACGGCAAGGAGTGGCGGATAGACCGGGTGCCGCAGGGCGTCGTGCTCGGGCAGTCCGACTTCCAGCGCATCTACTGGTCCGTCAACAAGTACTACTTCGCGACGCGTTCGTCCGGTGCGACCGGTGGCGGCCAGGAAGGGCTCGTCGCCGACCCCGTCTACATACGCCAGCGAATAGACCCCGTGACGGAGTCCGTGAAGGCGCTGTTCGACGGCCCCACCACCTGGCTCAAGCAGGTCGTGGGCACGCGGTTCCCGACGGGTACGCGGCTCAAGGCGGGCACCAAGACGCTGGCGCCCGACGACCAGGGCAAGCTGACGGTGCCGCTGAACGCGAAGGCCGACTCCATGGGCCAGGAGCGGTGCACGGAGATGGCCGCGCAGCTGCTCTTCACGCTCCAGGACCTGGCGTCGTCCGGCGTCGAGGAGGTGGAGCTGCAGCGCCGCAACGGCTCGCAGCTGTGCGTCCTGAGCAAGGAGCGGGCCGAGTCCGTCGCCTCGCGCCGCATCGCCGAGCACCCCGACTTTCAGTACCTCATCGACGACAAGCGTCAGCTGGTGCGGATGCCGGCCGGCGCCCGTGGCAAGGCCGATCCGCAGCCCGTGCCCGGCAAGCTGGGCAGTGGCGAGCAGCCGCTGCGGTCCGCCGCCGTGTCGCGGGACGAGGAGCGGGCGGCCGGGGTGTCGCTCGACGGGCGCGCGCTGTACATGGGGTCGCTGGTCTCCGAGGGCGCCCTCGGCAAGCCGGAGGTGCGCAGCAAGGCGAAGTCCGAGCAGGACGGGCTCTCGACGCCCAGCTGGGACGGCCGCGGTGACCTCTGGGTGGCCGACCGCGACCCGAAGCGGCCGCGTCTGCTCTGGCTGGAGCAGGGTGCGGGAGAGCCGCTGCCGGTCAAGATCGCGAACCTCGACGGGCGGATCGAGGCGGTGCGGGTGTCGGCCGACGGCGTACGGATCGCGCTCCTCGTGAAGAAGGACGGCAGGACGAGCCTGCGGATAGGCCGCGTCGAGCGGACGGGCGCCAAGGGCGAGCAGCCGCAGATCACGGTGGAGGGTCTGCGCCAGGCCGCGCCGCAGATGGAGGAGGTCACCGCCATGTCGTGGGCGGGCGGCAGCCGCCTCGTGGTGGTCGGACGCGAGTCCGGCGGCGTGCAGCAGATGCGGTACGTCCAGTGCGACGGTTCGATGCCCGCCGGTGCGACGCTGCCCGGTCTCACCGGCGTGAAGGAGATAGCGGCGTCGGAGGACGAGCAACAGCCGCTGGTGGCGCACTCGGACGACGGCATCGTGCGGCTGCCGACGGGCGCGCAGTGGCAGACGGTGGTCGAGCAGGGGTCGGCGCCGGTCTATCCGGGGTGACTTGCAGCGGGTGACGGCAACGCCCTCACCCTGACGGGGAGTTGTCCACAGGCGGTTGTCCACAGGGGTGGCCAGGGGCGCTTCGGTCTTGGCACAGTGGTGGGCATGCCGAGGTGGTGGCAGGACCTCACCGATCTGGTGCTGCCGGCCGAGTGCGGAGGCTGTGGCAGGCCTCGTGCGGCGCTCTGCGCGCCGTGCCGCGACGCCCTGTGCGGGGCCGCGCCGTGCCGGGTGAGCCCTCGTCCCCGGCCGCGGGGGCTGCCGGTGGTGCATGCGTCGGCCGTCTACGGGGACTCGGTGCGGGCGGTGCTGCTTGCGCACAAGGAGCGCGGTGCTCTGGGGCTCGCGGGGCCGTTGGGCGCGGGCCTGGCCGGGGCGGTGCGGGCCGGGCTGCGGGCGGGTGCCGGTCCTCACGAGGGGGTCGCCGGTGACGCTCCGGTACTGCTGGTGCCGGTGCCGTCGGCTCGCGGGGCCGTGCGGGCGCGTGGCCATGATCCGGTACGCAGGATCGCGCTGGCCGCCGCGGGTGAGCTGCGGCGGGGCGGTATCCGGGCCAGGGTGCTCGGCGTCCTGCGCCAGCGGCGGGTCGTGGCCGACCAGGCGGGGCTCAACTCCCGTCAGCGGCAGGCGAATCTGCAGGGCGCCCTGGAGGTGACCGCAGGAGGCGGGCGGCTGCTCGCCGGTGGCCGGGTCGTGATCGTGGACGACCTGATGACCACGGGAGCGTCTTTGGCCGAGGCCGCGCGCGCAATACGTGACGTAGGCACGGAAAGTAAAGGGACGGCCGCAGTGGTGACAGCCCGTGAAATTACCGGCGAGAACAGGATCATCGCGGCTGTTGTCGCCTCCTCACCGGATTCTTTCGGAATAAACCGGAACTGACTGGGAACTTGCATCGTTGCAGGTAGTGAGAGGGCTAATGCACCTGAATGGAGGTATGCAGCGGTAGAGGGTGACGACATCCGTCCGGGCGAGATATGTTCGGTTGTGAGGAATGGCGGACGCCGCCCCTCACATATCGGAATGCCGGTCGCCGGGTTTTTCGCAATCACCCGGGCCGGTCGGGGTGGAGATCTTGTTCGCGGGGGAGGAGGAGGTGGAAGTCACCGAGTCCGAGGCTCCGGGAGTCACCGGGGCCTGGTGCAAAAGGGAGATGCTCCGCCGCCGAAGCGGGGCGATCCGGGAACGGAGTTCTGCGTGGACATCGTCGTCAAGGGCCGCAAGACCGAGGTGCCCGAGCGGTTCCGCAAGCACGTGGCCGAGAAGCTGAACCTGGAGAAGATCCAGAAGCTCGACGGCAAGGTGATCAGCCTCGACGTCGAGGTGACCAAGGAAGCCAACCCGCGTCAGGCCGACCGTTCCGACCGTGTCGAGATCACGCTTCGGGGACGCGGACCAGTGATTCGCGCGGAGGCCTCGGCGACCGATCCGTACGCGGCGCTCGACCTGGCCACCGCCAAGCTCGACGCAAGGCTGCGCAAGCAGCACGAGAAGCGCCACAACCGGCGCGGCACCGGCAGGCTCTCCGCCGCCGAAGTCGCCGAGCGGGTGCCGGACGCGGCCACTCTCAACGGAGACGGCACCCTCGTGCGCGAGGAAGAGCCGGACGGCGTGCCCGTCAAGAGGATCGGCTCGCTGGAGATCCAGGGCGAAGGCCCGCTCGTGGTCCGCGAGAAGAGCCACGTGGCCGCTCCGATGACGCTCGACCAGGCGCTCTACGAGATGGAACTCGTCGGGCACGACTTCTACTTGTTCGTCGACTCGGAATCGAAGGAACCGAGCGTCGTCTACCGGCGGCACGCCTATGACTACGGCGTGATCCGCCTCAACACCGACCCCATGGTCGCGCGGCCGGAGTCCGGCGGCGGTGGCGGTGCGCTCGGCGGCTGACCCGGTCAGCCGAGGGTTTGCTGGTGCCCCTGGAGCGCGTGTGCGCCCCCAGGGGCACCAGCATGCGACCCCGGTGCGCACCGCTCGACCGCCCGGGCATGAAATCATGGGCGGAGCCGGCCAACCGGCGCGCTGCTGCCTCGGGTTGGCGGCAGCCGACGCACAACGGGCCATGGCCTTCAGGGGGAGGAACGATGGCGGACAGCTTCGGACCGATGCGGGATGCCGATGACGACGACGGCATCGGCATCGGCACGGATGCGGGCGCACCGCGCAAGGAGCCCATCAGGGTCCTTGTGGTGGATGACCACGCGCTCTTCCGCCGGGGCCTGGAGATCGTCCTCGCGGCCGAGGAGGACATCCAGGTCGTCGGGGAGGCGGGCGACGGCGCCGAGGCGGTGGACAAGGCCGCGGACCTGCTGCCGGACATCGTGCTGATGGACGTGCGCATGCCCAAGCGCGGCGGCATCGAGGCGTGCACCTCCATCAAGGAGGTCGCGCCGAGCGCCAAGATCATCATGCTGACGATCAGCGACGAGGAGGCCGACCTCTACGACGCGATCAAGGCCGGTGCCACGGGCTATCTCCTCAAGGAGATCTCCACGGACGAGGTGGCCACGGCGATTCGCGCGGTGGCCGACGGGCAGTCGCAGATCAGTCCGTCCATGGCGTCGAAACTGCTCACCGAGTTCAAGTCGATGATCCAGCGCACCGACGAGCGCAGGCTGGTGCCCGCGCCGCGGCTGACCGACCGCGAGCTGGAAGTGCTGAAGCTGGTGGCCACGGGCATGAACAACCGCGACATCGCGAAGGAATTGTTCATCTCCGAGAACACCGTGAAGAACCACGTCCGCAACATCCTGGAGAAGCTGCAGCTGCACTCCAGGATGGAGGCGGTCGTCTACGCGATGCGGGAGAAGATCCTCGAGATCAGGTGAGGGCGCGCACCAGCTCGGCGGCCAGCTCCGGCCTGTCCACGCGCTCCACCCGTACGGAATCGCAGTTGACCCAGGTCGCCGCTTCACGCAGGGCCTGGGCCACCGCGGGCACGGCCTTGGGGCTGTCCAGTGACACCTGCTTGGCGACCAGCGTGCTGCCCTCGCGGGCGGGGTCCACGCGGCCGACGAGACGGCCCCCGGCCAGGACCGGCATCGCGAAGTAGCCGTAGATCCGCTTGGGCTTGGGGACGTACGCCTCCAGGCGGTGGGTGAAGCCGAAGATCCGCTCCGTGCGGGCCCGCTCCCAGATCAGGGAGTCGAAGGGCGAAAGGAGCGTCGTACGGTGGCGGCCGCGCGGCGTCGTCTCCAGGGCCGCCGGATCGGCCCAGGCGGGCTTGTCCCAGCCCTCCACCGTCACCGGCACCAGACCCGAGTCCGCGACCACCGAGTCGAACTGCTCGCCCTTGAGGCGGTGGTAGTCCGCGATGTCCGCGCGCGTGCCGACACCGAGCGCCTGGCCGGCCAGGCGGACCAGGCGGCGCAGGCACTCCCGGTCGTCCAGGTCGTCATGGAGCAGCGTGCCCGGAATCGCGCGTTCCGCGAGGTCGTACACCCGCTTCCAGCTGCGCCGCTCGGTGCAGACCACCTCGCCGTACATCAGGGCCCGCTCGACGGCGACCTTCGCGTCCGACCAGTCCCACCACTCGCCCTTGTTCTTCGCGCCGCCCAACTCCGTCGCGGTGAGGGGGCCTTCGGCGGTGAGCTGCTTGATGACCGTGTCGTACGCACCGGCCGGCAGGTCGTGGTGCCAGTGCGGGCGGGTGCGGTAGGCGCGGCGGCGGAAGGCGAAGTGCGGCCACTCCTCGATGGGCAGGATGCACGCGGCGTGCGACCAGTACTCGAAGGCGTGCGGCCGGGCCGGGCCGGTGCCCGATGCCCCGTCCCAGTACGCCGCCTCGATCCTGTCGCGGCCGACGGCACCGAGGCGGGCGTACGGAATGAGCTCGTGGGAGCGGGCCAGGACCGAGATCGTGTCGAGCTGGACCGCGCCGAGATGCCGCAACACGCCCCGCACACCGGATTTGCGGTCCGGCGCGCCCAAAAATCCCTGGGCGCGCAGCGCGATGCGGCGGGCCTCGTCGGCGGACAGGTCGATGGCGGGGCGCGGCAGGCTCGTCATGCCGGAAACGATAGGGGGCGGCACTGACAGAGCCGCCTCAGCTGCGGGCGGGCAGGTACGGCTGGAGCGACGCCATGCCGAGATCGCTCGGAAGCAGGGCGCCCACCCAGCAGTCACGGAGCGTGGTCTTGTTCAGGAGGGCGGCGCGCAGGGTGCCCTCCATGACGAAGCCCGCCTTCTCCGCCACCGCGCGCGATCCCGTGTTGCCCACCTCCGCGCGCCACTCCAGACGGTTGCAGCCCAGGTCGGTGAAGGCCCACCTGGCCAGCGCGAGGACGGTCTCCGTCATGTAGCCGCTGCCCCGGTGCTCCTTCGCGGTCCAGTAGCCGACCTCCCAGGCGCCCGAGCGCGGGTGGTGGAGGCTGGCGGCGGCGACCAGGGGGCCGCCCTCCCGGGGACGGACGGCAAAGGTGTACTCCGTGTCGTGGCGCCAACCGTCCGGCACCATGCGCCCGACGAAGCCCTCGGCGTCCGCGCGGGTGTAGGGCGAGGGGACCGTGGTCCACCGCTGGATGTCGGCGTCCTGGCAGGCTTCGTACGTCTCGTCCGTGTCGGCGGGCGTGAAGGCGCGCAGGATCAGGCGTTCGGTGGTGAGGGTGACGGGCTCCATCCGGTGATTCTGCGGGGGCCGGGCGCTGTGGGCCAGTGCTTTTGGCCGACCTTTCACCCGCATTTCGCCGAGCGCTGATCGGCACAACCCGGCACCTTCCAGGCCCCCCGTCCGTTGACGTATCGGCAGACCTCCCGGCGCGGCCCGCTCCTCGCTTACGATGGCCGTTGCCCTATGAGTAAACCGACCATGCCAGGCCCGACCGGCAAGGAGACCAACCCCCGTGTCCGTCCTCTCGAAGATCATGCGTGCAGGCGAAGGCAAGATCCTGCGCAAGCTGCACCGCATCGCGGACCAGGTCAACTCCATCGAAGAGGACTTCGTCAGCCTCTCCGACGCCGAGCTGCGCGCGCTGACCGAGGAGTACAAGGAGCGTTACGCCGACGGCGAGACCCTCGACGACCTCCTCCCCGAAGCCTTCGCCACGGTCCGTGAGGCCGCCAAGCGCGTCCTCGGCCAGCGGCACTACGACGTCCAGATGATGGGCGGCGCCGCGCTGCACCTCGGCTATGTGGCCGAGATGAAGACCGGTGAGGGCAAGACGCTCGTCGGCACCCTCCCCGCGTACCTCAACGCCCTGTCGGGCAAGGGCGTGCACCTGATCACGGTCAACGACTACCTGGCCGAGCGCGACTCCGAGATGATGGGCCGCGTCCACAAGTTCCTGGGCCTGAGCGTCGGCTGCATCATCGCCAACATGACGCCGGCCCAGCGCCGCGAGCAGTACGCCTGCGACATCACGTACGGCACGAACAACGAATTCGGCTTCGACTACCTGCGTGACAACATGGCGTGGTCGAAGGACGAACTGGTGCAGCGCGGCCACAACTTCGCGATCGTCGACGAGGTCGACTCGATCCTGGTCGACGAGGCCCGTACGCCGCTGATCATCTCCGGCCCCGCCGACCAGGCCACCAAGTGGTACGGCGACTTCGCCAAGTTGGTCACCCGCCTCACCAAGGGCGAGGCGGGCAACACCCTCAAGGGCATCGAGGAGACCGGCGACTACGAGGTCGACGAGAAGAAGCGCACCGTCGCCATCCACGAGTCCGGCGTGAGCAAGGTCGAGGACTGGCTCGGCATCGACAACCTGTACGAGTCGGTCAACACGCCGCTCGTGGGTTACCTGAACAACGCCATCAAGGCCAAGGAACTCTTCAAGAAGGACAAGGACTACGTCGTCATCGACGGCGAAGTCATGATCGTCGACGAGCACACCGGCCGTATCCTCGCCGGCCGCCGCTACAACGAGGGCATGCACCAGGCGATCGAGGCGAAGGAAGGGGTGGACATCAAGGACGAGAACCAGACGCTCGCCACGATCACCCTGCAGAACTTCTTCCGCCTCTACAAGCGGCACGACCACGACGGCAAGGAGACCCCCGGTCTCTGCGGCATGACCGGTACGGCCATGACCGAGGCCGCCGAGTTCCACCAGATCTACAAGCTGGGCGTCGTGCCGATCCCGACGAACCGGCCCATGGTCCGCGCCGACCAGTCGGACCTGATCTACCGCACCGAGGTCGCGAAGTTCGCCGCCGTCGTCGACGACATCGCCGAGAAGCACGAGCAGGGCCAGCCGATCCTGGTCGGCACGACCTCCGTGGAGAAGTCGGAGTACCTCTCCCAGCAGCTCTCCAAGCGCGGCGTCCAGCACGAGGTCCTGAACGCGAAGCAGCACGACCGTGAGGCGCCGATCATCGCCCAGGCCGGCCGCAAGGGCGCCGTCACCGTCGCCACGAACATGGCCGGACGAGGCACGGACATCAAGCTCGGCGGCAACCCCGACGACCTCGCCGAGGCGGAGCTGCGCCAGCGCGGCCTCGACCCCGTCGAGCACGTCGAGGAGTGGGCCGCCGCGCTGCCCGCCGCCCTGGAGAAGGCCGAGCGGTCCGTGAAGGCGGAGTTCGAGGAGGTCAAGAGCCTGGGTGGGCTGTACGTCCTCGGCACCGAGCGCCACGAGTCGCGCCGCATCGACAACCAGCTGCGCGGTCGTTCCGGCCGTCAGGGCGACCCCGGCGAGTCCCGCTTCTACCTCTCGCTCGGCGACGACCTGATGCGCCTCTTCAAGGCGCAGATGGTCGAGCGCGTGATGGCCATGGCCAACGTCCCGGACGACGTGCCGATCGAGAACAAGATGGTGACGCGCGCGATCGCGTCCGCCCAGTCGCAGGTCGAGCAGCAGAACTTCGAGACGCGCAAGAACGTCCTGAAGTACGACGAGGTCCTCAACCGCCAGCGCGAGGTCATCTACGGCGAGCGTCGCCGCGTCCTGGAGGGCGAGGACCTCCAGGAGCAGGTCACGCACTTCATGGACGACACGATCGACGCGTACATCGCGGCGGAGACCGCCGAGGGCTTCGCCGAGGAGTGGGACCTGGACCGGCTGTGGGGCGCCTTCAAGCAGCTCTACCCGGTGAAGGTCACCATCGAGGAGCTGGAGGAGGAGGCGGGTGACCGCGCGGGTCTGACCGCCGAGTTCATCTCCGAGTCCATCAAGGACGACATCCACCAGCAGTACGAGGCGCGTGAGGAGCAGCTCGGCTCCGAGATCATGCGTGAGCTGGAGCGCCGCGTGGTCCTCTCGGTGCTCGACCGCAAGTGGCGCGAGCACCTCTACGAGATGGACTACCTCCAGGAGGGCATCGGCCTGCGGGCCATGGCGCAGAAGGACCCGCTGGTCGAGTACCAGCGCGAGGGCTTCGACATGTTCAACGCCATGATGGACGGCATCAAGGAAGAGTCCGTCGGCTACCTGTTCAACCTGGAGGTCCAGGTCGAGCAGCAGGTCGAGGAGGTCCCGGTGTCGGACGCGGCCGCGGGCGGCGCTTCCCTGGAGAAGAAGGACGCCGTTCCCGCGGGTGGCGGTCGTCCCGAGATCCGCGCCAAGGGCCTCGAGGCTCCGCAGCGGCCCGACCGTCTGCACTTCCAGGCGCCGAACGCCGAGGGCGGCGTCGACGAGGGTGACTTCGAGACCGAGGACGCGGGTGTGCGTTCGGAGTCCGACGGCATGACCCGCGCGGAGCGGCGCAAGGCCCAGAAGGGCGGGCGTCGCCGCAAGAAGTAGCCGCGGGCGGTTGCGGGCAGTTTTTCGGGGGTCGGGCGCCGTGGGCGCTCGGCCCCCTTTTGCCCGTGCCCTCTTGTCGTGCGCTGCGCCGCTACCGGGCCGGGGCTCCCACCTCCACCGCCGTGCAGCGCCACCGCTGGTCCGCGCCCAGGTGCAGGCGGAAGGCCAGGGCCCTGAGGGCGGGGCCCGCGCCGATCCTCGCGAAGACCTCGTAGACCCCGGGGCGCGGTTCGTAGTGGCCGATCCGGTGGATGGTGGGGCGGCGGCCGTTCACGGTCAGGGGGGTCTGTTCGGCGAGGCGGGTCAGGTCGTCGAAGGCGGTGTGGGCGATGTGCCGTGCCGCCCAGTGCACTGGCTTCTGGCCGCTGAGCACCAGGAGCAGGCGCTCGGTGAAGAGCTCTGTGGGGTGCGGTGGGGGCTGGGGCGGGGTCCTGAGGGGGCGTACCGGGCGCGTGGGGGTGCGGGGAGCCGGGCGCGGGGTGCGTGCCGCCGAGGGGCGGCGGGGGTCCGTGCGGCCCGGCGGGCGGGTGGTCACCGGGCGGGAGCGGGGCCTGGTCATTACCTTCTGCATGCCGTGTCGCCTCCGGCTTCGCTGTCCCGGTCGCGGTTGTACCGGGGAGTAACTTCCGTCGGAGATCTTGTACGGGGGCCGGGGCGGGGGTCGCAAGGGGCCGCGGGTGCGGGGGCGGGCGACCGGAGGAGTCACCTATCAGGGTGGCCGGGGGTGCGCCGCTCCATGGGGGCGTTGGGGTGGGGCGGGTGAAGGGCGGGGGCTGCGGGTGACGGGAGGGGCGGGTGCGGGGCGCAGCTCGAAGGGGGACTCGCGCACGTATTCTGGGGGCCTGTGGTGTTGCCTTCTCTGCGACCTTCCGACTCCGTCTCCTGAGAACCGACCCCCTGAACCGACTCCTGAGAACCGACTTCGTCTCCCGAGACTCCGACTGTGAAAGCGGGCCGTCATGCGCGTCTACGTTCCCCTGACCCTGAGCCGTCTCGCCGAGGCGTACAAGGCGGGCGAGCTGGGGGCCGGGACCGCCTCGCTGGGCGCCTACGCCGTGACGCCCGCGCTGCGCGAGTGGTGCGCGACGGACGACGTGGAGGAGCTGGAGTACGCGGCCCTGAGCCAGGCGGCGCTCGCCTCGCTGAAGCTGATCGCCGGGGAGCCCGGGGCGGCCAGGCGGCGGGTCGTGGTGGCCGCGGACGTGGCCGACGGGGCGCTGGAGGATGCCGGGCGTGCGGGCGCGGAGGAGCTCGGTGAGGTGCGGGTCGCCGGGGTCCTGCCGTTCAAGAAGGTCGCCGCGGTGCATGTGGACGCGCAGGACGCCGAGGCGGATGTCGCCGCGGCGCTGAAGAGTGCGGGCCAGGGCGACGGCGGCGCGGCCGGGGTCGAGGACCACGAGCTGCTGTGGTTCGCGACGCAGGAGATTCCCGGGCTGATCGGCTGAGGGCTGCCCGCGCAGGCCTTCGGCGCCGCGGTGCCGGTCCGTCCGTGAGCGGGCGGGAGTGAGGTGTCGGTGGGGCCGGGTACCGTCTCGGTATGGGGAAGTCGCGGCGCGGGGCGCACATCGTATGGGACTGGAACGGGACTCTGCTGCATGACATTCATGCGGTGATCGAGTCCACGAACGCTTCGTTCGCGGAGATCGGACTGGAGCCGATCACGCTGGAGCGGTATCGCGATCTGTACTGTGTGCCGGTCCCTCTGTTCTACGAGCGGCTGATGGGGCGGCTGCCCACGGACGCCGAGTGGCAGGTCATGGACGCCGTCTTCCACAAGCACTACTGGGCGCGTGCCGAGGCCTGCGGCCTTGCCGACGGTGCGGCCGAGTTGCTCGCGGAGCGCCGCACGGCGGGGCGTACGCAGTCGTTGCTCTCGCTCGCGCCGCATGAGCACCTCGTGCCGATCGTGCGGCGGCACGGGATCGAGGAGCACTTCGTGCGCATCGACGGCCGCATGGACAGCTCGCACGCGGGCAAGGCCGAGCGGATGGTGCGGCACCTGGCGGCCCTTGAGGGAGTCGCCGCCGCCGAGCGCGTCGTGGTCATCGGGGACGCCGTCGACGACGCGGTCGCCGCGGCGCACGTGGGGGCGCAGGCCGTGCTCTACACCGGCGGATCCCACAGCAGGGCCAGCCTGGAGGCCGTAGGGGTCGACGTTCCCGTGGTCGACAGTCTTGCCGAGGCCGTGGACGTCGCCGAGCGGCTGGCCGCCTAGGTACTGCCTACGTCACCGGAGCCTTGGCCCGCAGCACCGTCAGGAACTCCCTCATCCAGCTGGAGTGATCCGGCCACGTGCGGGCCGAGACCAGGGTGCCGTCGACCACGACCTCCGCGTCCCTGAACGTCGCGCCCGCCGACTGCATGTCCAGCTCAAGGGCCGGATACGCCGTGACCCTGCGGCCGCTCAGGCCGCCGATGGCCGCGGTCAGGAGCGGGCCGTGGCAGATCTGGGCGACCGGCTTGTCCGAGTCGAAGAAGGACTTGAGGATCTTGCGGAGCTCCGGGTCGTTGCGCAGATACTCCGGGGCCCGGCCGCCCGGGATCACCAGGGCGACGTACTGGCCGGGGTCGACCTCGGAGAACGCCAGGTCCGCGGGCCAGGTGTAGCCGGGCTTCTCGGTGTACGTGTCGAAGCCCGGTTCGAAGTCGTGCACCACGAGCTGCAGCTTCTTGCGGGCGGGGGCGGCGATGTGGACGTCGTACCCCTCCTCGCGCAGCCGCTGGTAGGGGTACAGGACCTCCAGGGACTCCGCCGCGTCGCCGGTCACTATCAGGATCTTGGCTGCCATCGGTGCTCGCTCCCCATTCGCGCGCTGACCGTCCGTTCCGCTCAACGTGCATCCGCCCGTCCGGTTTGCCAAGGGGGCCCACCGGTCCGCCGGGCGGGTCCGGCGCCGACGGATGGCGTGAAAGTCTCTGTGCAGAGTGTCAAAGTTCCACCCCTGCTTTTGTACACATACGGCTCATGACGACTCCGGGGTGGAGGGCGATAGCCTTGACCCGTGATCAGCGCGATATCCCGCGGGGGCGTGTACGCCCCCGCCCTGCGCCCGGGGAACACGGAGGACATCCGTGCCCGGGGCGTCGCTGACGCTTCTTCGCGGTGCGGCCGCTCAGATCATCCCGGCCATCGGTCAGCGAAACCGCTGAAAATGGCGGATAACCGCCCGCTCATCTCTCACCGCGGCATAACGTCGACTTCGACCGGAGACCCCGCGTCGCGGCGTTACGTCGGATCACTTCCTTCTACGTCACGCAACGGCGCGCGACAGGAGTCAGAGGACAATGCAGACCAAGCTGGACGAAGCCAAAGCCGAGTTGCTCACGCGGGCGGCCCGGGTAGCTGAGAACAGCCCGGTCGGTGGCCGCCTACCGAATGGGGCACCGACCGGGTCGAAGGGCGACGAGGCCACTCCTGACGAGGACATGGCCCTCGCGTTCCTCCAGCGCTACTACCTGCACACCGCCCCGGAAGACCTCGCCGACCGCGACCCGGTCGACGTCTTCGGAGCAGCCTTCTCCCACTACCGGCTGGCCGAGAACCGCCCGCAGGGCACGGCCAACGTCCGCGTGCACACCCCGACCGTCGAGGAGAACGGCTGGACGTGCAGCCACTCCGTCGTCGAGGTCGTCACGGACGACATGCCCTTCCTGGTCGACTCGGTCACCAATGAGCTCTCGCGGCAGGGGCGCGGCATCCATGTCGTCATCCACCCCCAGGTCGTCGTACGCCGTGATCTGACCGGCAAGCTCCTGGAGGTCCTCACCGATCCCGGCACGGAGCGCCCGCACGACGCGGTCACCGAGTCCTGGATCCACGTCGAGATGGACCGCGAGACCGACCGCGCGGACCTGAAGCAGATCAGCGCCGATCTGCTCCGGATCCTCTCCGACGTACGCGAGACCGTCGAGGACTGGGAGAAGATGCGCGACGCCGCGCTGCGCATCGCCGACGAGCTCCCCACCGAGCCGACCGCGGACGACCTGCGCGACCAGGAGGTCGACGAGGCCCGCGAGCTCCTTCGCTGGCTCGCCGACAACCACTTCACCTTCCTGGGCTTCCGTGAGTACGACCTGACGGACGACGACTCGCTCGCCGCGGTGCCCGGCACCGGCCTCGGCATCCTGCGCGCCGACCCGAAGCACGACGGGGCGGAGGACCACCCGGTCAGCCCCTCCTTCAGCCGGCTGCCCGCGGACGCGCGCGCGAAGGCCCGCGAGCACAAGCTCCTCGTCCTGACGAAGGCCAACAGCCGCGCCACCGTGCACCGGCCCAGCTACCTCGACTACGTCGGCGTGAAGAAGTTCGACGCCGACGGCAACGTCATCGGCGAGCGCCGCTTCCTCGGCCTGTTCTCGTCCGCCGCGTACACCGAGTCCGTGCGCCGCGTGCCGGTCATCCGCCGCAAGGTCCAGGAAGTCCTCAAGGGCGCGGGCTTCTCGCCCAACAGCCACGACGGCCGCGACCTGCTCCAGATCCTGGAGACCTACCCGCGCGACGAGCTCTTCCAGACCCCGCCCGACGAGTTGCGCGCGATCGTCACGTCCGTGCTGTACCTCCAGGAGCGCCGCCGGCTGCGGCTCTACCTGCGGAAGGACGAGTACGGCCGCTACTACTCCGCGCTCGTCTACCTGCCGCGTGACCGCTACACCACCGGCGTCCGGCTGCGGATCATCGACATCCTCAAGGAGGAGCTCGGCGGCACCAGCGTCGACTTCACCGCCTGGAACACCGAGTCGATCCTCTCCCGGCTGCACTTCGTGGTCCGTGTCGCGCCGGGCGGCGGGCTCCCGCAGCTCACCGACGCCGACACCGACCGCATCGAGGCCCGGCTCGTCGAGGCCGCCCGCTCCTGGGCCGACGGCTTCGCCGAGGCGCTGACCGCCGAGTGCGGCGAGGAGCGCGCCGCCGAGCTGCTCCGCCGCTACTCCGGTGCCTTCCCCGAGGGCTACAAGGCCGACCACTCCCCGCGGGCGGCCGTCGCCGACCTCCAGCACCTGGAGCAGCTCAAGCTCGGGCACAAGGACTTCGCCCTCAGCCTGTACGAGCCGGTGGGCGCGGCCCCCGGCGAGCGCCGCTTCAAGATCTACCGCTCGGGCGGCCAGGTCTCGCTCTCCGCCGTCCTGCCGGTCCTCCAGCGCCTGGGCGTCGAGGTCACCGACGAGCGCCCGTACGAGCTGCGCTGCACGGACCGCACGAACGCGTGGATCTACGACTTCGGCCTCCGGCTGCCCAAGTCGCAGAACGGCAACGGCGACTACCTGGGCGACGACGGCCGCGAGCGCTTCCAGGAGGCCTTCTCCGCCGCCTGGACGGGCGAGGCCGAGGTCGACGGCTTCAACTCGCTCGTCCTGCGGGCCGGGCTCAACTGGCGCCAGGCGATGGTCCTGCGCGCCTACGCCAAGTACCTGCGCCAGGCGGGCTCCACCTTCAGCCAGGACTACATGGAGGACACCCTCCTCAACAACGTCCACACCACCCGGCTGCTCGTCTCGCTCTTCGAGGCGCGGATGTCCCCGGACCGCCAGCGCGCCGGGACCGAGCTGACCGACGGACTCCTCGAGGAGCTCGACGGGGCGCTCGACCAGGTCGCCTCCCTGGACGAGGACCGCATCCTGCGCTCCTTCCTCACGGTCATCAAGGCGACGCTGCGCACCAACTTCTTCCAGGAGGCGGAGGGCGGCAAGCCGCACAACTACGTCTCCATGAAGTTCGACCCGCAGGCCATCCCCGAACTCCCCGCGCCCCGTCCGGCGTACGAGATCTGGGTGTACTCGCCGCGCGTCGAGGGCGTCCACCTGCGCTTCGGCAAGGTCGCTCGCGGTGGTTTGCGCTGGTCCGACCGGCGCGAGGACTTCCGCACGGAGATCCTCGGCCTGGTCAAGGCGCAGATGGTGAAGAACACCGTCATCGTGCCCGTCGGCGCCAAGGGCGGCTTCGTCGCCAAGCAGCTGCCCGACCCGTCCGTGGACCGTGACGCGTGGCTCGCCGAGGGCGTGGCCTGCTACAAGATCTTCATCTCGGCGCTGCTCGACATCACCGACAACCTGGTCGCCGGCGAGGTCGTGCCGCCCGCCGACGTGGTGCGCCACGACGAGGACGACACCTACCTCGTCGTCGCCGCCGACAAGGGCACCGCGACGTTCTCCGACATCGCGAACGAGGTCGCCCAGTCCTACAACTTCTGGCTCGGTGACGCCTTCGCCTCCGGCGGCTCCGCCGGGTACGACCACAAGGGCATGGGCATCACCGCCCGCGGCGCCTGGGAGTCCGTCAAGCGGCACTTCCGGGAGCTGGGCACCGACACGCAGAGCGAGGACTTCACGGTCGTCGGCGTCGGCGACATGTCCGGTGACGTGTTCGGCAACGGCATGCTGCTGTCCGAGCACATCCGCCTGGTGGCCGCCTTCGACCACCGGCACATCTTCATCGACCCCAGGCCGGACGCCGCGACCTCGTACGCCGAGCGCCGCCGGCTCTTCGAGCTGCCGCGCAGCTCCTGGGCCGACTACAACAAGGAGCTGCTCTCCGCGGGCGGCGGGATCTTCCCGCGCAGCGCCAAGGCGATCCAGCTGAACGCCCACATCCGCGAGGCCCTCGGCATCGAGAAGGGCGTCGGCAAGATGACGCCGGCCGACCTGATGCAGACCATCCTCCAGGCGCCGGTGGACCTGCTGTGGAACGGCGGCATCGGTACGTACGTGAAGTCGTCCGCCGAGTCGAACAGCGATGTCGGCGACAAGGCGAACGACGCGATCCGCGTGAACGGCGCCGACCTGCGCGTCAAGGTCGTCGGCGAGGGCGGCAACCTCGGCCTGACCCAGCTCGGCCGCATCGAGTTCGCGCAGGCCGGCGGGCGCATCAACACCGACGCCATCGACAACAGCGCGGGCGTGGACACCTCCGACCACGAGGTGAACATCAAGATCCTGCTCAACGCGGTCGTCGGCGCCGGTGACATGACCGTCAAGCAGCGCAACACGTTCCTCGCCGCGATGACGGACGAGGTCGGCACCCTGGTCCTGCGCAACAACTACGCGCAGAACACCGCCCTGTCGAACGCCGTCGCCCAGTCCCCGTCACTGCTCCACGCCCACCAGCGCTTCATGCGCCGTCTGGGCCGTGACGGTCACCTGGACCGGGGCCTGGAGTTCCTGCCCAGCGACCGGCAGATCCGTGAGCTCCTGAGCTCCGGCCGCGGGCTCAGCCAGCCCGAGCTCGCCGTGCTCCTCGCGTACACGAAGATCACCGCGGCCGACGAGCTGATCCAGACGACGCTGCCGGACGACGAGTACCTGCGCGGTCTGCTGCACGCGTACTTCCCGGCGGCCCTGCGGGAGAAGTTCCCCGAGCAGGTCGACGGGCACGCGCTGCGCCGCGAGATCGTCACCACGGTGCTCGTCAACGACACGGTGAACACGGGCGGTTCGACGTTCCTGCACCGCCTCCGCGAGGAGACGGGAGCCTCGCTCGAGGAGATCGTGCGGGCGCAGCTCGCGGCCCGCGAGATCTTCGGTCTGAGCAAGGTCTGGGACGCCGTCGAGGCGCTCGACAACGTGGTGGCGGCCGACGTCCAGACGCGCATCCGGCTGCACTCGCGCCGCCTCGTCGAGCGCGGCACGCGCTGGCTGCTCAACAACCGGCCGCAGCCGCTCCAGCTCGCCGAGACCATCGACTTCTTCCGTCAGGGCGTCGCCGAGGTCTGGACCGAGCTGCCGAAGCTGCTTCGCGGCTCCGACCAGGAGTGGTACCAGAGCATCCGCGACGAGCTGGTGGGCGCGGGCGTCCCCGACGAACTGGCGCAGCGCGTCGCCGGGTTCTCCTCGGCCTTCCCGTCGCTCGACATCGTGGCGATCGCCGACCGCACGGACAAGGACCCGATGGCCGTCGCCGAGGTGTACTACGACCTCGCGGACCGGCTGCGGATCACCCAGCTCATGGACCGCATCATCGAGCTGCCGCGGGCCGACCGCTGGCAGTCGATGGCGCGTGCGTCGATCCGCGAGGACCTGTACGCGGCGCACGCCGCCCTGACGGCCGACGTGCTGGCCGCCGGGAACGGCGAGGACACTCCCGAGCAGCGCTTCAAGGCCTGGGAGGAGAAGAACGCGGCGATCCTGAGCCGGTCGCGGACGACCCTGGACGAGATCCAGAGCTCGGACGCCTTCGACCTGGCGAACCTGTCGGTCGCCATGCGGACGATGCGGACGCTGCTGCGCACTCACTCGTAATCCGTAGTCACCACAGGAAGGGCGCCCCGGGCCGCACGGCCGGGGGCGCCCTTTCGCGTATCGGGACTAGGCCGTTCACACCCCCCTGAAGAGCGCCAATCGGGCAATAGCGATAATTAGTAGGATGAGCCGGTATCTGACTGGAGGGACGCATGGGAGCGATAGGTGAGCGGGGGACGCCGGACGAGCGCCCCGATGTGTCCGTGGTGGTGATCGTCTACAACGACGCCGAGCGGCTGCCGACCGCCGTCCGGTCGGTGCTCGACCAGACACTGCGCGGCGTCGAGATCGTCATCGTCGACGACTGCAGCACCGACGGCTCGTACGGGACGGCGCAGCGCCTGGCCGCCGAGCACCCCGAGCGCGTACGGGCCTACCAGCTGCCGGAGAACAGCGGCGCGGGCGGCGAGCCCCGCAACGTGGGCATCGGCCACACCGTCGGCCGCCACGTGATGTTCCTCGACAGCGACGACGTCCTGGAGCGCAACGCCTGCCGCAACCTCCTCGAAGCCGCCGAGCGCGACGGCTCCGACATCGTCTCCGGGCTCTGCGTACGGCTGTCCATGGACACCCGCAACAAGAAGCGCGACCAGTGGTACCCCTGGCTCTACGCCACGACCCGCACCCTGGAATCGGTCACCGAGCTGCCCGACCTGTTCGTCTGGGACACGCTCTCCACGAACAAGCTCTACCGCCGCGACTTCCTCGTCGAGAACGCCCTGCGCTTCCCCAAGGGCATGTTCTACGAGGACCTGATGTTCATCGCCGAGGCCTATCTCGCCGCCGAGCGCATCACCCTCATCCCCAACCAGGTCTACTACTGGCACGTCCACGAGCGCGCCGCCGACGCCGCGAAGTCCGTGACCAACCGGCGCCACGAGATGACCAACTTCGAGCACCGTCTCGAGATCCACCGCCGCATCGACGCGCTGCTCGCCGAGCGCGGCCTCGACGAGCTGCGGCTCTTCAAGGACATCAAGTTCCTCAAGCACGACCTGGTGCTCCACCTGCGCGACCTGCCGTTCCGCGACGCCGCCTTCCGGCAGGAGTTCGCCGGGCTCGCCCGCGGCTATCTCGCCGGGCTCGACCGCGCCGCGTACGACGAGGTGCAGCCCATTCAGGCCATCTGCGCCTACCTCCTGGAGCAGGGCGACTGGGAGAACCTGCTGCCCGCCGTGGACACCCTCACCAACCGCGACAAGATCTCCTCGCCGCTCACCGAGCGGGACGGGCGCGTGTACTGGTGCGCCGAGCACCTCGACGACCCGTTCGGCCGCCGCGTCCTGGACGTGACCGCGCTCGGCTACCACAGCAAGCGCCTCGACCAGATGTTCCTGCGCAACGTCCTGACGCGGTACGAGGAGTCCGCGGGGACCGTCCGCATGGCCGGCCGCGTCACCAACCCGCTCGGCGTCATCGGCCCGGACGCCGTGCTCACCGCCGAGCTGGAGTTCGGCGCGCGCCGCCGCAGCCTGCAGACGTTCCGCTTCCCGGTCTCCGCCGTGCGGCACGAGGGTGACGTCATCGTCTGGGAGGCCTCCGCCGACCTCGCGCGCCGCCTGCGTCCGCTCGGCGTGGTCGACGCGGTGTGGGACGTACGCCTGCATCTGACGGCCGACGGTGTGCGCACCCGGACGCGGCTCACCGCGTGCGACCCGGGGCTCGCCGAGGGGAAGCTGCCCGTGCGGCCGAGGCTGACCCGCCTGGTCGCCGACCACATGGAGCCCGAGGTCTCGCAGCGCGGGCACCTCGCGTTCCGGCTCGTCACGCGGGAGACGGCGAGCGGCCGCATCCAGGACCTCGTGGCGCGCGGGACGCAGGGCGTGCCGGGGCGGCTGGCCAAGTCCGGCTTCCGCAGGGCCAAGAAGCTGCGCAAGGACATCACCTCCGGGCAGAGCAAACTGCGCGTGTACGACGAGGTGTTCAGCCGCCTGCCGGTGAAGAAGGGCACGGTCGTCTTCGAGAGCCACCTCGGCAAGCAGTACAGCGACAGCCCCCGGGCGATCTACGAGGAGATGCGGCGCCAGGGCCTCGACTTCGACGCCGTGTGGTCCTACGCGGGCAGTCCGGAGGGCTTTCCGCGGGACGCCACGCTGGTGCGGCGCTGGTCGCTGCCGTATCTGCGGGCCCTCGCGCAGGCCGAGTTCTGGGTCGACAACCAGAGCTACCCGCTCAAGCTCACCAAGCGGCCCGAAACGACGTACATCCAGACCTGGCACGGCTCGGCGCTCAAGCGCATGGGCTTCGACGAGCCCGCCTGGAAGCTGCGCGGCAAGGCACGGCAGGACGAGCAGGAGCGGGTGCTCGGCCGCTTCGACCGCTTCCTGATCCGCTCCGAGCACGACGTGCGGACGCTCGCCAAGGCCCTGCGCCTGAAGGAGAAGGTGCTGCTGCGGGCCGGCTATCCGCGCAACGACGCGCTGGTGCGCGCGAAGCGGGCCGAGGATGCGAGCGGGGTACGTGAACGCGGCCCGCTGGCAGCGGAGTTGGGCATCCCGGAGGACAAGCAGGTACTGCTGTACGCGCCGACCTTCCGACGGCACGGCGGCCGGCACGGGCGCTTTGAACTCCCCTTCGACGTCGAGCGGTTCGCGGAGGAGTTCGGCGACCGCTACGTGCTGCTCGTGCGCTCGCACTACCTGAACCACGTGGTGCTCCCGCCGTCCGTGCGCGGCAGCGTCATCGACGTCTCCGCGCACCACGACGTCACGCCGCTCTACGAACTCGCGGACGCGATGATCACCGACTACTCGTCCGTGATGTTCGACTACGCGCTCCTCGACCGGCCGATGGTGTTCTTCACCTACGACTACGAGGAGTACGTCCACGAGGGCCGCGGCACCTACTTCGACCTGCGGGAACGGGCCCCCGGTCCGGTGGTCGACACCGAGGAGGAGCTGTTCGGGGCGCTGAAGGCGCTGGACGAGCAGGTCCTCGAGTACGCGGCCGCGCGGGCGCGGTTCGTGGCCGAGTTCGGTGAGTACGACCGGGGCGAGGCCGCCAAGAGCGTCGTCGATCAGTTCTTCTCGCACTGGAGCGGCAAGTGAACCGGGACATATTCTTCGTCTCCAACAGCGTCAACGAGCTGGGCGGGATCACCAGTTGGTCCCACCAGATGGCCCGCCTCTTCGTCGGGCGCGGCCACCGCGTGCACGTCATCGGCATCACGGAACCCGGCGTACCGCAGGACATCGGCACGGACCTGCCCTACCCCACCACGACGCTTTACGACGAGCACCCGCCGCGCGTCGGCCCGGCCCGCGGCATCAAGGGGCGGCTCAACGTGGCCCAGCACCGGCAGCGCACGCGGCGCGAGCAGGGCATGCACGAGCAGGCCGCCAAGCTGACCGCGCTCTTCGCGCGGGCCCGGCCCGGAGCCGTCGTCATCGTCACGCAGGTGTGGGCGATGGAATGGGTCGAACTCGCCGACACCACGGGCCTGACGGTCATCGGCATGAGCCACGAGTCGTTCGCGTACTCACGGGCGTGCTCGCGCTTCGGGCGGGTGAAGAAGCACTACAAGAACGTCGACCGGATGCTCGCGCTGACCCGCGAGGACGCCGACCTGTGGATCAGGCAGGGCATGGACAACGCGTCCTTCATGCCGAACCCGCTGCCGTTCATGCCCGATGAGCCCTCGCGGCGCACCGAGAAGGTCGTCACGAGCATCGGCCGGCTGCACGACCAGAAGGGCATCGACATGCTCCTCGACACCTGGGCGGAGGTCGCGCCGCTGCACCCGGACTGGAAGCTGCGGATCTACGGCTCCGGCGAGGACGAGGAGATCCTCAAGAAGCAGTGCACGTCCCTCGGACTCGACGGCTCCGTGGAGTGGATGGGACGTACGAGCGACGTGCCGGGCGCGCTGCGGGGCGGGTCGGTGTTCGTGCAGTCGTCGCGGGGCGAGGGCTTCCCGCTCGCGCTGATGGAGGCGATGGCCACCGCCGTGCCGTGCGCGGCCTTCGACTGCGCGCCGGGCGTGCACGAGATCGTCCAGGACGGTGTGGACGGGTTGCTGGCGCGGCTCGGCAACACGGGTGAACTGGCGCGCAGGCTGGACACGTTGATGTCCGACAAGGAGCTGCGGGACCGGATGGGGGAGCTGGCCAGGGTGAACATCCAGCGCTACACGACGGATGAAGTCGTGCGGCGCTGGGAGGAGTTGTTCGCGTTCCTGGAGCGGTGACTCCCCGGTGACTGTTCGGTGGCTACTTCTTGCCGCCGGTGAACTGCTCGTACTCCTTCAGGACGTCCGCCGTCGGGCCGTCCATGCGCAGCTCGCCGTGCTCCAGCCAGAGCACGCGCTCGCACGTGTCGCGGATCGACTTGTTGTTGTGGCTGACCAGGAAGACCGTGCCCGCGCGCTTGCGCAGCTCGCGGATGCGGGCCTCCGAGCGCTTCTGGAAGGAGCGGTCGCCGGTCGCCAGGGCCTCGTCGATGAGCAGGACGTCGTGGTCCTTGGCGGAGCCGATGGAGAAGCGGAGCCTGGCCGCCATGCCGGAGGAGTACGTGCGCATCGGGAGCGTGATGAAGTCGCCCTTCTCGTTGATCCCGGAGAAGTCGACGATGTCCTGGTAGCGCTCCTGGACCTGCTCGCGGGACATGCCCATCGCCAGGCCGCCGAGCCGGACGTTGCGCTCGCCGCTGAGGTCGTTCATCAGGGCCGCGTTCACGCCGAGAAGCGAGGGCTGGCCGTCGGTGAAGATGCGGCCGTGCTCGACGGGCAGGAGCCCCGCGATCACCTTCAGGAGGGTCGACTTGCCCGAGCCGTTGGTGCCGATCAGGCCGATGGCCTCGCCCTTGTGGGCGGTGAAGGACACCTTCTTGACGGCGTGCACCTTGCGTACGCCGGACTCCTCGCCGTCCTTCCCGCCGCGCCTGAGGATGCGGCCGAGCGCGGCGGTCGCGCTGCCGCGGCCCGCGGTGGCGCCGGCGCCGTGCACGCGGTAGACGATGTCGACCTGGTCGACGATGACGGTGGGGGCGATGTCGTTCCTGGTGTCAGCCACGGCCGTACGTCTCCTCTGCCTTCCAGAAGTAGATGAACCCGCCAGCCCCGGCGAGCAGCGCCCAGCCGACGGCCCACGCCCAGACGTGGTCGGGGAGCTGGCCCGCCTGGTAGCTGTCGATGAGCGCGAAGCGCATCAGGTCGATGTAGATGGCGGCCGGGTTGCACTCCAGGAGGACCTGGAGCGCGTGCGGCAGGTGCTGGTCCTTGAGGACCGCGTCGATGCTCCACATCACCCCGGACACGTACATCCACGTACGCAGCACGAACGGCATCAGCTGGGCGATGTCGGGCGTCTTGCTGCCGAGGCGGGCCATCACCAGGGCCAGGCCCGTGTTGAAGGTGAACTGCAGGACCAGGACCGGGACCACCAGGAACCAGGACAGGCTCGGCGGCACGCCGAAGCAGAGCAGGATCACGACCAGCGCGCCCATGGAGAACAGGAGCTGCTGGAGCTGCTGGAGGCTGAACGAGATCGGCAGCGCGGCCCGCGGGAAGTGCAGGGCACGCACCAGGCCGAGGTTGCCGGCGATGGCGCGGGTGCCCGCCATCACCGAGCTCTGCGTGAACGTGAAGATGAAGACGCCGGTGACCAGGAACGGGACGTAGTCCGGGACGTCGTGCTTGGTGTTCATCAGCACGCCGAAGATGAAGTAGTAGACCGCCGCGTTCAGGAGCGGCGTCATCACCTGCCAGACCTGGCCGAGCTTCGCCTGGCTGTACTGGGCGGTGAGCTTGGCGGTCGCGAAGGCGGTGATGAAGTGGCGGCGCTGCCAGAGCTGCCGGACGTATCCGGGGAGCGTGGGGCGGGCGCCGCTGACGGTCAGGCCGTGCCGGGCCGCGAGCTCGGCCGGGTCGGGGGCCGGGGCCGCCGGGCGGGGTGGTGCGTCGAGGACCTGACTCACTTCCGCTGCTCCTTACTCGTTACGTCGGTACGTCGGGACGGACCCGTATCGTCGCAACGTCGAGAGTAGGGCGATGTGACGTCGGAACGCAACCGTATCGTCGTCACGTTCTATGCTGTTCGCATGACGACGAGCAGGCCAGGAGATGAACAGCCGCGTGATCGGTCGCGCCGCAGGGCGCCCGCGGGCGCGGCGGTGCTCCGCGAGGATGTGACCGAGGCCATCAGGTCCGCCGTCTTCGAGGAGCTCGCGGCGGCCGGGTACGCGCGCATGTCCATCGAGGGCATCGCGCGCCGCGCGGGCGTCGGCAAGACCGCCGTCTACCGGCGCTGGCGCTCCAAGCTGCATCTCGTGCTCGACCTGGTGTCGGCGATAGCGGTCCAGGGCCTGCCGATGCCGGACAGCGGCTCCCTGGAGGGCGACCTGCGCCTCCTGTACGAGGTGACGTCGCGCGCCCTGCGGCACCCCGTGGCCTCGCAGGTGATCCCCGATCTCCAGGCGGAGGCGGCACGCAACCCGGAGATCGCCGAGGCCCTGCAGAAGGCCTTGCGGGAGGGCCAGCACGGCGTGGCGAACGGCATCGTGCGGGCCGCCGTGGCGCGGGGCGAGGTACGGGACGGGGTGGACGAGGACCTGGCCCTGGACCTGGTGTCGGGCCCGCTCTACTGGCGCTCCGTGGTGGTCCGCGCGGACCTGCCCAAGGGCTACCTGGCCAGCCTCACCACGGCTACGGCGGCGGCGCTGCGGGCGTTGTGAGACGAAGCTGACGCAGGCTAGCCCCGCGCCGCCCCCGGATGCGTCCGCAGCCATCCCGCCCACGCCGACGCCACCATCTCGCGCACGTCCCGCTTGGCCGACCAGCCCAGCTCCGTGGCGACGCGGTCCGCCGACGCCACCACGCGGGCCGGGTCGCCGGGCCGGCGGGGGGCCACGGTGGGCGGCACGTCGTACCCCGTCACCTCGTTGATCAGGGTGGCCATCTCCAGGACCGAGACGCCCTCGCCGCGGCCGATGTTGAGCGTCAGGTCAGTGCCGGCGGGTGCCGAGGCCAGCTTGCGGGCCGTCGCCACGTGGGCCTCCGCGAGGTCCGCCACGTGGATGTAGTCGCGTACGCAGGTGCCGTCAGGCGTCGGGTAGTCCGCGCCGAAGACGCGCGGCGCCTCGCCGTCCGTGAGCTTCTCGAAGACCATCGGGACCAGGTTGTGGACACCCGTGTCGGCGAGCGCGGGGCTCGCCGCGCCCGCCACGTTGAAGTACCGCAGTGACGCCGTCGACAGGCCGTGCGCCCGGCCCGTCGCGCGGACCAGCCACTCGCCCGCCAGCTTCGTCTCGCCGTACGGGCTCATCGGCAGGCACGGCGTCTCCTCCGTCACCAGGTCCACGTCGGGCATGCCGTACACGGCCGCCGACGAGGAGAGCACGAAGGACGCGACCCCCGCCTCCGTCACCGCCGACAGCAGGACCCGCAGTCCCTCCACGTTCTCGTGGTAGTACCGCAGAGGCTGCTCCACCGACTCGCCGACCTGCTTCTTCGCCGCCAGGTGCACGACTCCCGTGACGGAGTGTCCCGCCAGCGTGCGGGCCAGCAGGTCCGCGTCGAGGGTCGAACCGGTCACCAGCGGCACGCCCTCGGGCACGCGCTCGGCGACGCCCGTGGACAGGTCGTCGTAGACCACGGCCCGCTCGCCGGCCTCCGTCATGGCGCGGACCACATGTGCCCCGATGTAGCCGGCGCCGCCGGTGATCAGCCAGGTCATCGTCAGTCAGCCCTCTGTGGTCGTGCGGGTGGGTGTGCAGTGTCGCAGAGGCCCGTGTTCGGTCGGCGTCAGCGTCCCGCTCCGCCCACCCAGCGCGCGAGCCGCCTGCGCACCACCCCGAGCACGCCGCGCAGCCCCGGCGCGAGCCGCACCGCCAGGTTCCCCGCCTGCGTCCGGTACGGCTGGGCCAGCAGAATCCCCCGCAGGGACGGCAGCGCCGTGCGCCGCAGCAGACCCGGGCCCGCCACCGCGCGCGCCGTTGTCTCGCGCGCCGTCCCGTCGCCGAAGTGCAGGCGCAGCCGCAGGTCCCATACGCCGCCGCCGAGCGCGCCCAGGTCCAGGACGGTCTCGGTCAGCCAGGTCTCCCCGTCCTGAGCCGGGCCGAACGCCGCCGTGCGGCGCAGCACCGGGCCCTCGCCGTTCCTGGGCACGAGTTCCACGTCGACCGTCGTCGGGCCCGCCTCCGCCACCCGCCCGTACAGCTCGTGCAGCCGCAGCGTGAGGCGGCTGCCGCCCGCGCGCGGCCGCAGCTCCGCGTCCACCGCGAGCGGGAGGAGGCGGATGGGGCGTACGAGGAGGTGGTCCAGGGTCACCTGGGGGAGGTCGGGGGACCAGACGGGAGTCTCGCCGTCGGCCGATCGCGCGTAGGGCGGCGAAAGGCGCGCCGGGCGGGCGGCCACCTCCTGGAGGCGGGGCAGGTCGCGCGGCTCGGGGGACGCCAGGAGCACGCGGGCGATGATGCGGCCCGGCGCGGGCGCCGCGTCCAGGTCGGCCGTGTCGAAGCCCGCGAGGTACGCGCGCGTGACCGTCCACCACTCCCCGCGGTACTCCGGGCTGCGCGTGGTGAGCTCACGCGCGTACATCCGCAGGCTGTGGTCGATGAACTTGGCGCGCGCGGCACGGGCGAGCCGCTTGCCCCCGTCGCCCGACGCGCTCCGCGCCTCCCGCAGGATCTCGACGGCCTGGCGGTGGGCCTCGAGGCGGGCCCGCCAGTTGTCGATGCCCGAGCGGTCAAGGGAGATCGACAGCTTGGCCGCGGTGCGCCGCACGTTCCACACGTAGACGGGGTCCGTGATCAGCGCGATGCGGGGGCCCGCGGCCAGGATGCGGGCCGTGAAGACGAAGTCCTCGTACGTGAAGCGGCCCTCGGGGAAGCGGAGGCGGTGCCGGCGCAGGAAGTCGGTGCGGTAGAGCTTGTTGACGCACAGGGTGTCGTGGACCAGGCGGGTGCGCAGCTCGGGGCGGGCGATCAGGCGGGGCTTCGTGTAGAGCATGGGCTGCCAGGGCGTCTCGCGCCCGGAGGGCAGTTCACGGCGTACGCACAGGCCCGTGACCACCTCGGCGTCGTGCCGGGCGGCGGCCGTGAGGAGGGCGTCCACCGCGCCCGGCGGCAGCACGTCGTCGCTGTCGAGGAACATCACGTACGCCGACGTGGTGGCCTCGATGCCGTCGTTGCGGGGGGTTCCGCAGCCGCCGCTGTTGGTGGCGCGGCGGATCGGTTTGACGCGCGGATCCTCCTGGGCGAGCGACGCGAGCAGCTCGTCGCTGCCGTCCGTCGAGCAGTCATCGACGGCGATCACCTCGCGGACGGCGGGGCCCTGGGCGAGCGCCGAGCGCACCGCGTCCGTGACGTGCGCGGCGTCGTTGTAGCCGATCACGACGACGCAGACCTGGGGCGACAGAGGTGACGGTGGCGTCGGGGGCGAGAGAGACAAAGAGGGGTCCACGGGGGAAATTTTAGAGGTTGCCGGTAATTATCCGATTAGGGGGTCTTCTGCTGGTTCGTGTTGCTCTCTCCCGTGTTCCTGTCGTCGTCTCCTGCGACCGTGTGCCCGCCGCCGACCCGCGCAAGCACCTCGCCCGTCCGCGGCCCCCACGCCACCACCACCGCCTCGGCGGGCACCTTCTGGTCGGGGGAGAGCAGCAGCCAGCGCACGTCGTAGCGGCGGACGATCCGCGTGCGTTCCGCCCGGGTCGATTCCTCGGAGAGGTAGTCGCGCACCTTCTGGAGGCGGTGGTTGCGCGTGTCCTCGGCCAGCGAGGCGTCCGGCCAGGCGGGGGCGACGAGGTTGGCGCCGTACGCCGGGAGGGAGCGGGTGGGGTAGTAGCCGTTGGTCAGGACGACGTCCCCCTGGTGCATCCGGCCCACCGCCCAGCCGTAGCCCGGCCAGCGCGGCGGCTGGTCGAAGCCCACCGGGTCCAGCGCACGCGGCACGACGGCGCCGGCCTGGAGCGTGAAGAACCCGACGGCCGCTCCGGTCGCCGCCACACCCCCCAGGGCCATGCGCCACCTGCGCCAGGGCCGGGGCGCCGCCAGCTCGATCGCGAGGGCGAACTGCAGCGGGACGAGGGTCAGCCCCATGATGCGGCCGTAGGTGTAGTGGCCGCTCAGCCAGCCGTACGCCACGACCGCGCAGTCCAGGACGAACATCAGGACCAGCGGGTCGCGCCGGTTCTTGCGGAAGCGCAGTGCGAGCGCGGGCAGGCCGATCAGCGCGAGCCAGAACCGCTGCGGCATCTCGGTGTAGAGCTGCCGGTGGATCCAGTCGACGCTCTCGTCACCGACGAGCGAGAAGACGGAGAAGTAGGGCCAGCTCGCCGCGAGGACCGCCGCCGTCACGCCGGTCGCCGCCCACTTCCACAGCCGCGCGAAGGGGCGCGGGCCGGAGGCGGCGAACGCCACCACCCCGATCACCGCCGCCACGGACGAGATCGGGTGGACGAGCAGGATCACCCCGCACAGCGCACCGAGACCCACGTACGCCATGACTCCCCGGGGCGCCATGACCCCCCGGGGCGCCTTCGCCAGCGAGCCCGCCCAGCCGAACGCCCAGAACGCCAGGCCGATCGCGAAGGTCGACGGGTAGGCGAGGTTCCCCGTCATCGACATCAGGCCGAGGTAGCCGCTCCACCACGCCATCCGGGTGCCCCAGAGCAGCACCATCGCGAACAGGGCGAGCACGGGCGCCCACTGACGTGGTGTCAGTACCTTCACGAACCGGCCGAGGCCCGTGAGCAGCACGAGCAGGTTCAAGGGCCCCGCCAGCTTCACGACCTCCCAGCCCGCGAGCCCCGTCACTCGCGCGAAGGCACCTTGCGCGACCGCGTACGGCGAGTAGTACGGGCTGCCCGCGCCCGGCAGGTCCGCCATCGGGTGGCGCGGGTGCAGCAGGTCGACCTTGAGCCGCTCGATCACCGCCGCGTGCTGCCCGAAGTCGCAGCACATCGGCACCCGCCAGAAGGCGAGCGTCATCACGATCCAGAAGAGCCCGCCGAACACGACGTACGGGCTTGGCCGCCACCGCTTGCGCCCGTGCAGGGCCGTCGCGCCGTGGACCTCGCGGCGCGTGAGGAGCCCGGCTCCCCGCGTGGCCATGGTCATCGCATGAGCCTCTCCGCGACACGGGCCGCCGCCCGCCCGTCGTCCAGGTCGCAGTAGGCCTCGCGGAACGCCGCGTACGCCTCCGCGTGCCGCGCCGAGAGCGAGTCCAGGTCGCGCAGCGCCTCGACGACCTCGCCCGTGGAGGCGAGCAGCGGCCCCGGGGCGCTGGTCTCGAAGTCGAGGTAGAAGCCGCGGACCGTGTCGCGGTAGTGCTCCAGGTCGTAGGCGTGGAAGAGCATCGGACGCCCGGTGTGCGCGAAGTCGAACATCAGGGAGGAGTAATCCGTCACCAACACGTCCGCGATCAGCAGGAGTTCGGCCGTGCGCGGGTGGGACGACACATCGCGTACGAAGGGTGCGCGGGCCCCGGGCAGCCGGCCCGCCGTCAGCGGGTGCTTGCGCACGAGGAGGACGTGGTCGCCGCCGAGCACGTCCTGTGCCGCGGCGAAGTCGAGCGCGGGTTCGTAGCGGAAGCGGCCGGGGGAGTAGGCCAGGTGGTCCCGGTAGGTCGGCGCGTACAGGACGATCCGCTTGCCGGGGGCGATGCCCAGCTCGCGGCGCACGCGTTCGGCGACCTTGGCGCGGTCGTCGGAGAAGAACACGTCGTTGCGGGGCGAGCCCGCCTCCATGACCTCGCCCTCGTAGGCGAGCGCGCGCCCCAGGTGGGGGGTCGAGAAGCGGTTCGGGGAGACGAGCACGTCCCACTGGCGCGAGAGCCGCGGCAGGACGTCGAGGTGGCCGTGGTCGGCGTAGAGGGTGTCGGTGAGGTCGGTCCCGATGCGCTTGAGGGGCGCGCCGTTCCAGGTCTGTACGACGGTCTGCCCGTCCCGCCGCTCGAAGAAGTCGGGCAGATGGCCGGCGGTGACGATGCGCCGGCAGCGGGCGAGCGCCTCGTGGAAGTCCGTGCTGTGCTCCTCCACGCCCTTCGCCCCGGCGGGCACCCGCGTCTGCTGGTCCTGCGTCACCCACAGGTGCTCGACGTCCGCGCCGCGCCGCACCAGCTCCTCGTGAACCGCGCGCGGGGAGTCACCGTCGAAGTAGAGCACCGCGTCCCGCAGGGGCTTGGTGCGCTGGTGCGGATAGTGCGCGGTGCGCAGCCGGTGCTGCCGGTAGGCCCCCCGCTCGCCGCGGCTGAGCACGGACCCGGCCTCGATCAGCAGCCGGTCACCGAACCGGCGGTCGACGGTGAACTCCCGCCCGTCCACGGTCTGATGGAGCGGGAACGCGGCGGACACGGAGGCGAGCAGCCGTACGGGCATGCCGTCCCCCGCGGTGCCGTGCGCGACGCTCCCGCCCGCGTCGTCTCCCGCCTCGCGCAGGAACGCGTACCAGCGCCCCTCGCGCAGCACCCCGCCCCCAGGTGAGACCACCCCCCGAAAGCGCCCGGCGGAACGTTCCACCGGGACGGTCACCTCCTCGTCCCTGCCGCTGTGCCGGAGCACCAGTTCGGCCGCGTCCCGGCCCGCGTCGGACACCGTGCCCTCGATCGTCAGCGTGCCGTCCGTGCTCCACGCCACCCGGTCGGCGATCGGCTGCCGGGTCAGCTCGACGACCAGCTGGCCCTGGTCGTTCGCCGAAGCGCACAGTTCGCGGCCGCCCGCGCGTGAGGCGTAGCGGCCCGGCGGCAGGTCGAGGGCCGCCGCCAGGGACTTCAGCTTGCCGTCGGGCAGCACCAGGTTGGCCTGCCAGCGGTCGCCGTGCGGGGGCTCGACCTCCTTGGGGGCCAGGTGCGGGGTCGGTGCGATGTCCTCCAGGTCCGCAAGCCGCACCCGTACGTCGAAGCGGTCGTCGCCCGGCAATGTGACCGGGTAGTCGAACTCCGCCGCCGAGTGCTTGTGCGTCAGGCGCAGGGCCTTGGGACGCAGATGGCTGGGCAGATGGCCGCTCAGGACCATCTCGTCGCCGTCCCGGCGGTGGGCGTCGACCCGCGCCACGTACTCCTGGATGCGCAGCACCAGGCGGCCCTTGCTGAAGCCGAGGACGAGGCGCAGTCCGTCGCCCAGTTCGCGCACGACGGACTGGGCGGCCGACCCGTGCAGCGGGCGTACGGCGGCCCGGCGCACCGAACCGTGGCCCGCGACGACCACGCCGAGCAGCCAGTTGCCCGGCCGCCACCGGCCGCCCGTCTTCAGCTGCTCGGGGTCGACGGTCATCTCGAACCCGGAGAGGTCGTAACAGTGCAGCCGCTGCCGGGAGTTCTCGGTGGCCTGCGGGGTGGCGACCGTCCGGGTGGCGACCCTGCGCACCTGGGTGCGGCTGCTGGTCGACTTGAGGACGGCGGCCTTGACGGAGTGCCCGGGACGCGTCGCCTCCAGATTGCGGACGTACGCGTATCCGCTGATCCGCAGCAGCCCGTCGGAGCTCCAACCCGCCTCCCGTACCCGGGCGATGACCGGCAGCTCGCCCCGCCCGAGCCGGGCGATCTCCTGCGGCACACGGATGTGCCCGCCGGTGGCGCGCGGGTAGGCGGCGCTGCGGCGCACCACCCCGCGGACCTGGAAGGCGTTCTTGTTGTTGCGCTGTTCGAAGGTGAGCAGGTCGATCAGGTCGGCGGTGCGCCCTTCGCGGACGAGGTGCCATTTCACCCGCAGGGACACCGGGAGCCCCGCGATGACTCCCGGGTCGGCGCGGCGCAGGAACGCGGCGGCGCCCTTCACGAAGGCGGCGCGGTACTCGGGTCCGCCCATCGGCAGGCCCTCCAGGAAGTACACGAAGTCGTCGCGCAGGCAGGAGGTGTCGTACGTCCCCCGCATCTCAGGCGCGTGTTCGGCGAGGAACGCGCTGACGTGCGCGCACGCGGCGATCCGGTCGCGCACGCCCTTGACGTCCGTGCGCCGCCGGGTGATCGAGCCCTCGCGCACCCGCCAGTAGTAGACGTGGTCGCTGAGCACGTCCACGGACCCCGCGAGGAAGTGGGCGGGGATCATGACGGGCGTGTCCTCGTACAGCTTCCCCTCGGGGAAAGTGAAGCCGTGCCGGTCCCAGAAGGCGCGCCGGAACACCTTGTTCCAGGCGACGCGGTCCGCGAGGAGTTCCAGGTCGCGGCTGATGTGGGTGCGCGAGCGCGGTTCGGTGAGCCACTTGTACTGCCAGGCCTGCTGGCGGCCGCGCTCGTTCAGGCGCCAGACGTTGCCGCTGGCGAAATCGGAGCCGGTCGAGTCCAGGCTCGCGGTCATCCGGGCGTACGCGTCGTGCGGCACGACGTCGTCGCTGTCGACGAAGGCCAGGTACTCGGCGGTCGGGGTCGCGTGCCGCACCCCGGTGTTGCGGGCGGCGCTGAGGCCCGCGTTCGGCTGGCGCACATAGACGAACCGCGGGTCCTTCGCCGCGAACTCACGTGCGATCCGCGGGCTGCCGTCCGTGGAGCCGTCGTCGACGAGCACGGCCTCCAGGTCGGCCATGGTCTGCCCGGCGATCGACTCCAGGCACTCCTCCAGGAACTCTTCGACGTTGTAGATGGGCACGACGACGCTGAGACGGGGCTGCACGGCGACCGGCCTTTCACGGGGGAGCAATCATGGGAGTACGGGCGTATTCATCCCCTTTGCCCGTTCCCGTCAATTTCTTTGCCCCCCTTCACCCCAATGAGTGAGGGAGGGTCTTCGACAGGCCGTGTCCGGCTGGCTACCGTCGGTGTCCATGTCGCGCTTCTCGGTTGTCGTCCCCGCCCATCGCGTCCAGGGCTACCTGCGGGAATGCCTGGACTCCGTGCTCGAACAGGCCTTCTGCCGCAACGGCGGTGACCTGGAGCTGATCGTCGTGGACGACGCATCGCCCGACGCGTCCGCCGCGATCGCCGCGGAGTGTGCGGAACGCGACCCGCGCGTGCAACTCGTACGCCTGCCCGCCCACGCGGGCGCAGGCCCCGCCCGCAACATCGGCGCGGACCGCGCCACCGGCACCTACCTCCTCTTCCTCGACGGCGACGACCTGCTCCTGCCGGGCGCCCTGGAGGCGATCGCCGAGGCCCTCGACGCGGCCGACGACCCGGACGTCCTCCTCTTCGGCCACGACCGCGTCGACTGGTGGGAGAACGTCCGCGCGGGCGGCGACGACCTGGCGGGCGACCCCCTCGCCGTCACCGTCGCCCCCTGGAACCGCGTCTACCGGCGCGCGTTCTGGCAGGAGCAACGCCTCGCGTTCAGCGACGGCCCCTACGAGGACGTGGTGCCGGTGCGCCGCGCGACCCTGGCCCCCGGAGCGCGCACCGCCGTCCTCGACCGGCCTTGCGTCCGCTGGCGCGAGCGGCGCGGCGGCAGCTTCGCCAAGACGCCGGGCCGGGCGCACTTCGCGCTGATCGGCCGGTACGAGGAACTCCTCGCCGCGGCCGACCCCGCCGAGCGCGCCCGGCTCGTCCCGCACGCGGCCAGGCATCTGCTCGCCGTGCTCGACGACGCGGGGCGCATCACGCCGGGCGACCGCAAGGACTTCTTCCGCGAGGCGGCCCGCCTCTACCGGACGTACGGACCCGCGGGCCCGGCGGCCACAGCGGGCGAACGCGCCCTGGCCACCGCCTCGTACGCCGCCTACGAGGCGCACCGCAAGAGCCGGTCCCGCAGGAGCGGCCTCACCCGCAGGCTCAAGCAGCAGAAGAAGAAGCTGCGCGCCCGGGCCATGCGCCTCGCCTACCGCGCCGACCTGCGCCGCCCCCTCGACCCCCATCTCGCGGTCTACGGCGCGTACTGGAACCGCGGGATCTCCTGCAACCCGGCCGCCATCCACGCCAAGGCCCGCGAACTGGCCCCGCACATCGAGGGCGTGTGGGTGGTCTCGTCCCGCAACAAGCACCGCGTGCCGCCCGGGATCGCGTACGTCATCGAGGGCTCGCGCGACTACTGGCAGACCATGGCGAGAGCCACGTACCTGATCAACAACTCAAGCTTCCCCGGGGGCTTCACCAAACGCCCCGGCCAGGTCTACCTCCAGACCCACCACGGCACGCCGCTCAAGAAGATGGGCCTGGACCAGCGCCGCTACCCGGCGGGCACGCACGGCATCAGCTTCCAGAAGATCCTCGACCACACCGACCAGTGGGACTACAGCCTCTCCGCGAACCCGCACTCCACGGAGATCTGGGAACGGGTCTACCCCTCGACCGCGTACGAGGCCCTGGAGGCGGGCTACCCGCGCAACGACGTGTACTACACGGCGGGCAAGAGCGAGATCGCCGCCCTCCGCGCGGAGTTGGGCATCGCGGACGGCCGAACGGCACTGCTCTACGCCCCCACGCACCGCGACTACCAGAAGGGCTTCTCGCCCCGCCTCGACCTGGAGCGCTTCGTGCGAGCACTGGGCGAGGAGTACGTGGTCCTGGTCCGCGCCCATTACTTCTACGGCGCCGACGCGGGCCTTCGCGCCCACCCCCGGCTCGTCGACGTCACCGGCCACGCGCGCGTGGAGGACCTCTGCCTGGCCGCCGACGCCCTCGTCACGGATTACTCGTCGCTGATGTTCGACTACGCCTGCCTGGACCGCCCGATCGTGACGTACGCCCCGGACTGGCAGGCCTACCGGCTGGCGCGGGGAACGTACTTCGACCTGCTCTCGGGACGGCCGGGGGAGACGCCGGGAGCGGTGGCGAGGGACGAGGAGGAACTCGTGCGGCTGTTCCGGGACGGGGCCTGGAACGCGGCGGAGGCGACGGCGCTGCGGGCGGCCTTCCGGGACCGGTTCTGCCCGTACGACGACGGAGGAGCCGCCGAGAGGGTCGTGCGGCGGCTCTTCCTGGAGGGTCAGCCCCGCTCGTAGGGGGAGCGGACCGGGAAGTACGCCGCCAGGAACGCCCGCATGGCCAGGGCCATCTCCTCGTCCGTCAGTTCGCTGTCGGGGGATTCGCCGATGCAGAAGGCCGTCTTGTAGCGGCCCTGGAGGAGTTGGCCGAGGCGCGCGTGGTCGGTGCGGGTGCCGATGTCCACGAAGTCGTACGCGATGCCCGCGGGCACCGCCCGGCCGGTGAGGTACGCGTAGTGGTGGTGCAGGGAGGACACCAGGGCGAGGTCGCTGTTCGAGCGGAAGCGGCTGCGCGCGGTCGCCTCCAGTTCCTCCGGGAAGCGTTCGGTGAGCTCCGCGAGGACGCTGCGGTGCAGGGCGTAGGGCGCGTGGAAGAAGCTGTGGGTCGCCGTCCTGCCGAACGCCTCGCGCAGCAGCTCCCGGTTGTTCTTCGCCGCCGCCAGGTAGCCCTCGTCCTGCGCTGACACGGGCAGCGCGGGCACCGAGGCGGACGACCAGAAGAAGCGGGCGGTGCCGGAGCTGAGGAAGAACGTCTCCGGGGTGGTGGGGCGCCCGAGGAACATGTCGTCGTTCAGGTAGAGGAAGTGCTCCGACAGGCCCTCGATGCGGTGCAGTTGACTCTCGATGGAGTGGGAGTTGAAGGTCGGGAGCGCGGCGTCCGGATCGGCGAAGAGGTCACGGTGGTCGACCACCGTGAGGCCCGGGTGGTCCTCGTCCAGCCACGACGGCCTCTGGCCCGCCGTGACGAGGTAGACGTGCCGGATCCAGGGCGCGTACATGGCGAGGGAGCGCAGCGAGTAACGCAGCTCGTCGCGGTTGCGGAAGCGGACGGCTCCGTGGTCCGGCGACGTGTCGTCCTCGGGCCCGCCGAGCGCCTCCGCGCGACGGGCACGCCACTCGGGGTCGGAGTCGTCGACCCACGTGTAGACCGCGTCGATGGGGAAGTCGACGTCACCGACCAGCACTTGGGCGAAGACGTCCAGCGTGGGGTACGTGCGCTCGCCCACCCGGAGGGTGGCGGTGGGCGCCAGCGAGGGCAGCTCGGACCCGGCGAGGGTGGTCCCGAAGGGCGCGCGCCGGGCCTCGGCCCCGGTGAGACCGGCGGCTCCGTCGACCCGCGGCCAGAACGCCACCGTGCAGGCCTGCTGGACGCCGTGGCGCAGGGAGAGCGTCGTCGTGGTCACCGGCTTGAAGAGCTTGACGCCGGCGACCTCGCCGATGCCGTCGAGCCGCTCGGCGAGCACGACGCCGGGGGCCGCGTCCCGGGGGTGGACCAGTTCGGCGTAGACGGGCTGGCCGTGCAGGGACTCGGAGAGCGCCTTGAGCGCCCCTTCGCGCTCGTCGTCGGCCACGGCGAGCGTGTGCGTGGTGCCGGACGTGCGGACGAGGACGTACGGGATGTCCTCCGACTCCAGGGCGGTGGCCGCGATCTCCAGGTTCCAGTCCGTCATGGCCGGCGCGAGGATGTCGTCACGGCGCTCGGCCAGCCGGCCCACGGAGCGGATGAGCAGGCCGCTCGTGTCGGCGGCGGCGATCTCGTCCTCGCGGGCACGCTCTTCGGCGCTCGGCGGGGCGTCCAGGGTGTACGGCGTGGTCGGGCGGAAGCTGCTGCCCCCGGAGGCCACACCGAGCGCCACCCGGTCCGCGCGGTCGCCGAGGCGCTCGGGGGCGTCGCGCCGCGCCACGAGCCGGGAGTACAGCTCCTGCCAGCGCGCCGTGACGTCGGCGGAGGAGAAGCGGGCGTAGACGCCTTCGCGCGCGGCCCGCGCGTAGGACCGCCGGGTCTCGGGATCGCCCATCAACTCGCTCATCGCGGCGGCCAGTTCGCGCACCTCGCCCGGCGGCACGAGCAGCCCGTCCACGCGGTGCCTGACGATCTCGGCGGGCCCGGTCAGGACGTCGTACGCGACCACGGGCACCCCCGCGGCCAGCGCTTCGAGCAGCACCAGCGGGAACGCCTCGTTGTGCCCCGCGGTCATCAGCGTGAGCCCCGCCTTGGCCCATTCGGCGGCCATGTCCTGGCAGGGGCCGAGGAGTTCGACCCGGTCCTGGAGGCCGAAGCCGTCGACGAGGCGGCGCAGGCTCTGCTCGCGGTGACCGCCGCCGAAGACCCGCAGGGTCCAGTCGGGGTAGGCGTCGGCGACTTCGGCGAAGGCCCGCACGGCGTGGTCGACGCGCTTCTCGCCGGTCAGCCGCGCCGCCATGACGATGACCTTGCTCTCCCCGTCGGCGCGCGGCCGGAAGCCGTCCGGCACGGCGTTCGGGATGACCGCCAGCTCGGGGGCGGTTGCGCCCAGGGACTCCGCGATCCAGTCGCGGGTGCGGTCGGTGAGCGTGACCAGGGCGTCCAGGCGCGGCGCGTGCAGGAGCAGGGGTTCGCCGGAGGGGCCGCGGCGCTGGGTGGGGCGGTGCTCCTGGTGCACGGTGACGACCCTGGCCGGGACGAGCCCGACGGCGGCGGCCATCAGGGCGGGCGTCGTGGTGACCAGGACGTCGGAGTCCAGGGTGGTCAGGGCGGCGGCCATCTCGATGTCGGAGAGGCGGTCGAAGGCGGACTCCCAGGCGGGCTTGATCAGTTCGCTGGGCAGCGCGGCCAGGGTGCGGCAGGCGGCCTCGTCCAGGCGTGAGCCGCGCACCGGACGCTCGGGGGAGGCGGTCCGGTCGACGAGATAGCGGACGGGGAGGCTGCGGGCCTCGGGGAAGAAGGGCTCGGGGCGGGTCCGGAACACGGAGATGACCTCGACGTCGTGCCGGTCCGCGAGGTGCTGCGCCTGCGTGTAGGTGGCCAGCTCGGTGCCGCCCATCTCGTCGCCCCAGCCGAGCAGGTACGTGATCTTCATGAGGTCTCCTTCGAGATGTCCCAGCACGTCAGGGCGAAGCCGCCGGCCTTGGTGAAGTGGGCGTGCGCGCGGATCAGGGCGCCGCCCGGCAGGGCGAAGACACGGAAGGGTGTCGGGTAGGCGGCCGAGGGGTCGCGCACGTCGGTGAGCCGGCGCCCGAGGGGGAGCGAGGCGCCGGAAGTCTCCGCCTCCACGAGGAAGTCCCACACCCACTGCCCGGGGCTCGCCCCCGCCATCTCCCCCAGCGGCAGCCGGAAGCTGAACTCGGGGCCCTCCCACACCGCCCCGACGGGCACGGTCACCCCGTCCCGCCGCCGCACGGCCTTCGCCCGCCACCGCCGCGAGGTGCCCGCCATGACGAGCCGTCCGTGGACGACGATGCCGTCACCGCCGGGCACGAACCGCACGAGCTCGGCGCGCGGCCTGGACCGGGTCACCTGAAGCACCGCGCGGCCGCCGCGGCACCGGACGACGCGGATGAGCGTGCCGGTGCGCGGGTCGGGGGCGTGGCGGAGGGTGGGCGTGGGCGGCAGTTCGGCGTCCCCCTCGATGCCGATGCCGCGCCGTCGTACGCGTCCGCGGGCGTCGGCGGTGACCACCGTGAGCCGCCAGACACCCTCACACAGGTCGCGCAAGGTGGCCGTCCCGGCGAGCAGCAGACCACCGCGGGCGTGCTGTTCGGGGGCGAGCGGGACGCGGAACCTGCGGTGGCCGCGCGAGATCAACAGGTGCGCCCCCTCGCCCTGTTCACCGGGGAGGGCGGCGACGGCGACGTTGAGCGTACGGCTGTCCCGGATCGACAGATGCACGGGCGCCTGCAGTGCCTGAGCCCCGCCACCGGCCCGCCCCGCGGCGGCGCGTTCCGCGCGGAAGCGGGTGGTCCGTGCGGTGGCGAGGAGCCGCCGTGCCGCGGGCGGCAGGGCCGGGGTCATGGCGTGAACCCAATGTGGTGCATTGTGCCACTTTGCCCGTTGTTCCCCCCGGGGCAGGGTGAGGCCGCGTACGGGTCACCCGCGTGGCGGACGTAAGAGTGACTTGAGGCGATATGTGTAAGTTAGCCCCTTAATGATCAGTCCCCTCGCGCAGTTCCAGCGCCGCAAGGAACCCAAGGAACCCTCCGCACCACCGGCCGAAACCCCGCCTTCGGCCCGCACGTCGACCGCCGCGGCCCTCCACCGCTGGGCCGACCCCGCGGCCGTCGCCCTCGCGACCCTGCTCGTCGCCTGGCGTGCGAGCGCGCTCGGCCAGTGGATCGTGGACGACGCGGCCATCACCTTCGCCTACGCCCGCAGCATCGACGAGGGCCTCGGCCCCGTGCAGCAACCGGGCGCCGACCCCGTCGAGGGCTACTCCAACCCCTCCTGGCTCGCCCTGCTCGTCGTCGGCCGCAGGCTCGGCCTCTTCGACCACGGCGCGCTCCTGGGCGTCAGCGACCTGGTGCTCTACCCCAAGGCCCTCGCGCTGCTCTGCACGGCGGGCGTCCTCGCCTGCGTGGCCGTGGCGGCGCGCGCCGTGCTGCCGGGACGCGCCTGGGCCGTGACGCTGCTGACCGGCGCCGTCCTCGCCGCGAACCTGTCGTACGTGGCGTGGTCCTTCTCCGGGCTCGAGAATCCGCTGTACGCGCTGACCGCCGCCGCGACCGGCGCCCTGCTCGTCCGGGCGGCCGTGCGCGGCACCCTGCTGCGGCCCGCCGTCGCCGCGGGCGCGGGGGTCATCGCCCTGCTCGCCGCGCTGACCCGCCCGGACGGCGCGGTGCTCGCCGCGGCCTACCCGGTCACCGCCCTGCTGTTCCTGCGCAAGGGCCACCTCGCGCGGACCGCGCGGGCGGCGGCGCTGAGCTGCGGCACCTTCGCCCTGCCGTACGCGGCGTTCCTGCTGTGGCGCCGCGCGACCTTCGGCCTCTGGGTCCCGAACACGGCGGTTGCCAAGGCCCAGAAGACCCCGCAGCTCGCTCAACTCGCCTCCGCGGGCGAGCTGTTGACGTACGGCGGCTGGGCGCTCGCCCTGACCGGCGCGGCCTGCGTCGGCATCGCGCTCGCCCGCCCCGGACCGGCCCGCGGAGCCCTGGCCGCGCTGCTCGTCCCACTGGCCCTGACCCTCCTGGCGTACGGCGTGCTCGGCCGCGACTGGATGGCGCTGTACCGCTTCGCGACCCCGGTGTGGGTGCTCGCCGCGACGGCGCTCGCGCTGGCCACGGCCACCGTCTGGCACGCGGAACGGACCCGCGCGCGTGCCCTCGTCGGCTGCGCGCTCGCGGGCGCCCTGCTGCTCTCGGTCACCGGACAGGCCGCGCAGAACGGCAAATTCACCGACCGCCCGACGCTGTCCATGTGCTACGTCGCCGAGCGCTTCGGCCACACCTTCAACGCGTACGCCTCGTACCTGGGCCTGCGCGACGCCACCGTCGCCCTGCCCGACCTCGGCGGCACCCTGCTGACCTCGCGGCTGCGGGTCGTGGACGTCGCGGGCCTGACCGACCGCCGCGTGGCCGACGCCTACGCGGCCCGCGACACGGCCGCCCTGCGCCGCTACGTCCTGGACGAGGTACGGCCCGAACTGCTCCACGTGCACGCCGCCTGGACCGCCAAGTCGGGCCTGACCGAGCCCCGTCTCACCGCCGCGGGCTACGTCCCCCTCTACCGCGAGGGCAACGGCGGCGACTACGTCCGGGCGGCAGCGGTGCGCGACCCGGACCGCATCACCGCACTCCGCGAACACGTGGGCCCGGTCCTGGACACCATGGTCGCCGAGATGCGCCCGGCGGGCTGTGGCCCCGTCCTGCGCGCGGGCGAGGGGGCACAGGCATGACGACGGCTCTCCCGCGCCAGACCAGGACCCGCCCCGGACCGGCCACCCCCGTCGCTCCCGAGTCCCGGGTCGACTCCCTCACCGGGATGCGTTTCCTCGCCGCCTTCGCGGTGTTCGTGCACCACTTCACCGGGCTCAGCGCGTACGGCGGCGTCGCCCACGCGCCGCTGCTCTTCCCGTACTCACGGCTCGGCGCGACCGGCGTCGACTTCTTCTTCGTGCTCTCCGGCTTCCTGCTCACCTGGGGGCACCGCCCCGGGGCCCGCGCCGGCCTCTTCTACTGGCGCAGGTTCGGCCGCATCTGGCCCGCCCACCTGGTCGCCACCATCCCCTGCGTCTGGGTGTTCTACCTCTGGGGAGGCGTGCCGACGGACGTCCTCAGCTTCGTCGCCTCGCTGTTCCTGGTGCAGACGTGGTTCCCCGGCGTCACCCCGATGTTCCCCGGCAACGGCGTCGCCTGGACCCTCAGCGTCGAGGTCTTCTTCTACCTCCTCTTCCCGTTCGCGATCCGCTACGTCCTGCGCCTGCGCACCCGGACCCTCGCCGTGCTCGCCGTCGGCGGTCTCGTCGCGATGTGGGCGCTCAACTGGTGGACGGCCACCCACCTTTCGCCCTTCGCCAGCGAGTGGGTCATGCGGCATCCGGTGACCCGGTTGCCGGAGTTCTTCGTGGGTATGGCCTGCGCCCTGGCCCTGCGCCGGGGACACCGCCTGCGCCTCAGCCCGCCGGTGCTCTTCGCCTGCTTCGTGGCGTACGCCGCCGTCCACAGCCACCGCGCGGAACTGTTCGGTCCGTACGCGGCGGGCCAGCTCACCTGGGCCCTGCGGTCGGTCGCGGCGCTCTTCGCCGTCCTGTTCATCGCCGCCTACGTCCAGCGCGAGCTGTCCGGCCGCCGCGGCTGGCTCTGCTCGCGTCCGATGGTGCTGCTCGGGCTCTGGTCGTACGCCTTCTATCTGCTGCACCAGACCCTCAACCGGCTGATCCTCGACACCTACGGCCGCCCGCAGCCGGAGAACGTCGCGGTGTTCACGCTCCTCGGCGTCGGCGTCACGGTCATCGCGCTGTCGTGGGCGCTCTACACGTACGTCGAGGAACCGGCGAGGAAGTGGTGCGCCCGGCGGACCCCGCAGAGATGGCGCAGCTGTGTCGGTACACGTTAAACGCGCGTGATGCCGCGAAGATCCCGGTTCAGACCCCTGTGTAGGAGGAGACGTGCACCAGTCCGCGTACGAACAGATGGAACTCTGTGTGAAGCAGTACATGCCCGCCGGGAAGCGCCACCGGGTGGTCGACCTCGGGGCCCGGGTCTCCGACGGGCAGACCCGCACCCACAAGACCCTGCTCGAAGGGCGCGACACGGAGTACGTGGGCGTCGACGTGCTCGACGGACGCAACGTCGACGCGGTGATGACGAAGCCGTACCGCATCCCGGTGAAGTCCCGCAGCGCCGACTTCGTCATCTCCGGGCAGGCGTTCGAGCACATCCCCTTCTTCTGGGCGACGATGCTGGAGATCGCCCGCGTCCTGAAGCCGGAGGGCATCGCCTTCGTGACGGCGCCCTCGCGCGGCCACGTGCACGACGCGCAGGACTGCTGGCGCTACTACCCCGACGGGTTCCGCGCCCTGGCCGCCTACACCCGGCTCGAACTCCGCGAGGCCTACACGGACTTCCCGCCCATGAAGGGCATCCGCCACGCCTACGGAAGCATCGACGCCAAGCACGCCTACTGGGGTGACTCCGTCGGCGTGTTCCAGCGCCCCAAGAACTACCCGGCCCTCACCATGGCCTTCGTGCGCGGCACGACCAACTGGTGGGCCAACAGGATCGGCGGCGTGGACGGAGTCCCGCTGCCCAAGCCCGTCGAGGGCCGCGCCGACTGCGGCAGGCCGAAGGTGGTGGCGCCGCGCGAGACCGACGAACAGCCCGTTTCGTCTGCAAGTGATGTCAAATGACTTCATGTTGACGAAATATGGCATCAGGGATGTTTGGCGCGTACTGTCCGCTCCCATGGCATGGCGACGCGCTGTGAATGGCGCACTGAAGCAACTGACCGGATATCAGCTGACCCGCAGGCCGGTGCCGGCCCAGCGAGCGGCGGCCGCCCCGGCACCGAAGCCCGCCCCGGCACCCAAGCCGAAGCCGAAGGCCCTGAACCTCCCCGCCGACTACGACGAAGAGGCGAAGGAGATCATCCGTGCGGTGAAGCCGTACACGATGACCTCTCCCGAACGGCTGAACGCCTTCATCCTGGCGACCCGGCACGTGGTGCGGCACGACATCCCCGGCGGCATCGTCGAGTGCGGTGTGTGGCGCGGAGGTTCGATGCAGGCCTGCGCCAAGGCGCTGCTCGCCGCCGGTGACACCGAGCGCGACCTGTACCTCTTCGACACCTTCGAGGGCATGACCCCGCCCACCGAGGAGGACCTGCGCCTCGACGGCAAGTCCGCCGAGGAACTGCTCAAGCTCCAGGGCAAGGACCGCCCGATCTGGGCGGTCGCCTCCCTCGACGACGTCAGGTCCGGTTTCGAGAAGGTGCCGTACCCCAAGGAGCGCGTGCACTACGTCAAGGGCATGGTCGAGGAGACCGTCCCGCGCGAGGCGCCCGAGCAGATCTCGATCCTGCGCCTGGACACCGACTGGTACGCCTCCACCAAGCACGAACTGGAGCACCTCTACTCGCGGTTGGTCAGCGGCGGCGTCCTGCTCATCGACGACTACGGCTACTGGCAGGGCTCACGCCAGGCGGTCGACGAGTTCATGGACAAGACCGGCGAGCGGCTGCTGCTCCTGCGCATGGACGAAGGACGCATCGCCGTGAAGCCCTGACCGGGCGGCGGCACGTGAGCGGGCCCAGCGCCCGGCGGCCTCGGCCACCGGGTGCCGGGCCCTCTCGCGAGATCACTCGAATGGCTCTGTGCGGGTGACCCGGAAGGGCGGTGGTGGTTATCCGAGTGGCCCTCGGCAGGACACGCGGCCGTGCCCGTCAGCTCTCCGGAAGGAATGTGCGCAGCGCATGACACCCCGACTCGCCGTCGTCGTCCCCGTCTACAACGTCGAGGAGTTTCTCGCCCCCTGCCTGCGGTCGCTGGCCGAGCAGACCATGCCGGACATCGAGGTCGTCATGGTCAACGACGGGTCGACCGACGGGAGCGCGCGCATCGCCCGCGAGTTCGCCGCCGAGGACGCCAGATTCCGGCTCGTCGAGCAGGAGAACGCGGGGCTCGGGGCGGCCCGCAACACGGGGGTGCGCGAGGCACGGGGCACGTACCTGGCGTTCGTCGACAGCGACGACGTCGTCCCACGGGACGCGTACGCGCGGATGCTGGCGGCACTGGAGGAGTCGGGCTCCGACTTCGTCACCGGCAACGTCCACCGGCTGCGCTCCGGCGACCGGAGCGAGCAGTCGCCGATGTTCCGCAAGATGATGGCGAGCAACCGCGCCGGCACGCACGTCACCCGAGACTGGGACTTGCTCGGCGACCGCATCGCCTGCAACAAGGTCTTCCGCAGGGACTTCTGGGACCGCCACGCCCTCACCTTCCCGGAGGGCGTCCTCTTCGAGGACACCCCGGTGATGATCCCCGCCCACTTCCTCGCCGAAGCCGTCGACGTACTGAAGGAGCCCGTCTACCTCTGGCGCGACCGCGACGGCTCCATCACCACCCGCCGCGCCAAGCCCCGCGCCGTCCGCGACCGCACCGCCGCCGTCCTCGCGGCCGGCGGCTTCCTCGCGTCGAAGGCCGCCGAGGCGGCGGGCACACCGCGGGGGGAGGTCCTCGCGGAGGCCAAGCGGCGCTACGACACGACGGTCCTGGCCGGGGACCTGTGGCTGTTCATGGAGGCCCTGCCGCACGGCGACTCCACGTACCACGACGTCTTCATGGAGCAGGCCAACGCCTTCGCCGACACCGTCGACCCCGCGGTCCTGGCCGCGCTGCCGCTCGCCCTGCGCGTGCGCTGGCAGCTCATCCGCGGGCGCCGCGTCACCGACCTGCTCGCCTTCATGGCGTACGAGAAGGCCAACCCCGACGCCTTCAGGGTCCGCGGCCTGCGCGGGCGCCGGGCCGAGTACCCCGGGATCAAGGGGCTGCCGCGCGAGACCGTAGCCCTGAAACGTTCCGATCTGCCGCTCTCCGCGCAGCTCACGCACATCGCCTGGGACGAACAGGGCAGGCTGCGGCTCAAGGGCTACGCCTACATCCCCAACCTGCCCGCGGGACGGGTCGGGGCGCGCGCCAGGGTCGCCTGGCTGCGGGCCGGACGGCGGCGCGTCCTGCCGCTGAGGCTGCGCACGGTGCGGGCGCGCGAGGCGACGTACCGCTCCAGGCAGGGCCTGCACAGCTACGACCGGTCGGGGTTCGAGACGGTCATCGACCCCCGCAGGACCGTCACCAAGCGGCGCAGCACCACCTGGAAACTGGAGATGGGCGTGGTCAGCGCGCTCCTGCCGCGCACCGGGCCGGTCAGGACGAGCAGCCCGCCGCGGCTTCCCGTGCGGTATCTGGAGGAGTTCCTGCGGGTGGCCGTCACCCTCAGCAAGGGGCGGCTGAGGCTGCGCACGGAACGGGTGGCGGCGCGGCTCGTCACGCACGAGGGCTGCGGCGGCACCGTCCGGCTGCACGGGCGGCTCGCGCCGGGGGAGACGCGGGGCGCCGACGCCCTGCGGGTGGAGAACTGGGCCACCAAGGAGAGGCACGACGTCCCCGTCCTGGCGAACGGCCGCGACTTCAGCGCCGATGTGCCGCTCGGCCTCTTCCACGCCGGTGAGGACGAACGCACCGGCGAGCCGCGCAAGGCCGACCCGTGGGGCGTCTCGGTGCTCCGCGAGGGCGGCGACCGCACACCGCTCGCCGCCTGCCCCGACGTGCCGGCCGGGCGGTACGGCCTCCTCCCGGGGCGTGAACTCCTCGTCCTCGCCAACGCGTCGGGGAACCTGGAGCTGCGCGACCAGACCGTGCGGCCGCTCGCGGACACCGTGACCTGGGAGGACGAACTGATCGTCGAGGGCAGCCACCCCGACGCGCAGACCCCCGCCGCGGAACTGGTCCTCGTGCACGGCGGCCACGGCGACGAGGCCGTGGTGCCGGTGCGGGTCGAGAGCGGGCGGTTCACCGCGGCGCTGCGACCCGAGGCCGTGCCAGGACCCGGAGGAACCCTGCCGCTCGCCGAAGGACGCTGGAACCTCTTCCTGCGCGCGCCGGGCGAGAGCGACCCCGAGCAGTACACCGCGGTGTGCGTGGCCCCGGGCAAGGGCCGCGAACTGCCCCTCGTACGCACCAGGTCCGGCCGCGAGATCACCCTGCAGCGCCACGCGCACGACGGTCTCCACCTGCGCTCGGGCTCCGCGCTGCCCGTGGCCGACCGGGGCGGCCCGCGCCAGCGGGGGCTGCGCGAGGAGTACGCGGCCCGGCGCGGCGGACCGCTGCGCGACGCCGTCCTGTACTGCAGCTTCGACGGACGGCAGTACTCCGACTCGCCCCGCGCCGTGCACGAGGAACTGGTCGCCAGAGGAGCCGAGTTGGAGCACCTGTGGGTGGTCCGCGACCAGCAGGTGGCGCTGCCCGAGAGCGCCACGCCGCTCGCCCTGTGGAGCGCCGAGTGGCATGAGGCCCTCGCCCGCTGCCGGTACATCGTGACCAACACCCAGCTGCCCGAATGGTTCGAGCGCGCCGAGGGCCAGTACGTCGTGCAGACCTGGCACGGCACCCCGCTCAAGCGCATCGGCCGCGACCTCGCGGGCCACGCCTCCGCGGACCGCGCCTACATGGCGACCCTGCCGGGGCGCGCCGACCAGTGGAGCCTGCTGGTCTCCCCCAACCGCTTCTCGACGCCTCTGCTGCGCGGCGCCTTCGGCTACACCGGCGAGGTCCTGGAACGCGGCTATCCGCGCAACGACCTGCTGCACGCCGCCGACCGCGCGAAGGTCGCGGCCTCCGTACGCGAACGGCTCGGCATCCCCGAGGACAGACGCGTCGTCCTGTACGCGCCGACCTGGCGCGAGAACCAGCCCAAGCAGGCTGGGCGTTACGCCCTCGACCTCCGGCTCGACCTCGACGCCGCCGAGCGCGCGCTCGGCGACGACACGGTGCTCCTGGTCCGCAGGCACTACCTCGTCGGCGGCACCGTCCCCGGCTCGGACTTCGTCCGCGACGTCACGCGCCACCCCGACGTCAGCGAACTGCTCCTGATCAGCGACGTCCTGGTGACGGACTACTCGTCCCTGATGTTCGACTTCGCGCAGACCGGGCGCCCGATGCTCTTCCACACCCACGACCTCGACCACTACCGCGACACCCTGCGCGGCTTCTACTTCGACTTCGAGGCGCAGGCGCCGGGCCCGCTGCTCGCCACGAGCGACCAGGTGATCGCCGCGCTGCGCGACCCGCGGGCCGCCACCGCCGCGTACGCCGACAAGTACGAAAGATTCCGCGAGGTCTTCTGCGACCTGGACGACGGGAACGCGGCAGCGGGAGTGGCGGACGCCATGCTCGAAGGAGGCCGCGCATGAGCACGCCCGACCTGCACGACGTGAGCTGCGTCGTGGTCGCCGGTACGGACGCCGAGGCGCTGCGGCAGTCGGTGGGTTCCGTGCTCGACCAGACGATGGCCAACGTCGAGGCGGTCGTCGTCGAATCCGGCACGGACGGCGCCGCCCGCGACGCGGCGCGGGAACTCGCCGCCGACCAGCCGCACCGGGTACGCCTCGTGAGTGCCGACGGCGAGCTGCCGGTGGCCGCCGCGCGGAATCTCGGGCTCGACGCGGCACGCGGGCGGTACGTCATCGTGCTCGGCGACGGCGAACTCCTGGAGCGGAACGCCTGCCGCAACCTCTTCGACGCCGCGCGCTCCACCGGGGCCGACCTGGTGGCGGGACGCTGGACGCGCCTGACGGGCAGCGGCAAGAAGGAGCGCGGGCCGGACTGGCAGGCACAGCTGCACGCCAGGACACGGAAGGTCGAGAACCTCTCCGAGGCCCCCGAACTCGTCGCCAGGGACTCGCTGGTCACCGGATTCTGCGTCCGCCGCGACGTCCTCGACCGGTTGCGGCTCCGGTACGCGCGGGACCTCGACCACAGCGAGGTCCTCTTCGGCGCCGAGGCCGCCCTCGGGTCCCGCGCCATCACCCTCGTCCCGAACCTGATCACCACCCACCGCGCACCGCCCGCCCCCGCCCGCGAGACCCCGGCGCTGGCCACCGCCAACGCCCGCGTCGCCGGACTCCTGGTGAGCCTGGGCCGCCTCGACCTGGCCGACCGGCGCGAGCGGTTCTTCCTCGTCGACCACGTGCTGCCCTGCGCCCGTGCGTTCCCCCAGCTCACCGCCGACGAGCGGCGCCGGGCCGCCGACGGGACCGCCCCGCACCTCCAAGGCCGCGTGGACGTGCGCGCCCTGGACGCCCTCGCCCCCGTGGAGCGGGTGTGCGTACGGCTGCTCGCGGACGGCGACACGGACGGCGTCCTCGCGGCGGCGTACGCGCTCGCGCGGCCCGGCACCGTCGTCTCGGAGCTGACCGAGCGGGAGGGAAAGGTCTACTGGCGCGTGGACGGCCTCGACGACCCCCGCGTACGGGAGGTGCTCGACGTCACCGAACTAGGCCACCAGCACCAGGAGTTGGTGGACGCGCGTCTCCTCAACCGGCTCACCAGGTGCGACGTCGAGGAGGGCAAGGCGGTCCTCGAAGGCCGGGTCGTGCTGCCCGGCGCTCTGGCGCCCGACCGGCCGCCGCTTACCGCCCGCCTCGACGTACGGGAACACGGCGCGGGACGGCGCGGCTTTCGCGTACCCGTGGACGAGGTGCACTACGACGGCGGCGCGGTCCTCTGGCGGGCCACCGTGATCCTCACCGCCCGGCTGCGGGACCTCGGCGTCCGCGACCGCGTATGGGAGCCGCGGCTCCAACTGGCGGCCGGGGGACACGACATGACCACCGAACTCGTCGCCGAACCGGAGACCGTGGGGCAGAGCCAAGGCGTCACCGTCACCGGCGCGAACAAAGTGGAGCTGCGCCTCATGCCCCGCCACCGTGCCGCCCGCACGCTGCGCGCGACACTGCACTACGCCACCCACTTCCGGCCCGCGCGCAAACTCCGGCTGCGGCTGCGCGCCCTGCGCAAGCGATGGGACGGGCTGAGCGGCAAAGGGGTCAAGCTGCGCGTCTACCGGCGGGTGCTGCGGCGCCTCCCCGTCAGCAAGGGCTCGGTCGTCTTCGAGAGCCACATGGGCCGGTGCTACGGCGACAGCCCGCGCGCGATCCACCAGGAGATCGTCGACCGGGGGCTGCGGCTGCGCTGCACCTGGGCGTACGCCACCTCGGCCGAGGGCTACCCCGGCTCCGCCCGCCTGGTGCGCCGCTGGTCCTGGCGGTATCTGTGGGCCCTGGCCCGCGCCGAGTTCTGGATCGACAACCAAGGCTTCCCGCACGCCCTGGACAAGCCGCGCCACACCACGTATCTGCAGACCTGGCACGGCTCCGCGTACAAGCGCATGGGCTTCGACGAGGCACGCCTGAAGACGCAGAACGCCCCGCAGCGCGAACGTCTGCGGCAGGCCGTGGACCGCTTCGACCACTTCCTGGTGCGCTCCGAACACGACGTGAACACCCTCGCCCGCGCCTACGGCATCCCCGAGGAGCGGCTGCTGCGCTGCGGCTATCCGCGCAACGACCGCCTGGTCGCCGCGCGCGCCCGCGACGAGGCGTCGGGCCGCTTCCCCCGGCCGTCCGTGGCAGGCGAACTGGGCATCCCCGACCACAAGACGGTGGTCCTTTACGCCCCGACGTTCCGCGGGCTGCCCAAGAACAACAAGGCGGTGCAACTGACGCTCGACGTCCGCGAGTTCGCCCACCGTTTCGGCGACACCCATGTTCTCCTGGTGCGCGCCCACTACTCGGAGGCGGCCGACCTGCCCCTCTGCCCGCCGGGCACCGTCATCGACGTCTCGGCGCACCACGACGTGAGCGAGCTGCTCTGCCTCGCCGACGTCCTGGTCACCGACTACTCGTCGATCATGTTCGACTTCGCCCTCCTCGACCGGCCGATGGTGCACTTCGCGCCGGACCTCGACGCGTACGCGGCCGAGCGCGGCAGCTACTTCGCGCTGCGGGACGAAGCGGGCGGACCCGTCGTGGAGACGGAGGACGAGCTGCTGCGCGTGCTCGCCACGCTGAAGCAGGCGGACGGCGCGTGGGCCGGGCCCCGGCGGGCGTTCGCCGCGCGGTTCGGCGCGTACGACCGGGGGCGGGCCGCCGCCGACGTGGTGGACGCGCTCTTCGGGGCGCGGTCCGGGGAACAGGCAGGGGAGCAGTCAGGGGACACGCGGCAGAGGGGCGGGGCATGACCACGACGATCGCGACCAAGAGGATCGTGGCCCCGCCGAAGAGCCGCGATCTCTTCCTCGTGGCGAACACCGTCGACGAACTCGGCGGCGTCACCGCGTGGGCCCACCAGATGGCCAGGCTCTTCCAGCGCAACGGCCACCGTGTGCACCTCATCGGCGTCCACGAGGCCGAGCTGAAACTGGCGCTCCCGGACGACCTCGGCTACCCCGTCACCAGCCTCTACCGCGAGCATCCGCAGACCCCGCGCCCGGCGCGCGGCCTCGGCCGCCTCAACGTGGTGGCGCGCCGCCGCGAGGCGGCCCGGGTCGCCGCCAAGCGCCGTACCGTCGACCGGCTCTCGGAGCTCTTCCGCGCCGCGCGCCCCGGAGCGGTCGCCATCGTCACGCAGGTCTGGCCGATGGAGTGGATCAGGGAGGCGGACACCGCGGGCCTGCGCATCATCGGCATGAGCCACGAGTCGTACGCCTACACCCGCGCCTGCCACCGCTACCGCGCGGTCAAGCGCAGCTATCCCTCGGTGGACCGCTGGCTCGCGCTCACCCAGGAGGACGCCGACGACTGGATCGCCGACGGCATGCACAACGTCGGCGCGATGCCCAACGCCCTGGCCCACCTCCCCGATGTGCCCTCACGGCGCGAGGCCAAGGTGGTCTGCAGCATCGGCAGGCTCGCCGACCAGAAGGGCGTCGACATGCTCGTCGACACCTGGGCGCTCGTGGCCCCGCAGCGCCCCGACTGGACGCTGCGGATCTACGGCGCCGGGGCGGACGAGGCCGACCTCAGACGGCAGTGCACGCGCCTGGGCCTCGACGGTTCGGTCCAGTGGCGCGGCCGCACCAGCGACGTGCCCGGCGTGCTCGCCGAGAGCTCCCTCTTCGTGCAGTCGTCCCGCGGCGAGGGTTTCCCGCTGGCCCTGATGGAGGCGATGGCCAGCGCGGTGCCGTGCGCGGCCTTCGACTGCGCGCCCGGCGTCCGCGAGATCGTGCGCCACGGCGAGGACGGCCTGCTCGCCCCCGCCGGTGACATCGAGGCCCTCGCCGACCGCCTCCTGCGCCTCACCGGCAACCCGCGGCTGCGGGACGCGATGGGGGAGCGGGCCCGCAGGAACGTGCAGCGGTTCTCCGAGGCGCGGGTGCTAGAGCGCTGGGAGGAGCTGTTCGAGCTCCTTGAGCGCTGACGCCCGCCGTCAGGAGCGGTCCGAGCGCCCCGAGCGGGCGAGCAGCGACGACAGCAGGCCCCTGGCCCGGCCCCCGGCTCCTGCCGCGGCCGGCCGGGGTGCGTTGTCCGGCAGCTCGGGGACCGGCTCGTCCGCGTACCGTGACACCGGGTGCTCGGGCGACCTCGCCTTCTTGCCGCTGATCCGGATCATCGGGAAGCCCGCGACCTCCTCGGCGCCGTGCCACATGTCGTCCCGCCCCTTCAGGAAGGCGGCGAGATCGGCGTGGATCGCGTCGTAACTCCCCCACGTGCCATAGAACTTGGTGGCCGTGATGCACAGCGGTTTGAGCCCCGAACTCGCCACCGCGCCCCAGGTCGCCGCGGCCACGCCCGGACAGTGCTCGGCCCGGAAGTCGTCGAGCACGACGATCCCGTCCGGCCCGAGGACCTTCTCGGCGGCGGCGATGTCCGCGTGGACGTGCTCGTACAGATGCGAGGCGTCGATGTGCACGAAGCGGCAGCTGTCCGCCGCCACGTGCGCGGTGATCCCCGACGACGGCTCCTGGACGATCCGCGGCAGACCGTCGTGGAACGCGCCGTAGTTCGCCTCGAAGGCGCGGCGCGTCAGCGTGGCGTACGAGCGGCCCATCTCGGCGGAGTTGGCCTCGTCGGGGGCGGGCGAGTCGAAGAGGTCGCAGACGGTGAAGGTCTCGTCCGCCCGCAGGTACGCGCCCATGAAGATGGCGCTCTTGCCCAGGTACGCGCCGAGCTCCAGCAGATCACCCCGCTGCTCGTGGTCGCGCTGGCGGCTCAGAATCCAGTCGAAGAGCACTTGGTCGACCGGGTGGAACCACCCCTTCACGTCGGAGAGTTGGCGCGGTCGCGGAAGCCGGCCGGTGGTGGCGGAAGCGTGTCGCATGTCTGGTCCCGGGGATGGGGGAAGGAGGACGGTGCGGGGGGTTAGAGGCGCGGAGTGGGCGGGGCGACGTCGACCCGCGGGAGCGGCTCACCGGCCGCCCCCGCGGCAGGCACGGGGTGCCGGTCCGCCAGTGGCGCCACAGACGGTAGACCCCCTGTCTCACCGAGCACCACATGCCTCACAACTCGTTCAGCGGCCCGACCGTCGTCGTACACGCAGAAGCGGTTTCGGAAGGCGGCGCGCAGTTGCGCCGAGCGTGAGCCGCGCCAGTGGCCGGTGGCGAAGATGTCGGTGAGTTCGTCCTCGCTGCGGGCGACGGCGCCGGGCGGGAACTCCCGCACGTCGAAGTAGGTGCCGCGGGCCGCCTCGTACGCCTCCCAGTCGGTGGCGTGCAGGACGACGGGGCGGTCGAGGTTGACGTAGTCGAACATCAGCGACGAGTAGTCCGTGACCAGGGCGTCGGACGCCAGGCAGAGCGACTCGACGCCGGGGTGGTCCGACACGTCGATCAGCCGGTCCGACGAGGGGGCCAGGGGCTCCCCGTACGAGTGGTGGGCGCGGGTCAGGACGACGAAGCGGGGGCCGAGGTTGTGCAGCAGCCGCTCCAGGTCGAGGGTGCGGAGCTGCGAGTGGCGGTAGTCGCGCAGGGTCGGCGCATAGAGGATCGCGACGGCGCCGTGCGGGATGCCGAGGGACTCGCGGATGCGGGCCACGTCGGCGGAGCTCGCCCGCTGGTAGATGTCGTTGCGCGGATAGCCGTACTCGAGCGTGGTGAACGAGGCGGGGTAGACGCGCTCCCAGACCAGCGTGGAGTGGCGGTTCGACGACAGGACGTAGTCCCACTTGTCGGCGTTGCGCAGGAGGGCACCGAAGTCCATGTCACGGGCGGCGGCCGGCCGGTCCTGGAGGTCCAGGCCCATCAGCTTCAGGGGTGTGCCGTGCTGGGTCTGGATCATGATCTGGCCGGGGCGCTTGACGAGCCTGCGGTCGAAGTTGACGTTGTTGACGAGGTACTTGGAGCGCGCGAGGGCACTCCAGTACGCGGCCGTGCCGGGGCGCAGCCCGCGGGTGGCCGTCGGCAGGGTGTGGTGGTGGGCCGGGTCCGCGATCCAGGCGGTGCGCACGTGCGGGGCGTGCTCGCGCAGCGCGGCCTCCAGGGCGCCGGGGTTGCAGCCGTAGCCGCGGCCCCAGTACGAGGAGAAGACCGCGCGGTCGGCGCGCAGCGGCAGGCGCAGCTGGACGCGGTAGTGCAGTTGCAGCACGGCGCCCTTGGCGCGGCGCCGCGCGGTCGCCACGTACCGCTTGGCCCGCGACCTGACCCGCAGCGCCGTCCACAGGGTGCGGTAGGTGCGGTGCGTGCCCAGGCGCACCAGGCCGTGCCGCACCCGGGTGCTGGCGCGGGGGCGGACGCCGGGGACGCGGTAGCGGCGGTAGTGGGTGCGGGCCTTGCGCAGGAACGCGGCGCGGCTGCCGCGCGGCAGGCGGTCGTGCTTGGTGAAGACCGTCGAGTAGTGGTCGATCATCCGCCGGAAGAGGACGGGCCGCCAGGCCGCCGAGAGCTCCGGGTGCTCGTCGAGGAACGCGAAGACCCGCTCGTACTGGTCGAAGATCTCGAAGTGCCTGCGGGTCGTGGTGCGCAGGATGCTGCCCCTGCGGCGCTGCGTGTAGTGCACGCAAACCCGGTCGAGGGTGGCGATCGTGTCCGCCTTCATCAGGACCGGATAGGTCCAGGGCGTGTCCTCGTAGAGCCCGGGCGGGAAGGCGAGGGCCTCGCGTTCGATGAAGTCGCGGCGGTAGGCCTTGTTCCAGGCGACCATCAGGAGGTGCAGCAGGCCGGGCCGGTCGACCAGCCGGAACGGCGCCCCGCCCTCCTCCTTGAGGAGGTGCGCGAACTGGTTGCGCACCGCCTCGCCCGACCAGAACACGCGCGCGTAGTCGTAGAGCAGGACGTCGGGTTCGTCCGTCTCCTTGAGGCGGTCGGAGATCGCGTGCAGGGAGTCCGGGGTGAGGGTGTCGTCGCCGTCGAGGAAGATGAGGTAGTCGCCGCCGGCGTGCTCCATGCCCGCGTTGCGGGCCCGGCCGAGGCCGACGTTCTCCTTGAGGTGGACGGCTTTCACCCGGGTGTCGCGGGCCGCGCATTCGTCGATGAGGACGCCGCACGCGTCGGGGGAGGCGTCGTCGACCACGATCAGCTCAAGATCCGTGAACGACTGCTCGAGCACGGACTCGAGGCATGCGTGCAGATATGCCTGCACCTTGTACACGGGCACGATGACACTGAACCGGGGCAAGGCACATCCATGGGTCGACGCGGGCATACTGCCCGAAAACGCCCGGACGGCCGGTCGGGTTACGTCGTATGAGGCATACGGGGGACGGACGCGCGGGAGGCGGACCCGGTGCCGGGCCCGCCTCACTCGTCGAACGCACGTGCCTGTGTCGCCGGTGGTCGGCTACTTCACCGCACCCGCCATCACGCCGGACACGAACTGCCGCTGGAACGCGAAGAAGACGGCCAGCGGGATCACCATCGAGATGAACGCGCCCGGGGCCAGGATCTGCACGTTGTCACCGAAGGACCGCACCTGCTGCTGCAGCGCGACCGTGATCGGCGGGCTCTTGGAGTCGGCGAAGATCAGCGCGATCAGCATGTCGTTCCAGACCCAGAGGAACTGGAAGATGCCGAGCGAGGCGATCGCCGGCGCGCCGAGGGGCATCACCACCCGGAAGAAGAGCCGCAGTTCACCGGCTCCGTCCAGGCGCGCGGCCTCCAGGAGTTCGCGGGGGATCTCCGCGAAGAAGTTCCGCAGGAGGAAGATCGCGAACGGCAGGCCGAAGGCCACGTGGAAGATGACCACGCCGATCGTCGACTCGAAGATCCCGATCGCGCCGAAGATCTTCGACACCGGGAGCAGCGCCACCTGCACGGGCACCACGAGCAGCCCCACCACACCGAGGAACCACCAGTCGCGGCCCGGGAACTCCATCCACGCGAAGGCGTATCCGGCGAGGGACCCGATGATCACGACGAGCAGCGTCGCCGGAACGGTGATCATGATGCTGGACAGGATCGAGTCGGTGATCGTCTCGTCCTTGAGCAGCGTCGTGTAGTTGTCCAGCGTCATCTGCGACGGCGTGCTGAAGACCTTCCACCAGCCGCTCTCCGCCATGTCGGCCGACGTGCGCAGCGAACCGAGCAGCAGACCGATCGTCGGCACCAGCCAGAACAGCGCGACGACGACGAGGAAGACGCGTACGGCGGTGCCGCTCAGGACGGAGACGATCCGCCCGCCGAGCGACTGCTTCGCCTTCACCACTTCGACTTGGGTGGTCATCGCCGAGCCTCCCGCCGAAGTCGCCGCACGTTGCTGTGTTTTCCCGGGGGATAACCCCCGGACCCCCAGCCGGCGTTTGAGTGGCGCGTCATCGCCGTCCCTCCCGCCGAAGTCGCCGCACGTTAAAGAGCATCACCGGGATCACGAGGAGGAAGAGCAGCACGGCGATCGCGCTCGCCACCCCCGAATCCTCGTCGAGGAACGCCGAGTTGTAGAGCTGGAGCGCCAGGACGTTCGCGTCGTCCTTCGAGGAGTTCGGCGCGATGATGAAGATCAGGTCGAAGATCTTCAGTACGTTGATCATGAGCGTGACCGCCACCACCGCGAGCACCGGCGCGAGGATCGGCACCGTGATCCTGCGGAACACCTGCCACTCGTTGGCGCCGTCCACCCGGGCGGCCTCCAGGAGTTCACGCGGCACGCTGGCGAGACCCGCCGCGATCAGGACCATCGCGAAGCCCACCCAGATCCACAGGTACGAGCCGATGACCGCGGGCGTGATCAGGGAGGGGCCAAGCCAGTCCACGCCGTTGTACGGCTCGCGGAAGTTCGATGCGGGGAAGCGGAGTTGGGCCCCGTCCGCCTCCTTGGGGAGCGCGAAGGTGCCGTCCGCCGCGGCCTCGGCGGAGGCCACCACCTTGCCGTCCTTGACGGCCTCGATCTTGATCCCGGGATAGCCGAACTCGGCCTTGTCCGGGGCGTTGATCTCGCCCCGGCCCTTGCCGCGCGTGAAGTCCTGCCAGGCCGTCCCCGTGACCTTGTCGGGGTCCGGCTTCGCGGCCGCCGCGGACTTGGCGTCGCCCGGCATGTTGTCCGGCGCGACACCCGTCAGCGGGAGCACCACCGGAGTGCCCGCGCTGACCGGCTCGCGCGTGATGAACGCGCCGCCGCTCGCCGACTTCAGCGGCGACTGCGAACTGGGGTGCGCCTGCGGGAAGGCGGACGACTCGGCGAACGTGTCGTGCACCCCCACCATCACGGCGTTGGCCACACCCCGGTCCGGGTCCGACTCGTACACGAGCCGGAAGATGATGCCGGCCGCGAGCATCGAGATCGCCATCGGCATGAAGATGACCAGCTTGAACGCCGTTCCCCAGCGGATGCGTTCGGTGAGCACGGCGAAGATCAGGCCTAGCCCGGTCGCCAGGGTCGGGGCGACGACCACCCAGATTGCGTTGTTCTTGATCGCGGTCAGGATGGTGTCGTCCGTGAACAGCGTCTTGTAGTTGCCGAACGCCGTGAAGTCGCCCGACTTGTCGAAGAAGCTGCGGAAGACCGAGTACCCGATGGGGTAGAGGACGAGCGCGCCGAGCAGCACGAGCGCCGGTGCCAGGAACAGCACCGCCACACCCTTGCGTGTGCCCGTCACGCTCTTGCGCGGCTTGGGAGCCGGGGGCAGCGCCACATTCGGCGTGCCCCCGGCGTTCGCGGACGCCACCGGGTCAGTCCTTGTAGGCCGCGGCGGCGGCCGTCTCCAGCGCCTTCTGGGTGCCCGCCACGTCCTTCGGGTTCTTCAGGAAGTCCTGCAGCGCCTTCCACTCGCCCTTGCCGGGCGTGCCGCCGAAGGCCTGCGGGGCCTGGTCGGACATGTCGTAGCGGATGTCGTCGCCCGCGGCGATCAGGGCCTTGGCGATGCCCCGCTGCACGTCGTTCGGGTATGCCGCAAGGTCGAGCTCCTTGTTCGGCGAGACGAAGCCGCCCGCCTCCGCCCAGATCTTGGCCGAGTCCGGCGAGGCGAGGAAGGTCAACAGCGCCTGCGCGCCCTTGCTGTCCTTCAGCGCCACGGCGGCGTCACCGCCGACGACCGCGGGGGACTCACCGTCGCCGACCGCCGGGAACGGGAACACCTTGGCGTCCGTGCCGACCTCGGCCTTCGTCTCCGAGATCGGCAGCGAGACCATGTCGCCCTCGAAGACCATGCCGGCCTTCGGCTGGTCGCCGCCCGTGAACGTCTGCTTCACGGAGGCGGGGAACTCGGTCTGCAGCGCGCCGTTCGCACCGCCCGCGACGAAGCCCTTCTTGCCGAAGAGCTCACCGAGGGTGGTCAGCGCCTCCTTCACGGAGGGGTCCGTCCACTTGATCTCGTGCTCGGCGAGGTCGTCGTACTTCTCCGGGCCCGCCTGCGAGAGGTAGATGTTCTCGAACCAGTCGGTGAGCGTCCAGCCGTCGGCGCCCGCGACGGAGATCGGCGGCACCCCGGAGTCGTACACGGTCTGGGCCGTCTTCATGAAGTCGTCCCAGGTCTTCGCCTCCTTGGCGCCCGCGTTGTCGAAGACCTTGGTGTTGTACCAGACCAGGGACTTGTTGGCGGCCTTGAAGTACACGCCGTACTGCTTGTCGTCGACGGCCCCGAGGTCCTGCCAGCCCTGCCCGTAGTTCTTGTCGAGCTGCTTCTGCGCCTCGGGCCCGACCGGCTTGGCCCACTTGTTCTCCACGGCCTGCTCGATCGCGCCGACCTGCGGAAGCATCGCGACGTCCGGCGGCTGGCCGCCCGCGACCTTCGACTCCAGGAAGCTGATGATGGGGTCCTGCGCCGGTACGAAGGTGACCTCGGCCCCGGTCCGCTTCTCGAACTCGTCGAGGACCTTGAGGAAGACCTTCCGCTCGGAGCCGCCCCAGACGGCGGCCACGGAGACGGTCTGCCCGTCCAGCTTGGGCAGTTTCACCGCGGCGGCGCTCTGCTTGCCGCCGCCCTTGTCGCCGCTGTCCCCGTCGTCGTCACCGTCGCCGCCGCACGCGGTGACGGTGAGCGCGAGCGCGCCCGCGACGAAGGCCGCGGCGAATTTGGCGGTGGTACGCCGGTGGTGCGGTGCCCTGCGTGTTCGAAGACTGCTGCGCATCACTGCCCCGTTTCTCTGCCATGGCGAGTCCCGTGCGGTCTGTCTACGCCCGGGCGGGGAGGGGCGGCAAGAGCGCAAACAGTGTCAACCAGGTGATCGTGATGGCGTTGTGACGTGCCGTCATGAGGCCTGGCGCCCGGCAACGTGCGGAGCCGGCGAAGAGGTGGTGCGGAACTAGAGGAGAGAGGACACCTGATCCGCCGCGACGGAGCGGGCGGCCCGCTCCAGCGCGCTGGCCAGGAGCGCCAAGTCCGTTGGTCCGTTGCCCAGTTCGCGCACCGGGCGCCGGGCCGGGGGATCACCCATCCGCTCCCACTCCAGCGGGACGACCGTGGGCCGCACCGTCGACGTACGAGGAATGCGTCCCGTGACCCGCCCCGCCTGGAAGGGGCTCACCCGGCCGTCGGCCGTACGAAGCTCGCCCCGGCCAGGGGCGGGCTCCTCCGGCCCCGGGGTGACGGCGTCAAGCACGATCCGCAGCGTCGCCCGCCGCCCCAGCTCCGTCTCCGGCATCCGCTCGCTGCGCGCGGTGGTGGCGACCAGATGCACCCCGAGCCGCTCCCCGTCCCGGGCCACGGCTTCGAGCGCCCGCACGACGGAGCCCGCGGCGGGCCGCCCGGGAGACCCGAGCGCGGGTGAGAGCAGTGCGTCGAAGTCGTCGACGAGCACGACGAGCCGAGGCAGCGGAGGCCCCGGCTCGATCCCCTTGCGGGCGGCGACGGGCCGCAGCCGCATCGTGGAACTCGGCGGAGCGTCAAGATCGCCCGCGCCGCCACCGCCCCCGCCCGCGGTCCCGACGCTGACGCCGCTCCCGCCGGCCACCCGGGCCTGAGGTGCCTGTGCGTGCCACTCGGCGAACCCGAGCCGCCCCAGGAGCTCGGCCCGCCGTTTCAGCTCGGCGGTCAGCGACTGGGCGAACTCCCGCATCCGGACGGGGTCGTTGGCGGCGAGATGCGTCGTGACGTGCGGCAGGTCCGTACAGACCGCGAGGCCCTCGACCAGCCGGATGTTCCCGCCGTTCGTGCCGCTGCCGCCGCTTCCCGTGGTGTCACGTCCGTCGATCAGGACCATGCCGAGACGGTCCGGGCGCTCGGCCGCGGCCAGCGACGCGGCCACGGAACGCAGCAGTTCCGTGCGCCCGCTGCCCGAAGGGCCCTCGGCCAGGACATGCGGGCCCTCGGCGGCGAGGTCCACGACCACGGGTCCGCGCGGGCCCGCGCCGAGCACCGCCCAGGCCCGACCGCCCAGCGCCTCGGCGTCGTCGGCGGCCGCGGCCCACCGCGCCATCAGGGAAGCGGGGGTGGCCCTGGCGAGACCCAACTCGTCGAGCAGCCGCGCCATTTGAGGCAAAGGAGCGGACACGCGCGCGTGTCCGTCGCCGGGCGCCCCGTCCGTACGGAAAGGCGCGAGGGCGCGGGCGAACCGCTCGGCCCAGGCATGCGACACCGCGTCCACCGCGGCGACCGTGCCGTGCCCCGCGAGGCGGCCGTCCACGGTCCGCAGCAGCCGCAGCGCGGTCGCCACGTCGCCGCTGAGCAGCGCGACGGCACCGCAGGCACGGAAGGCGGGCGACACGGAGCACGCGGCTTCGTACGTGGCCGTCACCGGGGAGGCGGGTGACGCGGCGGGGGTCTCCGCCAGGCAGACGACATGGATGCCGGCGGCGGCCCCTTCCCGCGTCAGCCGCACCACGGCCTCGCGCAGCCCGGCCGACCCGGGGTCGCCGTCCACCACGACGACGGTGCGGGGCCCCGGGTCCGGGGCGCTCGCGGCGGCACTGTCGCCTTCGGCGGCGGACGCCCGGTCCGCTTCGTGGTCGTCCAGGCGCCGCAGCAGCTCTCCGGTGCGCGCGGCCGCCTGCTCGCGGTCGTAGGCGAGGAGGAGGCGGCAGTCCTGGCCGTGCAGGGGCCGCAGGTGGGGGAGCCAGCCGAGCCAGGACCACTCGGCGGTGCGCTCCGGCGTGGTCCGTGCCCGGTCCGTGCTGAGCAGCACGATCTCCAGGGCGTCGGGGGAGTGCAGCGCGGCGAGCTGGGCGACGACGGCACGGGTGAGGCCCGTGAGCCGCTCGCGCGGGCCCGCGAGGCCGAGCGCGCCCGCCTCCCGCAGGCTGACCGTCACGGGGACGGCGGGCAGCAGGCCACGCTCGTCGGGGGTCGCGCGGTCCACCGTGCCGAGCCGGACCGCGAGCGCCTCGGGGTGGCCGGGTCCGCGCTCCCAGAGGCGGGGGCCGGGGCCGAGCGCCGTGAGCAGCAGGGCCGCGGGGTCGGGCCAGGACTCCGGGGTCCGCGCGGCGGCGGCCACCGCGAGGTCCTCCGGGGTGGGGGCGGCCGGTTCGGGGAACGTGGCGCCGCTCCCCGTCCCGTACGCGTCGTCCTCGTGGCCCGCGGGGCCGTGTTCGTCGTCGCGGGCGCCCGTGAGCCGCCGGGCCCAGGCCGACAGGCCGCCCCGCTTGCGGAGCGCGCGCGGCACGGGTGTCCCGCGCAAGGGGGTGCCGACGCGGGTGCTCTCGGCGTCCGGGGCGCCGCCCTGCTGCGGCACGAGCGGCACATCGGTGTGGGACGCCTGGCCGGACGTGCCGTGGGACCCGCTCGGACCGCCCTGGTCGCCCTCGCCCGCGGCGCCCCAGCCCGCGGAGCCGTACGCGTGATGGGTGCCGTCCGAGGGCGTGCGGCCCGCTCCCGGGGGCGCGTCGAGGGGAGCGTCGGCGCTCGCGGTGACGCGCACGCGTACGTGTCCCTCGCCGTCCGGAGCCGTCGGCAGCGCGCCGCCCGTGCCGTCCCCGGCGGTGAACCGCAGCGCGGACTCGCCGAGCCGCAGCAGGGAGCCGGGGGTCAGGCGCACCGGGCGGTCGGTGATCTCGTGGCCGTCCACCGTCGTGCCGTTCGTGGACCCCAGGTCCGTGACCGTGACCTGGCCGTCCGGGGTGAGTGTCACCGCGCAGTGCAGCCGTGAGACGTCCGGGTCGTCCAGCGGGACGTCCGCGTCCGCCGAGCGGCCGACGCGGATCTGGCCGCCGTGCAGGAGGTGCACACCGCCCGCGTCGGGTCCCGCGACCACGTGCAACTGGGCGGCGGCTCCGGCGAGTTCGGGTCCGGGCTCCGCGGGGGAGCCGAGGGAGAGCACCGCCCCGTCTATCAGCGGGGGCTCCCCGAGGGTGCAGCGCTGGGCGTCCAGGCGCTCCGACTCCGCGTACAGGACGACGGGTCCTTCGCCGCCCGCGACGACGGCGGCGAGACCGGAGGCGACGGTGGCCAGGGCGGTCCCGGCAGGGGCGGTGACCAGCACGTCACAGGCGCCGCGCGGCGCGGCGAGGCGGCCATGGGGCTCGGCGGTCTGGCCGCTGCGCGGCCCGAGGACGGTCAGCCGGATCTGCATCGCCGTCAGCGGTCCCTTCTGCCCTTGCCGCCGGGCACGGGGACTCGCGCTGTGATTCCCCCCACCGCACACGGCCACGTCGGCCAGTAACAGAGAAGCATCCTCGCACCTGCCACTGACAACACGCCCGGCGGCCACCCGTAAGTGATCTTGATTGGTCGGCTCTGCTCGGAAAAGTGCCTGCTTGGACCGATGCGATCGCGGGTCATCCCTTCGTGACGAAGGTCAATTCGACGCCATCCGGCAACCAACGGCCCGCAAGGGGCGTCTTCCCACCGAACAGCTATCCGGTCACCCGGCGGCCGACGTGGAATGTGACCGGCCGGTGCCCCGTTCGGCGGCACTAGAGTGGGTCGGAACATCTTCCGGCGGGTAGCCGGGTCCGGACACACCAGCGAGATCAGCAGATCAGCAGGGAGCATGACGTGCGGCCGGTAGGCAGCAAGTACCTGCTCGAGGAGCCGCTCGGGCGCGGCGCCACGGGCACCGTCTGGCGAGCCCGCCAGCGTGAGACCGCGGGTGCCGAGGCGGCCGTCCCCGGCCAGCCCGGCGAGACCGTCGCGATCAAGGTCCTGAAGGAAGAGCTCGCGAACGACGCGGACATCGTGATGCGGTTCCTCCGCGAGCGGTCCGTCCTGCTCAGGCTCACGCACCCGAACATCGTGCGGACCCGTGACCTGGTCGTCGAGGGCGAGCTCCTGGCCCTCGTCATGGACCTGGTGGAGGGCCCCGACCTGCACCGCTACCTCCGCGAGAACGGCCCCCTCACACCGGTCGCGGCGGCCCTCATGACCGCCCAGATCGCCGACGCCCTCGCCGCGAGCCACGCGGACGGGGTCGTGCACCGGGACCTGAAGCCCGCGAACGTGCTGCTCAAGCAGGATGCCGACGGCGCGATGCACCCGATGCTCACCGACTTCGGCATCGCACGCCTGGCCGACTCCCCGGGACTGACCCGCACCCACGAGTTCGTCGGCACGCCCGCGTACGTGGCGCCCGAGTCCGCCGAGGGCCGCCCGCAGACCAGCGCCGTCGACATCTACGGCGCGGGCATCCTTCTGTACGAGCTCGTCACCGGACGTCCCCCGTTCGGCGGCGGCTCGGCCCTGGAGGTCCTGCACCAGCACCTGAGCGCCGAACCGCGCCGCCCCTCCACGGTCCCGGACCCGCTGTGGACGGTCATAGAACGGTGCCTCAGCAAGAACCCCGACCACCGCCCCAGCGCCGAGAACCTCGCGCGCGGCCTGCGGGCCGTCGCGGACGGCGTGGGCGTGCACGCGTCCAGCGCGCAGATCGCCGCGGCCGAGGGTGTGGGCGCCCTCCTGATGCCCGACCCGGACCCCGCCATGGTGCCGGGGACCGCCGGAGCCGCCGATCCCACCCAGGCGCTTCCGCACAACGCGGGCTCGTACGATCCGAACGCGGCGACGAGCGTCATGCAGAACACCGGCTCCGGGGACGCCGACCCCACCTCGGTGCTCCCCTCCGGCAGCCGCGGCGCCGCCGACCCGACGGCCGTCATGCCGCCGGTGCCGCCGAACCAGCCGGGCGCCGACCCGAACGACCCGCACCCCTGGCAGAACCAGATGCGGGCCGCGCGCGACCGCAACGAGCAGACGCAGGTCCAGTCGTACCTCGACCCCAGCCAGGATCCGCTGCGCCGCCGTCGCCCCCAGCGCCAGGTGCAGCAGCCGCAGCCGCAGCAGCAACAGCGCCCCCAGCAGTACGCGCCCCAGCAGCAGCGCGGGCAGCAGTACGCCCCGCAGCAGCAGCGTCAGCAGTACGCGCCGCCGCCGCAGCAGGCACCGCCGCCCCAGCAGCCGCCCGCGGGACGCCCGCCGCGCGAGCCGAGGCAGCGGAGCTCGAACCCGAACCGGATGAAGATCCCGGGTCTCGGCTGCCTCAAGGGATGCCTCTTCACGCTCATCATCCTGTTCGTGGCGAGCTGGCTCGTCTGGGAGCTGAGCCCGCTCCAGGAGTGGATCGGCACGACGAAGGGCTACTGGGAGCAGCTGACGGACTGGTACGACACGGTCTCCGGCTGGATGGGCAAGGTGGGCGGCAAGTAGCCGTCCGGTGGTCGGCGGTGGGCGAATCACCTCCCTACTCTGGGGATTTGTCGACACCTGCGGGGTGATTTCTGCTCCTGGAGTGAAGGTTGGCGTCGAGGCCGCGTAGTTTTGTCGCCAACACGCATCCGTAGGAGCAGTCTTGGCACGCAAGATCGGCAGCCGGTACACCGCCCACCAGATCCTTGGTCGGGGCAGCGCCGGCACGGTGTGGCTCGGCGAAGGACCCGAGGGTCCCGTCGCCATCAAGCTGCTGCGCGAGGACCTGGCGTCCGACCAGGAGCTGGTCGGCCGCTTCGTCCAGGAGCGCACGGCCCTGCTCAGCCTCGACCACGCGCGCGTGGTGGGCGTCCACGACCTGGTGGTCGACGGGAACGACCTCGCCCTCGTCATGGACCTCGTCCGGGGCACCGACCTGCGTACCCGCCTCGACCGTGAGCGCCGCCTCGCCCCCGAGGCGGCGGTGGCGATCGTGGCGGACGTGGCGGACGGCCTCGCCGCGGCGCACGCGGCGGGGATCGTGCACCGGGACGTGAAGCCGGAGAACGTCCTGCTCGACATGCAGGGTCCGCTGGGCCCCGGCGGCTCGCACCCCGCCCTGCTCACGGACTTCGGCGTCGCCAAACTGATCGACTCCCCGCGCAGGACCCGCGCGACGAAGATCATCGGTACGCCGGACTACCTCGCCCCCGAGATCATCGAGGGCCTGCCCCCGCGCGCGGCCGTCGACATCTACGCCCTCGCCACCGTCCTGTACGAGCTCCTCGCGGGCTTCACCCCCTTCGGGGGCGGCCACCCCGGGGCGGTCCTGCGCCGCCACGTGACAGAAACGGTCGTCCCCCTGCCCGGCATCCCGGACGAGCTCTGGCAGCTGATGGTCCAGTGCCTGGCGAAGGCCCCGGCGTCCCGGCTGCGCGCGTCGGAGCTCGCGGCGCGGCTGCGCGAGCTGCAGTCCCTGGTGGCGGGGATGCCGCCGCTGGATGTGGACGAGCCGGACACGGAGCCGCTCCCGGAGGAGGCGGAGGAGGAGCCGGCACCGGAGCCGCCGTCCGCGGGCGCCCCCCGGCGCGGGGCGGTCCCCCTCGTCCCCGGTTCGTCCCCCGACTCGAACCGCGACACCCACACCTCCATGCGCGTCCCGGGCCCGGACGAGCTCGCCGGGGGCGCCCGGGGCACCGCCCGCGCCCCCCGGGCGTCCGGCGCGGCCCGCCCCGGCTCGGCCCGCCACCGCTCCTCCGCCCGCCGCCGCAGGATCACGCTGGGCGTGGCGGGAGCGGTCCTGGTGGCGGCGGCAGGCATCGGCACCTGGGCAGCCACAAACGGCGACGACGCGAACGGCACCCCCCAGGACACAAAGAACTCATCCCCTTCAGCACCCTGACCCGCCGCTCCGGCGGCTCCGGCCGAGCCGCAGGGCCGGCCCAGGGGCCTGGAGAGAGCCGCCTCCCAGGCCGGGAGGCCCGACCGCTTGCGTCCAGCCGTTAGGCTGGTCCCGTGGCAGTCGTCGATGTATCCGAAGAGCTCAAGTCCCTCTCCTCGACCATGGAGTCGATCGAGGCCGTCCTGGACCTCGACAAGCTGAGGGCAGACATCGCCGTGCTCGAGGAGCAGGCGGCCGCGCCGTCCCTGTGGGACGACCCGGATGCGGCACAGAAGATCACCAGCAAGCTGAGCCACCTCCAGGCGGAGGTGCGGAAGGCCGAGGCCCTGCGCGGGCGCATCGACGACCTCAGCGTGCTCTTCGAGATGGCAGAGGAGGAGGACGACCCGGACACCCGGGCCGAGGCCGAGACCGAGCTCACGGCCGTCAAGAAGGCGCTGGACGAAATGGAAGTCCGCACCCTCCTCTCCGGCGAGTACGACGCCCGTGAGGCACTCGTCACCATCCGCGCCGAGGCCGGCGGCGTCGACGCCTCCGACTTCGCCGAGAAGCTGCAGCGCATGTACCTCCGCTGGGCCGAGCGCCATGGCTACAAGACGGAGCTCTACGAAACCTCGTACGCGGAAGAGGCCGGCATCAAGTCGACCACCTTCGCCGTCCAGGTCCCGTACGCCTACGGAACGCTCTCCGTCGAGCAGGGCACGCACCGGCTCGTCCGCATCTCGCCCTTCGACAACCAGGGACGTCGCCAGACCTCCTTCGCCGGAGTCGAGATCCTCCCGGTGGTCGAGCAGACCGACCACATCGAGATCGACGAGTCCGAGCTGCGCATCGACGTCTACCGCTCGTCGGGCCCCGGCGGCCAGGGCGTCAACACGACCGACTCCGCGGTCCGCCTGACGCACATCCCCACCGGCATCGTCGTCTCCTGCCAGAACGAGCGCTCGCAGATCCAGAACAAGGCGAGCGCCATGAACGTCCTCCAGGCCAAGCTTCTCGAGCGCCGCCGCCAGGAGGAGCAGGCGAAGATGAACGCCCTCAAGGGGGACGGCGGCAACTCCTGGGGCAACCAGATGCGTTCGTACGTCCTGCACCCGTACCAAATGGTCAAGGACCTGCGCACGGAGTGCGAAGTGGGCAACCCCGAGTCCGTGTTCAACGGCGAGATCGACGGTTTCCTGGAGGCCGGAATTCGCTGGCGCAAGCAGCAGGAGAAGTAAGCGCCGCTTTATCGACAAGGCAACTGCCGCCCATGAGGCGGCAGTTGCCTTTTACGTCACAGTCACATCTCCGTAGGCCGGTCAACTGCTGTTATTTCAGACATCGCGCGCGCAACGACCTTGACGTTGCTGTGGAAACTGGAAAGGCTACCGAGCGGCATGCGTATCTCTGGGGCGCGTGTGATCTGTGGGGGCCGATCCAGCGCCCCCGACGAACGCAGTCCCGGACGCTGCCTCACTGACGATTCAGCTACTGGGGGTAGCAGCCAGATGACCAAGAAGACGCGGATCCGCGTAGCACGCATAGCGGCCGGTGCGGTGATCGCCGCGGGTGCTTCGCTGACCGCCGCCGGTGCCGCCTCGGCCCTCGACGTGGGTGTCGACCTCGGCGGCGCGAGCGCCAGCGCCAGCGCCGACGAGAACGGCATCGGCGTTGACGTCGGCATCGGCGAGGACGATGACGAGCCGACCGCCGGGCCCACCGAGCCGACGGGTATCCCCGAGGACCCGGACCCGACCGAGCCCACCGAGGACCCGGAGCCCACCGAGCCCACGGAGGAGCCGACCGAGCCCACCGAGGAGCCCACGGAGCCCACCGAGGACCCGACGGACCCGGGCACGCCCACCGAGGACCCGAGCGACCCGACCGAGGGCCCGAGCGACCCCGGTAACGGAAACGGCACCGGCGGCGGCAACGGCACCGGTGGCAACGACAACGACCCCGACGGCGGCTCCAACCCCGTCGAGCAGGGCAAGGGCAAGGACAGCCTGACCGACACGGGCTCCGCCCCGGTCGAGCAGGGTGACAAGGCCGACAAGGGCGAGCTCGCCGAGACGGGCGCCGCCGAGACCACGTTCCTGCTGACCGGCGCCGCGACGATGATCGCCGGCGGCATCGGCTTCCGCATCCTGCCGCGCTTCGTCGGCAACCGCGGCGCTGCCGCCTGATCCAGGGCGACGGCATCCGCGTACGGGAACGTGCGCGGCGCATGACATGACAGAAGGGCCCGGAGCCGACGGCTCCGGGCCCTTCTGGGTGTCCTGGACGCGCCCTCTGGCGCGCTAAGCGGTCTGGTGCGCCAGCAGGGCCACCGCCGCGATCAGCACGACGAGCACTCCTATCAGGGCCGCAGGGCTGAGGCCGCCGAACGGTCCCTCCTGCTGCATGCGCTCGCGATTGGCCCGGCACACGGGGCAGCGGCCTTCACTCACGGGCGCCGCGCAGTTCGCGCACACCAACCTGTCATAGGTCATGCGCTTCTCCTCCCGCACAGTTACAGCCTGCCCAACGCTAGAGGGAACCCAACCGTTCCCCCTACCACTGTGCCAGCTTCCACGAATTTCGGCGCGGCCCGCCCGTCCTCGTCGGTTTCAGACTGTTACGTTCCGTGGTATATCCGCGACAATTCTCGCAACTCAGGACGCTGACTGCGCTCGCGCACCGGCTTCGCGTATGGTCACGCTCACCTACCCCCGGCGACCCGTGGTGCATCCGTGATCCGATTCGACAACGTCTCCAAGGCCTACCCCAAGCAGACCCGGCCCGCCCTCCGGGATGTCTCCCTGGAGATCGAGAAGGGCGAGTTCGTCTTCCTGGTGGGCTCCTCCGGCTCCGGAAAGTCCACCTTCCTGAGGCTGGTCCTGCGCGAGGAGCGCACCAGCCACGGCCAGGTGCACGTCCTCGGCAAGGACCTCGCGCGCCTCTCCAACTTCAAGGTGCCGCACATGCGGCGCCAGTTGGGCACCGTCTTCCAGGACTTCCGGCTCCTTCCGAACAAGACCGTCGGCGAGAACGTCGCCTTCGCGCAGGAAGTCATCGGCAAGTCCCGCGGCGAGATCCGCAAGTCCGTGCCCCAGGTCCTCGACCTCGTCGGTCTCGGCGGCAAGGAGGACCGGATGCCCGGCGAGCTCTCCGGTGGTGAGCAGCAGCGGGTGGCGATCGCACGCGCCTTCGTCAACCGCCCGAAGCTCCTCATCGCGGACGAGCCGACCGGCAACCTCGACCCGCAGACCTCGGTCGGCATCATGAAGCTGCTCGACCGGATCAACCGGACCGGCACGACCGTCGTCATGGCGACCCACGACCAGCAGATCGTGGACCAGATGCGCAAGCGGGTCATCGAGCTGGAGAAGGGCCGTCTCGTCCGCGACCAGTCGCGCGGCGTCTACGGCTACCAGCACTGACGACCCGTACTGATCCACCGCACTGATCCACTGAAAGGGAGCCATGCGCGCCCAGTTCGTCCTGTCGGAGATCGGCGTCGGTCTCCGCCGCAATCTCACGATGACCTTCGCGGTCATCGTCTCCGTCGCCCTCTCGCTCGCCCTGTTCGGCGGCTCGCTGCTCATGCGCGACCAGGTGAGCACGATGAAGGGCTACTGGTACGACAAGGTCAACGTCTCGATCTACCTCTGCAACAAGGGGGACGCGGAGCAGGACCCGCATTGCGCCAAGGGCGCGGTGACGAACGAGCAGAAGGACCAGATCAAGACCGATCTGAAGAAGATGCCCGTCGTCGACACGGTGCAGTACGAATCGGCCGACGAGGCGTACAAGCACTACAAGGAGCAGTTCGGCGACTCCCCGCTGTCCAGCTCCCTCACGCCGGACCAGATGCAGGAGTCGTACCGCGTCAAGCTGAAGGACCCGGAGAAGTACCAGGTCGTCGCGACCGCTTTCTCCGGACGTGACGGGGTGCAGTCCGTGGAGGACCAGAAGGGCTATCTGGACAACCTCTTCGAGCTCCTGAACGGCATGAACTGGGCGGCGCTCGCGGTAATGGCGCTGATGCTCGTCGTGGCGCTGATGCTGATCGTCAACACCGTGCGTGTTTCCGCGTTCAGCAGGAGACGTGAAACCGGCATCATGCGGCTCGTCGGCGCGTCCAGCTTCTACATCCAGATGCCGTTCATCATGGAGGCGGCCGTCGCCGGTCTCATCGGTGGCGCTGTCGCCTGCGGCATGCTCCTCGTGGGCCGGTACTTCCTCATCGACCACGGCCTCGCGCTCTCCGAGAAGCTGAATCTGATCGACTTCATCGGGTGGGACGCGGTCCTCGCCAAGCTGCCCCTGGTGCTCGCCATCGGCCTCCTGATGCCCGCGCTCGCCGCGTTCTTCGCGTTGCGCAAGTATCTGAAGGTGTGACAAAACCCGCCTGTTCCGAAGGGCGCTGTACGGTTCAACCGACCGTACGGCGCCCTTCGTTGTCCTAGACTCACCGGCATGTCAGGCCCCGACCGGTTCTGTGAACTGCTCTCCCGGCCCCGCCGTATCCGCCGCGGGGCGACCCTGACATTGGTGTTCGTGAGCGTGCTCGCCACCGGTGCGGCCACCGGCTCCTGGAGCGAGGCGTCCGGTGAAGGCCGGAAGTCGCCTGCCCTGTCCACCCGTTCCGTCGTCTCGTCCGGTGACGCCGCCGACGAGGCGGCCGACGCCGCGGCCGAGGCGATGGCCGACGGCAAGTCCGGCAAGAAGGCCGCCGAGGAAGCCGTCAGCCGCAGCGGTGACCGCTGGGGATCGGTCTACTCCCCTGGGGAGTACCAGGAGTTCGAGCAGGCCCTCGACGGCGCGTACACCGGCGTCGGCCTGTGGGCCAGGCGTACGGAGGACGGCCGCATCGAGGTCTCCCGGGTCCAGCGCGGCGGCCCCGCCCAGCAGGCCGGTATCCGCGAGGGCGACCGGCTCCGCAGCATCGACGGCAAGCGCGTGACGGGACGTCCCGTCACCGAGGTCGTCTCCCTGCTGCGCGGTGCCCGCGCGGGCACCCCGGTCGAGCTCGGCCTGGAGCGGGGCACGCGCGCGTGGAGCGAGACACTGCACCGGGCCCGCCTCTCCACGGACTCCGTCACGGTCACGCAGCTCGCGGGCGGCGCGGTCATGATCAAGGTCGAGGCCTTCACCAAGGGCACGGGCGAGCGCGTGCGGTCAGCGGTGCGTGACGCCCCCAAGGGCGCCGGGATTCTGCTGGACCTGCGGGGCAACTCCGGGGGCCTGGTGTCGGAGGCGGTCACCGCCGCCTCGGGTCTCGTGGACGGCGGCCTGGTGGCGACGTACGACGTACGCGGCCGGCAGAAGGCCCTGCACGCCGAGCGCGGCGGCGACACCACCAGGCCGGTGGTCGCGCTGGTCGACGGCGGCACGATGAGCGCGGCCGAGCTGCTCACGGGCGCGCTCCAGGACCGTGGCCGCGCGGTCGTGGTGGGGTCGAAGACCTTCGGCAAGGGGTCGGTCCAGATGCCGAGCCGGCTGCCCGACGGTTCGGTCGCCGAGCTGACGGTCGGGCACTACCGCACTCCTTCGGGGCAGGCGGTCGACGGCCGGGGCATCACACCGGACCTGGAGGTCGAGGACGGTGCCGAGAGGCGGGCCGAAACAGTATTGACTGGCCTCGGACCCCCCTCGTAGTGCGAAAATGGCCGCACTATGGCGAAGGAAAAGGTAAAGCGCAAGGCCGCCAAGGCCGCCGAGAAGGCACCCGCCCGGAAGATGGTCGCGCAGAACAAGAAGGCGCGGCACGACTACCACATCCTGGACACGTACGAGTGCGGCCTGGTGCTGATGGGCACCGAGGTCAAGTCGCTGCGGATGGGCAGGGCCTCCCTGGTGGACGGCTTCGTGCACATCGACAACGGCGAGGCGTGGCTGCACAACATCCACGTCCCGGAGTACGTGCAGGGCACCTGGACCAACCACTCGGCCACGCGGAAGCGCAAGCTCCTGCTGCACCGTGCGGAGATCGACAAGCTGGAGTCGAAGTCGCAGGAGACGGGTCACACCATCGTGCCCCTGTCCCTGTACTTCAAGGACAGCCGGGTCAAGGTCGAGATCGCCCTTGCCAAGGGCAAGAAGGAGTACGACAAGCGTCAGACGCTCAAGGAGAAGCAGGACCTGCGCGAGACGAACCGCGCCGTCGCGGACGTCAAACGGCGTCAGCGCAGCGCCTGACCGCCGGGTCCCGTGGGTCCTGACGGGCCACGCGGGAATTGGCTGGCCCCGTCGGGCGTTGGTCACGTACGATGGGCACCGCACCTCACAGCGGGTGCACCGTTTGAAAAAACAACATGGGGATGATCGGTTTCGACAGCGGATGTCGAAGCAGGGGAAGCGAGCCGAGGAAGCGGCAATGATCTCGTAAACCATATGTCGCAACCAATAATCGCCAATAACAAGAGCGATTCCCAGTCCTTCGCCCTCGCTGCCTAATAAGCAGTGAGTGAAGGACCCTTAATGGGTGTCAGCCCGGGAGTGTTCCCGACCCGGATCCTGGCATAATCTAGGGAACTAAACCATCGAGTCCGGTCACGGGATTCGATGGGAAATCAAACAGTGACTGGGCCCGTCGGAGACTTGTTCGCGAGATCTCCGGGGCCGAGAAAATCGTAGCGAACTGCGCTCGGAGAAGCCCTCCTTTTGCACCGTTGGACGCGGGTTCGATTCCCGCCATCTCCACAATTCCCATGTGAGGTTGAAGCCCTCCGGCCGGTGGCCGGGGGGCTTTTTCCGTGTGCGGGGCACGCACCGTCCGGGCACATCCTCCAGGCATGTGACTCGTTAGTGCATCCGAGTGCAGGTTCCCAAACGGCCGGGCGGCCCAGAAGCCCGGCCGAGTACGCAAGTGCAGGAGGCAGTCGCTTGGATGCCACCGTCACTCTTTTAGGCTCCATCGTCGCCAGCCTCGGGGTTCTCGGCGCGGCGGTGGTGGCTTATCTCGGCAAGCGCGGTGAGAACGCGCTCACCGGTTACTCCAGCCTCACGGAGAGACTTCAGACCGAGCGCGACCGGCTGGAGCGGCAGGTCGCCGAACGCGACACGAAACTCGCCGAGTTAAACGCTCTGCACGTCCATGACCAGAGCGAGATCGCCCGGCTGCTCATCGACAACCAACGGCTCGGAGGCACTCCGTGATCCAGCTCGAGCGACTGCTGGCCCGCCGTTGGCGCAGCGTATTCCTCGTCTGTGTGCTGGTCGCGCTCTGCGGGGTCGCGGCGCTGCTCTGGGCCCGCATCGACGCGGGTGACCGTCGTGCCGACCGGCTCGCCGCCGAGGCGGACCGGCGCGGCGAGGCCGTGTCCACGCTGGCCCGCGACGTACGGACCCTGCGTGCGCAGGTCCGCTCGCACGGTGACACCCCTGCCGCGCCCGACCCCGCCGACGCCGTCGACGACCTGCTGTCCCGGGCGCGGGTGCCCGGGAGGCCGGGCGCCACCGGCTCACAGGGCGAGGACGGCAAGCAGGGCGAGAAGGGGGTGCCGGGAGACGGTGGCCGCCAGGGTGCGGCGGGGGAGCGCGGCGAGGCGGGAGCGGCCGGCGATCCTGGCCCGGCAGGGGCCGACGGCACGGACGGCGCGAACGGCGAACGAGGCCCGGAAGGACCGGCGGGGGCGGCGGGGCCCCCGGGCGCCAACGGCGCTGACGGTACCGACGGCGCCAACGGGTCCGACGGCGCGGGCGGTGCCTCGGGCCCCGAAGGACCCTCGGGCCCGGCGGGCCCGGCGGGGCCGCGCGGTGAGCGCGGGCCCAAGGGCGAGACGGGCGACGCCGGTCCCGCCTGCCCCGACGGCTACAGCCTCCAGCAGTCACCGGGCGACCCCGACGCCCTGGTCTGCCGCCGCACGGGCGTGGCCCCGGCCGACCCCGCCCCCGCCCTGCTGCTCCTGGCCTCCCTGCTGCCCCGCTGCCGCCGCACGCCGTACGCACCGGACTGAGGGCGGGGGCGGGGGGGCGGCCCAAGCGGTGGCCGACCCCTTGTGGTCCACCCCTCCTGCGGCGTACGTGGCCGGAGTGGGGGCTGTCGCGGGAGCCCCGAGTCAGGGATGCTCCTGGGTCATGAGTAGACCCGTGAGACGCGTCAACGCCCGTATGCGCCACTGGATCTGGCCCGCCGTGCTCGGCGTCGCGGCGGCCACCCTCTCCGTCAGCTCGCCGGCCGGTGCGGACTCCGACCGCAGCGGCCTGCCCGAAGCCATCGACACCATCCTCGGCGATCCCCGGATGGAGGGCGGCGCGGCGAGCGTCGTCGTCGCCGATGCCGCCTCCGGTGACGTGCTCTACCAGCACCTGCCCAGCGGGCGCCTTATGCCCGCCTCCAACACCAAGCTCCTGACGTCGGCCGCGGCCATGGAGCGGCTCGGCCCCGACCACCGCTTCACCACCGACGTGCTCACCGACGCCAAGCGCAACGGCCGTGTGCTCGACGGTGACCTGTATCTGCGCGGCACCGGCGACCCGACGACACTCGCCAAGGACTACGACCGGCTCGCCGCGAAGATCGCCGATTCGGGCGTCCGGCGGGTCTCGGGGCGCCTGGTCGCGGACGACACCCGGTTCGACGACAGGCGTCTGGGCGACACCTGGGCCGCCGACGACGAGTTCGCGTACTACAACGCCCAGATCTCCGCGCTGAGCGTCGCCCCGGACACCGACTACGACACCGGGACGGTCATCGTCGAGGCCACACCCGGCGCGAAGGCCGGGGACAGGCCGAAGGTGACGGTGACCCCGAAGACCGACTACGTGGACGTCGACATCAGCGCCAGAACCGTCCCCGCAGGTGGTGCGGACACGCTCACCATCGAGCGTGAGCACGGCACCAACACGATCACGGTCACCGGCACCGTCCCCGAGGGCGGCTCCGCCACCAAGGAGTGGATCGCCGTCTGGGAGCCGACCGGTTACGCGGCCGCGGTCTTCCGGGACGCCCTGAAGGCGCACGGGGTGCGGGTGAGCGGCCCGACGAAGACCGGGCTCGCCACGCCCCAGGGCGCGCGGCAGCTCGCGTCACACGACTCCATGCCGCTCAGCGAGCTGATGATCCCCTTCATGAAGCTCTCCAACAACATGCACGCGGAGAACCTCACGAAGACGATGGGGTACGAGGCGACCGGACGGCCCGGCAACTGGCCGGACGGACTCGCGGCGATCGGCGCCTACTTGAAGACGGCAGACGTCGATCCCGGCAAGCTGCGCCAGGCCGACGGCTCCGGGCTCTCGCGCAAGACCAACGTCCCCGCCGACCAGCTGATCAACCTGCTGCTCTCGGCGAAGGGCGAGCCCTGGTACGCCGACTGGTACAAGTCGCTCCCGGTGGCCTGCGACCCGGACAAGTTCGTCGGCGGCACCCTGCGCACACGGATGTGCGGGACGCCGGCGGCCCTCAACGTACGGGCGAAGACGGGGTCGTTGACCGGGGCGTCCGCTCTTTCGGGGTACGTGAAGGACGCGGGCGGGCGTGAGCTGGTGTTCAGCATCATCCTCAACAACTACCTGCCCTCTTCGGTGAAGGCCCTGGAGGACGCGATCGTCGTGACGCTCGCCAGGTCGACCGAGGACAAGGCCGTGCTCGTCAGGCCGCGCTCGGAGCGTGCGGCCGAGCCGAGCGGGGACCTGGAGTGCTCGTGGCGCAAGCCTGCGCGATGCTGAGCAGCAGCGCGCAGCACGCGGCGGCGACCGGGACCGCGTAGCCCTGGGCGGCACCGAGGCGCTCCACCACCCAGCCGCCGGAGGCCGAGCCGCAGGCGATGCCCCCGAGGAGTCCGGTGACGGCGAGGGTCATGCCCTCGTTCAACCGGCCCTCGGGGGTGCGCTGTTGGATCAGGGACATGCCGGTGACCATCGTGGGGGCCGTGGCCATACCGGCGACAAGGAGAGCCCCGGCGAGCACAAGGAGTGAGCCGGTGAGCGTGGCGGCGAGGAGTGGCAGCGTCATCAGGGCCGCCATCGCCACGGCGCACAGGATGTGGCGGCGGTTCGCGGGTCCGCTCGGTCTGACCGTCCCGTAGAGGAGGCCCGCCGCGCAGGAGCCCGCGGCCTGGAGCGCGAGGATCGCGCCCGCGGCGGCCTTGTGGCTTTCCGCGTCGGCGTACGCGATCGTCACGACCTCCATCGAGCCGAAGACGGCGCCCGTGGCGAGGAAGGCGGCGAGCAGGGTGGGCATCCCGCGCGCGTGCAGGGGCGACCTCTCCTTGGTGGCCGTACGCCCCCGGGGCGGCGGTTCCGTCGAGCGCTGGGCGGCGAAGAGCAGGACGCCGGTCAGGAGCAGCACGACCCCGATGAGGGTGCCCGCCTCCGGGAAGAGCGCGCCGCACAGGAAGGCGGCGAGGACGGGTCCGAGCATGAAGCACAGCTCGTCCGCGGCCTGCTCGAAGGAGTTGGCGGTGTGCACGGCCCGCTCGTCGTCCTTGAGGAGGTGGGCCCAGCGGGCCCGGGACATGCCGCCCGTGTTGGGCGTGGTGGCCGTCGCGGCGTACGCGGCGAACAGGGTCCAGTCGGGCGCTCCGTAATGCACGCACAGCAGCAGCGCGAGCGAGCCGAGCGCGGCGATCGCGGTGGCCGGGACGGCGATCCGCGCCTGGCCGTACCGGTCGACGAGGCGCGCCGTCCAGGGGGCCACGACGGCGGTCGCGGCCAGGCCCGTCGCGGTGACGGCGCCGGCGAGCGCGTACGAGCCGCGGGACCCGGCGATCATGATGACGGCGCTCACGCTGAACATGCCCATGGGCAGGCGGGCGATGAGGTTGCCGATGGTGAAGGCGGTGGCTCCGGGTATCCGGAAGAGGCGGGCGTAGGGATTGCGGCGGCGGGGCGCGCGGGGTTCGGCGGGCGGCATGGGGATCACCCTCGCCGGGGCTCCGGTGTGAGGTCCAACACCTTCTGGGGCTCGACTCACGCACTCCTGTTGTAAGTTCCCGCGGGTGACCGCAGAACCCCGCATACCCCGTGGCCCCGAGCGCGGTCTGCCCCGCGACGTGGAACCGCGCCTCCTGCGCGCCTTCCTGGCCGTCTCCGAAGAGCTGCACTTCACGCGGGCCGCTGCCCGGCTTTACGTCGCCCAGCAGGCGCTGAGCCGTGATGTGCGGCGCCTGGAGCGTGAGTTGGGGGCCGAGCTGTTCGTGCGCACGACACGGCAGGTCACGCCGACCGCCGAGGGGGAGCGGCTGCTGCCGTACGCGCGGCGGGTCATCGAGGCGCAGGACGACCTGACGGCCGCCTTCGCGCGCGGTACGGGGGCCGGCGGCGCGGCACGCCCGCTGCTCGTGGACCTGAACAGCCCGGGCCTGATCTCCGGGCGCGTCCTGGAGCGGGCCCGCGAGCTCGCCCCGGACTGCGAGCTGATGGCCCGCTTCGAGAGCGGGCTCACCGGGGCCGCGGCCGAGATTCTCGCCGGGCGGCTCGACGTCTCCTTCGGGCGCTACGCCGGGCTCGAACCCGCGCTGCGGGCCCGGCTCTCGCAGCAGCCCGTGCGGTACGAGCCGATGGCGGTGCTGCTGCCGCTCGGGCACCCGCTGGCCGAATTCGACGCTGTGCCGCTCGGCGCGCTCGCGGGGGAGAGCGTGTACGCGGGCGCCGGAAACCCCCGGACGCTGGAGTGGACCGACTTGGCGCATCGCCTCTTCGAGGGACGCGGGATCGAGGTGGCTGCGCCCGCGCCCCTGGCGGTGGGCCCCGAGGAGTTCGGAAGGATCATGGCCAAGAACCGCACCCCCGTCCTCACCGCTGTGGATTTCCCCACCATGCCCGAATCGGTCCTGCGGCCCTTGACCGACCCCGTTCCGCTGTCGCCCGTGTCCCTGGTGTGGAGAAAGGGGCTCGTGCACCCGGGTGTCGACGCGCTGCGCGCTGCCGCGGCCGAGCTCGCGGCCGCCGAGGGGTGGCTGCGAAGGCCCGATGACGGGTGGGTTCCGGCCACAGATGCACTCATCATGATGAGGCTGGACTGACGGATTAGTACGACTGACACCGCCGTGCGCTACATTCATGGTCCGGGCGCGGTGTGATAGGGGGGCGCTCGGATCGGGTGGGGGCTCGGTCCGAACGGCGAGTTGCCCGGAGTCGTGCGCGCCCGAGTCAGGTTATGTGGGGGGTTGTGCGTACGCATGGATAATTGGCGAGAAGATGCCCTACCGGAACACACTCATGATCCGAACGAGGTCACTGTTCAGATCGACGGTGTGGGACGGCAGCTGGCCGAGCTGGCCGCCGAGAACGACCAGGACGGGCCCGACGGGCCGGTCTTCGTCGACGAGACGGGCCGCCGCAGCCGGAGGTACCGCCGGATAGGCGTGTTCGTCGGCATGGCCTGCGCCGTCTACGCGGTGATCATCGTGGCCACCCTGTTCTCGGGCAACTCCAGCGCGCCCTGGCTCCCGATCGACGCCAAGGACGAGAAGCCGGCGAGCAAGGTGGACACACCCGACCGCCCGGCCGACTCCCTCGACCCCTCGGCCTCCCCCGGCGACACCCCCTCGCCCGGCGCCTCGGAGAGCGGCAGCACCGCTCCCGCGACCGGCGACGAGGACGCGGACGATCCGTCCGAACCGGGCGGCGGCAAGACCAAGCCGGGCGACACACCCGACCCCGACCCCACGGGCGACGGCAAGCCCGACCCCGACCCCACGGGCGACAGCGGGGACCCCGACCCGACCGACGACCCCACGAAGCCGGACCCGGACCCGGATCCGACCGACGACCCCACCACTCCGGACCCGGACCCGTCGACCGAAACCCCGCCCGGCGCGTCCGGAGGCGGCGGCGAGGTCCCCGCGGTGCAGCCCGCCGCCGATCAGCAGTCCCCGCAGAGCGCCCAGGCGATCGGTCATCTGTCCCCGCGAGGCGCCGGCCAGCAGCCCTCGGAGGGCGCACAGCTATGAACACCCGCACCAAGAGGGGCCGGTCAGCCGGCTCCCGGCACAGTCACGCCCAGCCCCGGAACGCTCGCGCCGCCCAGCCCCGGGGCGGCGGCGGCCGGCGCCGCGCACAGCCCGCCCGCACCGCCAAGCGGCGCCGGATCCCCCTGCGCTACCTCCTGCCGCTGCTCCTCCTGGTCGCCCTGATGGCGATGCTCATGCTGCGTGGTTACACCCACAGCGAGATCCTCGCCGACCACCGCGTGCGCCCGCCCGCGGCAACCGACCAGGTCCCGAAGAAGGTCCTCGAAGACGGCGGCCCGGTCATCGACACCCGTGGCGGCAACGAGGAGACGCTGAGCGTCCCCCACCACCGCCTCGTGCTGACCTTCGACGACGGCCCGGACCCGGAGTGGACCCCCAAGGTCCTCGACGTACTGAAGAAGCACGGCGCGCACGGCGTCTTCTTCGTCACCGGCACGATGGCCTCGCGCTACCCCGACCTCGTCGAGCGCATGGTGGACGAGGGCCACGAGGTCGGCCTGCACACGTTCAACCACCCCGACCTGTCGTACCAGTCCAAGAGCCGCATCGACTGGGAGCTCTCGCAGAACCAGCTCGCCCTCGCGGGCGCGGCCGGCGTCCGTACGTCCCTCTTCCGTCCCCCGTACTCCTCCTTCTCCGACGCCATGGACAACAAGTCCTGGCCGGTGACGAAGTACATAGGCAGCCGCGGCTACCTCACCGTCGTCAACAACACCGACAGCGAGGACTGGAAGCGCCCCGGCGTCGACGAGATCATCCGCCGCGCCACGCCCAAGAACGGCGACGGGGCGATCGTCCTGATGCACGACTCCGGAGGCGACCGCTCGCAGACGGTGGCCGCGCTCGACACCTTCCTGCCCGATCTGCAGGACAAGGGCTACCGCTTCACCAACCTCACCGAGGCTCTCGGCGCCCCCAGCGCGCACGCGCCGGTCACCGGCCTCGACCTGTGGAAGGGCAAGGCCTGGGTCTTCCTGGTCGGAGCCTCGGAGAAGATCACCGGCGTACTCGTCGTGGCCCTGGCCGTGATCGGGTCCCTGGTCATGCTCCGCTTCGGCATGATGCTGCTGCTCTCCGCGGTGCACGCGCGCAAGGTGCGCAAGAAGGGCTTCCGCTGGGGCCCTGACGTCACCGAACCGGTGTCAGTCCTCGTCCCCGCCTACAACGAGGCGAAGTGCATCGAGGCGACGGTCCGCTCCCTCATGACGAGCGACCATCCCATCGAGATCATCGTGGTCGATGACGGCTCGTCGGACGGCACCGCGCTGATCGTCGAGGGCCTGCGCCTGCCGAACGTACGCGTCGTGCGCCAGCAGAACGCGGGCAAACCGGCCGCCCTCAACCGCGGCATAGCAAACGCCCGTTACGACCTCATCGTGATGATGGACGGTGACACGGTCTTCGAGCAGTCGACCGTGCGCGAGCTGGTGCAGCCGTTCGGCGACCCGCGCGTGGGCGCCGTCGCGGGCAACGCGAAGGTCGGCAACAGGGACTCGCTGATCGGCGCCTGGCAGCACATCGAGTACGTGATGGGCTTCAACCTCGACCGCCGGATGTACGACATGCTCGGCTGCATGCCGACCATCCCCGGCGCCGTGGGAGCCTTCCGGCGCTCGGCGCTGGAGCGGGTCGGCGGCATGAGCGACGACACGCTCGCCGAGGACACCGACATCACGATGGCGATGCACCGTGACGGCTGGCGGGTCGTGTACGCCGAGAAGGCGCGCGCGTGGACCGAGGCGCCGGAGACGGTGCAGCAGCTCTGGTCGCAGCGCTACCGCTGGTCGTACGGCACGATGCAGGCGATCTGGAAGCACCGCCGCTCGGTGATCGAGTCCGGCCCTTCGGGCCGCTTCGGCCGCGTGGGCATGCCCCTGGTCTCCCTGTTCATGGTCCTGGCCCCGCTCCTGGCGCCCCTGATCGACGTGTTCCTGCTCTACGGCCTGGTCTTCGGCCCCACCCAGAAGACGATCATCGCGTGGCTCGGCGTGCTCGCCGTCCAAGCGGTGTGCGCGGCGTACGCCTTCCGGCTCGACCGCGAGCGCATGACCCATCTGATCTCGCTGCCCCTGCAGCAGATCCTCTACCGGCAGCTGATGTACGTCGTGCTGCTGCAGTCCTGGATCACCGCCCTGACCGGAGGCCGCCTGCGCTGGCAGAAGCTCCGGCGTACGGGAGTCCTTGGAACTCCGCCCTCTATCCCGCAGCAGCGGACGGGCAGCCCTGATCGGAGGCCCGTCGCATGACGTATCCCCAGCAGCCCACGCAGCCGCTGCCGCAGGTTCCGCCGCCTCCGGGGCTGCGAAATCATGCGCCGATGGCTCCGGGCATGGGGGCTCCGGGCATGGGGGCTCCGGGCATGGGGGTGACGCCGGTGGGCCCGGCGACTCCGCCGGTGACCCCGCAGGCCCCTCCGACCCCGGCGGCTCCCAAGAGGCCGGGCAGGGACCGCTACTTCGACGTACTGCGCTCCCTCGCCCTGGTCCGCGTCGTGATCTACCACCTGTTCGGCTGGGCCTGGCTGACGATCATCTTCCCGTCCATGGGTGTGATGTTCGCGCTGGCGGGCGCGCTGATGGCACGCTCGCTGAAGCGCCCGGCATGGGGCGTGATCAGGGGCCGAATACGCCGACTGCTGCCCCCCATGTGGGCATTCAGCGCGGTGGCGCTCTTCCTCCTCTTCTACGGAGGCTGGAACGTCACCAAGGACCCGGACCACGGGGACACGTGGGGCCTGGTCAGCATGCTCAACTACGTGTTCCCGATCGGCGCCCCGCCCTTCCCCTGGCACATCGGGGACAAGGCGGGCCTCCTGGAGGACACCTGGCCGGCGCAGGCCGCGGGCCCGCTCTGGTACATCCGCGCGTACCTGTGGTTCGTGATCGCCTCGCCGCTGCTCCTCTGGGCGTTCCGCAGGGTCCCGTGGGCCACGCTCTTCGCCCCCCTGGCCCTGACGGCGGTACTGGCCACGGAGATCGTCAAGATCCCCGGCGAGACGGGCAACGCGGTGTCGGACTTCGCGGTGTACGGCAGCTGCTGGGTGCTCGGCATGGCCCACCAGGAGGGCGTACTCGCCCGGGTCCCGCGCTACGTGGCGGTTTCCGTCTCGACCCTGATCATGGCGTTCGGCCTGTGGTGGGCGTCGGGCCACCTGGGCCCGGACGGCTGGGACCTGAACGACATCCCGCTGGCCCAGGCGGCGTGGTCGTTCGGCTTCGTGGTCATCCTGTTCCAGTACTCCCCGTCATGGCAGGAACTGCCGGGCCGCCTGAAGCGCTGGGACAAACTCATCACCCTCTCCAACAACCGAGCGGTGACGATCTACCTCTGGCACAACCTCCTGATCATGGCCACGGTGCCGCTCATCGACATGGCGTACGACCTGCCGTTCATGCAGGACGAGCGCTGGAGCTCGGCGCTGGACTCGACGTACATGCTGTGGATGACGGTCCTGGTCTGGCCGCTGATCGGCCTGATGGTGATGGCGGTGGGCTGGCTCGAGGACATCGCAGCGAAGCGGAAACCACGTCTGTGGCCGGACGGATCAAAGAAAAACAAGGGCCGAAGGGCGCGAGCAGAGGCCTGAGGTTACGAGGGCTGACGCGAAGACAGCGGCCGCACGCGCACTTCGGTGCGTCGTGCGGCCGCTTTTTCGTGTGCGTGGGGGTACGGCAAGTTACCGACTTGGAGTGAACTGCGGGTCCTTGAGCCTTGCGCGTGACTTGGTGCCCCCGCTCTGGCCTAGCAGCACGCTTCCCAGTACCAGCACCAGGCCGCCCACCTGCCAGAGCGTCAGTGTCTGGCCGAGGAGCAGGAGGCCGGCGAGGGTGGCGATCACCGGGTTGGTCAGGCCGAGGAAGGCGACGGACGAGGCCGGGAGGCGTTCGATGCCGCGGAACCACAGGGCGTACGCGATGGCCGTGCCGATCACGCCGAGGTAGACGTACCCGGCGATGTTGGCGCCGGTGAGGTGGCTCGGCAGGCCCTCGGCGATGAGGGCGATGGGGGCCAGAACCAGGCCGCCCGCGGTCAGTTGCCAGCCGGTGAGGGTGAGGAGCGAGACCCCTTCGGGGCGGCCCCAGCGCTTGCTGAGCACCACCGCGAGGGCCATGAGGGTGGTCGCCGTCAGCATCGCCGCGATGCCCGCCGGGTCGACCGCCGCGCTGCCGCGCAGGACCAGCAGGGCGACGCCCGCGACACCCACGAGTCCCGCGACGAGCGTACGAGCGGACGGGCGCACCTTCAGCACGCCGACGCCGAAGCCCGCCACCAGGAGCGGCATGACCGCGCTGACCGTCGATGCCACACCTCCGGGCAGGTGGTACGCGCCGAAGAAGAGGAGCGGGAAGAACGCCCCGAAGTTCAGCAGCCCCAGCACGGCCGCCTTCCACCACCAGTCGCCCCTCGGCAGCCGCCGGGTGATCGCGAGGAGGATCAGCCCGGCGGGCAGCGCGCGCAGGGCCGCGGCGAGCAACGGGCGGTCGGCGGGCAGGAGTTCGGTCGTCGTGACGTACGTGGTGCCCCAGGTCGCCGGACCGATGGCCGCGAGGGCCGCGGCGGCGAGGGCGTAGGTGCGGGGGCCCCGGCCGGGCCGGCGCCGGGTCATCGGGCTGCCGGTCGCGGGTGTCGTGCGTACCGCGTTCGCGCTTGGGCTGGTGGTCGACATGGTGCTCCCCCTCTGTTCCCCTCAACGCTGTTATTCTCAACGTTGAGATAAATATGGACCGAGGGTCTGCGAACGTCAAGTATCTGAACGTTGAGAGATGTTCGGGTCCGACGCCGCCGGTTCTGATCGAGAGGAGCACGTACATGAGCGAGACCGGGCCCGGACCCGAAGTCGCCGCGGACGCCGACGCCATCGACGAGCTGCGTGCCCAGTGGAGGCGCGAGCGGCCCGATCTGGACACCGCCCATCTCGACGCCATGGCCCTGGTGGGCCGCATCAAACGCGCCGATCACCTGCTGAGCAAAGGCATGAAGCGGGTCTTCGTCGAGTACGGCCTGGAGTTCGCGGAGTTCGACGTCCTCGCCACGCTGCGCAGGGTCGGCGCCCCGCACGAGCTGACCGCGGGCGGCCTCCTGAAGAGCGCGATGGTGACATCGGGAGCCATCACCAACCGCCTCGACAAGCTGGAACGCAAGGGCCTGATCGCCCGCCACCCCGATCCCGGCGACCGCAGGGCCATCCGCGTACGCCTCACCGAGGCGGGCCTCGACCTCGTCGACCGTACCGTCGTCGACCACATCACCAACGAGGAGCGCATGCTCGCCGCCCTGACCCCCGAGGACCGCGCGGCCCTCGACGGCGCCCTGCGCCGGCTGCTCGTGTCCCTGGGGGACACACACCTGGGCTAGGCCCCCGGGTGCAGCCCGTTACGTGGAACCCCTCACCGCCTGCCCCGCCCCCACGTGAGAGCAAAGTTCCCCGCCGGTCACCGCGTGCCACAGGGCTGAAACCCGGCCTCCCTACCTTCGGATCATCAGCCGCCGGCTGTGGAGATGCGGAGGTCTGGCATGTGGATCCAACGGTGGGACCCGGAAGACGAGACGTTCTGGGAGGAGGAAGGGGAGCGGGTCGCCCGGCGGAACCTGGTGTTCTCGATCCTCTCGGAGCACATCGGGTTCTCCATCTGGACCCTGTGGTCCGTGATGGTGCTCTTCATGGGGCCCGAGTACGGGATCGATCCCGCCGGGAAGTTCTTCCTCGTGTCCATGGCCACTCTGGTCGGGGCCGTCGCCCGCGTCCCCTACACCTTCGCCGTCGCCCGCTTCGGCGGACGTAACTGGACGATCATCTCGGCGAGCATGCTGCTCGTGCCGACCGTCGCGGCCTTCTCCGTGATGGAGCCCGGCACCTCCTACACCACCTTCATGCTCTGCGCCCTGCTCACCGGCGTCGGCGGCGGCAACTTCGCCTCCTCCATGACCAACATCAACTCCTTCTTCCCGTTGAGGAAGAAGGGGTGGGCTCTTGGGCTCAACGCCGGCGGCGGCAACATCGGCGTGCCCGTCGTGCAGCTCGCCGGGCTCGCGGTCATCGGGGCCGGGGGAGGGCCGCGCGTGCTGCTCGGGATCTACATCCCGCTCATCCTCGTGTCCGCCGTCTGCGCCGCCCTCTTCATGGACAACCTCGCCACCGTGAAGAACGACACCGGGGCCGCGAAGGAAGCCGTACGGGACGCCCACACCTGGATCATGGCCTTCCTGTACGTGGGGACCTTCGGGTCCTTCATCGGGTACAGCTTCGCCTTCGGGCTCGTCCTGCAGACCCAGTTCGGCCGTACGCCGCTCCAGGCCGCCGCGGTCACCTTCATCGGGCCGCTGCTCGGCTCGCTGATCCGGCCCGTCGGCGGGCGGCTCGCCGACCGGTTCGGCGGGGCCCGCATCACGCTGTGGAACTTCGTCGGGATGGGCGCGGCCACCGGCGTCGTCGTCATCGCGTCCATGCGGGAGTCGCTCGCCCTCTTCGTCGCCGCCTTCGTCGTCCTCTTCGTGCTGACGGGGCTCGGGAACGGGTCGACCTACAAGATGATCCCCGGGATCTTCCAGGCCAAGGCCCTCCAGAAGGGGCTCCAGGGAGAGGCCGCCGCGGCTTACGGGCGGCGGCTCTCCGGGGCCTCCATGGGGCTCATCGGCGCCATCGGGGCGCTCGGCGGGCTGGGGATCAACCTCGCCTTCCGGCAGTCCTTCCAGACCGTGGGGTCGGGCACCGGCGCCTTCGTCGCCTTCCTCGTCTTCTACGCCGCCTGCTTCTGCGTCACCTGGGCCGTATACCTTCGCCGCCCGGCGGCCACCCCGGACTCCGGGCAGACCCCGGACGCCGAGGAGAAGCCCCAGCTCACGTACGCGCAGGTCTGACTCAGGGGTGGTCGTAGCCTGGTGTAACACGTACGACATCGTGATGATCCGGGGTTGTCACGGGCCGTTGGCAGGCTCGTCCAACCCCGGATCATCCATCACGCGGTACTAGCGGGACGAAAGCAGCTGCCATGCACGGGACCCCTCCGACCGGTCAACAGGCCGGCCGTCAGAACGCCCCACTCGCCGGATTCACCGTCGGCGTCACCGCCGCGAGGCGCGCCGACGAGCTCGGCGCGCTGCTCCAGCGGCGCGGCGCCACCGTCCTGCACGCGCCCGCACTGCGCATCGTCCCGCTCGCCGACGACAGCGAACTCCTCTCCGCCACCAAGCAACTGATCGACCACGCGCCCGACATCGTGATCGCCACCACCGCGATCGGGTTCCGCGGGTGGATCGAGGCCGCCGACGGCTGGGGCTTCGGCGAGGCGCTGCTGCGATGTCTGCGCGGTGTCGAGCTGCTGGCCCGCGGGCCCAAGGTCAAGGGCGCCATCCGCGCCGCCGGGCTCACCGAGGAGTGGTCGCCCTCCTCCGAGTCCATGGCGGAGGTGCTCGACCGGCTGCTCGACGAAGGCGTCGAGGGCAAGCGCATCGCGCTCCAGCTGCACGGCGAACCGCTGCCCGGCTTCGTCGAGTCGCTGCGCGCCGGGGGAGCGGAGGTCGTCGGCGTGCCCGTCTACCGGTGGCTGCCGCCGGAGGACCTCGCGCCCGTCGACCGGCTCCTCGACGCCACCGTCGCGCGCTCCGTCGACGCGCTGACCTTCACCAGCGCGCCCGCCGCCGCGTCCTTCCTGGCCCGCGCCGAGGACCGGGGCATGTCCGCCGAGCTTTTCGAGGCCCTCCAGCACGACGTCCTGTCCGCCTGTGTGGGCCCGGTCACCGCGCTGCCGCTGCAGGCCCTCGGCATCGAGACGGTGCAGCCCGAACGCTTCCGGCTCGGCCCCCTCGTACAGATCCTCTGCCAGGAACTGCCCTCCCGCGCCCGTACGTTGCCCGTGGCGGGCCACCGCGTCGAGATCCGCGGCCACGCCGTCCTGGTCGACGACGAGCTGCGGCCCGTGCCGCCCGCGGGCATGTCGCTGCTTCGGACGCTCGCGCGGCGCCCGGGGTGGGTCGTCTCCCGCGCCGAACTCCTGCGCGCGCTGCCCGGAGCGGGGCGTGACGAGCACGCCGTGGAGACCGCGATGGCCAGGCTGCGTACGGCACTTGGGGCGCCGAAACTCGTCCAGACGGTGGTCAAGCGCGGCTATCGGCTGGCGCTCGACCCCGCGGCCGGGGCCAAGTACGCCGACTGACGCGCCCTGTTGTCCCGCCCCCGCAGCACCAGGGCCCGTGCCAGCAGCCCGATCGCGACCGTGGAGAGCAGGGCCCGCACCGCGTTCCACGCCAGCCACGGGTCCTCGAACGTCTCGCGTACGGCGGCCGGGTCGGCGATCTTCGCCGGGTCGCCCGCGTCCGCGAGTTCGTCGTTCAGCGGCACGTTCACGGCCGATGTGATCACGAAGGTGACGAGGTAGAGGACGAGCGCCGCGAGGACCCACCGGTACGGGGCCGTGCCGCGCAGTTGCCACGCCGAGACCGCCGTGAAGATCAGCGCGCCGAAGAAACTCGCGAAGAAGACCGGGTTGTCGAACGCGTCGTTCGTGTTCTGCATGACCTCGATGAAGACACGGTCCTCGCTGCGCGCGAGGCCGGGCATGACGCCGCAGGAGAAGATGTAGAAGGTCCCGGCGATCAGGCCCATGGTCACGACGGCCGCCCCCAGGACGGCTCCTGCGGAGCCGCCCCTCCGACCCTGGCCCTGCTCCTGTCCCCGGCTTTTCGTCCCACGCTTGGCTTCCATGGGACCGAGTCAACCGGCCGGGCGGCCGCCGGACCATGGTCCCGAAGCGCGCCCCCATAAGCGCGCGTCTCATCCGCGCCCGGTGGCAGGGGTTCCGCACCCGCCCGCGGCGAGGCACTGTAGGGGGAGCACTCACCGGTAACCCCACAAGGCGGTGACAGGCGCATGGCACTGGGCATGGACCCGGCCACCTACGAGCTGCGATTCGACTCCGGGCGGAGTTCTCTGGACCTCGTGGCGACGAACCATCCCGTGGAACGGCTCGACTCCGTGGACCGGCTGCGTGCCTGGCTCGCGGGCGCCGGGCTCATCCCGGATCGCACCGCCCTGCCGGGGGCAGGCCCGGCCTGGCTCGTGGGCTTCCGCGAACTGCGGCAGAGCATCGGCCAGTTGGTGCTCGCCGAGCTCGAAGGGCGCCCCGCCGAAGCCGCGTTGGGGCGGGTCAACGCCCTCGCCGCGGCAGCGCCCCCGGCCCCGCGCGCCGTCCGGCGCCCCGACGGCAGCCTCGCCCGCACCCTGGACGGCGACCCCGGCTGCGCGGCCCTGCTCGCCGCCGTGGCGCGCGATGCCGTCGACCTGCTCACGGACCCCGTCGCGCGCGCCCTGCTGCGCCAGTGCGAGGGCGACAACTGCCCCATCGTGTACCTGGACACCTCGCGCGGCAGGCGCCGCCGCTGGTGCTCGAGTGAGGTGTGCGGCAACCGTGAACGGGTGGCCAGACACCGGCGGCGGGCGGCGCTCGCGCGGGCCTGATCGAATTTCTTCCACGGCGGCTGAACACAGCCGTCACCGCGTACGTACATCTCCGGTGAGCCAGCCAAGACGAAGAGCGGACACCGGAGGCAAGCGTGCGCAAGGATTCCGCCGTGGCCGATGAGCGCCCGCAGGCACGCCAGCCCCGACATCGTCTGGTCCCCCAACGCAACGGACCCGACGAGGAGTTGATGCGCGCCCTCTACCGCGAGCACGCGGGGCCACTTCTGGCCTATGTGCTCCGCCTGGTGGCGGGCGACCGGCAGCGCGCCGAAGATGTCGTACAGGAAACGCTCATCCGTGCCTGGAAGAACGCCGGTCAGCTCAATCGTGCGACCGGTTCGGTACGCCCCTGGCTGGTGACGGTCGCCCGGCGCATCGTCATCGACGGCCACCGCAGCCGGCAGGCCCGGCCGCAGGAGGTCGATCCGTCGCCGCTGGAGGTCATCCCCGCGGAGGACGAGATCGATAAGGCGCTGTGGCTGATGACTCTCTCGGACGCGCTCGACGACCTGACTCCCGCGCACCGGGAAGTACTTGTCGAAACCTATTTCAAGGGGCGTACGGTCAATGAGGCGGCCGAGACTCTGGGTATACCGAGTGGGACGGTGCGCTCGCGGGTCTTCTACGCGCTGCGTTCGATGAAGCTTGCGCTTGAGGAGCGGGGGGTGACGGCATGAACGAGTCCTACGGACATGACGCGTGGGGGCAGGCTGAAGCGGGCGACGTGCACGAGACCGTCGGCGCCTACGCCCTCGGCATCCTGGACGACGCGGAGGCGACGGCCTTCGAGGCACATCTGGCGGTCTGCGAGTTCTGCGCGCACCAGCTGGAGGAGTTCTCCGGCATGGAACCGATGCTGGCCGCGCTCGCGGACCTCCCCGGCGGACGCGGCGTACCGGCGATCGGCGAGCAGCTCGCCGCGCGGCCGAGCCCGCGCCTGGCGGACCGCCTCGTGGACGAGGTCTCCGTGAAGCGTCAGCAGAAGCGCAGGCGCGGCATGTATCTGGTGGCAGCCGCGGCCGCGCTGATCATCGGCGGGCCGCTCACGGTCCTCGCTGTGAGCGACGACGGCGGGACGACGGACGTGGCGGGCGAACCGCACCCCACGAGCCCCGCCGAGGACGCCTTCTTCAACCACATGGACGAGAAGATCAAGGCCACGGACCCGAAGACCAAGGTCAGCGCCACGGTCGGCACGGAGAAGAAGGCCTGGGGCACGCACGCGGTCCTTGAGCTCAAGAACGTCAAGGGCCCGCTCAAGTGCTCCCTGGTCGCGGTCGGCAAGGACGGCGAGAAGGAGACGGTCACCACCTGGTCCGTCCCGAAATGGGGCTACGGCATCGAGAACAGCCCGAACAAGTGGGCGCGCAGCCCCCTGTACGTCCACGGGGGCGCCGCGATGGACCGGAACGACATCGACCACTTCGAGGTGACCACCTTCGACGGCGACCGTCTGGTGGAGGTCGACGCGTAGGAGAAGTGCACAGGGAGGTCACACAGGGGTCCCCCTTTCGCGTACGGTAGACGGCTGCTCGATTGGGCAGCTGCACGTCCGGAAAGGGGCCTCGGTGGCCGACGTACGCGACCGTGAGATCAGCGTCGAACAAGAACATCTCGACCAGGTCTACCGGCGTCTCGAGGAGAAGATCCACGAGGCCGAGTTCCTCATGACCGACGCGGCCAAGCGCTCCCAGGTCGGCACGCCCGGCGCGCTCGCCGAGCGGGACGCCCAGGTGTTTCGCGCGGGAGTGCATCTCAACCGACTCAACAACGAGTTCGAGGACTTCCTCTTCGGGCGCATCGACCTGCTGCTCGGCAAGGACGGCAAGAAGGGCCCGGACGGCGCGTACACGTCGGTCGAGCCCGCCGAGGACGCCGTCGGCGAGGACAACACGGCCGAGATCGCCGAGACCCTGCACATCGGCCGCATCGGCGTCCTGGACGCGGACTACTCCCCGCTGGTAATCGACTGGCGTGCACCGGCCGCCGCGCCGTTCTACCGCTCGACGCCGGTCGACCCGGGCCGTGTCGTACGCCGCCGGGTCATCCGCTCCAAGGGCCGCAGGGTTCTGGGCGTCGAGGACGACCTGATGCGCCCGGAGCTCAAGGCGACCCTGGACGGGGAGTCGCTGCCGGTCATCGGCGACGGCGCCCTGATGGCGGCGCTCGGCCAGGCCCGCAGCCACACGATGCGGGACATCGTGGCGTCGATCCAGGCCGAGCAGGACATGGTCATCCGGGCGCCCGCCGCCTCGGTGACGTACGTCGAGGGCGGCCCCGGCACCGGCAAGACCGCCGTGGCCCTGCACCGCGCGGCCTACCTCCTCTACCAGGACCGCAGGCGCTACGCGGGCGGCATCCTCATCGTCTCCCCGACCCCGCTCCTCGTGGCCTACACGGAAGGCGTGCTGCCCTCGCTCGGCGAGGAGGGGCAGGTCGCGATCCGCGCGGTGGGAGCGCTGGCCGACGACGCGGCGGGCCCGGCCGAGGCCACCGTCTACGACTCTCCCGCGGTGGCCAGGGTCAAGGGCTCCTCCCGGATGCTGCACGTCCTGCGGAAGGCCGCCAGGGGCGCTCTGGAGGGGGGTACGGGCACGACCGCGAAGCCCGCCTCGCAGGACGGCCAGCTCGCCTTCGGCGACGACGAGCACGACGCGCCCCAGGCCCCCGCCGAGACCCCCACCCGCCTGCGCGTGGTCGCCTTCGGCCGCCGTTTGGAGCTGGAGGCCGACGCGCTGGCCCGCATCCGCCGCAACGCGCTCAGCGGCACGGCTCCCGTCAACCTGCTGCGCCCACGCGCCCGCAAGCTCCTCCTGGACGCCCTGTGGTCCCAGTCGGGCTCCGCGGGCCGGCACAGCGACCCGGAGCTGGCCGCCGAGCTGCGTTCGTCCTTCGACGAGGACATCACCTCCGAGGACGACTTCATCCGCTTCCTCGACGCCTGGTGGCCCGAACTCACCCCGCGCGCCGTGCTCTCCGCGATGGGCGACGAGCGGCGCCTGGGCCGCTGGGCGCGCCGCGTCCTGAACCCGGGCGAGGTCCGCAAGGTCGCCCGTTCCCTCAAGCGCGACGCCCTGTCCGTGCACGACGTGGCGCTCCTCGACGAGCTCCACTCGATCCTCGGTACGCCGCACAGGCCCCGCAAGAAGAAGGATCTCGACCCCCTCGACCTGCTCACCGGGCTCGACGAACTGATGCCGCAGCGCGAGGAGTCCCAGCGCGAGCGCGCCGAGCGGCTCGCCGCGGAGCGCACCGAGTACGCGCACGTCATCGTCGACGAGGCCCAGGACCTGACCCCCATGCAGTGGCGCATGGTCGGCCGCAGGGGTCGGCACGCCACGTGGACGATCGTCGGCGACCCGGCCCAGTCCTCCTGGTCCGACCCGGACGAGGCCGCCGCCGCCCGTGACGAGGCCCTCGGCAGCCGCCCGCGCCGCCGTTTCACCCTCACGGTCAACTACCGCAACCCCGCCGAGATCGCCGATCTCGCGGCCAAGGTGCTCGCGCTCGCGATGCCGGGCTCCGAGTCGCCTTCGGCCGTACGGTCCACCGGGGTGAAGCCCCGCTTCGCGGTCGTACGGGACAAGGACCTCGGCGCGTCGGTGCGCGCGGAGGCCGCGCGGCTGCTCGACCAGGTGGACGGCACCATCGGCGTGGTCGTGGCGATGAACCGACGCGAGCAGGCGGCGCGCTGGCTCGACGGTCTCGGTGACCGCGTCGTGGCGCTGGGCAGCCTGGAGGCCAAGGGCCTGGAGTACGACGCCACGGTCGTCGTCTCCCCGGCGGAGATCGCGGACGAGTCCCCGGCGGGCCTGCGCGTCCTGTACGTGGCGCTGACGCGGGCCACGCAGCAGCTCACGGTGCTTTCCGGCGAGCGCGACGACCCCGACGCGGACGGCGTGCCGGACCTGCTCCGCGAATGACTTCGGAGACTTCTCGTGACGGGAATTGCCTAGCGGGGATCGTTTGTTACCGTTGATGTGGCACCGGCCCGATCCAAGCCCCCGGGCCCAACCATCGTCGCTACGAGCGACCACTTGCCGCGAGGCGAGCATGGCGGGTCGGTGTCATAAGCGTTCGAAGAGGCCTTCGTCACTCGGTGACGGAGGCCTCTTTCGGTTCTCCCCCTACCGACGGCCCGCAACTTCTCGTATGGTGGAAACCAGTTTCCGAAAAGCTGGTGAACGAAAAGTTCGCAATCCGAGGCGGCTACCACGTACTCAGTGGTAGGTGCGACGATCGGACGGCAAGAGCAACACGGTGAAAGCAGAGGAAGTCGGCCATGGCAACGGCGCCCAGCGTCTCCTACTCGAACACGGTCCGGTTGGAGGTGCCCGCGAGCGGCACCGCGGTCTCCCAGATCACCACGGCCGTCGAGTCCCACGGAGGCTCGGTGACCGGCCTCGACGTCACGGCGTCCGGCCATGAGGCACTGAGGATCGACGTCACGATCGCGGCGACCTCCACGACGCACGGCGACGAGATCGTCGCCCAGCTGCGCACCATCGAGGGCGTCACCGTCGGCAAGGTCTCCGACCGTACGTTCCTGATGCACCTCGGCGGCAAGATCGAGATGGCGTCCAAGCACCCCATCCGCAACCGCGACGACCTCTCCATGATCTACACCCCGGGCGTGGCCCGCGTGTGCATGGCGATCGCCGAGAACCCCGAGGACGCGCGCCGCCTCACCATCAAGCGCAACTCCGTTGCGGTCGTAACGGACGGTTCGGCCGTCCTCGGGCTCGGCAACATCGGTCCGAAGGCCGCGCTGCCGGTCATGGAGGGCAAGGCGGCCCTCTTCAAGCGCTTCGCCGGCATCGACGCGTGGCCGCTGTGCCTGGACACCCAGGACACCGACGCGATCGTCGAGATCGTGAAGGCGATCGCACCCGGGTTCGCGGGCATCAACCTGGAGGACATCTCGGCGCCGCGCTGCTTCGAGATCGAGGCCCGCCTGCGCGAGGCGCTGGACATCCCCGTCTTCCACGACGACCAGCACGGCACCGCGATCGTCGTGCTCGCCGCGCTGACCAACGCACTTCGCGTGGTGGGCAAGGGAGTCGGCGACGTACGCGTCGTCATGTCCGGTGCGGGCGCGGCCGGTACGGCCATCCTCAAGCTGCTCATCGCGGCGGGCGTCAAGCACGCCGTCGTCGCCGACATCCACGGCGTCGTGCACGCGGACCGCGAGGACCTCGTGGACGCCGCGCCGGACTCGCCGCTGCGCTGGATCGCCGACAACACCAACCCCGAGGGCGCCCGCGGCACCCTCAAGGAAGCGGTCGTCGGCGCCGACGTCTTCATCGGCGTGTCGGCCCCGAACGTCCTGAACGCCGACGACGTCGCGGCCATGGCCGACGGCGCCATCGTGTTCGCGCTCGCGAATCCGGACCCCGAGGTCGACCCCGCGATCGCCCGTCAGACGGCGGCAGTTGTGGCCACGGGCCGCTCGGACTTCCCGAACCAGATCAACAACGTCCTGGTCTTCCCCGGTGTCTTCCGCGGTCTGCTCGACGCCCAGTCGCGCACCGTCAACACGGAGATGATGCTGGCGGCGGCGGGCGCCCTCGCGGACGTCGTCGCCGAGGACGAGCTCAACCCGAACTACATCATCCCCAGCGTCTTCAACGACAAGGTCGCGGGCGCGGTCGCCGATGCGGTGCGCAGCGCGGCGAAGGCCGCCGGGGTGACTGTGACAGCCGCCACGGCCCAGTAGTACGGCGCGTCGCGGAACGCGGGGCCCTCAAAGGCCCTCTAGGGTGGCGTGGAAGCGCGCCCCCGACTGCCACCTTCCCAGGGGCGGTGAAGCTTTTCGTGTGACCCCAAGGGGCCCGGATTGGCTTTCCCGCCGCAGGTGGGGGCAGGATGCCTTTCTGGGCGCGAGGGTCCGGATGACGGACCCGGGTCCGGGGCCTGACCGAGGACCCTGGCAGCATCGGCTTCGCTGTGCCCATCATGCGGCCCCGCCGCGTGGCACGCCTCAACGGCAAGAAGAACACGGGAGTACAAACATGAACCGCAGTGAGCTGGTGGCCGCGCTGGCCGACCGCGCCGAGGTGACCCGCAAGGACGCCGACGCCGTGCTGGCGGCGTTCGCCGAGACCGTCGGCGAGATCGTTGCCAAGGGCGACGAGAAGGTCACCATCCCCGGCTTCCTGACCTTCGAGCGCACCCACCGTGCCGCTCGCACCGCCCGGAACCCGCAGACCGGCGAGCCGATCAACATCCCGGCCGGCTACAGCGTCAAGGTTTCGGCGGGCTCCAAGCTCAAGGAAGCGGCCAAGGGCAAGTAGCCTGAAGCAGCGATAGAAGGGGCGGCCACCCGGTTGGGTGGCCGCCCCTTCTGCGTGCCGTCTCAAAGATGGCCTCAATCGCCGGCCGGGCTGGATCTGCTACAGCGTCGCCCGCCCCGGCAGCTCGACCTTCGCGCCGAGTTCCACGAGCTTGTCCATGAAGTTCTCGTAGCCGCGGTTGATCAGGTCGATGCCGTGCACGCGGGACGTGCCCTGGGCCGCCAGAGCGGCGATCAGGTACGAGAAGCCGCCGCGCAGGTCGGGGATGACCAGATCGGCCCCCTGGAGCTTCGTGGGGCCGCTCACGACCGCCGAGTGGAGGAAGTTGCGCTGCCCGAAGCGGCAGTCGGAGCCGCCGAGGCACTCGCGGTAGAGCTGGATGTGTGCGCCCATCTGGTTGAGCGCGGAGGTGAAGCCGAGCCGCGACTCGTACACCGTCTCGTGCACGATCGACAGACCGGCGGCCTGCGTCAGCGCGACGACCAGCGGCTGCTGCCAGTCCGTCTGGAAGCCGGGGTGCACGTCCGTCTCCAGGGCGATCGCGTTGAGCGAGCCGCCCGGGTGCCAGAAGCGGATGCCCTCGTCGTCGATCTCGAAGGCACCGCCCACCTTCCGGTAGGTGTTCAGGAACGTCATCATCGAGCGCTGCTGGGCGCCGCGGACGTAGATGTTGCCTTCGGTCGCCAGGGCCGCGGAAGCCCAGGAGGCGGCCTCCAGGCGGTCCGAGAGGGCGTGGTGGTTGTAGCCGCCCAGGCTGTCGACACCCGTGACCCTTATGGTCCGGTCGGTGTCCATCGCGATGATCGCGCCCATCTTCTGCAGCACGCAGATGAGGTCCTCGATCTCGGGCTCGACGGCGGCGTTCGAGAGCTCGGTGACGCCTTCCGCGAGAACCGCGGTCAGCAGGACCTGCTCGGTGGCGCCGACGGACGGGTACGGCAGCTTGATCTTCGTGCCGCGCAGCCGCTGCGGGGCCTCCAGGTACTGGCCGCCCTCGCGCTTCTCGATGGTCGCGCCGAACTGGCGGAGCACCTCGAAGTGGAAGTCGATGGGTCGGCCGCCGATGTCGCAGCCGCCGAGGCCGGGGATGAAGGCGTGGCCGAGGCGGTGCAGGAGCGGCCCGCAGAAGAGGATCGGGATGCGCGACGACCCGGCGTGGGCGTCGATGTCCGCGACGTTGGCACTCTCCACGTGCGAGGGGTCCATGACCAGCTCGCCCGGCTCCTCACCGGGGCGGACCGTGACGCCATGCAGCTGCAGGAGTCCGCGTACGACGCGGACGTCGCGGATGTCGGGGACATTGCGCAGCCTGCTCGGAGCGCTGCCGAGCAGCGCGGCGACCATGGCCTTGGGCACGAGGTTCTTCGCGCCGCGGACACGGATCTCGCCCTCCAGCGGGGTTCCGCCGTGGACAAGCAGTACATCGTCGGTGACGGTCATGAATCTCGCGTTCCGATTGGATGGACGGGTGGACCAAAGGGCAAGCGTAATGGGCGTGTACCCCCTCTCCGTAAGGCCAAGGGCGCGCGAAACACGTCAGGACTTCGTGACAACACGAACCGTTCGGAACCGGACACTCCGGGTCACCGCCGAAAGTGTGCGCTCCGGACGCGCCCATGCGCCCCTGAGCTGCATTCACTCCCGTACGGGCATTGCCTCCCCCCGCGGGGCAAAGATGCGGGATCATGTCGTTCATGACCGAGGTGTCCTCGCTCACAGGGCGGCTGCTCGTGGCCACGCCTGCCCTGGCGGACCCGAACTTCGACCGCGCGGTGGTGCTGCTCCTCGACCACGACGAGGAGGGCTCGCTCGGCGTGGTCCTCAACCGGCCCACGCCGGTGGACGTCGCGGACATCCTGGAGGGCTGGGGTGACCTGGCGGGCGCGCCGGGCGTCGTCTTCCAGGGCGGCCCCGTCTCGCTCGACTCGGCGCTCGGCGTGGCGGTGATTCCGGGGGAGGAGGGGGCCGGCTCCCGGCCGCGACCGGGGAGAGGCGAGCCCATCGGCTGGCGCCGCGTGCACGGCGCGATCGGCCTGGTCGACCTGGACACCCCGCCCGAACTCCTGGCGCCCGCGCTCGGCTCCCTGCGCATCTTCGCCGGCTACGCGGGCTGGGGCCCGGGCCAACTGGAGGACGAGCTCGTCGAGGGCGCCTGGTACGTGGTCGAGTCCGAGCCCGGCGACGTCTCTTCGCCGTCCCCGGAGCGGTTGTGGCGCGCGGTCCTGCGCCGCCAGCGCAGCGAACTGGCGATGGTGGCCACCTATCCGGATGACGCGTCGCTCAACTGAGGACTCCTCGGGGCACCCGGCCCCTAACGTGTGCCGGGCGATGGTCCGGTGGCCTCGTGTGCGTGAGGGGAGGCCGGGGGAGTGTCTGATCCTGATCTGGCTGTCGACCATGAGTTGCTCGATACGTCGGCGAAGCAGCTGGGTGCCATTCAAAGAGAGTTCAAGAACCTGGGTGAATGGAAAGAGGACATCGCGTCGGTCGTGGGGGCCTCCGACCTCAGAGGAGCGATGGCCGATTTCATCGACAACTGGGACGACAACCGCAAGCGTCTGCTCGCGTCGTTGAATGCCGTCGGCACGATGGTCGAGGAAACGCGAAACGCATTCAAGAAGCTCGATGACGAGTTGTCGAAGCCTGGCAAGAAGTAGTGGTGACTCGGTCATCACGTCGACCCATCGTTTGATTCCGGGGGAAGAGTGGCACGACCGAAGGACTGGCGGCCCCTGTGTGAAAGTGATCCCGTGCCGGGTGATCCTGATGGGGTTCGCGGCCAGGTGAAGCACATGAAGAAGATCGCCGAGTATCTGCGTACTCAGGCCGCGGCGCTCAACGCGATGGCTGACGCGGACAACCTCAAGGGAAAGTATGCGGAAAAGCTCGGTGAGGATGCGCGGGGCTTGGGGCGAAAGCTTGACGAGGCGGAAGACCGGTACCGAGAGGTCAAAGGTCATCTGGCTGGCTGGGCAGATGAACTCGAGGGGTTCCAGAAGAGGGCGGACAAGGCGCTTGAAGACGCCAAGGACGCTCAGCGTGTGATCGACGCGCACGAGGGCAGCGCTGAGGACAAGCCTGCCTCCGGCAAGGGCGAAAAGGGCGGCAAGGGCGGCACGGGCTCCGGTGCGGAGGACGCCGCACTCAAGCGTGCCAAAGAAGACCTGGAGAGTGCCCGGGGGCGATTCAACTCCGCGGTCGGCGATTACGACGAACGCTCCGGTCACTTCGCAGCGAAGATCAGGGACTCCATCGACGATGACATGGCGGACAGTTGGTGGAACGACGCCAAGGGGGCGATCGCTGACGCCGACTGGATCGGTGAGTGGGCTGACAGGTTGAGCTGGGCCGCGACGGCCGTAGGTGTGGCAGCCATGCTCTTCCCGGGCATCGGCTGGATCGCGGCTGCCTTGACTGTCGTGGTGCTGGCTGCCCACGCGGCACAGGCGGCAACAGGAAACGGTTCATGGTTCGACGTCCTCATGGACATCGGGGCCTTGAAGCTGGCCCGTAATGGCATGAGAGCGGCCAAGGGGATCAAGCTCCTGCAGAACAGCTCACGCACGGTCGCCTCCAAGTCGGCCGGTACCGCCCAACAGGTGCAGAGCGCGTCGAAGACCGCGGGGTCGAGGGCCAGTTCGGTGGCGAAGTCCCGGAAAGGTGGTGGAAGGTCGGGAAATGCGCGCAACAACGCCAGAGCCCGAAATATGCGCCAGCTGGCCAAGAGTCGGGCAGACGGGAAGAAAGCCGCCGGTGAGGTGCGAGATGCGGAGATGCCGCAGATTACCGCGCAGGAGAAGGCCGATGTGTTGGGAGACGCCCAGCTCGGTCGGCAGATGAAAGACATCAAGAAGTGGCGCGCTCAGTTTCCCGCCGACGCGCAGCTCGCGGCCAACGCCCGCCAGGCCGAGCGTCATAAGGACGCGCTCGTAGGGTCGTGGGGAGCCAGTACGGTCCTTGACAGTGGGGACAAAGCCGGCGACAAGTTCTCGGGCGGCGAGTACAGCAGAATGAAGGATCGCATGACGCGGTCAGTGGGCTCGCGATGGTGAGGAAGAGTTGATGACCGTGGAAGGCGCCGACGGGGTAGCCCGCAGTGAGCGGCGTTTGGCGTGGCACCTGGGCTTTTTCAGATGGTTCTTCCTGCTGTCCATGGTGCGTATGTTCGCTGCTCCCGCGAGCAAAGATTTCTTTGGCAGGGAATTGCTGCCGTGGCCGACGTGGGACTGGGTGTTGTGTGCGCTGGTACCGGTGCTCGTGATCTATTTGTCGCGGCGTCCGGATGATTGGGAGGATCTGCGCGGTGAGCGCAGCCTGATCAAGTGGGCGCTCATTCTGTACATCTTCTACGCGTTGCTGGGGGCCGTGGGCATGGGCGCCTGGACGCTCTGGATCGCTGTGGGCGTCTGCCTCGCCGGCTTCGCCGGAATGTGGCACCTCAACCGCGCGGAGCGGCTTCGTGCAGCCTGAGCCGGTCGGGTGGGCGGAACGGATCGACGACGTGGCCCCGGTCACCGGGTACCGCATCATCCTCCCCGACCAGTGGGCCCAAGTCCCCCTGCGTCACGGCACGGAGGAGGCAATCCGACGGATCCTCGACGACGCCTGCGCCCGCATTCCCGCCGATGCGCCGCCGGACAAGATCGGCCCCTACAAGCGGGAGCTGGAGCGCCGCTTTCGGGAGGCTGTGGCGCAGGCCGTGAGGAGCAAGGCCCTGGACCTCTACCTGCCGGTCAAGCCGATGGGTGAATTCAGCGTCGGGGCGTCGATCCTCGTCTCCGAGAGCCTCCTGTCCCGGCGCCGGGCGCAGCCGCAGCCGCAGAACGCGGCCGAGCCCACCGAGGCGGCCGTTCGGCTCCTCTCCAGGGACGGTGTGGAGGGCGCCGACCTGAGTTCGGGGGAGGTCGACGGGGCCCTCGCGGTCCGCCGGGAGCATGTGGCGAAGGCCGACAGCGGCCAAGGAACAGAACTCGCCTCGCGGCGTGTCGAGTACATGATCTCCGTACCGGGTGACCCGGACCGTTGGTTCGTGGCGGCCTTCTCGACCGTCGGGGGCGGCAGTCCCCGGGACGAGCTGGCCGAGGCCCTCGTCGAATGGTTCGACGCCCTCATGGCGAATCTCCGCTGGACGCGTGGATGAGCGAGTACTTCCGGGCCGTCATCGACATCGAGGACGTCGACCCCACGCCCTGGGTGATGGTGCCGCCTCGGTCCGGCCTGACGGCCCCCTGGTCGGTGTGGGAGGACATCCGCGCCTGGTCGCGGGAGGTCGCCGAGGAGTTGTGGGAGGACCACGGCCTCGACCCGGGCACAAACGGCGTGGACTTCGTCGCGGGAACCCTGGAGCGCTGCGCCGAGGCATTCGCGCCGCCCGGCTCGGACCACTGGGTATTCCTCCATCTCGATCAGCCCACCAACCTGCCGCTCCCGGTCTGCGCGGCCGTCGGACCGGCGTCAGGTCCTCGGGAGGCGGCCCTCCGCGCCCTCACCGAGGCGGACGACCCGGGAGCCGTCGAGCCCGCGGTCGTGAAGAGCGTCAAGTCCGAGAAGCTGGGCGAAGGACTGACCACCTTCCGCTATGTGCCGCAGACCGACTCGCCCCACCTGCTGGGCTGCGTCCGTTACGGCTGGCAGGTGGACGAGCACAAGGCGGACGTCGTCGTATGGGCGGCCACCGAAGATGTCGCCCACCTCCTGCGCGCCGCCGACGACCTTGACGGCCTGGCGCGGTCGCTGTCGGTCCGGGTGGTTCCCTGAGGATCGTGCCGCGTGCGGTGTACCGGTCCGGGCGATGCCCGCAACCCGTGAGCGTAGGTACCCTTGGATGCCATGAGCACTCTTGAGCCCGAGCCCGAGCGCGGGGCAGGTACGGGGACCCTCGTAGAGCCGACGCCGCAGGTGTCGAGCGGTGACGGTGACCACGAGCGCTACGCGCACTATGTCCAGAAGGACAAGATCATGGCGAGCGCGCTCGACGGTACGCCCGTCGTCGCGCTCTGCGGCAAGGTGTGGGTGCCGGGTCGTGACCCGAAGAAGTACCCCGTCTGCCCCATGTGCAAGGAGATCTACGAGTCCATGAGCGCCGGTGGCGACAAGGACAAGGGCGGCAAGGACGGCAAGGGCGGCGGCAAGAAGTAGCCCCCGGGCGCGGTCCCAGGACCACCCTCGTGAAAGGGCGTTGCGTGTACCGCAACGCCCCTTTTGCGTTGTGCAATCGCGTGGCAGCCTCGCCGCATGACCTTTGAGCAACTCATTCCGGCGCCCGCACGCGCCGAGGGACCGCTTCCCGAAGGCTTCATCCTCGATTCGTCGACCGCGCTCCGTGCCGGGCCCGGCACCGAGTCCACCGAGCGCTGGCTGCGTGCCACGCTCGGCGGTGCGTTGGGGCTGCCCCTCGCGCCCGGTGACGGCGGCGCCATCTCGCTCGGCATCGATGACTCCCTTGCTCCCGAGGCGTACCGGCTCAGCGCGACCCAGAGCGGTGTCGAGATCACCGGTGGTGCCGCTCCCGGGGTCTTCTGGGGGGCCCAGAGCCTGCGGCAGCTCATCGGGCCCGAGGCCTTCCGGCGCGCGCCGCTGCGGGCCGCCGGGCGGTACGCCGTGCCGGGGTGTCTGATCGAGGACAGCCCCCGCTTCGGGTGGCGCGGCATGATGCTCGACGTGGCCCGGCACTTCATGCCCAAGGACGGCGTGCTGCGGTATCTCGATCTTCTCGCCGCCCACAAGCTCAACGTCTTCCACTTCCACCTCACCGACGACCAGGGCTGGCGCATCGAGATCAAGCGCTACCCCAGGCTGACGGAGGCCGGTTCGTGGCGTCCGCGCACGAAGTGGGGGCACCGCGCCTCCGAGCTGTGGAACGACACCCCGCACGGCGGTTACTACACGCAGGACGACATCCGCGAGATCGTCGCGTACGCCCATGAGCGGCACATCGCCGTCGTACCCGAGATCGACATCCCCGGGCACTCGCAGGCCTCCATCCACGCCTACCCGGAACTCGGCAACACCGACGTCGTCGACACCGCGTCGCTCGGCGTCTGGGACACCTGGGGCGTCAATCCGAACGTCCTCGCCCCGACCGAGAACACCCTCCGTTTCTACGAGGGGGTGTTCGAGGAAGTTCTTGAGCTCTTCCCCTCCACGTTCATTCATGTGGGAGGGGATGAATGTCCCAAGGACCAGTGGAAGGCGTCCCCCACCGCGCAGGCCCGCATCAAGGAACTGGGAGTCGGTGACGAGAACGGGCTGCAGAGCTGGTTCATCCGGCACTTCGACAGCTGGCTGACCGCGCGCGGGCGCAGGCTCATCGGCTGGGACGAGATCCTGGAGGGCGGCCTCGCCGAGGGCGCCACCGTGTCTTCCTGGCGTGGCTACGGGGGCGGCATCGCGGCGGCCAAGGCCGGTCACGACGTCGTCATGTGCCCCGAGCAGCAGGTGTACTTGGATCACCGGCAGGACGGCGGCCCCGACGAGCCCGCGCCCATCGGCTTCGTCCGCACCCTGGAGGACGTCTACCGCTTCGAGCCGGTGCCGCCGCAGCTCACCGAGGACGAGGCACGCCACGTCCTCGGCACCCAGGCCAACGTCTGGACCGAGGTGATGGAGTACCACGCACGCGTGGACTACCAGGTGTTCCCGCGTCTGGCCGCCTTCGCCGAGGTCGCCTGGAGCCCGCTGCCGCCATCGGCCGAGCGCGACTTCGCGGACTTCGAGCGGCGAATGACCCCGCACTACGCGCGACTTGACGCGCTCGGCGTCGACTACCGCCCGCCCGGCGGCCCGTTGCCGTGGCAGAAGCGCCCGGGAGTGCTCGGACGCCCGATCGACGGAGCGCCCCCGAACGTGTGAGGCGCACCCCGTGCTCCGCGTGTCGGGCCGCCCGCGCTGACAGCGTGGGCGGTCCGGCGAAAGCCGTACAAGAGTCACCGAAGAGTGGCAATTCCCGCTGACCGGCGAGGGCGTGTGAAAACGGCACATCCCCCAGGTCTGCGGACGAATGACTCCTAGCGGACCCCCGCGCCGGGGCCCGGGGAAGATGTGCCAGAGTTGCCACGTCCGGGCTGTGAGCACGTACCGTACGGCGGAACAGGCGTAACGGTGGGCACGGCGAGAAAGCCGCCGGACATCGGGAAGGGGCAGCCGGTTTTGAGCACGCACGCACCGCAGGCGGCGCACACAGCGCAGACGGCGACGCTGCCTGCGACGTTGGACGAGGCCGTGGAGGCGCTCGCCGCGATGCCCGCCGCCGTGCCCGTGGCCGGCGGCACCGACCTCATGGCCTCCGTCAACGCGGGCCTCCTGCGCCCCGCGGCCCTCGTCGGCCTCGGCCGCATCAGCGAGATCCGCGGCTGGCAGTACCAGGACGGTCACGCGCTGCTCGGCGCCGGCCTCACCCACGCACGCGTCGGACGGCCCGACTTCGCCGCCCTGATCCCCGCGCTCGCCGCGGCCGCGCGCGCCGCCGGACCCCCGCAGATCCGCAACGCGGGCACCTTGGGCGGCAACATCGCCACGGCGGGACCGACCGGCGACACCCTGCCCGTCCTGGCCGCCCTGGAAGCCGTCCTCGTCATCGCGGGCCCCGGCGGCGCACGCCGCGAGGTCCCCGTCTCGCACCTGCTCGCGGGGATGGACATGCTCCGCCCCGGCGAACTCATCGGCTTCGTACGGCTGCCGCTCCTGCACGCCCCGCAGGTCTTCCTGAAGGCGACCGGACGCACCGGCCCCGGCCGTGCCCTGGCCTCCGTCGCGCTCGTCCTCGACCCGGCGCGGCGCGGTGTGCGCTGCGCGGTCGGTGCCGTCGCGCCGATGCCGCTGCGGCCCCTGGAGGCCGAGCAGTGGGTCGCCTCGCTGATCGACTGGGACGGCGAGCGGACGATCGTGCCGGAGGCGCTCACCGCCTTCGGTGAGTACGTCGCCGCCGCGTGCATCCCCGACCAGCCCCCGGCGGAGGACGGCTCGCCGCAGCCGCTGCCGCCCGCCGTACTGCACCTGCGGCGCACCGTCGCCGCGCTGGCCCGACGAGCACTGGGGAGGGCGCTGTCGTGAGGGACGACCAGACCGACGCAAACGCCGCGGACGCCGCGAACGGCGGCTGGCAGCCGCATCCGCAGGGCGAGTACGACTCGGACGCCACGGCCTTCGTGCAGCTCCCGGAAGGCGCCCTGGACTTCGACCACTCCCCGCTGGCCGCGCCCGGCCACGGTTACGTGCCGCCGCAGATAACGGTCACCCCCACGACGGCCGACGCGACGGACCCGGCCGCCACGGGTGTCTGGGTCATGCCGCCCGAGGTGACGGGCGCGGGCACGGGTGCCGCGGGCGCCGGTGGCCAGAACGTGACGTGGCCCGACGCGGGCGGTGTGCCCGAGTCGCCGCAACCGCCGCATCCTTCGCAGCCTTCCGTCGACGAGCACGCGTACGACCCCCGGGCCACCGGGCAGTGGAGCTTCCACGAGGCGGAGGGGCACGCGCCCGCCGCCCCGGCCCCCGCCGACGTCACGGGGCAGTGGTCGATTCCCGTCGCCAATGGTGATCTTCCGGACGAATCGGGTGAGTTCACCGCGTCCTCGCTCGCCGCGCAGTGGGGCGGCACGCCCCCGGCGACGCTGCCGGGCGGTGCGGCCGCGCCGTGGGCGACCGGAGGCGCCGGCGCGGGCGCGCCGTGGTCGGAGCCCGTGCAGCAGCCGTACGCCGACCCGCAGGCGCAGGTCGACCCGCAGTCGCACGCGCAGCAGCAGTACGCCGAGCCCCAGCACCACGAGCCGCAGCACCACGAACCCGTCCTGCCGCCGGAGCCCTTCGTCCCGGCGGCGCCGGTGGCTCCCGAGATGCATGTGGTGCCTGAGATGCCGCTGGTTCCTGAGGCGCCTGAGGTGCCCGAGGTACCCGAGACGTCTGAGGTGTCCGCGGAGCCGGACCCCGAGCCGGAGCCGGAGCTCGCAGCCGAGGCCGACGCCGAAGTCGATGCGGATGCAGAAGCCGACGCCGAGGTCGAGGTCGAAGCCGAGGCAGACGCCCAAGCCGACCCCGACCCCGCTCCCGAAACCGATCCCGCTCCCGAAGCCGACCCCGCCCCCGAGGCCGAGCCCGAGCCCGAAGCGGTCCTCACCGCCACCGCCCTCTCCGACGAACACCCCCTCTGCTCGTACGTCCTGCGCGTCAACGGCGCCGACCGCCCCGTCACCGACGCGTGGATCGGCGAGTCGCTCCTCTACGTCCTGCGTGAGCGCCTCGGCCTCGCGGGTGCCAAGGACGGCTGCTCGCAGGGCGAGTGCGGTGCCTGCAACGTCCAGGTGGACGGCCGTCTCGTGGCCTCCTGCCTGGTGCCCGCGGCCACCGCCGCCGGCAGTGAGGTGCGCACCGTCGAGGGCCTCGCCGCCGACGGAAGGCCCTCGGACGTGCAGCGGGCGCTCGCGGCCTGTGGTGCCGTCCAGTGCGGCTTCTGCGTACCGGGCATGGCGATGACCCTGCACGACCTGCTTGAAGGCAATCCCGCCCCGACCGACCTGGAGACGCGCCGCGCCCTGTGCGGCAACCTGTGCCGCTGCTCCGGCTACCGGGGCGTGCTCGACGCCGTGCAGGAAGTGGTCGCCGAGCGCGAGGCGTCGGCGGCGGCCGCCGAGCCGTCCGCCCAGGGCGACGGTGAGGCACGCATCCCGCACCAGGCGGGACCCGGCGCCGGAGGGGTCAACCCGGCGGCGCAGGACGGAACGTACGAAGGACCATACGGCCAGGGCGGAGGCCAGGCGTGAGCAACGAAGCCGCGGGGAACGGGAACACCGCGACCGCAGTGGAGCCGCAGCCCGGCCCGGAGCCGCTGCCGCACGGCATCGGCGCGTCCCTGCCGTCGGCGGAGTCCCGCGCCAAGACGGAGGGCACGTTCCCCTACGCGTCCGACCTGTGGGCGGAGGGACTGCTCTGGGCGGCCGTCCTGCGCTCGCCGCACGCGCACGCGCGCATCGTCTCGATCGACACGTCCCAGGCGCGCGAGATGCCGGGCGTGCGGTCCGTCGTCACGCACGAGGACGTGCCCGGCGAGGCGCTGCACGGCCGCAAGACCGCGGACCGCCCGGTCTTCGCCTCCGAGGTCGTACGCCACCACGGCGAGCCCATCGCCGCCGTGGCCGCCGACCACCCCGACACGGCACGGATGGCCGCCGCGGCCATCTTCGTCGAGTACGAGGTCCTCGAACCGGTCACCGACCCGGAGAAGGCCTTCGCGGCCGAACCCCTGCACCCCGACGGCAACTTGATCCGGCACATCCCGCTGCGGCACGGCGACCCGGAGGCGGCGGGCGAGCTCGTCGTCGAGGGCCTCTACCGCATCGGCCGCCAGGACCCGGCGCCGATCGGCGCCGAGGCGGGGCTCGCGGTGCCGCGTCCGGACGGGGGCGTGGAGCTCTACATCGCCTCCACCGACCCGCACACCGACCGCGACATGGCCGCGTCCTGCTACGGCATCGACCCCGACATCGTGAAGGTCGTCGTGACCGGCGTGCCCGGGGCGACCGCCGACCGCGAGGACGCCAGTTTCCACCTCCCGCTCGGCCTGCTCGCGCTGACCACCGGCTGCCCGGTGAAGCTGACGGCGACCCGCGAGGAGTCCTTCCTCGGCCACGCCCACCGCCACCCGACGCTCCTTCGCTACCGCCATCACGCGGACGCCGAGGGCAAGTTGGTGAAGGTGGAGGCGCAGGTCCTGCTCGACGCGGGCGCGTACGCGGACACGTCGTCGGACGCGCTCGCCGCGGCCGTCTCCTTCGCCTGCGGACCGTATGTAGTCCCGAACGCCTTCATCGAGGGCTGGGCGGTCCGCACGAACAACCCGCCGTCCGGACATGTCCGGGGCGAGGGCGCCATGCAGGTGTGCGCGGCGTACGAAGCCCAGATGGACAAGATCGCGAAGAAGCTGGGCATCGACCCGGCCGAGGTGCGGCTGCGCAACGCGATGGCGACGGGGGACATCCTCCCCACCGGCCAGACGGTCACCTGTCCCGCCCCGGTGGCCGAACTCCTCGCCGCCGTACGGGACTTCCCCCTCCCCGAGCTGCCCAAGGACACCCCCGAGGACGAGTGGCTGCTGCCCGGCGGCCCCGAGGGCGCGGGTGAGCCCGCCGCGGTGCGCCGGGGCGTCGGCTACGGCCTCGGCATGGTCCAACTCCTGGGCGCCGAGGGCACGGACGAGGTCTCCACGGCCACCGTGAAGGTCCACGACGGCATCGCGACCGTGATCTGCGCGGCGGTCGAGACGGGGCAGGGCTTCACCACGCTCGCCCGCCAGATCGTCCAGGAGACGCTCGGCATCGACGACGTACGGGTCGCTCCCGTCGACACCGATCAGCCCCCCGCCGGACCGAGTTGCCACGGCCGCCACACGTGGGTGTCGGGCGGCGCGGTGGAGCGCGCGGCGAAGATGGTCCGCACGCAGCTGCTCCAGCCCCTGGCCCACAAGTTCGGTATGTCGACCGAGCTGCTCCAGATCACCGACGGCAAGATCACCTCGTACGACGGCGTGCTGAGCACGACGGTGACGGAGGCGATGGACGGCAAGGAACTCTGGGCCACGGCCCAGTGCCGCCCCCACCCCACCGAGCCCCTCGACGAGGCGGGCCAGGGCGACGCGTTCGTCGGCATGGCGTTCTGCGCGATCCGCGCGGTGGTGGACGTCGACATCGAGATCGGTTCGGTACGGGTCGTGGAGCTGGCGGTCGCCCAGGACGTGGGCCGCATCCTCAACCCGACCCAGCTGAAGGTACGTATCGAGGCGGGCGTCACGCAGGGCGTCGGCGCGGCGCTCACGGAGAACCTCCGTACGCCGCGCGGCCTGGTCCGCCACCCGGACCTCACCGGCTACGCGCTCCCGACGGCCCTGGACACCCCGGACATCCGCATCGTGAAGCTGGTCGAGGAGCGCGACGTGGTCGCCCCCTTCGGCGCGAAGGCGGCGAGCGCGGTGCCGGTGGTGACGACCCCGGCCGCGGTGGCTTCAGCGGTACGGGCAGCCACCGGCCGCCCGGTGAACCGCCTCCCGATCCGTCCGCAGGCGGCGGTGGCGACGTGACGGCGCCCCTGGCCGGGGTCGTCGTCATCACCGGCATCATGGCCTCGGGCAAGTCCACGGTGGCGCAGGCGTTCGCCGAACGCCTTCCGCGCGCGGCGCATGTGCGGGGCGACGTCTTCCGCCGGATGATCGTGTCGGGCGGCCAGGAGTACGAGCCCGGCGCCTCGGACGAGGCGGCGGCCCAACTCCGCCTGCGCTACGGCCTGTCGGCGGCTACGGCGGACGCGTACGCGGCGGCGGGCTTCGTCGCGGTGGTCCAGGACGTCATCCTGGGCGAGGAGTTGAAGACGTACGTGGATCTGCTGCGTACGCACCCCGTGCACGTCGTCGTGCTCGCCCCGCGCCCGGACGCGGTCGCCGCGCGGGAGGCCGGGCGCGGCAAGACCGGGTACGGCGCGTGGACGGTGGAGGACCTGGACGCGGGGTTCCGCTCCACGACCCCGAGGCTCGGCCTCTGGCTGGACAGCTCCGACCTGACGGTCGACGAGACGGTGGACGCGATTCTCGCGGGGCTCGACGAGGCGCGGGTCTAGCCAGACGGAGGCGGGACCGTCGCGAGCAGGTCCGTCGAGTGCGGGTCCGTCGCGTGCGGGTCCGTCGTGGCTGGTCGCGCAGTTCCCCGCGCCCCTTCGGGGCGCGCCCCTTGATCGTGGAGGCCGTGGCGGGAATCGAACCCGCGTAACTGGATTTGCAGTCCAGCCCCTGAACCACTCGGGCACACGGCCGAGTTGAACTCGACTCCTTGAACCTAGCCGTGGCCGGCGGGCGCGCTCAAGGGATCTCCGGCTGCCGCAACGGGACTGCCACACCCCGTTCATGATTCACGGCGCGCTCAGGCGCCGAGGAAGAGCGTGGGCTGCCCCGTGTGGCGCGCGATCGTCTCGAAGTCGTGGTCCCGGTGGAGCAGCGTGCGCTCGGTCAGTTCGGCGGTCGCGGCGGTGAGCAGATCCACGACTCCCGGTGCGCGGTGCTCGCCGCGATTGGTCAGCGTGTGCTGGACCTCGCGTGCGCGTGCGTAAACGCTGTCGGGAACGGGGACCCACGCGTAGGCGAGGTTCAGGGCGCGCAGAATTATGGCGCGGTCGGCTGCCGAGCGGGCGGTGTAGAGGAACTCCAGCTCGGTCACGTCGCAGATCCCGACCAGTCCGGCGTCGATCGTCTGATTCATGCCGTGGCGATCGTCCAGGTCGGGCAGCAGAAGCGTGAGGGCCGAGCTGTCGGCCAGGAAGTGCACGGTCATGCGGCGGGTGTCTGGTCCTTGCCGGTCGGCTTGTGCAGGTCCTCGTAGGAGTCGTAGCCGTGCTTCTCGTTGAGGGCGTCGAGGTCGATCGCGCCGGAGGCGACGAGCTGGGCCAGCTCACGACGAGCCTCCGCGCGTACGGAGCGCCGCCTTATGTCGGCGAGGGCCTGGTTCACGGTGTCCTTCTTGGTGGCCGTGCCCAGGATTTTCTGGGCCTCGGCGAGCGCTTCGTCATCGATGTCGATGAGCATCTTCGTCATGACCACTCCCTTGCGTATATACGGAATGCTAGCACGTATATACTACGCCGCTGTCGTAGCGCTTGGTGCGGTGCAGTCGCGGCAGTAACCCGGCCCCGGGGCCCGAAAAGCGCGGTCGCAGTGGTCGCAGTTCTGGAGGGGGTCCGGGCGTGATGGGGGCGCCGGGGTGGCCGGGAGCGGTGGTGGCAGGAACTCCGTGAGGCGGTGGGCCAGCAGGGCCGCCGGGTGGTGGATCGGGGAGGTGGGGAGCCCTGCCGTGAGCGTGCGGCGCACCGCCTCCGGGCTGATGCCCCGGTCCAGCCAGGCCGTGGCCGCCGGTGCGAGGCGGTGTACGTCGCGTTCGGCGAGCAGGAGGCGGGGATCGTGGCGCCGCAGGTCCGTGAGGAGGGTGGTCGCGGCGGTGTCGTGCGCTTCCGGGGGAGGGGGTGGCGGGGCAGGCGTCGGCGATGGCTGGGCTGCCGTCATCGCGGGCGGGTTGTTGTACGACACCGTTCGCGTGATCACCTGCCCCGACGGCAGACGTTCCCGAGTGCGCGTGAGGTAGCCGTGGGCCTCCAGCTCGCGCAGGGCAGCGGCGATACGGACCTCCCCCTCGGGGAAGCGCTCCGCCAGGCGTTTGATGCTGACCTTGGCGCCGGCGGGCAGCGACTGGATGTGGGCGGCCAGGCCGATCGCCGTGAGGGAGAGATCCCGGTGCTGGGTGAGGTGGTTGCCGACCACGGTGAAGCGGTCCGCGTGGCGGCGGTTGTCGTGCCCGATCCCGGAGGACGGAACGGGGGACGCTGCGCACGGGGGCGCGTTAAGCTGCTGATCAGCCATCGGGAAGGTTGCTTCTTCCTTGGTGTCAGGCCCTCGCACTGGGATTGCAGTCCCGGCGAGGGCCGTCCTATGTCTGGAGTTGTCGAGGCCGAGCTTGCACCGCGAACTGGCATATGCGCCAGTTGCGTTGGGGGAGATCACCCGTGTGAGTGACGGCGGCGGGGTTTGGGGTGGGTGGGGGAGGTTCTCACCCTCATTTCTTACGTACTTGATGTCGCGCCCCGCCGATCGCGGGGCCGCCAGGGCGTGGAAACCTCGATCGGATCAAATGGGGTCGGAGACATCAATTTCCGCCCAAACTGTTTTGCAGAGGGGCGAGCCGTGTTCCGTGCCCCAGCGGTCGGACAGGGCGGCGACCAGGAACAGGCCTCGGCCCGACTCGGCGTAGACGGGCGGGAGCTGGACGTCTGCCGGTGGGCTGCGGTCCGCCCTCGCATCCGTCACCTCGATACGGAGCGTGGCCGCCCCGGTGAGTGTCAGCGTCAGTCGAAAACTTCTGCCGGGTACGTGCCCGTGCAGCGCGGCGTTGCTCGCCAACTCGGCGACGATCTGCTCCGCGGCCTCGAACGGGAGCCCCTGGGCGCGGAGTTGCTCGCCTGTGAGAAGCCGAGCCAGGCGGGCGCCTCTGCGGGTGGCGGAGAGCAGGATCGTGAACTGGCGCACGGGGGTCGAAGTGCGGGCGGTTTCTTGATTCACGTCACTCAGCGTGGCCGGGCGTGCGTACCGTGAACAGCGGCGCGGACTGTGCGTACCGCGTTTGTCCCGCGCTTGTCCCGGCTTGTCCCGGCTGTCCGGGGTGACGTACGGGTACGAGTGCGCGTTGGGCTTGGACGGTACGTCGGAGGTGCGTGGTGGGCGTGAACAGTGGCGGCGAGGCATGTAACGACGGGGCGGATGAGCCTGGTTGGGACATCGATCCTGAGGACGACGAAATCAGTGCGGTGGTCGAGATGACTGGCCACCAGCTCAAGTTGTGGAGGGAGGCAGCGGGCCTTCGGGTAGCCCAGTTCGGGGAGGCCATCGGGTACGGGGAAGACCTCATCCGGAAGATCGAGCGCGGGGCGCGGATTCCTCGTCCCGAGTATCTGGACAAGGTGGACGAGTTCCTGAACGCGGGCGGGCTCGTCTCCGCGATGAAGAAGGAGATGCGGGAGGCCCGGTATCCAAAGAAGGTACGGGAGCTGGCGAAGCTGGAGGAGCGGGCGGTTGAGGTCTTGCTGTACAGCAACCACAACATCCACGGGCTGCTGCAAACAGAGGAGCATATGCGCGCACTCTTCGCGGGGTGGTTGCCCGCCTACACGCTGGACGAGATGGATGGCATGGTGGCCGCTCGAATGGGTCGCCGGTCCATCTTCGAGCGTGACCCCATTCCGGCGCTGAGCTTCGTCCAGGAGGAGGTGACGCTACGTCGCCCAGTTGGAGGCACAATGGTATGGCGCCGCCAGCTTGAACGCCTCTTGGAAGTGGGCCAGTTGAGAAACGTGGCGATCCAGGTGATGCCAACCAGCTGCGAAGAGCATCCCGGTACGGGCGGGCTCATCGAGGTGCTGAAGTTCCCCGACGGCACGGCAGTAGGGCGTTCTGAGGGAGCATTCAGTGGCCGGCCGGTATCTGATCCGAAACAGCTCAGGATCCTTGAGTTGCGCTATGGGATGATCCGGGCTCAAGCTCTCACGCCGCGGAAGTCGCTGGCCTTCATCGAACAAGTGCTGGGAGAGACATGATCCGCAAGGCCTCTGCCGGGGACGCCTCCAAACTGGAGTGGTTCAAGAGCAGCTACAGCAGCAGCGGCGACGGCAACGACTGTGTCGAGGTCGCGTTGGAGTGGCGAAAGAGCAGCTTCAGCAGCAGCAGTAACGGCGAGGACTGCGTAGAAGTAGCCACCACCCCCGCCACCATCCACATCCGCGACTCCAAGAACACCCAAGGTCCCCGCCTCGCCGTCACCCCCGCCGCATGGGGCGACTTCATCACGTACGCCTCCGCGAGCTGACCCGCAGACAGCCGGAGACGTACGACCAAGGGACCAGAAGCCGACCGACCCCGGACAGGGGTCATAGCCCGCCACGCCCCTTACGCTGGCGGGCATGAGCGCCCTGGAACCACGCGACGCCGAAGTCGCAGCCGCCCCGATAGTCCCGCCGTCCGAGCTCAAGGGCGGAGTGCTCCGCGCGCCCTACCGCGCGCTCAGTCTCGGCATCGTCTCCGTGGTGCTGCTCATCGCCTTCGAGGCGACCGCCGTGGGGACGGCGATGCCGGTGGCCGCCCGTGAGCTGGACGGTGTCTCCCTCTACGCCTTCGGGTTTTCCGCGTACTTCACCACCAGCCTCTTCGGCATGGTGCTCTCCGGGCAGTGGGCCGACCGGCGCGGGCCGCTGGGGCCGCTGGCCTGCGGGATCGCCGCGTTCGCCGCGGGGCTGCTGCTCTCCGGGACCGCCCAGGCCATGTGGATGTTCATCCTCGGCCGTGCCGTGCAGGGGTTCGGCGGCGGGCTCGTCATCGTCGCGCTGTACGTGGTCGTCAGCCGCGCCTACCCGGAGCATCTGCGGCCGTCCATCCTCGCGGCGTTCGCGGCGAGCTGGGTGGTGCCGTCCGTGGTGGGGCCCCTGGTCTCCGGGACCGTCACCGAGCACCTGGGCTGGCGCTGGGTCTTCATCGGCATCCCGGTGCTCGTCGTGGCGCCGCTGGCCATCGCGCTGCCGCAGATCCGGCAGCGGGCCGCCGGGCCCGTCTCCGATGTGCCCGCCGGCCCCTTCGACCGCCGTCGCATCCGGCTCGCGCTCGGGATCTCGCTGGGGGCCGGACTCCTCCAGTACGCGGGTCAGGAGCTGCGCTGGCTCTCGCTGCTGCCCGCCGCGGTCGGGGCGGTGGTCCTCGTGCCCGCCGTCCTCGGGCTGCTGCCGCGCGGCACGTACCGCGCCGCTCGCGGCCTGCCCTCCGTCGTGCTGCTGCGGGGCATCGCGGCCGGGTCCTTCATCGCCGCCGAGTCGTTCGTACCGCTGATGCTCGTCACCCAGCGGGGGCTCTCGCCGACCATGGCGGGGCTGTCGCTCGCCGTGGGCGGTGCGACGTGGGCGCTCGGGTCGTTCGTGCAGTCGCGGCCGGGCATGGAGCCGCACCGTACCCGGCTCATGGTCGTCGGGATGCTCCTGGTGACCGCCTCCATCGCCGCCGCTCCCACCGTCCTGATCGACGCCGTCCCGGTGTGGATCGTGGCGGTGGCCTGGGCCTTCGGCTGTCTCGGCATGGGCACCGTCATCGGGTCCACCAGCGTCCTGCTGCTCCGGCTCTCGCCGCCCGCCGACGCGGGAGCCAACTCCGCCGCACTCCAGATCTCCGACGGCCTCTCCAACGCCCTGCTCCTGGCCGCGGGAGGCGCCGCCTTCGCCGCGCTGGGCGGCGGGATGGTGGACGCGCACGGCTCCACCGGGGTCGGCGGATCGCACCCGGGGGCCTTCGTCGCCGTCTTCCTGCCGATGGCGGCGGTCGCCCTGGTGGGGGCGTGGGTGGCGACGCGCCTGGAGGAACGCCCGGCCTGAGGTCGCCGTGTGAGACCCGTCGCACCCGTCCCGGGGGCCGTGCCGCTCTCCGCGAGGCGTCAACCTTCACCGGTAGGGTGGCCCGGTTGTCGTACCTACCCCAGACGTCAAAACCCGGAGACCGTGACTACCACCGCCGCCAACTCCGCCTCCTCCCACCACCTCTCTCCCGCCTTCCCCGGCCGCGCCCCCTGGGGCACCGCCAACAAGCTGCGAGCCTGGCAGCAGGGCGCGATGGAGCGGTACCTCCAGGAGCAGCCGCGTGACTTCCTCGCCGTCGCGACACCCGGCGCAGGCAAGACGACCTTCGCGCTGACGCTCGCGTCCTGGCTGCTGCACCACCATGTCGTGCAGCAGGTGACGGTGGTCGCGCCGACCGAGCACCTGAAGAAGCAGTGGGCGGAGGCCGCGGCCCGCATAGGCATCAAGCTGGACCCGGAGTACAGCGCGGGGCCGCTCAGCAAGGAGTACCAAGGCGTCGCCGTCACGTACGCGGGCGTCGGCGTGCGGCCCATGCTGCACCGCAACCGCGTCGAGCAGCGCAAGACCCTGGTGATCCTCGACGAGATCCACCACGCGGGAGACTCGAAGTCGTGGGGCGAGGCCTGCCTCGAAGCGTTCGAGCCCGCCACCCGGCGCCTCGCGCTCACCGGTACGCCGTTCAGGTCCGACACCAACCCCATCCCCTTCGTCACGTACGAGGAGGGGAACGACGGCATCCGGCGGTCCGCCGCCGACTACACGTACGGCTACGGGAGCGCGCTGGGCGACGGCGTCGTCCGGCCGGTCATCTTCCTGTCCTACTCCGGCAACATGCGGTGGCGCACCAAGGCCGGTGACGAGATCGCCGCGCGGCTCGGCGAGCCGATGACCAAGGACGCGATCTCGCAGGCCTGGCGGACGGCCCTGGACGCGCGCGGCGAGTGGATGCCGAACGTGCTGAAGGCCGCCGACCAGCGGCTGACCGAGGTCAGGAAGGCCATCCCGGACGCGGGCGGGCTCGTGATCGCCTCGGACCAGGACTCCGCCCGCGCCTACGCCAAGCTGATCCGCGAGCTCACCGGGGAGAAGGCCACCGTCGTCCTCTCCGACGACACGGGCGCCTCGAAGCGGATCGACGACTTCACCGCGAGCACCGACCGGTGGATGGTCGCCGTCCGCATGGTGTCCGAGGGCGTCGACGTGCCGCGCCTCGCGGTGGGCGTGTACGCGACCACGATCTCGACGCCGCTCTTCTTCGCGCAGGCCGTGGGGCGTTTCGTGCGTTCCCGGCGGCGCGGCGAGACCGCGTCCGTCTTCCTGCCCACCGTCCCCGACCTCCTCGGCCACGCCAACGAGATGGAGGTCGAGCGCGACCACGTGCTCGACAAGCCGAAGAAGGAGGGCGAGGAGGACCCCTACGCCGAGTCCGAGAAGGAGATGGACGAGGCGAACAAGCAGGAGGACGAGGACACCGGCGAGCAGGAGCAGTTCTCCTTCGAGGCGCTGGAGTCCGACGCCGTCTTCGACCGGGTCCTGTTCGACGGTGCGGAGTTCGGGATGCAGGCGCACCCGGGGAGCGAGGAGGAGCAGGACTATCTGGGCATCCCCGGCCTCCTCGAACCCGACCAGGTGCAGATGCTGCTCCAGAAGCGGCAGGCCCGGCAGATCGCGCACAGCAAGAAGCGGCCCGACGAGGAGGCGGATCTCCTCGAACTGCCCGCCGAGCGGCGGCCCGTGGTCTCCCACAAGGAGATGCTGGAGCTGCGCAAGCAGCTCAACACGATGGTCGGCGCGTACGTCCACCAGAGCGGGAAGCCGCACGGCGTGATCCACACCGAGCTGCGGCGCACGTGCGGCGGCCCGCCGAGCGCCGAGGCCACCGCCGGGCAGCTGCGGCAGCGGATCGCGAAGGTCGGCGAGTGGGCCACCCGCATGAAGTGAGCGGGCCCCTGTCCGTGAAGTGAGCGTGCCTTCCGCCGGTGTGAGGGGGAGGGGTGTGTTCCGCGTGTGCGGGAGTCGTGCGTACCCCCGCCGACGCGCCCCGCGTATGGGGCATTGCGCCCCTAACAGTCGGTCTCGTGCCCGGATTCTGGACGGAGTCTTCCGCTGAGCGGGACGGCCTCGCTAATGTCCCCGCAACGTACACGCCCCGTGGCAGCGCCGCCGCGGAGCGCAGCCGGAGTTCCGACCGGCGGCCTCTGACGCGCGTCGCCCACGGGACCGGCGACGCAACCGCTGCGTAGAGAGGCCGTCGACCCTCACCTAAGGAGTGGGCGTCGTGACCGCGGAGACTTCCCAGACGCTCGACCGAGGACTGCGCGTCCTCAAGCTGTTGGCCGACACCGACCATGGGCTCACCGTCACCGAGCTGTCGAACAAGCTCGGCGTGAACCGCACGGTGGTGTACCGCCTCCTGGCCACCCTTGAGCAGCATGCCCTGGTCCGTCGCGACCTGGGCGGCCGGGCCAGGGTCGGCCTCGGGGTGCTGCGCCTGGGCCGCCAGGTGCATCCGCTGGTGCGCGAGGCCGCGCTGCCCGCGCTTCGCTCGCTGGCCGAGGACATAGGTGCGACGGCGCACCTGACGCTGGTCGACGGCACGGAGGCCCTCGCCGTCGCCGTCGTGGAGCCGACCTGGACGGATTACCACGTGGCCTACCGGACCGGCTTCCGGCATCCCCTGGACCGGGGCGCCGCGGGCCGCGCGATCCTCGCCGCCCGGCAGGGCCTCGCCACCGACCCCGGCTACGCGCTGACGCACGGCGAGCTGGAGGCCGGCGCGAGCGGGGCAGCGGCGCCTCTGGTCGGCGTGACCGGCATAGAGGGCAGCGTCGGCGTCGTCATGCTGTCGGACTCCGTGCCGGAGCGGGTGGGGCCACGGGTGGTGGACGCGGCGAGGGAAGTAGCCGATGCGTTGCGCTGAGGCCGCGCGGGCGAGCGGGTTCTCCTGGGCACCGTCGATCACCGGCTCCGCCGAGTTCGTCCTCAAGCGCCGGACGGGCTGAATGTGCTCTCCTCGTCCGTCGTCAGCTGACCGGCAGGACGGGAACCCCCGTCCGTTAGATTGATCCCGTGTTCTCCCTCTCTAGCCTCACGCGCCCCAAGGCCCTCGCCGTCTGTGCCGTTCCCGTGGTCGCCCTGCTGGCCGTCGCCGGGCTCGCGCCGTTGCCGTTCGCGGTGGCCCAGCCGGGGTCGACGGCGAACGTGCTCGGCGAGAGCGAGGGCAAGCCGGTCATCACGATCACCGGTACGCCCACGCGCGAGACGGAGGGGCAGCTGCGGATGACGACCATCGTGGCCACGGGGCCCGACATGGACGCGAGCCTGAGCGACGTGGTGGACGGCTGGTTCCGCACGGACCGTGCCGTGATGCCCAAGGACTCGGTGTACCCCACGGGCGACAACGTGAAGGAAGTCGAGGAGCACAACCTCGGCGACATGAGGAAGTCGCAGGACACGGCCACGCAAGCCGCGCTCTCGTACCTCAAGGCGAACGGCGTGGACGGCACCGACAAGGTGAAGGTGAAGGTCGACCTCGGCAAGGTCGGGGGCCCCAGCGCGGGCCTCTTCCTCTCGCTCGGCATCATCGACCTGATCGACGGCAACGGCAGCGGCGGGGACCTCACGGGCGGCCGGAAGATCGCGGGCACCGGCACGATCTCCGAGGACGGGAAGGTCGGCCCGGTCGGCGGTGTGGCGCTGAAGACGCAGGCCGCCAAGCGTGACGGTGCGACCGTCTTCCTGGTCCCGGAGGACGAGTGCTCGGACGCTCAGGCGGAGCTGCCGAAGGGCTTGCGGCTGATCCCGATCACGTCGCTGAAGGGCACGGTTGACGCGCTGCGTTCCCTGGACCGGGGCGGTAAGGTCCCGAGCTGCTGACCAGCCGCAGGCCCAACTCGACCATGGTCCAGCCGAGTTGAGTGCGAAGCGGGGGCCGGCTGTCACGTAAGGGCGCGGCACGGTGGAGCTCTTCGGCGCGGGCGTGGTGCAGCAGGAGATGTACGTCCGGGTGCATGGCTGTGGCCTCTCAGGCTGTGTAATGCGTCGGGAAGACGTGGGTGTGCAGGCGCACCCTGGCTGAGCCCGGGGTGGTGTCGGCGACCTCCGACGGGCGGTAACTCTCGATGAGTTCGCTGATCTTTCCGGCCAGTTCGGCGGTGAGCTCGGGCGTCAGACGCAGGGTGTAGTCGCTGAGGTCGGAGCTCTCCCTCCACTCCGTGGGCCAGTCGTGCTGGGTGCCGACCCAGGTGGACGTCTCCGTGGCATGGAACGTCGTGACCTCGTGGAGGTACACCGCGACGGCGCCGCGCACCGCCGGGTCACGGTCGTTGATGAGGGACTCGTCCAGGCGGGTCCCCTGGTGTGCCGACTGCCACCAGCGCTCCCGGCCCTTGCCCCGGTCCGGCGCGTCCTCGACGAAGCCGTGCGCCGCGAGCTGACGCAGGTGGTAACTCGTCGCGCCGCTGGACTCGCCCAGGCGGGAGGCCAGTTGGGAGGCGGTCGCCGGGCCTTCGCGCCGCAGCGAGATGAGCAGCTGCATGCGCAGGGGATGCGCGAGGCCCCGCAGGGAACGAGGGGTGAGCGTATGGACCTTCCGGCCCTCGGGGTCTGTCGTGCCGTCCGTCATGCCTTCACCGTAGACATGCAAAGACTCCGTTGCAACGCTTTTTGCAACGGAGTCTTTGCAACTATCGGCGCCCCGCGGCGCCCCGCACCCAAGCGCTACCCCTCCCTCACGAACCCCTCCTGCACCAACCAGTCCAGCGCCACCTCATGCGGATCCTGACCCTGCACGTCCACCTTGGAGTTCAGCTCCTGGGCCACCGTGTTGTTCAGCTTCTTCGTGATGGGGTCCAGGACCTCCGCCATCTTCGGGTACCTCTTGAGCGCCTTGCTGTTGATCTCCGGGGCGACGTTGTAGTTGGGGAAGAAGTGCTTGTCGTCCTCCGTCACCGACAGGTCCATCGCCTTGATGCGGCCGTCCGTGGTGAAGACCTCGCCGAACACGCACGACCCCTTGGAGACCTGGGTGTAGATGATCCCGGTGTCCATCTTGGTGATGTTGGAGGCGGGGATCTTCATCCCGTACTCCTTCTGCATGCCCGGCAGCCCGTCCTCGCGCGAGGAGAACTCGCTCTCCACGCAGAGCGTGACCGCGTCCGGGTCCGACTTCGAGAGGGCCGCCACGTCCGAGAGGGTCTTCGGCTTGTACTTGGCCTCGTTCTTCCGGTTGACGGCCAGGGCGTACGTGTTGTTCAGCTCGGCGGGCGGCAGCCACGTGACGCCGTTCTTCGCGTCCGCCTCACGCACCGCCTCCCACTGCTTGTGGGGGTCGTCGATGGGCTCGGAGTTGCCGAGGTAGGTGATCCAGGCGGTGCCCGTGTACTCGTACATGGCGTCCGCGTCACCGCTCTTGACGGCCTCGCGGGCGCCGATCGAGCCCTGGATGCCCGTCCGGTCCAGGACGTCCGCGCCGGCCGCCTCGAAGGCGATGCCCATGATCGCGCCGAGGACGAGCTGCTCGGTGAACTCCTTGGACGTCACGGTGAGGTCGACGCCCTTCAGGGGCAGGCCCTTGCCGATCGTGCCCGGCTTCACGTCGTCCACCATCGGGCTGCCGCTGGTGAGACCGCAGCTCACGAGCAGGGCCCCGCCCAGCACGCCGAACGCCGCCGTACGCATCGTGACCCTCATGTCCCGGCCTCCAACCCGCGCGGACGCAGCACCAGTTCGGCCAGCGAGGCCAGCCAGTCGACCAGGAGCGCGAGCGCGATCGTCAGGATCGAGCCGAGCATGAGCACCGGCATCCGCTGGTTGGTGATGCCGGTGGTGATGAGGTCGCCGAGCCCGCCGCCACCGCCGAAGGTGGCGAGCGTCGCCGTGCCGACGTTCAGGACGAGCGCGGTGCGCACCCCCGCCAGGATCAGCGGGACGGCCAGCGGCAGCTCGACCTTGCCGAGGACTCCCCACGGCGACATGCCGATGCCGCGCGCGGCCTCCAGGAGGGTCGGATCGTTGGCGTTCAGGCCCGCGATCGTGTTGGAGAGGACCGGCAGGACGGCGTAGATGATGATGCCGATCAGGGCGGCCTTCTCGCCGATGCCGATCCAGATCACCAGGAGGGCGAGCAGGCCGATCGCCGGTGTCGCCTGGCCGATGTTGGCCAGGGCCATCGCGCCGGGCGCCGCCTTGCGGAGCTTCTTGCGGGTCAGCAGGATGCCCAGCGGGATCGCGATGATCAGCACGAAGAAGGTGGAGATCACCGTCAGCTGGATGTGCTGGCGGAGCCTGAGCCAGACGTTGCCGTCCGCCAGGGCGTTCGTGGAGATCGAGTCCAGGTCGGCCTGCTCGAACCACCACCAGGTGAGCAGCAGGACCAGGGCGAGGAACGCGGGCAGGATGGTGAGCTTCTGCCAGCCGATCCGCCGCCGCCGGCCCGTGGCAGCGCCCGAGGGCGGCGGCTCCTGCTCGGCCTCGCCCGTGTCACGGTAGAGATGGCCCTTGACCTCGTGCTCGCCGTCGGGTCGCGCCCCTGGTCCGCCGCCGGGGGCCGGGGGGTGGTCGGGGACACGGGGATTGTTCCCGGGGATGCCGTTCACGCCTTCGCCTCCCCTCCGGGGCCTTCCTGCTCGTGGTGGGTCAACTCGGCGCGCTGCGCCTCCAGTTCGTGCTGGTGCTCCATCGCGTCGAGCCGGTCGGCCTCCAGCATTTCGTGGACGGAGTTCATCAGCGTCTCCATGTCCACGACGCCGGTGTACTCACCGCGCCGCCCGGTGACCGCGACCCGCCCAGCGTTGTCCGTGAGGACCGCTTCGAGCGCGTCGCGCAGAGTGGCGTCACGGGTGACCGTGTCGTGGACGAGCGTGCCCGCGCGGGCCAGTGAGCCCCTGGCGCGCATCAGGTCGCCGCGCCGCAGCCACTTGTAGGGGCGGCGGCGCTTGTCCAGGAGCAGCAGTTCGTTCGTGCCGCTTTCCCGCAGCTTGTCGAAGATGGTCTGGAGCGGGTCGTCGACGGTCACCGTCGCGAAGTCGGCGATCTCCACGTCGCGTACGCGGGTGAGGTTGAGCCGCTTCAGGGCCGCGCCCGCGCCCACGAAGCCCGAGACGAAGTCGTCGGCGGGGTTGGTGAGGATGGCTTCCGGGGTGTCGAACTGCGCGATGTGCGAGCGCTCCCGCAGGACCGCGATGCGGTCGCCGAGCTTGATGGCCTCGTCGAAGTCGTGCGTGACGAAGACGATCGTCTTGTGCAGCTCGTGCTGGAGCCGGATCAGCTCGTCCTGGAGATGGTCGCGGGTGATCGGGTCGACCGCGCCGAACGGCTCGTCCATCAGGAGCACGGGCGGGTCGGCCGCCAACGCCCTTGCCACGCCGACGCGTTGCTGCTGGCCACCGGAGAGCTGGCGCGGATAGCGGCCGTGGAACTCGGCCGGGTCGAGCCCGACGAGGTCGAGCATCTCCTCGACCCGGGACTTGATCTTCGCCTTCCCCCAGCCGATCATCTTCGGCACGATGGCGATGTTCTGGGCGACCGTCATGTGCGGGAAGAGCCCGGAGGACTGGATCGCGTAGCCGATCTTCCGGCGCAGCCTCACCGGGTCCATGTCGGTGACGTCCTCGCCGCCGATGCGGATACGGCCGCTGGTCGGCTCGATGAGCCGGTTGATCATCTTCAGCGTGGTCGACTTACCGCAGCCCGAGGGTCCGACGAGGATGACGATCTCGCCCGCCTTGATCTCCATGCTGACGCTGTCCACCGCCGGGTCACCGCTGCCCGGGTACCGCTTGGTGAGGTGTTCCAGCTCGATCGTCGCGCCCGTGGTCCCGGACTCGGACGCTGACACAGTCTCGGACACGGTCTCAGACACGGATACCCCTCGAGATGGTCAGGCGGCCGATCAGGACGAACGCGGCGTCGAAGAGCAGGGCCAGGACGATGATCCCGAGCGTGCCCGCGAGCACCTGGTTGAGCGCGTTCTTGCTGCCGAGCGAGCCGATGCCGCGGAAGATCTCGTTGCCGAGGCCGGGTCCTGACGCGTACGCGGCGATGGCCGCGATGCCCATCAGCATCTGCGTGGAGACGCGGATGCCGGTCAGGATCGGCGGCCAGGCCAGTGGCAGCTCCACCCTGACGAGACGTGCGGCACGCGACATCCCGATGCCCTTCGCCGCGTCGACGAGCGAGGGGTCGACGCCGCGCAGGCCGACGATGGCGTTGCGCACGATGGGGAGCAGGCCGTAGAGGGTCAGGGCGATGACCGTCGGGGCGACTCCGAGGCCGACGACGGGGATCAGCAGACCGATCATGGCGAGCGAGGGGACGGTCAGGATCGTGGAGGTCGCGGTCGTGGCCAGATTGCCCGCCCACGCGCTGCGGTAGGTGACGACGCCGATCAGCACTCCGACGACGGTCGCCACGACCATGCACTGGAAGACCGCGCTGGCGTGCTGGTACGCGTCCGTAAGCAGCTGCTGGTGGCGGTTGCCGAGGTAGTCCCAGAAGTTCACTGAACTGCTCACCTGCCCGTCTCGCGGTCTGCCCGCGTCAGGTGTCCTCCGATGCCTGTTCGACCAGCGGGATGATGCGCAGCGGAACAGGGTTCTCCATGACGATCGCCGTGGAGGCCCGGACGATGCCATCAAAACCCACCACCCGGTCGATCACACGTTGGAGATCCGCGTTCGAACGGGCCACCAGACGGCAGAGCATGTCGCCGTGACCGGTGATGGTGTGCAGTTCGAGCACCTCGGCGACGGTCGCCAAATGTGCCCGTACGTCGGCGCCCTGGCCCTGTTTGATCTCCAGCGTCGCGAACGCGGTGACGGGGTAGCCGAGGGCCGCGGGGTCGACCTCCGGACCGAAGCCGCGGATGACTCCGTTCGACTGAAGGCGGTCCATCCGGGCCTGCACGGTCCCGCGCGCGACGCCCAGCCTGCGGGACGCCTCCAGGACGCCGATACGGGGCTCGCGGGCGAGCAGCACGATGAGCCTGCCGTCCAGATGATCGATCGTCATGGTGCGCTCAGCTCCGCTTCGGGGGTGGTCATCATGTACAGATAGCCCGCTCATCCTGGCCTGTCGCCATACAAATTGCCCACTGAATACGCAAACTATTGCGCACCTTGCGATACGGCGGGAGCCTGCGGACATGGCAGCTACCGCGAACACTCAGCCCACGTCAGCCGTCTCCGGCACCCCCCACACCGCACGCGAGGCCGATCCCTTCCCGGTCAAGGGAATGGACGCGGTCGTCTTCGCCGTGGGCAACGCCAAGCAGGCGGCCCACTACTACTCCACGGCGTTCGGCATGAAACTCGTGGCGTACGCGGGACCGGAGACCGGCAGCCGCGAGACCGCCTCGTACGTCCTCACCAACGGCGGCGCCCGCTTCGTGCTCACCTCCGTCATCAAGGCGTCCACGGACTGGGGCAACTTCATCGAGGGCCACGTCGCCGAGCACGGTGACGGTGTCGTCGACCTCGCCATCGAGGTGCCGGACGCGCGCGCCGCGTACGCGTACGCCGTCGAGCACGGCGCCCGCGGCCTCACCGAGCCGTACGAGGTCAAGGACGAGAACGGCACGGTCGTCCTCGCCGCCATCGCGACGTACGGCAAGACCCGTCACACCCTCGTCGACCGCAGCGGTTACGACGGCCCCTACCTGCCCGGCTTCCAGGCCGCATCCCCGATCGTCGAGCCGCCCGCCAAGCGCACCTTCCAGGCGATCGACCACTGCGTCGGCAACGTCGAGCTCGGCAAGATGAACGAGTGGGTCGCCTTCTACAACAAGGTCATGGGCTTCACGAACATGAAGGAGTTCGTGGGCGACGACATCGCGACCGAGTACAGCGCGCTGATGTCGAAGGTGGTCGCGGACGGCACCCTCAAGGTGAAGTTCCCCATCAACGAGCCCGCCATCGCCAAGAAGAAGTCCCAGATCGACGAGTACCTGGAGTTCTACGGCGGCGCGGGCGTCCAGCACATCGCCCTCGCCACGAACGACATCGTGGAGTCCGTACGCACCATGCGCGCGGCCGGGGTGCAGTTCCTGGACACCCCCGACTCGTACTACGACACGCTGGGCGAGTGGGCCGGCGAGACCCGCGTCCCGGTGGAGACCCTGCGCGAGCTGAAGATCCTGGTCGACCGCGACGAGGACGGCTACCTGCTCCAGATCTTCACCAAGCCGGTCCAGGACCGTCCGACGGTCTTCTTCGAGATGATCGAGCGGCACGGCTCGATGGGCTTCGGCAAGGGCAACTTCAAGGCGCTGTTCGAGGCGATCGAGCGGGAGCAGGAGAAGCGCGGCAATCTGTAGAGATCGACCTTGAGCAGGGGCTGCCGGAAGGGTTCCGCATTAGGGTGCGGGCATGGCCAGGATCAATGACGTCGGCGGGATGACGGGCTTCGGGCCCATCGACACCACCGACGACACGGAGCCCTTCCACGCGGACTGGGAGGCGCGGGTGTTCGCGCTCAACAGTGCGCTGGTGCGTGAAGGCGTCTACAACCTGGACGAGTTCAGGGACGCCGTGGAGACGATGCCGCCGGGTGAGTACCTGGCGGCGTCGTACTACGAGCGGTGGTTCCACGCGATCCGGGTGCTGTTGGTGCGCAAGGGCGTGCTGACGGCCGGTGACGTGAGCCGGCTGGGTGAGCGGGATGGGTGACCGTTTCGTCCCGGGCGCCCGCGTCCGCACCGTCCACCACGACCCGGCCCACCACACCCGTCTGCCGCGGTACGCCCGCGGCAAGTCGGGCGTGGTGATCGAGCCCGAGGGGCGCCACCCGCTGGCGGACGTCAGCTCCCAGGGGCGGGGTGACGCGCCGGTGGAGCAGGTGTACGCGGTGCGGTTCGCCGCGTGGGAGCTGTGGGGCGAGGGGGAGCACGGGGTGGTCCTCGACCTGTGGGAGAGCTACCTGGAACCCGAACCCTCGGAGGACGGCTGATGTCCGGCACGCACGACGACGCGGTGATCTCCCGCCAAGTACGGGGTCTGGAAGCCCTGTTGGAGGAGCGGGGGATCGTCGCGGGGGTCGTCCTCGACGAGGCCCTGGACGCGTTCCTCGCGGGGTCGTCCCCGCTGAACGGGGCGCGGGTGGTGGCGCGGGCGTGGACGGACCCCGCGTTCAAGGAGCGCCTGCTCGCGGACGGTACGTCGGCGGTGGCGGAGCTGGGCTACGCGGCGGGCGGGGTCCAGCCGCAGCGGCTGCGGGTGGTGGAGAACACCGCGCACGTCCACAACGTCGTCGTCTGCACGCTGTGCTCCTGCTATCCGGTGCGTCTCCTCGGCCCGTCCCCGAGCTGGTACAAGAGCGAGGCGTACCGCTCCCGGGTGGTGCGGGAGCCGCGGGCGGTGCTCGCGGAGTTCGGCCTCGTTCTGCCGCCCGACACGCAGATCACGGTCTGGGACTCCAGCGCCGAGACCCGCTACATGGTCCTGCCCCGGCGGCCCGACTCCGCGGCCTCCCTCCCGGAGGCGGACCTCGTCGGGCTCGTCACCCGCAACGCCCTGATCGGCACGTCCCAGCTCTGACCCCCGGGTCAGCTCTCGCTGGAGCGAGGCTTCGACGGGGACGGGGACGGGGAAGGCAGCGGGGCCGGGCGTTCGCCACGGGGGGCGTACATCTGGGCCGGGCCGCCCGAGGGAGGATCGCCCAGGCGCTTCAGGGCGGCCCGCGCCGCAGGGGCGAGCAGCGGGGAGAAGTAGGGGTTCCGGCGCATCGCCTCGCCGATGTGACGCCGAGCCGCACCGTACTTGCCCAGGTCCCTCTCGATCTGCCCCCGGTGATAGGCGTACACCGCGACCAGCGGGCCCTTCTCCGTGGCCCGCTTCGCGTACTTCAGGGCCTCCTTGTCCTCGCCGGACCGATGCAGCGCCCAGCCCAGCGCGTCCGCCACCTGCGGACTGGCGTGCCGCTTGAACTCCGCACGCAGGCGCTCCACCGCCGCGTCCGCGTCCCCGTGGTCCGCCTCGAAGAGGCCGAGGATGCGCTCGTCGTTGACGCCGTTGACCCCCTCCTGCTTCACCCGGGCCCGCAGCACGTCGTACTGCGCCCGGGCGGCCGGACCGAGCCGCAGCGACTCGTACAACTCGCCAAGCTCCAGGGCGTACTCCGGGGCGGGCTGCTTGACCAGCGCGCTCTGGTAGGAGCGCAGGGCCTCCGACGTACGGCCCAGGGCGGCGAGCGCGCGGCCCTTCCCGGCGAGGGAAGGGTGATGGTCCGGGTCCGCGACCAGCGCCGCCTCGTAGTAGCGCAGGGCCTCCGCCGGATCGCCCCGTTCCCAGGTCAGCTCGCCCACCCGGTACAGGCACACCGCCTTCTCCGCGGGCCCCTCCGCGAGCGCCGCCGCGTCCGTCAGCTTCGCCGCCGCGTCCTCGCGCCAGCCGCGGTCCCGGTAGACCTGCCCGGACCGCACCATCACCGAAGGGATGTCCGCGTTCAGCTCCTGGAGCGTCTCCAGGGCCTTCCCCACACCCTTCGCGTCCCCCAGTCCGCCGTACGCCTCGATCAGCGCCGGATAGGCCGACCACCGCTTCGGCGCGAGCCTGACCGCGCCCTCGGCCCACTTCTTGGCCCCACGGAAGTCGTGCCGCGCGTTCGCCAGCGCCGCCATGCCCGTCAGCGCCTGGGCGTTCCCCTCCGGGCGGGTCCTGAGGGACGTACGCAGCGCCGCCTCCGCCTTGGGGTAGTACGCGGAGTCCGCGGTCCGAAGGCCCCGCTCGACGTAGGCGGCCCCGAGCACCGCCCACGACTCGTCGTCCCCCGGATGCTTGCGCAGATGCGCCTCCCGCTCCTCGATCAGGACCGTCAGATCGGGCAGCGCCGCCGGAGCCCCGGCCCCCGCGGCGGCCATCGCCCGCCCGGCGGGACCAAGAGCGGGCGGCGCCGCCTTCCCGTCCGAGCCGGGCAGCAGCACCACCACACCGCCGAGCACCACACACCCGGCGACGGAGGCGACGAGGACCCGCCGCAGGGCGGGGGAGCGGCGCGCGCCCGGCGACTCGCTCCAGAGACGGGGCGCGGCCACCGGCCGCGCCTTCTCGGCCTTGCCGGCCTGCTCCGTAACGGATTCGGACCCGGTCTCGATCTCCATGGCGCTCACTGTGCGTCAATACGAAGAGCACATCACGGCACGTGGACGGGCGTCGCACACGGGTTCACACCGATGGCCCCGGGTGCGAGGCTGTGATCATGAGCCGCACACTCATCGAACGTCTCTGTGTCGGGCGCGAGGCACTCCCCGCCGACGCCGTCCTCACGGACCCCGACATCACGTCCTCGTACGCGAACGACATGGCGAGCTTCTGCGACGCGGGCACCCCGGCCGTCGTCGTCCTGCCGCGCACCGTCGAACAGGTCCAGCACGTCATGCGCACCGCGACCGAGCTACGGGTCCCGGTGGTCCCGCAGGGCGCCCGCACGGGCCTGTCCGGCGGCGCGAACGCCAGCGAGGGCTGCATCGTCCTCTCGCTGGTCAAGATGGACCGCATCCTGGAGATCAACCCCGTCGACCGGATCGCGGTGGTCGAACCCGGCGTCGTCAACGCCGCCCTCTCCCGCGCCGTCAACGAACACGGCCTCTACTACCCGCCGGACCCGTCCAGTTGGGAGACCTGTACCATCGGCGGGAACATCGGCACGGCCTCGGGCGGCCTGTGCTGCGTGAAGTACGGGGTGACGGCGGAGTACGTGCTCGGCCTCGACGTCGTCCTCGCCGACGGACGGCTCATGAGCACCGGAAAGCGCACCGCCAAGGGCGTCGCGGGCTACGACCTCACCCGTCTCTTCGTCGGCTCCGAGGGCAGCCTCGGCATCGTCGTCCGCGCCACCCTCGCCCTGAAGCCGCAGCCGCCCCAACAGCTCGTCCTGGCAGCCGAGTTCGGCTCGGCGAAGGCCGCCTGCGACGCCGTGTGCAAGATCATGGAAGGCGGGCACGTCCCCTCCCTCCTGGAGCTGATGGACCGCACGACCATCAGGGCCGTCAACGCGCTGGCCCACATGGGCCTGCCGGAGACCACCGAGGCACTGCTGCTCGCCGCCTTCGACACCGCCGACCCCGCGGCGGACCTCGCGGCCGTCGGCGCGCTCTGCGAGGCCGCGGGTGCCACCCAGGTGGTACCGGCCGAGGACGCGGCGGAGTCCGAACTGCTGCTCCAGGCGCGGCGGTTGTCGCTCACCGCGCTCGAAGCCGTCAAGGGCACGACGATGATCGACGACGTGTGCGTGCCGCGCTCCAAGCTCGCCGCCATGCTCGAAGGCGTGGAGCGCATCGCCGACAAGTACAGCCTCACGATCGGCGTCTGCGCCCACGCCGGCGACGGCAACACCCACCCCACCGTGTGCTTCGACGCCGCCGACGCCGACGAGGGCCGCCGGGCCCGCGAGTCCTTCGACGAGATCATGGCCCTCGGTCTGGAACTCGGCGGCACGATCACCGGCGAACACGGCGTGGGCGTCCTGAAGAAGGAGTGGCTGGCGCGCGAGATCGGCCCGGTGGGCGTGGAGATGCAGCGCGCCATCAAGGCAGCCTTCGACCCGCTCTCCCTCCTCAACCCCGGCAAGCTGTTCTGACGCTTCGGCAAGCAGCGCTGACCCTGGCCCCCGTGAGCCGGCTCACTCACCGTCCGTGGACTCGTCCGAGGGCCAGGGGTCCCGCAGCCACAGGTCGTCGGCGCGGCCCGTGGTCGGCGTGAGCAGCTCGGCGAGGCCGTCGTCGATGCCGAGCCGCTCGGCCTCAGAGCCCGGAGGGACCACCCGCAGGGTGCGCTCCAGCCAGGCGGACACGGCGGGCGCCGGCGCCTCCAGGAGGGCGTCCCCGTCGGGTGAACTCAGCGCCATCAGGACGACGCTGCGCCCCTCGACCTTGGTCGGCCAGACCCGTACGTCGCCGTGTCCGCAGGGCCTGAACACCCCCTCGACCAGCAGTTCGCGGGCGAACGTCCAGTTCACGGGGTGCTCGGAGCCGATGTGAAAGGCGATGTGGACGGCGTAGGGGTCGTCGGTGCGGTAGCTGAGGCGGGCCGGTACGGCGATCGCGCGTTCCGGGGACAGGACGAGTTTGAGCTCGAGCTCGCGTTCCACCACGGTGTGCATGTCGGTGCTGTTCCTTCCTTGTCCTGGGCCCTGGAGCGGGCCCGTGCAAGGAGAGAGCGCGGTGGACGCCGAGCATTACGCGGGTTCCGGAAACTTTTTTCGTACGTGGTTGAACTGTGCCCGGAAAGTGGTCTGTAGGGCAGGAGTAGCCCAGGCGGACGCGAGGGTCTGATAGATGTGTAGCCTCAAAAAGACCCCCGAGCAGATACGGGACGACGGACATGAGCGCCCCAACTCCGGCCGCAGGCGACGACAGGCCCCGCGAAGGCTACTACCCCGATCCGTCCATTCCCGGATATGTCCGGTACTGGAACGGCGCGGCCTGGGTGCCCGGGACCAGTCGTCCCGCCCCGACCGACGGCGAATCGCTCCCGGCACCTCCGGGGGCGGGGACCGGGGCCGCGGCGCCCGCACCCGCGGAGGAGACCGGGCCGCACTTCTTCGACGAGGAGCCCATGCCGGGGTCCGGCGCGACGGGCGGAGCGGCGGGCGGTACGGCGGACGCCGAGGTCTCGCAGCACGGGGCCAGGCCCGAACCCGCCTCCGCGTGGCAGGCGGACGCGGCCCGGCAGACGGGGCTCGGCGGTGAGCAGGACCGGCGCGTTTCCTGGGGCGAGCCCGAGCCCGAGTCCGAACCCGAGCCCGAGCAGCGGGACGCCTCGCAGGCGGCCGGCAGTCCGCGGGACCCGCGGGTGCCTTCCTCCGCGTCCCCCTCCCCGGAGGGGAACGGGCCCGGCACCGTGCAGATCCGCGCGGTCAAGCCGGGGGCGGGCACACCGCCCGAGCAGGAGCAGCCCTCGACGGAGGGCACCGTGACGTTCCGCAGGCCCTCGGGTCCGGTGCGGCCCACCGCGGCCTCGCCCGGCACCGAAGGCACCATGGCGATCCGGGCCCTGCGCCCGAAATCCTCCGGTGCGGCGGCGCAGACCCCGGCGCCCGCGCAGACCCCGGCGCCCGCGCAGACCGCCGTACCTCCGCAGGCCGTCGTACCCCCGCAGGCCGCCGCGCCCGCCCCGGCGCCCGCCCCCGCTCCGGCACCCGCGCCCGCGCCCGCTCCCGTGCAGCCCACCGTCCCGCAGCAGGGCGGTTCGCCCGGTGGTGCGGCCACGCCCGTGACCTCGGGGCCCGGCGGCGGCTCGCCCTCGTGGGCGCAGCAGGTGCACCAGCTCGCCGAGGGCGACGGACAGCAGCAGCCCGTCGTGCCGTGGAAGCCCGTGGCCAGCGACCCGTTCCTCGCGATGGCGCAGAACCAGGCGGCGGGACGCCCCGCGGGGCTCGGCAAGCGGTTCGCAGCCCGGCTCATCGACACCCTGGTCCTGGTGGCCGTGACCGGCGCCGCCGCGCTGCCGCTCGGCGCGAAGGCCGCCGACCACGTCGACAGCAAGATCGACGCGGCGAAGATGTCCGGCGAGAAGGTCACCGTGTGGCTGCTCGACGGCACCACGGCGGGATATCTGGGAATGGTCCTGGCCGTACTGCTCCTCTTCGGCGTGCTCTACGAGGTGCTGCCCACGGCCAAGTGGGGACGGACCCTCGGCAAGAAGGTCCTCGGGCTCCAGGTGCGGGACATGGAGGAGCACGAGACGCCGTCGTTCGGCTCGGCGCTCAAGCGCTGGCTCGTCTACGCGGTGCCGGGAGTCCTGGTCATCGGGGTCGTCGGCGTCCTGTGGGGCCTGTTCGACCGGCCCTGGCGGCAGTGCTGGCACGACAAGGCCGCCGGAACGTTTGTGGCGGGTTAGCCCACCGGGCGCCCCTTAACCCGGACAGCCGCTCGCCGGATGCGCCACCGGCGCACTCGCGGTCGACTCGGCCCATGAGCACCGAACCGCCGCAGTACCCGCCGCCCCCCGACGACAACGACCCCTTCAGGAAGCAGCCCCCGCAGGATGGCGGCTCTCCCTACGGCGCGCCACCGCCCGGCAGCGGCTCCGGCTCGCCCTATGGCACACCGCCGCCGCCCCCGCCGTACGGCGGCGGTGGAGATCCCTACGGGGGGAGCGGCGGCGGAGGCATGTACGGCGGAGGGAACGACCCTCTCGCCGGGATGCCGCCCCTGGCGGAGAGCGGCAAGCGTGTGCTGGCCCGCATCCTCGACATGATCCTCGTCGGCGTGGTCGTCTGGCTGCTCTCGTGGGGCTTCGGCACGAGCGAGTTCGACGTCGACCCGGACAAGGTCGAGTACGGGAAGAGCTTCGGGCAGTCGCTGCTCGCCGCCGTGCTCTACATCGCGTACGACAGCTTCATGATCTCCAGGACGGGCCAGACCCTGGGCAAGAAGTGGCTGGGGCTGCGGGTCGCGAACCTCAACGACGGGGCGACCCCCACCCTACAGACCGCGCTCGTCCGCGCGGCCGTCCTCTGGCTGCCGTTCGCGTTCTGCTGCGCCTGCATCTGGACGGCGATCTGCGGCGGCTGGAGCTTCTTCGACAAGCCCTACAAGCAGGGCCTGCACGACAAGGCGGCCAAGACGGTGGTGGTCAGCACCGGCTGACCGCGGCAGACCGCCGCGGCGGCAGGGACATCGGTGGTTCGGGCGGGCTCGTGATCCTCACGGGCCCGCCGGCTCGCGCACGGACTCGGCGAGCACGGGAGCGGAGGTTCGCTGGACGGGGACGCGCTCCTCGGTGGCCCTGGCGGCGGGAGCGACGCGTTCGCCCGGCGCGGCCGCGGGTTTCGGCTGGGGGACCGTCATCGCCACCAGTAAGCCGAGGCCGAGGGCGGCGACGGCTATCACCGCGACCGCGAGGCCCGAACTCGTCTGGGAAAGCAGCAGCATGGCGAGCGTCGAGAAAATGACCGTCAGCGTGCCGTAGGTGACTTGAGCAGGGGTCGGACGAGGCAGCGGCATGGGACGAGGCATGGCGTAATCCGTCCTCGGGACAGCGGATGCGGGGGTGGTCGTGCCCGGTGTGGAGCTGTGGTCTAGCCCAATATCAAGCTGTATACGAATCAAAGGGTGCCTGGCTGCGGCGACTTGAGAAGTGCCGCCTCGCGCAGTAGCGCACCGTCGATTGACTCTATTCCGCTGCATGCCCGACGGGAACGGGCGGTAAGCGTGACCTAACCCACGGTGCGGCAGCACAGGGGGCGCACGGGTTCATGGCGTCCATCAAGTGGACGGTGGGACGCGCCTGTTGACCATGCGGGCAAGCGGGCGTGCACGTCCGGATACCGGATCGCCGAACCTGCATAGTGTACTTGGCCTGTTCAAGTCAAGGTCTGTCTTTTCTTCCGTATCTCCGGTCCAATGTCGTCACTTGTGACGCGTATCGCGCGCGGACCTCCTCCGACCGGGACCTCGGCCCGCCTTCGCGCGGACGCGGGGGAGGACATCATCAAGTGACAGTCAGCAGACGGACGTTCAGAGCCACCGCGGCCGCCGTGGCCATGGCCGCGGCAGCCGCCACGTTCTCGGCAGCCACCGCGTCGGCCGAGGAGAGTGGGCCGAGCGGGGCTCCCGCCATCGACCGGCAGGACCCGAGCAGGGCCAAGGCGCAGGTCGACCACGACCTCGAGGGGCCCTTCAGCAAGCAGCAGGCCCAGCAGCGCAAGGCCGCCCTTCAGCAGGTCATCGAGGGCGACGCCAAGGTGCAGAAGCGCGGCGGCTCCCAGGTCGTGAAGCTCGACGACAAGAAGTACGTCGAGCTCGGCCGGGAGAAGACCGACAAGATCTTCACGATCCTCGTCGAGTTCGGCGACAAGGTGGACGACACCACCATGTACGACCCGGACGGCCCGGAAGGACCCGAGGCGCCGGTCAAGAAGTACGGCGGCAAGCCCGGCCCCGCGCACAACCAGATAGCCGAGCCGGACCGTGCGAAGGACAACAGCACGGCCTGGCAGAAGGACTACAACCAGAAGCACTTCCAGGACCTCTACTTCGGTGAGGGCAAGGACGCCAAGGGCAAGACCAAGCACTCCCTGAAGACCTACTACGAGAAGACCTCCTCCGGCCGTTACTCGGTCGACGGCGAGGTCTCCGACTGGGTCAAGGTCGACTACAACGAGGCGCGGTACGGCTCCAACTACTGCGGCGACTCCAACTGCGCCAACGTCTGGGACGCGGTGAAGGACGGCGTCACCGCGTGGACCAAGGACCAGAAGGCCCAGGGCCGCACGGACGCCCAGATCAAGGCGGACCTCGCCAAGTACGACCTCTGGGACCGCTACGACTTCGACGGCGACGGCGAGTTCAACGAGCCCGACGGGTACATCGACCACTTCCAGATCGTCCACGCGGGCGAGGACGAGTCGGCGGGCGGCGGCGCCGAGGGCGAGAACGCGCTGTGGGCGCACCGCTGGTACGCGTACGGCAGCGACGCCGGCAAGACCGGTCCGGCCGAGAACAAGGCGGGCGGCACGCAGATCGGCGACTCGGGCATCTGGGTCGGCGACTACACGATGCAGCCGGAGAACGGCGGCCTCGGCGTCTTCGCCCACGAGTACGGCCACGACCTGGGCCTGCCCGACCTGTACGACACCACGGGCAAGGGCGAGAACTCGGTCGGCTTCTGGTCGCTGATGTCGGCCGGTTCCTGGCTCGGCACCGGCAAGGACGCCATCGGTGACCTGCCCGGCGACATGACCGCCTGGGACAAGTTCCAGCTGGGCTGGCTCGACTACGCCAAGGCCAAGGCCGCGACGACGTCCGAGCACAAGCTGGGCGTCGCGGAGTACAACACCCGCCACCGCCAGGCGCTCGTCGTCGACCTGCCCAAGAAGGCCGTCACCACCACGGTCACCAAGCCCACCGAGGGCTCCAAGCAGTGGTGGAGCGACCAGGGCGACGACCTCAAGAACACCCTGACGCGCTCGGTCGACCTGACCGGCAAGTCCAAGGCCGCGCTCTCCCTTGACGGTTGGTGGGACATCGAGGCCAACTACGACTACCTCTACACCGAGGTGTCGACGGACGGCGGCGCCAACTGGACGCCCGTGGACGGGACCGCGGACGGCAAGCCCATCACGCGCGACGCCGGTGACAAGCCCGCGTTGACGGGTGCCTCGGGCGCGTACAAGAAGCTCGCGTTCTCGCTCGACGCGTACGCCGGCAAGAAGATCGACGTCCGGTTCCGTTACTCGACGGACGGCGGCGCGGGCGGCAAGGGCTTCGCGGCCGACGCCCTCGCGATCACCGCGGACGGCGCCAAGGTCTTCGAGGACGGCGCCGAGGGCGACGACAACGGCTGGACGGCGAAGGGCTTTTCGCGCATCGGCGAGTCCTTCACCAAGAAGTACGACCAGTACTACCTCGCCGAGAACCGCCAGTACGTGTCGTACGACAAGACCCTGAAGGTCGGCCCGTACAACTTCGGCTTCTCCAAGTCCCGTCCGGACTGGGTGGAGCACTACGCGTACCAGACCGGCCTCATGGTCTGGCAGTGGGACACCTCGCAGAAGGACAACAACACCAGCGCGCACCCCGGCGAGGGCCTGATCCTTCCGGTGGACGCGCACGCCAAGCCGCTCAAGTGGGCGGACGGCACCCTGCTGCGGAACAAGATCCAGCCGTTCGACGCGCCCTTCAGCAAGTACGCGACGGACAAGTTCACGCTCCACAACGCGGACGTCGCGCTGAAGATCAAGTCCCAGAAGGGCGTCCCGGTCTTCGACGACCACAAGGGCACCTACTGGTTCAAGGAGAACCCCACGGGAAGTGTCAAGGTCACTGACACCAACACCCAGATCAAGATCGTGAAGCAGCCGAAGGATGGCTCCTCGATCACGGTCCAGGTCGGCCCCTCCAAGAAGTAATCAGCGTTTTCGCAGGTCAAAGCATGATCGGCCGTCGCCCCCTAGCGGGCGGCGGCCGATCGTGTTTAGGTGCGTCCTGTGGATTTCTTATTGACACGGCGTCCGGCCAGGGGCGCCGTGCGACGTCTCACGGGGGTGTGACCAGCCATGTCCGCAGGAGGTTTCAGCAAGCTGCCGAACGGCAGCGTGGTGGTGGCCCTGACCCTGCCGAACCCGGCTCTGGGCGGCGGCAGCGTCCGCATGATCGTCCATGCGGTGAACCGCGCGAGGGCGCTGACACGCCTGCGGAACCTCGGCCTGCGGGCCGTCTATCTGCGGGGCAACGCGGAGCCGCCGACGCCGGACGAGATCACGGCGGTCCTGCATCACCCGGACGGGCTCATATGGCGTACGGCGCCGGACGCTGCGGCTGAGCTTTGGCATCCGATCAGGGCCTTGAAGCGGCAGACGCTTCAAGGGCAGAGACCGTCTGATCTGCCCCTGCGGGCCGGTGGGGGCTGATCGCGCCCACGCGGCGGAGCCGCACATGTCACAGCCCCGCGCCCCTTGGAGGCCCGCGGCTCTTGCGGGCCTAGACCACCGGCTTGCCCGTCAGCTCGACGCCCGCCGCCCGCAGCTCCTCCACAGCCCGCTCTGTCGTCTCCTTGGAGACGCCGGCGGTCAGGTCGAGCAGGACCGTCGTGCCGAAGCCCTCCCGGGCCGCGTCGAGGGCCGTGGCGCGCACACAGTGGTCCGTGGCGATGCCCACCACGTCCACCTCGGTGATCTTCCGGGCCCGCAGCCAGTCGGCCAGCGAGACGCCGTTCTCGTCGGCCCCCTCGAAGCCGCTGTACGCGGCCGAGTAGGCCCCCTTGTCGAAGACCGAGTCGATGGCCCCGGAGGCCACGGCCGGCGCGAAGTTCGGGTGGAAGCCGATCCCCTCCGTGCCCGCCACGCAGTGCGGCGGCCAGGAGCGGGCGTAGTCCGGCTGGTCGGAGAAGTGGTCGCCGGGGTCGATGTGGTGGTCACGGGTGGCCACCACGTGCCGGTAGCCCGCGGGTGCCTGGCCGATCAGCTCGGTGATCGCGGCGGCCACATCGGCACCCCCCGCGACCGCGAGGCTGCCGCCCTCGCAGAAGTCGTTCTGCACATCGACGACGATCAGGGCGCGGCGCATCGGGTGTCCTTCGGCTCGGCAAGACTCGTGGGAGTGGGGGACTCGGCCGGATGAACCGAGCGTAGAGACTTCGAACGCGAAGCGGGAGAGGGCGTTCGAACGCCCCTTCTCCGCTCCGGCGCACAATCAGATGTATTCCGTCGGGATGACGGCTTCGCCCTTCGACAGCTGCGTGGCCGACAGGGGCAGCCGGGCCCGCGCCGCCGCGTGCCGCTCGCGCACGGTGTCCAGCGGTTCACGTGCCACCACCTCACCGCCCTTGACCAGCTCGACCTGGAGCTGGTGGTCGGCGAGCTCCACCGGCACCGCTCCCGTGCCGATCACCTCGGCCTCGGCGACCCCGTGCTCGTCGGGCCGCCGCGCGGCCCACTTGCGACCGCCGACCGACGACTTGGCGCCGAGGGACTTCTTGGCGACCGGCTCCAGCGGGGCCTTCGGGTCCGCCGAGTGCGCGCGGGCCACCAGCTTGTAGACCATCGAACAGGTCGGGTGCCCGGAACCGGTGACGAGCTGCGTGCCCACGCCGTACGCGTCCACGGGCGCCGCCGCGAGCGAGGCGATGGCGTACTCGTCGAGGTCGGAGGTGACGACGATCTTCGTGTTGGCCGCACCCAGCTCGTCCAGCTGGTCGCGCACCCGGTGGGCGACCAGGAGCAGGTCACCGGAGTCGATGCGCACGGCGCCCAGCTCGGGCCCGGCGACCTCGACGGCGGTGCGCACGGCCTCCGTCACGTCGTACGTGTCGACCAGCAGGGTCGTGCCGGGACCGAGCGAGTCGACCTGGGCCTGGAAGGCGTCACGTTCGTTGTCGTGCAGCAGGGTGAAGGCGTGGGCCGACGTGCCGACCGTGGGGATGTCGTAGCGGAACCCGGCCGCGAGGTCGGACGTGGTGGTGAAACCGCCGACGTACGCGGCGCGCGAGGCGGCCACGGCCGCCAGCTCGTGCGTGCGCCGGGCGCCCATCTCGATCAGCGGGCGCTCCCCGGCGGCCGAGGCCATGCGGGAAGCGGCGGCCGCGATCGCCGAGTCGTGGTTGAGGATGGAGAGGATCACCGTCTCCAGGAGCACGCACTCCGCGAAGGAGCCCTCCACCCGCAGGAGGGGAGAGCCGGGGAAGTAGACCTCGCCCTCCGGATAGCCCCAGATGTCGCCGCTGAAGCGGTACGAGGACAGCCACCGGAGGGTTTCCTCGTCGACGACGCGGCGCTCGCGCAGGAAGCCGATGACGTCGGCGTCGAAGCGGAAGTTCTCCACGGCGTCCAGGACCCGGCCCGTCCCGGCCACCACTCCGTAGCGGCGCCCCTCGGGCAGTCTGCGCGTGAAGACCTCGAAGACGGAGCGCCGGTCGGCCGTGCCGGCCTTCAGCGCGGCCTGCAGCATCGTGAGCTCGTAGTGATCCGTGAAGAGCGCGGTCGACGGAACATCCACCGGCAGCCCAAGGTCCGCTGTGTTCATATGAAGGATGCTACCCCGCATCTCGTCACTCTGACGATTTCCTGAGTCCATTTGTGCGAGGGCCCCCTGCGGGTGGCAGCATGGGACAAGTGAGTACGGCTCCCGCAGAGATCACCCGCCCGGAATCGGCCGAAGAGACGTTCGCCGTCCCGGAGCCCGACGTTCCCTGGATCACGCTCGTCCACAACGACCCGGTCAATCTGATGAGTTACGTGACCTACGTGTTCCAGTCCTACTTCGGGTACTCGAAGGAGAAGGCCACGAAGCTCATGATGGACGTGCACCAGAAGGGCCGCGCGGTCGTCTCCACCGGCTCCCGCGAGGAGATGGAGCGCGACGTACAGGCCATGCACGGATACGGTCTGTGGGCCACCCTCCAGCAGGACCGGAAGTAGCGACGCATCTGATGCCAGGACAATTTGAAGCGATCCCCGGGGGCGGCGCGGCCGTCGCGCTCGACGAGGTCGAGATCTCGATCATCCGCTCCCTCGCCGTGCAGCTCCTGGAGCTGATCGGCCCGGGTCCGGCCGAGGACGCCTCCGACGACCCCCTCGCGGAGCTGTTCGCGGAGGGCCCGAGCGAGCCGCCCACCGATCCGGTCCTCCAGCGGCTCCTCCCGGACGCGTACGGCGGCCCCGGCAGCGAGAAGGACGATGCCGACGAACTGCGCGCGTACTCCTCGGAGTTCAGGCGCTTCACCGAGAACGACCTGCGGGCCAAGAAGCGCGACGACGCCCTGGTGGTGATTCGCTCCCTGGACTCCATGACGTCCAAGGGCGAGGGCGGCGCCGTCCTGAAGCTGTCGGCCGACGAGTCGAAGCACTGGCTCGGCGCGCTCAACGACCTGCGCCTGGCGATCGGCGCCCGCCTCGAGGTGACCGACGAGGACGACACGGACCTGCTCTACCAGCTGCCGGACTCCGACGCCCGCAAACCGATGGTGATGGCCTACCTCTGGCTCGGCGGCCTCCAGGAGACGCTCGTCTCCACGCTGATCGGCTAGAACTCCCGCGCGGGGTCCCCCGGGGAGTCGCGCGAGTCACACGCGGGCCGACCGGTGCATCCGCAAAGTCGATGTATGTAGCAGCGTTACCCCTCGTTCGCTCATCGGACGCTCAAATCCGGATAACGATCGCGTCACTTCAATGCACACTTTTGACGCGTCAAGGGAATTTTGTCCGGTTCTTCTCGTGGCATGGGCCACACGTGCCACGGCCGATCACTGTTGCGGGCGTGATAAATCTTCACGACCACTCGGTGACGCCACCCATGTCACCGATGGCGCTCGGGCCGGCAGACCGCCGGTAGCACTCCATCCATATCCGGGGGGATCAGGACCTGATCCGTGGCCATACGCAGACTGCGGGCACGGATCAGCGTGGAGAAAGGCGTCACCATGACCTCAGTGCAGGTCGAAGAGCATCACGACGGCAATGAGGCCGACGGAGCGGGCGGTTCGTCCGGTACGTCAGGCGAGGGATATCAGCGCGGGCTCGGCGCCCGGCAGATCCAGATGATCGCGATCGGCGGTGCCATCGGCACCGGCCTGTTCCTCGGCGCGGGCAAGGCCATTCACAAGGCCGGTCCGAGCCTCATCCTGGCGTACGCCATCGCCGGCCTTGTCATCTTCTTCATCATGCGCGCCCTGGGCGAGCTGCTCATGTACCGCGCCGTCTCGGGCTCCTTCTCGGAGTACGCGCGTGAATTCATCGGCCCGTTCTTCGGGTACGTGACCGGCTGGACGTACTGGCTCTTCTGGGTCGTCACCGGCATCACGGAAGTCACGGCAGCGGCCCAGTACATGCAGTACTGGACACACGACGCCATCCCGCAATGGGCGTACGCGCTGATCTTCACGGTCATCCTGTACGGCGCCAACCTGATCTCGGTGAAGCTCTTCGGTGAGCTCGAGTTCTGGTTCTCGATGGTCAAGGTCACCGCGATCATCGGCATGATCCTCATCTGCGCCGGCATCCTCACCATCGGCTTCTCCGACGCCGGTGACACCGCGTCCGTCTCCCACCTGTGGGACCAGGGCGGCTTCTTCCCGAACGGCATCGGCTCCACGCTGATGACGCTGCAGATCGTGATGTTCGCCTTCCTCGCCGTCGAGCTCGTCGGCGTCACCGCGGGCGAGTCCAAGGACCCGAAGACCGTCCTGCCCAAGGCCATCAACACCGTGCCGTGGCGCATCGCCGTCTTCTACGTCGGCGCGCTCATCATGATCCTCTCCGTCGTGCCGTGGACCACGTTCGAGCCGGGCGTCTCGCCGTTCGTGGCGGCCTTCCAGGAGATGGGCCTCGGCATCGGGGCCGCGATCGTCAACTTCGTCGTCCTGACGGCCGCGCTCTCCTCCTGCAACTCGGGCATGTACTCCACCGGCCGCATGCTGCGCGACCTCGCGCTCAACGGCCAGGGCCCGAAGTTCTTCACCAAGCTGACGAAGAACGGCCTGCCGCTGGTCGGCACCACCTTCTCGGCGACCCTGATGCTGGTCGGCGTCTGGATCAACTACCAGTGGCCGGGCGAGGCGTTCAACTACGTCGTCTCCTTCGCGACCATCTCCGGCATGTGGGCCTGGATCATGATCCTGATCTGCCAGATCAAGTACCGCCGCAAGGCCGACCGCGGCGAGCTGCCGCAGTCCACCTTCCGGGCGCCGGGCGCCCCGTACACGAGCTGGTTCGCGCTCGCCTTCATCGCGATGGTCATCGTCATGATGGGCATCGACGAGGACGCGCGGATCTCGCTCTACGCGGCTCCGGTCTGGGCCCTGATCCTGGGCATCGGCTACCTGGTCATGCAGAAGCGCAACGACACGCAGTCGACGGGTGGCGGCGAGGCGGGCCAGAAGGACCTCGCGAAGTCCTGATCACCGGCTGACGCACCTCGATTCACCGCCTGATCCCAGCATGTGGGCCGGTCCGTACCACTCTTCGGTACGGGCCGGCCCTTCTGCTTATCCTGGCTGCCATGCTGACCCTGACCCAGGCCCTTCACGACCAGATCGTCGCGCACGCGCGCCAGGACCACCCCGACGAGGCCTGCGGTGTGGTCGCGGGCCCGGAGGGAACCGGCCGCCCCGAGCGCTTCATCCCGATGCTGAACGCGGCACGCTCACCCACGTTCTACGAGTTCGACTCGGGTGACCTCCTCAAGCTCTACCGCGAGATGGACGACCGCGACGAGGAGCCGGTGATCGTCTACCACTCGCACACGGCGACCGAGGCCTACCCCTCGCGCACCGACATCACGTACGCCAACGAGCCGGGCGCGCACTACGTCCTGGTCTCCACGGCCGACACCGACGGCGCGGGCGAGTTCCAGTTCCGCTCCTACCGGATCGTGGACGGCGAGGTCACCGAAGAAGAGGTGAAGGTCGTCCAGGCATACTGAGCTTCACCTTTGAGGCGGCAGGACCCAGGAAGCCGGTGCGAGTCCGGCACGGTCCCGCCACTGTGACCCCACCCATCACGGGTGGGGCAGTCAGGAACTGACCTGCCGCCTTCTTCTCCCACGACGCAGGGGACGCGGAAATCCCCTGGAGGAGGCGCTCAGCCATGCCCCGCCCCATACGCGTGCTCATGACCGCGGCCCTGCTGCTCCCGCTCGCCGCGTGCTCGTCCTCCGGCGGCACCGACGCCAAGCCGGAGTCCAAGGCCCCCGGCTTCCCGTACACGGTCACGAACTGCGGCGTGAAGACGACGTACGAAGCACCCCCGAAGCGCGCCGTGACGATGAACCAGCACGTCACGGAGGTGATGCTGGAGCTGGGCCTCAAGGACCGCATCGCGGGCACGGCGTACCTGGACGACAAGGTCCTGCCGAAGTACGCGAAGGCGTACGCGGACACCCCGGTCCTGGCCAAGGAGTACCCCTCGTACGAGAAGCTCCTGGCCGCGAACCCCGACTTCGTCTACGGCGGCTACGCGAGCGCCTTCCTGGCGGGCGAGGGCCGCAGCCGCGGGGCCCTGGCGAAGTCCGGCATCGAGAGCCGCCTGAACGTCGAGGGCTGCGCGAAGCGGGCGGTGTCGATGGACGACGTCTACAAGGAGGTCCGCGAGGTCGGCAGCACGTTCGGGGTGCGGGCGCGGGCGGACAAGTGGGTGGCCGCGGCGAAGCGTGAACTGGCGCGGACGGAGGCGAAGCCGAAGAAGCCCGTCCCCGTCTTCGTCTACGACAGCGGCGACAAGACGGCCTTCACGGCGGGCGGCCGGGGCATCGGCAACGACATCATCGAACGGGCGGGCGGCCGCAACGTCTTCGCCGACCTGGACAAGTCCTTCGGCGACGCGTCCTGGGAGTCGGTGGTCGACCGCAAGCCCGAGGTGATCGTGATCCTCGACTACGGCGGCACGACGGTGGCCCAGAAGAAGAAGCGCCTCCTGGACGACCCGGTCCTGGCGGACGTACCCGCCATCAAGCACAAGCGGTTCGCGGTACTTCCGCTGTCGGACACGGTGGTGGGGGTACGGGCACCGGCTGCGGTGGGGAAGCTGGCGGCTCAGCTGTGAAGGGCCGGGCTCAGCCCGTGCGCCGGGTACTTCAGCCCGTCCGGCGTTTGAGGACGAACTCGGCGAAGCCGGTGATGTACGGCGCCGTCGTCGCCGGGCTCCTTCTCGCTCTCGCCGCGGTGGTCATGGCCGGCCTCGCTCTGGGCTCGGTACGCATCCCCACCGCCGACGTCCTGGAGATCCTGACGGGAGGTGCGCAACCCTCCCCGTTCCGCACCATCGTGCTGGACGTGAGACTCCCCAGGGTCCTGCTCGGCGCAGCCGTGGGCGCGGGACTGGCCGTCATCGGCACCGTCCTCCAGGCCCTGGTGAGGAACCCCCTGGCCGACCCGTTCCTGCTGGGAGTCTCCTCCGGCGCCTCCGCCGGAGCCGTGGCCGTCATCGTCCTCGGCAGCGTCTTCGGCCTGGGGGCGGGCCTCGCCACCACCGTCACCATCCCGGCCGCGGCCTTCGCGGGCGCCCTGCTCTCGCTCCTCGTCGTCTACACCCTGGCGAGGTCAGGGGGCGGCGGCTTCGCCACCGGGCGCCTGATCCTGGCCGGAGTGGCGGTCTCGTACATCCTGTCCGCCCTGACCAGCCTGATCCTGATCACCGCCGACAGCACCGACCACCTCAAGGAAGTCCTGTACTGGACCCTCGGCGGCCTCGGCAGTGCCCGCTGGGACATGCTCGCCCTGCCCGGCATCGCGCTCATCCTCGGCACGGCACTGCTCGTCGCCCTCGCCAGGCCCCTGGATCTCCTCTTGGTGGGCGAGGAGGGCGCCACCGTCCTCGGCCTCGACACGGCCCGCTTCCGCGCCGCCGTCTTCCTCCTCGCCTCGCTCCTGACCGGCGTACTCGTGGCGTACAGCGGGGCCATCGGCTTCGTCGGCCTGATGGTGCCGCACGCGGCCCGGATGCTGGTCGGCGCCGCCCACCGGACGCTGCTGCCGGTGGTGGCCCTGATGGGCGCGGTGTTCCTGGTGGCCGCCGACCTCGCCGCGCGCACGGTCGCGGCGCCGCAGGACATCCCGGTCGGCGTCCTCACCGCGCTGACGGGCGGCCCGTTCTTCCTGTGGATGCTGCGAAGGAACCGTACGGAGGCAAGCGCATGAGTAACCCGGCGGCGACCCTGACCACCGAGTCCCTCACCTACCGCACAGGCGAGAAGACCCTCGTCGACGACGTGACCCTGCACGCCGCCCCCGGCGAGACCATCGGCATCGTCGGCCCCAACGGCAGCGGCAAGACCACCCTCCTGCGCTGCGTCTACGGCACCCTCGCGCCCACCGGCGGCCGTGTCCTCCTGGACGGTGACGACCTGGCGGGCCGCTCGGCCAAGGACCGCGCCCGCCGCATCGCCACCGTCCCGCAGGACGGGCACACCGGCTTCGAGCTCACCGTCCGGCAGATCGTCGCCATGGGCCGCTCGCCGCACAAACGCTTCTGGGAGGCGGACACCGCCCGGGACGACGTCCTGGTCGGCGAGGCGCTGGAGAGGGTGGGCGCCGCGGACCTCGCGCACCGCGTCTTCGCCGGGCTCTCCGGCGGGGAGCGCCAGCGCGCCCTGGTGGCGAGGGCGCTGGTGCAGGAGCCCGCGGTCCTCGTCCTCGACGAGCCGACCAATCATCTGGACATCCGCTACCAGCTGGAGATCCTCGCCCTGGTCCGCGACCTCGGCACGACGAATGTGCTGGCCCTGCACGACCTCAATCTGGCGGCCTACTACTGCGACCGCCTGTACGTCCTTCACGCCGGCACCCTCGTCGCGTCGGGACCGCCCAAAGAAGTCCTGACCAGCGAGCTCCTCGCCGAGGTGTACGGGGTCACGGCAGAGGTCTCGGTGCACCCCGCGACCGGGGCGCCGACGGTCACCTACCTCCCCCCATCCACGTGATGGACGCAAACCATCCACCATGTGAGATCACATTCCAGAACCCGGACCGGGAATCGATACGATGACCGCATGGTTCCCCACGACGTGAGCGACAAGATGCCGGGCATGCTGCTCGTTGCGCGTCTGCACGTCGATTTGTGCAGGCTCTCCAGCGCGATCTGTTCGCGCTGACAGCCGCCGCCGTACGGCCGTGAGCCGCGGCGCCGTCCCCGCGTAACGCCTACGCACCCGCACCTCATGCACCCGCACTTACGCACCCGCACGACCGGGCCGCCGCGCGCCCACCCACGTGACTTCTCCCGACAGGAGCCCAAGCCATGGCCATCGAGGTCCGCATCCCGACCATCCTCCGCACCTACACCGACGGCGCCAAGGCCGTCGAGGGCAGCGGCGACAACCTCGCCGAGCTCTTCAGCGACCTCGACTCGCGGCACGCGGGCATCGCCGAGCGCATCGTGGACGGCGACAAGCTGCGCCGCTTCGTGAACGTGTACCTGAACGACGAGGACGTCCGCTTCCTGGACGGCATCTCCACCAAGCTCACGGACGGCGACAACGTCACGATCCTCCCGGCCGTGGCCGGCGGCATGGTCTGATCGCGGATGCCTCGCTACGACTCCCCGCTGGCGGCCGTGGGCAACACGCCCCTCGTCCGCCTGCCGCGCCTTTCTCCGTCCGAGGACGTCCGCATCTGGGCGAAGCTGGAGGACCGTAACCCCACCGGTTCCATCAAGGACCGCCCGGCGCTGCACATGGTCGAACAGGCGGAGAAGGACGGGCGGTTGACGCCCGGCTGCACGATCCTGGAGCCGACGTCCGGCAACACGGGCATCTCGCTCGCGATGGCGGCCAAGCTCAAGGGCTACCGCATCGTGTGCGTCATGCCGGAGAACACCTCGCAGGAGCGGCGCGACCTCCTCGCCATGTGGGGCGCGGAGATCATCTCGTCCCCGGCGGCCGGCGGCTCCAACACGGCCGTACGCGTCGCCAAGGAGCTCTCCGCCGAGCACCCGGACTGGGTCATGCTCTACCAGTACGGCAACCCGGACAACGCGGGCGCCCACTACGCGGGCACCGGCCCCGAGATCCTCGCCGACCTGCCCTCCATCACCCACTTCGTGGCGGGCCTCGGCACGACGGGCACGCTCATGGGCGTGGGCCGCTTCCTGCGCGAGCAGAAGCCGGACATCAAGATCGTCGCCGCGGAGCCCCGCTACGACGACCTCGTGTACGGCCTGCGCAACCTCGACGAGGGCTTCGTGCCCGAGCTGTACGACGCGTCCGTCCTGACCACCCGCTTCTCGGTCGGCTCGGCGGACGCGGTGACCCGCACCCGTGAGCTCCTCCAGCAGGAGGGCATCTTCGCCGGGGTCTCCACCGGCGCCGCACTGCACGCGGCGATCGGCGTCGGCAAGAAGGCCGTGGCCGCGGGGGAGTCCGCCGACATCGCGTTCGTGGTGGCCGACGGTGGCTGGAAATACCTCTCGACCGGCGTCTACACCGCGGCGACGACCGAGGAGGCCATCGACACGGTGCAGGGACAGCTGTGGGCTTAGAAGCAGACACAGAAAAACGCGGGGCGGGCCGGATACCTCCGGCCCGCCCCGCGCTTTCCGTTGCCGCTCAGCCCGCCAGATACCGCACCTGATCCCACAACGCCGGATCCACGATCCCCGCCCGCCTGCGGAACTCCCACACCGGCACGTCCCGCAGCTCGTCCGTCTCCAGGAAGCTCGGGCGGCCCCGCGCGTCCCCCACCGACCCGGGCGGCAGGGGAATCACCCCGGCCCGCTCGTCGTGGTACTTGCTGGTGATCTTCGCGACGACCGCGCTCTCGCCCCGCACCGAAAGCACCAGACACGGCCGGTCCTTCGCCCCAGGGCCGTCCTCGTACGGCACCCGCGCCCACCAGATCTCCGCCGGTCTCGGCGCGGGCAGCCTGCGCCGCGGGCCGCGCGGACGGCCCGGCGGCCGGGTGGTACGCCCGCGGGGACCGCGGTCGCTGCGACCCCGGCCGTCCACCAACGCGGCGACCGCCGCGAGCACCACCACGGCGGCCAGGGCGAGCCACCATGACGTATCCATACCGCAGACGGTACCGGGGCGCTCCCCGCCCCGCGCGCCCCCCGAACCGGTGACAGAGCAGGTGAGTTCTCCCACAACGGCCCACGACGGAGGAGCGACCGGACCTTTTGCGCCTTACGCTCGACGGACCGCAGCACTCCTCGAAGAGCCTGTCGCAGGCCCTTCGCGAGCCCCCGCAAGGCCCCCGCACAACCCCCGTTTCGCCCCCGGAGGTTTCCGCTCCATGAAGCTCACCGTCGTCGGCTGCTCGGGGTCGTTTCCGTCCGCGGACTCGGCCTGTTCGAGCTACCTCGTAGAGGCCGACGGCTTCCGGCTGCTGCTCGACATGGGCAATGGCGCCCTCGGCGAGCTGCAGCGCCACGTCGGTCTGTACGACCTGGACGCGATCTTCCTCAGCCACCTGCACGCCGACCACTGCATCGACATGTGCGCCTACTTCGTGGCGCGCTACTACCGGCACGAAGGCGGCCGCTGCGCCCCCATCCCGGTCTACGGACCCGAGGGCACGGAACAGCGCCTGACCACCGCGTACGCCGACACCCCATCGGCCTCCTCGATGAGCGAGGTCTTCGACTTCCACACCGTGAAGCCGGCCTCGTTCGACATCGGCCCGTTCTCGGTGCGCACGGAGAAGGTGTGCCACCCCGTCGAGGCGTACGGCATCCGCGTCGAGCACGGGGGCAGGTCCCTCACCTACTCGGGAGACACCGGGGCGTGCGGCGCGCTCGACGAACTGGCCGCCGAAACCGACCTGTTCCTCTGCGAGGCGGCCTTCACGCACGGCAAGGAGAACATCCCCGACCTGCACCTCAACGGCCGCGAGGCGGGCGAGTCCGCCCGCCGCGCGGGCGCCGGGCGCCTGGTCCTCACCCACATCCCGCCGTGGACGGACCCGCAGGTCAACCTGGCGGACGCGCGCTCGGTGTACGACGGCCCCACCGAACTCGCCGCGCCCGGCCGGACGTACGAGATCTAGCGCGGCACGCGAGCCGCGGACATGACGAAGCCCCGCACCGTTGGTCTCAACGGTGCGGGGCTTCGTCACGCAAGGGGGCGGGAGGCTACTTCGCCTCGGCCTTGAGGATCTCGGCGAGCTCCTCGTCGGACTCGCGGCCCGGCGTCGGGAGGTTCCACTTGGTGATCGCGAAGCGGAAGACCGCGTAGTAGACCGCCGCGAAGCACAGGCCCACCAGGGCCAGGCCCCATGGGTTGCTGGCGATGCCGAGGTTGAGGAAGAAGTCGACCGCTCCCGCCGAGAAGCCGAAGCCGTCCTTCATGCCGAGCGCCCAGGTCAGCGCCATGGAGACACCGGTGAGCACCGCGTGGATCGCGTACAGGACCGGGGCGATGAACATGAACGTGAACTCGATCGGCTCGGTCACACCGGTCACGAAGGCGGTGAGCGCGAGCGAGAACATCATGCCGCCGACGACCTTGCGGCGCTCGGGACGGGCGCAGTGGACGATCGCGAGGCAGGCCGCGGGAAGCGCGAACATCATGATCGGGAAGAAGCCGGTCATGAACTGTCCGGCGGTCGGGTCACCCGCGAGGAAGCGGTTGATGTCGCCGCTCTTGCCCTCGTACGAACCGGCCTGGAACCACGGGAAGGAGTTCAGGAGGTGGTGCATGCCGACCGGGATCAGCGCGCGGTTGGCGACACCGAAGATGCCCGCGCCCACGGCGCCCGAACCGACGAGCCACTCGCCGAAGTTGTGCAGACCCGTGCCGAGGACCGGCCAGATGTAGCCGAAGACGATGCCGAGGAGCAGGCCCGCGAAGGCCGACAGGATCGGGACGAGGCGGCGGCCGCCGAAGAAGCCGGCCCAGTCGGGCAGCTTGGTCCGGTAGAACTTCTGGTAGAGCAGGGCGACGACGATGCCCATCACGACACCGCCGAGGACCTTGGCGTCCACCGGGGCCTCGGTCATGACTATTTTGCCGTCGACGACCTTGGCGATCTTGTCGAGGTTCGGGTCGGTGAACGTGGCGAGCACGTTCTTGAAGACCAGGTAGCCGGTGACGGCGGCCAGGGCCGTCGAGCCGTCCGACTTCTTGGCGAAGCCGATCGCGATGCCGACGGCGAACAGCAGCGCCATGTTGTCGAGAATGGCGTTGCCGCCCGCGGCCATGAAGCCGGCGATCTTCGTGATGAAGTCCGGGAACGACGGGCGTCCGAGCATGTCGGGGTTGCCGAGCCGGACGAGCAGGGCGCCTGCGGGCAGCACGGCGACCGGCAGCATGAGGCTGCGGCCGATGCGCTGCATGACAGCCATCGCGCCGGAGCCCTTCTTCTTGTCGGCCGCGGGGGCGGCACTGGCCGTGGACACAACTTCCTCCAGTGGGCAAGGCGCCGCCTGGGGACAGGGAAGTGGGTGACGGCGGCGTCTCCGGGGGTCGCGGCGGACGGCCGCGTGGTCTACACCATTTAGTGGTGTAGACCTGTTGTAGCACGGTGAAGGTGACGTAAGGAACCCACGAGTTTTGTGGGGTCCGCCATAACGCGAAATCAACGCCTAAAGGCCCCAGGACCAAAGGGTCCTGGAGCCTTCCGGTGTGACGCGGCAGCAGGCCGGGACGACGGCCCTGCCAGCGGCTACGCCTTCGTCTGCTCCGCGTCCTGCGCTTCCGCTTCCTCCTCCGGCTCACGACCCGGCGTATGCAGGTCGAACTTGCGGATCACGAAGCTGAACAGGACGTAGTACACGGCGGCGAACACGAGCCCGATGGGGATGATGAGCCAGGGTTTGGTCGCCAGACTCCAGTTGATGACGTAGTCGATGAGACCCGCCGAGAAGCTGAAGCCGTCCTTGACCCCCAGCGCCCACGTCACCGCCATCGAGACACCGGTGAGCACCGCGTGGATCGCGTACAGCGCGGGCGCGATGAACAGGAACGAGTACTCGATCGGCTCGGTGATGCCGGTGACGAACGACGTCAGGCCCACCGACAGCATCAGACCGCCGACCACCTTGCGGCGCTCCGGCCGGGCCGCGTGGGTGATCGCCAGGGCCGCCGCGGGCAGCGCGAACATCATGATCGGGAAGAAGCCCGACGTGAACTGACCCGCCGTCGGGTCGCCCGCCAGGAACCGGTTGATGTCGCCGTGCACCATCGTGCCGTCGGGCTTCTCGTAGTCACCGAACTGGAACCAGACGAACGTGTTCAGGAACTGGTGCAGGCCGATCGTGAGCAGCGCGCGGTTGGCCACGCCGAAGATCCCGGAGCCCAGCCACCCCAGGTCCACGAGCCACTTGGAGAAGCTGGTCAGCGCGTCACCGATCGGCGGCCAGATCCACACGCACAGCCCCGCGAAGACCAGACCGACGAAGGCCATGATGATCGGCACCAGCCGGCGGCCGTTGAAGAAGCCCAGCCAGTCGACCAGCTTCACGCGGTGATAGCGCTGCCAGAACCACGCGGCGAGCAGCCCCATCACGATGCCGCCGAAGACCCCTGGATTCTGGTACGCGGCCTGCGCGGGCGTTCCGTCCTCCGCGATGCAGACCCCGCTCCACATGCCCGCCGCCCCGAACGTGGTGTCCGCCGGGCAGTCGTCGGGAAAGGCCCGCAGCACCGCGTAGTACACGAGGAAGCCCACCACCGCCGCGAGCGCCGTGGAACCGTCCGCCTTCTTGGCCATGCCGATCGCCACACCGATGCAGAACAGCAGGGGCAGACCGAGCGTGGAGTCCAGGAGCGAACCACCCGCCGCCGCGAAGACCTTGGCGACGTTGTCCCAGCCGAGACCGTCCGCGCCGAAGACATCCGGCTGTCCGAGACGGTTGAGGATGCCGGCGGCGGGCAGCACGGCGATGGGGAGCTGGAGGCTGCGGCCCATCTTCTGGAGGCCCTGGAACAGGCCGTTCCACCACTTCTTCTGCGGCACCGCTGCTGCGTCGGTACTCATCGGCGTCCCCTCCGGAACAAGCCAGGTTTGGCGGGCGTTGAAAACTGGTGTAGACCAGTTGCGGAACGAGTGCGGTGCCGTCCCGGCAGGAGTGGCACGAGGATCGCCGTGAGGGATGGCACCTTGATCGCCATCATTGGGTACGAGTGCCGTAGCCGCCCGCGAAGATGCTCCAACCGTGCGTTACCGTGACAAAGCGGACCCACGGTGTGGTGAGGCCGCGTCCTTTGAGAACAGGGAGAACACCATGGCCAGCAAGGCTGAGAAGATCGTCGCCGGGCTCGGCGGCATCGAGAACATCGAAGAGGTCGAGGGCTGCATCACCCGCCTCCGCACCGAGGTCCACGACCCGAGCCTCGTCGACGACGCCGCCCTGAAGGCCGCAGGCGCCCACGGAGTCGTCAAGATGGGCACCGCGATCCAGGTCGTCATCGGCACCGACGCCGACCCCATCGCCGCCGACATCGAAGACATGATGTGAGCAGCTGAACTCGGCTGACACTCAGCTGAACCCAGCCGGATCCACCGCCGAGGGCCCTGCCGACAACCGGTCAGGGCCCTCAGCCATGTGCCGATAGGCTCGACCGCATGTCCTCCACGCCTTCCTCCACGCCGCTCACCGCGCCCCGCATCGACGGCCGCACCCCCCAACAGCTCCGCCCGGTCACCATCGAACGCGGCTGGAGCAAGCACGCCGAAGGCTCCGTCCTCATCTCCTTCGGCGACACCAAGGTCTTCTGCACCGCCTCCGTCACCGAGGGCGTCCCCCGCTGGCGCAAGGGCAGCGGCGAAGGCTGGGTCACCGCCGAATACTCGATGCTCCCGCGCTCCACCAACACCCGCGGCGACCGCGAATCCGTACGCGGCAAGATCGGCGGCCGCACCCACGAGATCAGCCGCCTCATCGGACGTTCCCTGCGCGCCGTCATCGACTACAAGGCACTCGGCGAGAACACCATCGTCCTCGACTGCGACGTCCTCCAGGCCGACGGCGGCACCCGCACCGCCGCCATCACCGGCGCCTACGTCGCCCTCGCCGACGCCGTCGCCTGGGCCCAGGGCAAGAAGCTCATCAAGGCCGGCCGCAAGCCCCTCACCGACACCGTCTCTGCCGTCTCCGTCGGCATCGTCGACGGCGTACCCCTCCTCGACCTCCGCTACGAGGAAGACGTCAAGGCCGACACCGACATGAACGTCGTCTGCACCGGCGACGGCCGCTTCGTCGAGGTCCAGGGCACCGCCGAGGCCGAGCCCTTTGACCGCAAGGAACTCAACGCACTGCTCGACCTCGCCGTCGGCGGCTGCGAGGACCTCGCCGCGTTCCAGCGCGAAGCACTCGAAGCGACCAAGTAGGACCGCCGGCCCGCGCGGCCGCCAACCGGACGGCTCGGCAAGCAACCATCAAGCCCTCCACAAGCGTTCTTACCGATACGGGCGCACGGGCAAAGCCGTGCGCCCGTGACAGCACTCGGGGAGGGACCCATCCATGGCCGCGCGCCACCGCCGTATCGCCATCGCCATCACGTCAGTTCTGATCGCCGTACCGGCGGGCGTAGGACTCGTCGGCTGCGACGCCGTCAACAAGGCGCTCGACTGCGTCCAGACCGCGGACGCCATAGCCGACAGCGTCACCGACCTCCAGCAGGCCGTCGAGAAGGCCGGCGACGACCCCACGCAGGCGGACGAAGCACTCGACAAGATCGACAAGAACATCGACGAGATCGGCGACAAGACCGACGACACCGACGTGAACAAGGCCGTCGACGACCTCGACAAGGCCGTCGGCAACGTCCGCGACTCCATCAACAACGGAGACGCGACACCCGACCTCAAGCCGATCGTGGACGCCACGAGCGAGCTGACCAAGGTCTGCACGCCGTAACTTCTTGAGGCTTGGATACTGGACGCCATGACCCGCCTCATCCTCGCCACCCGCAACGCCGGCAAGATCACGGAACTCAAGGCGATCCTCGCCGACGCAGGGCTCACCCACGAGCTCGTCGGCGCGGACGCCTACCCCGAGATCCCCGACGTCAGGGAGACCGGCGTCACCTTCGCCGAGAACGCCCTCCTCAAGGCCCACGCCCTCGCCAAGGCCACCGGCCTCCCCGCCGTCGCCGACGACTCCGGCCTCTGCGTCGACGTCCTCGGCGGAGCCCCCGGCATCTTCTCCGCCCGCTGGGCGGGCAAGCACGGCGACGACGCCGCGAACCTGAAGCTGCTGCTGGCCCAGCTGGGGGACATCGACGCGGACACCCACCGGGGCGCCCACTTCGCCTGCGCGGCGGCCCTCGCGTTGCCGGACGGCACGGAGCGGGTGGTGGAGGGCCAACTCCGCGGCACCCTCCGCCACACCGCATCCGGCACGGGCGGCTTCGGCTACGACCCGATCCTCCAGCCGGAGGGGGAAACGCGGACGTGCGCGGAACTCTCCGCAGCGGAAAAGAACGCGATCAGCCACCGGGGGAAGGCGTTCCGGGCGCTGGTGCCGGTGGTGCGGGAGCTGTTGGGCTGAGAGGGCGCGTGAAAGGGCGCGTCGTTCGTACGTCGCGCCCTTTCATCGTGTGGGCCCGGTGGGACTCGAACCCACGACATACCGGATCTAAACCGGCATCCTCTTTACCAGCTGGGATACGGGCCCGTCGCGCCACTCTACTGCGTCGGGCGGCGACGGTTCGAGAAGGTTCTGGTCTGGCTGTGGCATGAGGGGCACAGATAGCGAATGTTCTCGCGGCGGTTGTCCAGACGATCGCCGTTGATGTGGTCGATCTCCAGGACGAGTCGCTTGCCCCGCCAGATCTCGCCCAAGCCGCATGCCCCGCAGATGCGCGGTGCGCCGATGTCGTCGAGAGCCCGCCGCAGCATGGTGGTCCGGATACGGCCCACGTCCGGGGGAAGCTGGACCAGGATCTCATCGGCGCTTTTGCGATTGGCCCCGGGTCGACCGATGTTGTGCCCTTGACCGACGAAGTGGTCGGTCGAAAGCTTGTAGGCCTCGATGCTGCGCATGGCTTTTGCGCGCCCGGCGCCACCGAGCGAGGAGCAGCCCAACGCCCGCATCACTCCGGCCAATCCGTGAGACTCGGCAACGGCGCGTGCGAGGTCTTCGCGTGGAAAGAGACTGTCGGCGGCCTCGCCGCGCCGCCAGGTGAAGTGGCTTGTGTCGATTCCGAACTGGGCCAGCTTCTTCTTGACGTGTGCGTACGGGCCGTCCTCCGGTGGGATGCCCATGTGCAGGAACATCTCTCGGATGCTGGAGGACCGGGCTGCGGCTTCCGCCAGAGTGTCCTTCGCATAGGAGCGGGGCGGGCGTTCGGGTAGTGGCTCCTCGCGGAAATGCGTGGTGTCGATCCCGTAGTGCTGGAGGCGGTCACGAAGGTACCTGCGGGGCCCTGCCCCCATCGGCATGCCCAGCCGTCGCATCAAGTCCACCAGGCTGGCGCAGGAGGGGGCCAGCCGGTCCAGCGTCGTGCGCGGATACTTGACCTGGCTCATGCGGTACTCCTCTTACGCCCCCGGTAAGTGTCTGTCACCGCGTGGCAGTTGGGGCAGACGAGGCGAAGGTTCCCGCGGCGGTTGTCCCACCAGTCTCCGTTGATGTGATCGACTTCGAGCCGAAGTGGCTCGCCGTTCCATTCGTCGCCGACGCCGCACTCCGCGCACTCGTCGGTCACCCCGGCCCGCAGCAGTTCCCGGCGAAGCCGCGTGCCGGGGATTCTCCCTTCATCAGGAGATCTCAGGGCGAGCACGGGGCCAAGAGATCCCTTGGGCCTGCCGCGTGGAGTGACGAAGTGCGATATGTCGATTCCGAGAGCGGCTACCCGGCGGCTGATGTGCGCATGGTTGCCGCCCACGTTGCTGATGCCGAGGTTGCGCACGACCTCCCGCATGGTGGCGGACCGTGCCACTGCCGCACGGAGCTGTTCCTCCGTATGCCGCACCCACTGTTTCGGGAAGTGCGAAGTGTCGATTCCCTCAACCTCCATTACCCGGCGCAGATAGCGCCGGCTGCCGGGCGTGGGAACGCCCCCGCACCACAGCACCGCCTCGTCCCACGTTGATGTCTCCCGGGCTGCTTCCTCCAGCAGCGCGCGGGTGTACCGAACCGCCATGTAGCCCTCCCGTTCCGGCCGCCTGTTGCAGCCTCGTACGGGCTAACGAACCGCTTATCGGACAGTCACGCCCGAAATGCGGAACGGCCTGCCCCACTTAAGCGGGGCAGGCCGTTCCAAGCCGGGTAGGGGTGGGAGGGGTCAGAAGCGGGGCACCGGGGCCGCTGCCTCGACCATTTCCGCGGCCTCCTCCTTCGTTCCTACCGACGGCGGGGAGCCCGACAACGGCTTCTGGGCCGTTTCCTTCATGCAGGAGACCGCGATGATGCCCACCAGCGCCGCCGCCATCGAGTAGTACGCCGGGATCATGTCCGTGCCCGTGACGCTGATCAGGGATGTGATGACCAGGGGAGCCGTGCCGCCGAAGAGGGAGGCGGAGATGTTGTAGCCCACCGACAGGGAGCCGTAGCGGACCGAGGTCGGGAACAGGGCCGGGAGCGTCGCCGACATCGTGCCGAGGAGGCAGAGCAGGGAGAGCCCCAGGAGGAGCATGCCGGCGGAGACCGCGATCAGGCTGCCCTGCTTGATCAGGAGGAACGCCGGGATGGAGATGACGAAGAAGCTGACCATGCCCGTCATCAGGAGCGGCTTGCGCCCGAAGCGGTCGGAGAGCTTGCCGACCTGGGTGATGAGCAGCATCAGGACGATCATGGTGCCGATGAGGATAAGGAGGCCGTGCGAGTCGTCGTAGCCGAGTTCGTCGGAGAGGTACGTCGGCATGTAGGAGAGCAGCATGTAGTCGGTGATGTTGTACGCGCCGACGAGGGCGATGCAGAGGATCAGCGTCGGCCAGTGCTCGCGGAAGATCTTGGCGAGGTCGCCCTTGGCCGTCGTCTCGACGGTGGAGGCGCCCTCGGACGCCGCGTGGAAGGTGGCGTCCTCCATCTTCTGGAACGCGGGTGTCTCGTCGAGCTTCAGCCGCAGGTAGAGGCCGACGAGGCCGAGCGGGCCCGCGACGAGGAAGGGGACGCGCCAGCCCCACTGCTCCATGGTGTCCGCGCCGAGTGCGCTGTTGAGGATGAGGACGAGGCCCGCGGCGCCGGTGTAGCCGGCCAGGGTGCCCATCTCCAGGAAGCTGCCGAAGAAGCCGCGGCGCTTGTCGGGGGCGTACTCGGCGATGAAGGTGGAGGCGCCGCCGTACTCACCGCCGGTGGAGAAGCCCTGGACGAGACGGAAGAAGATCAGCAGGACCGGGGCCCAGAAGCCGATGGTGGCGTAGGACGGGATCAGGCCGATGGCGAGGGTGCCGATGGCCATGAGGATCATCGTGAGGGCGAGGACCTTCTTGCGGCCGATCTTGTCGCCCATTGGGCCGAAGACCATGCCACCGATGGGGCGTACGAGGAAGGACACCGCGAAGGTCGCGAACGACGAGATGAGCTGGACCGTGTCGTTCCCGGAAGGGAAGAAGACGTGGCCGATGGTGACGGCGAGGTAGCTGTAGATGCCGAAGTCGAACCATTCCATGGCGTTGCCGAGCGACGCGGCCTTGACCGCTCGCTTGACCGCGGCCTCGTCCGTGACCGTGATGTCGGTGCGGCGCAGCGGGGGGTCTTTGCGCCGTTTGACGGCCCGGAACAGGGTGCGGTGCCGCTTGACCGCGTCGGCGTCGGCCGCTGCCTCGTCGTGGGCCGCCATGGGTAGTCCTTCCGTTCTGCGAACAATCCTCCTGGCATCACTTGCTCGAAGTTGGCCGACGCAAACGAACGCCCCCTTGAAGGGGGCGTTCGTCACAGTCGCCGGGGGGAGTGGGTCCGGGTCAGATGCCCAGGTCCTTGATGATCTTGGCTACGTGGCCCGTCGCCTTGACGTTGTAGAAGGCGTGCTCGACCTTGCCCGCCTCGTCGACGACGACCGTGGAGCGGATGACGCCGGTCACGGTCTTGCCGTACAGCTTCTTCTCGCCGAAGGCGCCGTAGGCCTCCAGGGTCTCCTTGGAGGGGTCGCCGACCAGCGTGACCTTGAGGTTCTCCTGCTCGCGGAACTTGGCCAGCTTCTCCGGCTTGTCGGGGGACACGCCGATGACGTCGTACCCGGCGGTGGCGAGGGCGTCGAGGTTGTCCGTGAAGTCGCAGGCCTGCTTGGTGCAGCCGGGGGTGAGGGCGGCCGGGTAGAAGTAGACGATGACCTTGCGGCCCTTGTGGTCGGCGAGGGAGACCTCGTTGCCGTCCGCGTCCGGCAGGGTGAAGGCCGGGGCCGTGTCGCCGGGGGTGAGTCGCTCGCTCATCTTCGGTCTCCTCGCGCAGGTGCTCGTAACGGGGTGTTCGTGAAACGTCTGGTGACGGAGTCGAGCGTAATAGGGGTGCCGTGGGGTGCTGTGCGCGTGGAGCTGACAGACTGTCGGCGAGACGTACTGAAGGATCAGACAGCCGGACACGACCACGGAGGCAGCGCGGTGTCGGACACGTCGGATATCAGGACCCCGGCGCAGATCGAGGCGGACATCAAGCGCCGTCGCGTGACGCTCGCCGAGACGCTCGACGAGATCGGGGTGCGGGTTCACCCGAAGACGATCGTGGGTGACGCGAAGGCCAAGGTCGTCGCGAGTGTGGACAACTCCCTCGGGCGGGCGTACGTCGGTGCGAACCGCGTGGTGTCCGATGTGCGGGCCCAGCTGGTGCACGAGGACGGTGCGCCGCGTCTGGAGCGCATCGTGCCGGTGGCGCTGGTGGTCGTGGGTCTGGTGGGGATGCTCGCGGTGAGCACGCGGCGCCGCAAGGGCTGACCCGGCATCGTCCGTGCGGGCCGTGGGCAGGTAGGTTCGGGGCGTGAGCGCCAAGAGCCGGGGACACAGCCCCCACGACGACAAGCTGCCCATCCGGATGCTGCACGACCGTGTGCTCGTGCGGCAGGACACCGCCGAGGGCGAGCGCAAGTCCGGCGGCGGCATCCTGATTCCCGCGACCGCCGCTGTCGGCAGGCGTCTGGCCTGGGCGGAGGTCGTCGCCGTGGGGCAGAACGTGCGGGCGGTGGAGCCGGGTGACCGGGTGCTCTACGACCCGGAGGACCGGGCCGAGGTGGAGGTGCGGGGTGTGGCGTACGTGCTGATGCGTGAGCGCGATCTGCATGCCGTGGCCGCCGACCGGTTCGAGGGCTCCGAGGATTCGACGGGGCTGTATCTGTAGCCGTTCAGGCCGTTCAGAAGGTGTCGGCAAGGGGCTGGTGACCATGGTCACCAGCCCCTTACGCGTGTCCTTTGCTACCTTGGAAGGACCCCGACGAGACGCGCCGTACCGGGTTTCCGCAAAGACGACGCACCCCCATTCAAGTGACGCGATCGCGCGTCTCACGTGTCGGAGGTGCCGTCATGGCCTGGGTTCTGTTGATCGTCGCCGGTCTGCTCGAGGTGGGCTGGTCGATCGGGATGAAGTTCACCGAGGGGTTCACGCGGCTGTGGCCGAGCGTGTTCACCGGTCTCGGGATCGTCGCGAGCATGATGCTGCTCTCGCATGCCGCCAAGACGCTGCCGATCGGTACGGCGTACGGGGTGTGGGTCGGCATCGGTGCCGCCGGTGCGGCGGTGGTCGGGATGATGGTCCTCGGTGAGCCGGCCACCGCCGCGCGGATCTTCTTCGTGGTGCTGCTGCTGGTCGCCGTGGTGGGCCTGAAGGCGACCTCGGGGCACTAGTACGGGCACTGCTGCGGGGGCGCCGGCAGTCAGGGCGCTCGTGCCCGGCGCGCTAGTAGTCGTAGTACGCCGGGCTGCCCTCGCCCTCCCTTCTGGCCGCCGTGCCTTCCGTGAAGCCGCCGCCCAGGGCTCCCTCGTCGACGCCTGTTCCGCCGTCCGCGGTGGTGCCGTCGGTCTGGCCGCCCTGGGCGGCGCCTCCGTCGGCGGTGGCGCCGCCGTCGGCCGTCGAGCCGTCGGTGGTGCCGCCGTCCGTCGGGCCGCCCTGCGTCTGCCCTTGGTCCTGGCCCTCGATCTGGCCCTGGTCCTGACCCTCGGTCTGCCCTTGGTCCTGGCCCTCGGTCTGGCCCTGATCCTGACCCTGGGGCTGCCCCTGGTCCTGGCCCTGCGTGGTGTCGTCGCCGCCCGTGACGGCCCCGCCGGTGGCCGGGTCCTCCTCGACGTCCGTGGGGTCCGGGACCGGCGGCACGTCGGCGCCGTCCTCCAGCTCCAGGTCGAAGTCCTGCACCGGTTCGCCCTCCAGGGCGTCCCTGGTGAACTGGGCCCAGATCTGCGCGGGGTAGCCGCCGCCGTTGATGCGGGCCTGGCCGAGCGCCCCGTAGAGCGGGGTGTGCGCGCCGGTGTCGGGGTTCTGGCCCATCACGGAGACCACGGTGGCGAGTTCGGGGGTGTAGCCCGCGAACCAGGCCGCCTTGTCCTCCTCGGCGGTGCCGGTCTTGCCGGCGGCGGGGCGGCCCGCGGCCTGGGCGGCCGTGCCGGTGCCGCCGTCGACGACGCTCTGCAGGATCGAGGTGGTGGTGTCGGCTGCCTCGCGGCTGACGGCCTGCGCGGTCCTCGGCTCGGGCAGTTCGACCTCCTGGCCGCCCTTGGTGACCTTCTCGACCATCGTGTACGTGGGGTGCTTGCCGTGGTTGGCGAGCGTCGCGTACGCCTCGGTCATGTCCAGGACGGAGGCCGTGGACGGGCCGAGCGCGATGGAGGGGGACGCGGTCAGGTCGGGGGTGCTCTCGGGGACGCCGAGGGCGACGGCGGTGTCCTTGACCTTGTCCGAGCCGACGTCGACGGCCATCTGCGCGTACACGGAGTTGACGGACTTGTCGGTGGCGGTCCTGACGGTGATGTCGCCGTAGTCGACGTCGTCCTCGTTCTCGGGGGCGTACGCCCCGCCATCCCAGCCCTGCACGGGGCGCTTGTTGGTGCCGTCGTAGATCGTGTTGGGGGTGATGAGCTGTCCGTCCTGGGTGACGGAGCCGTTCTCCACGGCCGAGGTGAAGACGAACGGCTTGAAGGTGGAGCCCACTTGGTAGTCGCGGCGGGTGGCGTTGTTGACGTACTGCTTGGTGTAGTCGATGCCGCCGTACATCGCGACGACCTTGCCGGTCTTGGGGTCGATCGAGGCGCCGCCCGCGCGTACGTTGCGGTCGACCTTGCGGGCCTTCTTGTCGATCTTGGACATCACCTGCTCGTCGACGGCTTCCTTGAAGGCGTCCTGGCGGTCCTTCTGAAGGGTCGTGGTGATGCGGTAGCCGCCCTTGGCCAGGGTGTCCTCGTCGACGATGTCGTTGGACGTGAGGTAGTCCTCGACGGCTTGTACGAGGTAGCCGCGCTGGCCGGAGAGGCCGGAGGCGCCCTTGGCCTCCTTGGGTGCGGGGAACTTGGTCTTCGCCCGTTCGGCGGCGCTGAGCCAGCCCTCCTTGACCATGCCGTCCAGGACGTAGTTCCAGCGGCCCTCGGCGCGCTGCTTGTTCTCCGGGTGGGTGGCCACGTCGTAGGCGTTGGGGGAGTTGAGGAGCGTCGCGAGGTAGGCGCCCTGGGCGGTGTCGAGGTCCTTGACGTCCTCGCCGAAGTAGGCCTGGGCCGCGGCCTGGACGCCGTACGCGTTGCGCCCGAAGTAGCTGGTGTTCAGATATCCGGCGAGGATGTCGTCCTTGCTCACCTCGCGGTCCAGCTTGATGGAGATGAAGAACTCCTTGGCCTTACGGGTGATCGTCTGTTCCTGGCCGAGGTAGTAGTTCTTCACGAACTGCTGGGTGATCGTCGAACCGGACTGCTTCCCCTTGCCGGTGACGGTGTTGTAGGCGGCGCGGATCATCGCCTTGGGGTCGACCGCGGACTCGCTGTAGAAGTCGCGGTCCTCGGCGGCGAGCGCGGCGTGCTGGACTTCCTTGGGGATCTGGCTCAGCGGGACGTTCTCGCGGTTTACCTCGCCGTCGCGGGCCAGTTGGCTGCCGTCGGCGTAGAGGTAGACGTTGCTCTGGGCGGTGGCCGCAGCGTTGGCGGGCGGGATCTCGACGATCATGTAGCCGGCGACGAAGCCGCCGACGCAGAGCAGGATCAGCAGGATGAAACCGCCGAGGACCATGCGCCAGGTGGGGAAGATCCGCCGCCAGCCCTTGCGCTTGGGGCGCTTCTTCTTGCCGTTCTTGCCGGTGCTGCCTTCGGCGTCCGCGGCCTCCGGAGTGCCGGCCGGGGCACCTGCCGGGGTGTCGGACGCCGTGTCGGCCGGGGTGTCCACGGGTTCGCGGGGCGCCCATCCCTCGGGTTTCCCGGCGCCCTGCTGCTGCGGCTCTTCGCTGCTCATGTCTCGTGGAACTCCCGGTTCGCGTCGCACGTCACGTACGCCTCGTACGACCCATTGCACACTGTCGCTTCATGCGTTCCCCGCCAGGCACGCGCCGCGTGCGGAAAATGCCTGGCACGAGCGATGACGTCCGCACTAGGCTCCGTCCCTTTGGCCCAGGCCGGGCAGGGCTTCGGTCAAGGCTCTCGTAAATTCGTCAAGGCTCTCGTTAAAGGGGATGCGTGTGCGTACAGGACGGTTCCGCTTGTACGCGGCCGTCGCCCAGGGAGGCTTCAGACGGTACGCGACCTACCGGACGGCGACCCTGGCGGGAGTGTTCACCAACACGGTCTTCGGGCTGATCCTCGCCTACACCTATATCGCGCTGTGGGACGAGCGGCCGGGACTCGGCGGTTACGACCAGTCCCAGGCGTTGACGTTCGTCTGGCTGGGGCAGGCGCTGCTCACGGTGATGGCGCTGATGGGCGGCGGCTTCGAGGGCGAGCTGATCGAGCGCATCCGCACCGGGGACATCGCCGTCGACCTGTACCGCCCCGCCGACCTGCAGCTCTGGTGGCTGGCGACCGACCTGGGCCGCGCCCTGTTCCAGCTGCTCGGGCGCGGTGTCGTGCCGATGGTGGTCGGCGCGCTCGTCTTCGACCTGGCCCTGCCCACCGAACCGCTGCGCTGGCTCGCCTTCCTGCTCGCCGTGATCCTCGGCGCCCTGGTCAGCTTCGCGATCCGCTTCCTGGTGGCGCTCTCCGCGTTCTGGCTGATGGACGGCGCGGGCACCACCCAGGTGGCGATGCTCGCGGGCACCTTCTTCTCCGGGATGCTGCTCCCGCTGAACGTCTTCCCGGGCGCGCTCGGCGAGTTCGCCCGCGCGCTGCCCTGGTCGGCGCTGCTCCAGGTGCCCGCCGACGTGTTTCTCGGCAAGCACACGGGCGTGGACCTGTTGCGGACGTACGCCTTCCAGATCGGCTGGGCGGCGGCGCTGCTCACGGCCGGGCGGCTCCTTCAGGCCGTGGCCACGCGTCGGGTGGTGGTCCAGGGTGGCTGACCTGACGCGCGCGCGGGGAGGGCTTACGCAGGTGCGGGACGGGCTGCGCGCCTACCGGCTGATCTCCGCCATGTGGATTCGCTCCCTGATGGCCTACCGGCTGTCCTTCGTGATGACCGCGTTCGGCAACTTCGCGGTGACCGCCTTCGACTTCGCGGCGATCCTGCTGATGTTCTCCCAGGTGGACCGCCTCGGCGGCTACTCACTCTCCGAGATCGCCTTCCTGTACGGGGCCACGTGCACGTCGTTCGGGCTCGCCGACCTCTCCCTGGGGTCCATGGACCGGCTCGGGAAGCGGGTGCGCGACGGCACGCTCGACACGCTCCTGGTGCGGCCCGCCCCGGTGATCGCGCAGGTCGCCGCCGACCGCTTCGGGCTGCACAGGGTCGGACGCCTGCTGCAGGGCGCGCTCGTCCTCGTGTACGCCCTGGTGGTTCTGGACATCGCCTGGACCCCGTTGAAGGCGCTGATGGTCCCGCTGATGCTGCTCTGCGGCGCGGGCATCTTCGCGGCCGTCTTCGTGGGCGGCGCGGCCTTCCAGTTCGTGGCGCAGGACGCGGCCGAGGTGCAGAACGCCTTCACGTACGGCGGGACCACGCTGCTCCAGTTCCCGCCGACCGTCTTCGCCAAGGACCTGGTGCGGGGCGTCACCTTCATCCTGCCGCTGGCCTTCGTGAACTGGATTCCCGCGCTGTACGTCCTGGGGCGCCCCTATCCGCTGGACCTGCCGACGTGGGTGGCGTTCACGCCGCCGCTCGTGGCCGCCCTCCTACTCGCGCTCGCGGGCTTCGCCTGGCGCACGGGCCTTCGTTCGTACCGCAGCACAGGGAGCTGAACCGCCATGGAACCTCTGGGACCGGACCTCATCGAGCTGGACGGGGTCGAGAAAGTCTTCGACGTACGCAAGAAGACCGGCTTCATGCGGCGTGAGAGGCACGAGGTGCGTGCCGTCGACGGCATCAGCTTCACCGTGCCACGCGGCGAGATGGTCGGCTACATCGGCCCGAACGGCGCCGGCAAGTCGACGACGATCAAGATGCTGACCGGCATCCTGACGCCGAGCGGCGGCCGGCTGCGGGTCGCGGGGATCGATCCCTCCCGCGAGCGGGCCCGTCTCGCGCGGCGCATCGGTGTGGTCTTCGGGCAGCGCACCACGCTGTGGTGGGACCTGCCGCTGATCGACTCCTACCGCCTGATGCACCGCATGTACCGCATCCCGGACGCCCGCTTCAAGGAGAACCTGGAGCGCTGTGTGGAACTCCTGGAGCTGGGCGCACTGTTGGACGTCCCCGTGCGTCAGCTCTCGCTCGGCCAGCGGATGCGCGGTGACATCGCGGCGGCGCTTCTGCACGATCCGGAGGTGCTCTACCTGGACGAGCCGACGATCGGTCTCGACGTGATCAGCAAGGCCAAGGTCCGGGAGTTCCTGCGGGACTTGAACGCGGAGGCGGGGACGACGGTCCTGCTCACCACGCACGACCTGACCGACATCGAGCAGCTCTGCAAGCGGGTGATGGTCATCGACCACGGGCGGCTGATGTACGACGGGCCGCTGGCGGGGCTGCACGAGGTGGGCGAGAGCGAGCGGACCCTGGTCGTGGACCTGGAGCGTGAACTGCCGCCCATCGAGGTGGAGTCGGCGCGGGTGGTGAAGGTGGAGGGGCCGCGGCAGTGGCTCGCCTTCCCCGCCGCGGAGTCGGCAGCTCCACTTGTCGCCCGGGTCGCGGCCCGGTATCCGATGGTCGACCTGTCGGTCAGGGAACCCGACATCGAGGCGGTCATCGCCAAGATGTACGCGGAGAAGGCGACCTCGTAGGCTGCTTCACATGACCGACGAGCAGCCTCATCTCCCGGATCTCCGGGCCGCCGACGCCGACCGTGAACGTGTCGCCGAACGACTCCGTGACGCCGTGGCCGAGGGCCGACTGGACATGGCGGAGTTCGAGGAGCGCCTGGACGCGACGTACAAGGCGCGTACGTACGGCGAGTTGGAGCCGATCACGCGGGATCTGCCGGCGGTGGGCGCCAAGGTGTCCATGGTGAAGCCGGGCGCCGCGGGTGAGGGCGGCATCGACTGGCCGTCCCGCATGGGCGGCGAGCCGACCTCCACGGGCGGCTTCGCGTTCTGGAGCGGGTTCATGCGCAAGGGCACCTGGACGGTGGGCTCGCGGTTCACCGCGTTCGCGCTGATGGGCGGCGGCGAGATCGACCTGCGCGAGGCGCGGTTCGCGGACCGTGACGTCGAGATCCGCTGCTTCACGATCATGGGCGGGATCCAGGTGACCGTGCCGCCCGAACTGGACGTCCGGGTCAAGGGCTTCGGGATCATGGGCGGCTTCGAGGACAAGGCCACCGGCGAGGGCACGCCCGGCTCCCCGCGCGTGACGGTCACGGGGTTCGCCCTGATGGGCGGGGTCGGCGTGGACCGCAAGCTGCCGCGGGCGGAGCGCCTGCGGATCAAGGAGGAGCGCCGCCGCGAGAAGCTGGAGCGGCGCGAGGAACGGCGTGCGGCGCAGCTTGAGCGCGGCGAGCGGCTCCGGGGGCGGCACGGGGGCCACGGGGGACACCACCGGGGTTCGGACTCCTCGCACCCGGCGCCGGGGGACTACGGCCCCGGGGGCGCCGACTAGCGCCCGCCCCCGGTGGTGTGGGCTGCCGCTACAGCTCGGCGGCCGCGGAGCCCCGCAGGTGCGTCAGGTTGAACGTCTCGGCCATCTTGCGGTAGCCCAGGTCGCTCGGGTGCAGGTGGTCGCCCGAGTCGTACGCACCGCGCAGCTTGCGGGGGTCGTACGGGTCGCGCAGGGCCTTGTCGAAGTCGACGAACTCGTCGAAGACCTTGCCGTCGCGGATCTGCTCGTTCACCGCCTGGCGCACGTTCTCCAGCGCCGGTTCGTACCCCCGGTGGCCGCCGAACGGCATCAGCGTCGCCCCGACGACCCGCAGGCCGCGCGTGTGCGCCTGGCGCGTCAGTTCGCGCAGGCCCTCCACGATGCGGTCGGGGTCGTTCTGGTGCGGGTTGCGCAGGATGTCGTTCACGCCGAGGGCGACGACGACGGCCTTGACGCCCGTCCGGTCGAGCACGTCGCGGTCGAAGCGCGAGAGGCCGCTCGGGTTGTCCGCGGGTGTGCCGTTGCCGTCCGAGAGGACGCGGTTGCCGCTGATCCCCGCGTTCACGACGCCGTAGCGCGGGGCGCCCGACTCGTCGCGCAGGCGGTCGGCCAGGGTGTCGGTCCAGCGGGCGTTGGCGCCCATCGTGGAGGAGATGCCGTCGGTGAGCGAGTCACCGAAGACGACGACGGTGCCGTCCGACTCGTTGCTCAGCACGTCCACGGCCGAGAGGTAGCGCCAGGAGGTGCTCTGCTGGGTGTACGCGGCGCCGTTCGGGTCCTCGGTGCGGTCACCCTCGGCGACGTAGCTGACCTGGCGGGCGTGCGGGTGGAAGGTGACCGGGCCCGAAGGGGTCGGCGAGTACGTCGAGACCAGGAGGTCGCCGTCGTGGGGCACGCGCAGCCGGACCGCGTCGCTCATGACCTGCTGACCGGCGGGGATCACCACGGAGGTGTTGCCGTTGAAGGCCAGGCGGCGCAGGGTGCCCGGTGCGGCCGCCGGGTTGTTCGACCCCGCGGCGACGGCGATGGAGGCGTGGGTGATGCTCAGCGGCTGCTGCCCGTACAGGTTCGACAGGGTGATGCGGGCGCTGTCGCCGCCGACACTGGTGTGCACGACATTGCGGATGGAGCGGCCCGCGAAGCCGTTGCGGTGCGTGTTTGGTTCGGCTGCCGCGGGGGATGCGGCCCATGAGCCGACCCAGGTGCCGGCCGATGCGGGCGCCGCGGAGTTGCGCGGGCCTCGGGGCCCCGCGCTGATGGTGTCCTGAGATCCGTCGTCCGTGGATACACCGAGGTATATGGCGGCGGAAATCACCACTATTACCGCGAGGACCGCGGCAAGCAGGGCATAACCGTGACGCTTGGTCATGCGGGCTGTGTCTCCTCGAGCAGGGGGAGCCTGATCGAGGCTCCGATGTGATCACCCCATGATGCGTCATGGGCCGTGAGGCGGCCGACACTGCCCCCCTCCGACCATTGAGACGCCGGGAACTTGTGGTCCGTTCCAGGAGTCGGTCAGGAAGGGACGCAGAGCGGCAGGGACAATACGTATGAGGACGCCGCGAACCACGCGAACGGGTCAGGTGGAGTGAGTGGAACGTACGAATCGTTCAATTCCGGAGGATGCGTCCGAAGGGGGTGCTTCCGGGCAGCATTCCCGTGAGCAGGGCCCTTCAAGCGGCGTCCTGACGGGCTCCGGCGGCTCCGCTCCGGCCGGCGGCGGGGGCGGGTTCACGTACAGCCCCGCCGACGAGGAGAAGCGGCGCGGCGTCCGCCGGATGAAGATCACCGCGACGGGCCTCCTCGTCTTCGTCGCCCTCGTCTACGTCCTCGCCAAATGGGCCCAGAACTCCGGCGCCGGAGCCTGGGCGGGCTATGTCGCCGCGGCGGCCGAGGCAGGCATGGTCGGCGCGCTCGCCGACTGGTTCGCCGTGACGGCGCTCTTCCGCCACCCGCTGGGCCTGCCCATCCCGCACACGGCGATCATCCCGAACAAGAAGGATCAACTGGGCGCCTCCCTGGGCGACTTCGTGGGCGAGAACTTTCTCTCATCGGATGTCGTACGGGGACGGCTGCGCGCGGTGGGCATCGGCAGCCGCCTCGGCACCTGGCTCGCGGACCCCGATCACGCCGACCGGGTGACCGCCGAGCTGGCCACGGCCCTGCGCGGCGCCCTGACGGTCCTGCGCGACTCCGACGTCCAGGCGGTTGTCGGCGAGGCCATCACGCGCCGTGCCGACGCCCAGGAGATCGCTCCCGGCATCGGAAAGATGCTGGAGAAGGTCGTCGCGGACGGCGGCCACAAACGAGTCGTGGACCTGGTCTGCGTACGCGCCCACGACTGGCTGGTCGAGCACGACGAGTCGGTCATGGACGCCGTGCAGGGCGGTGCCCCCGGCTGGACCCCGCGGTTCGTCGACAAGAAGGTCGGCGAGCGGGTCTACAAGGAGCTCCTGCGCTTCCTCACCGAGATGCGGGACATGCCCGAGCACCCCGCGCGCGGAGCCGTCGACCGCTTCCTCGCGGACTTCGCCGCCGACCTCCAGTCCGACTCGGACACCCGCGAGCGCGTGGAGCGCCTCAAGCGCGAGGTCCTCGGCCGCGGCGAGGTGCAGGACCTGATCGCCTCCGCCTGGTCGGCCGTACGAGGGATGATCGTGGCCGCCGCCGAGGACGAGCGCAGCGAGCTGCGCCTGCGGGTGCGGGCCGCGCTGCTCTCGCTCGGCTCGCGGATGGCGACGGACGGACGGCTCCAGCAGAAGGTCGACGGCTGGGTCGAGGGCGCCGCGGTGTACGTGGTGACGACGTACCGCGACGAGATCACCTCCCTCATCACCGACACGGTCGCGGGCTGGGACGCCGAGCACACGTCGAAGAAGATCGAGGCCCACATCGGCCGCGACCTCCAGTTCATCCGGATCAACGGCACGGTGGTGGGGGCGCTGGCGGGACTCGCGATCTATTCGGTGTCGCGGCTGCTGGGGGCGTAGAGGGATGGCTCCCGGCCGGGGGGCCTTCCGGTGGTTCCAACGCGCGTGAAGGCGCCTTTGCCGGGCACTCTGGAGGAGCTCTCCCGACGCCGAGAGGGCCGTCGCCCGAGCCGCGGGAGCAGACCGCGGCAGCAACCCGGCGACGTGGGAGCAGCGGAAGGAGCCGCCCGCCATGACCGCGTCGTCCACGCCCGCCTCGCCGCCGCCCCCCGACCCCGAGCGCGCCGACGGCGGGACCGGCACCGTCACCACGGCCGTGCCCGCCCGCCTGGACCGGCTGCCCTGGTCCCGCTGGCACTGGATGATCGTGATCGGCCTCGGCACGGTCTGGATTCTCGACGGCCTGGAAGTCACCACCGTCGGCAACATCGCGAGCCGCCTCTCCGAGGAGGGCAGCGGCCTCGCCATCAGCTCCGCCCAGGTGACCGGCACCGCGGCGGCCCTGTATGTCGCGGGAGCCTGCGCGGGCGCCCTCTTCTTCGGCCGCCTCACGGACAAATTCGGCCGGAAGAAGCTCTTCATGGTCACCCTCGCGGTGTACCTCGGCGCCACCGCCCTCACCGCGCTGTCCTTCGACGCCTGGTGGTTCTTCCTCTTCCGCTTCCTCACCGGCTTCGGCATCGGCGGCGAGTACGCGGCCATCAACTCGGCCATCGACGAACTCATCCCGTCCAAGTACCGCGGGCGCGTGGACCTGATCATCAACGGCAGCTACTGGCTGGGCGCGATCGGCGGCTCGCTGCTCTCGGTCGTCATGCTGAACACCAGCATCTTCCCCAAGGACCTCGGCTGGCGGCTCACCTTCGCCCTCGGCGTCGTACTCGGCCTGGTGATCCTCCTCGTACGCCGGCACGTCCCGGAGAGCCCGCGCTGGCAGTTCATCCACGGCCGCGGCGAGGAGGCGGACGCCCTCGTCACGTCGGTGGAGCGGGAGATCGAGGAGGAGAAGGGCGAACGCCTGCCGCCGCCCGAGCGCGAGATCACCATCCACCAGCGCAAGAGCATCGGCTTCGGACTCATCGCCAAGACCGTCTTCCGCGACTACCCCAAGCGCGCGGTGCTCGGCCTGTCCCTCTTCATCGGCCAGGCGTTCCTCTACAACGCGATCACCTTCGGCTTCGGCGCGATCCTCACCAAGTTCTTCGACGTCCCCTCGGGCAACACGGGTTACTACTTCGCCGTCATCGCCGCGGGCAACTTCCTGGGCCCGCTCTTCCTCGGCAAGCTCTTCGACACGGTCGGCCGCCGGATCATGATCTCGTCGACGTACATCATCTCGGGCGTCCTGCTCTTCGGCACGGCCTGGCTCTTCGACCGCGGTTCGCTCAGCGCGGCGACGCTCACGGCCTGCTGGTGCGTGGTCCTGTTCTTCGCTTCGGCGGGCGCGAGCAGCGCCTACCTCACGGTCTCCGAGATCTTCCCCATGGAGACCCGCGCCATGGCGATCGCCTTCTTCTACGCCATCGGCACGGCGGCCGGCGGCATCAGCGGTCCGCTGATCTTCGCCAAGCTGACCGAGTCGGGCGTCGTCGGCGACACGGTCCTCGCCTTCCAGATCGGCGCGGGGCTGATGTGCGCGGCGGGTCTGGTGGCAGCGGTGTTCGCGGTGAAGGCGGAACGGCGCTCCCTGGAGGACATCGCGAGCCCGCTGTCGGAGGCGAAGGCCTCCGGCTGAGCGGCTGAGCGGCTGAGCCGGGTGGGAAGATCCGGGGCATGAGCGGAGAGGGAGGCGTGAGTGTCGTGGGTGTCCACCGGGTGGCCGTGCTCGTGCGCGACGGCGTGCTGCCCATGGAACTCGGCCTGGTCCACCAGCTGTTCGGCAACGCGCGCTCGGCACGGGGCGCGCGCCTCTACGACCTGACGACCTGCGCCCTGACCCCCGGCCTCGTCCGCACGGACGCGGACTTCCCCGTCCTCGCCGAGCACGGCCCCGAGGCGGTGGCCGCCGCGGACACGGTGATCGTCCCCGCCTCGCACGAGGAGGACGAGTCGCTGGCGCCGGGCGGGCTGCCGCCGGCCCTGGCGGACGTGCTGCGATCCGCCGCCGATGCCCGTATCGCCTCCATCTGCACCGGCGCCTTCGTCCTCGCGGCAGCGGGCCTCCTGGACGGCCGCAGGGCGACGACGCACTGGCTGTCGGCGGACCTCTTCGCCCGTACGTTCCCTGCCGTGACGGTCGATCCCGACGTCCTGTACGTCGACGAGGGCCAGGTCCTCACCTCCGCGGGCGAGGCCGCGGGCATCGACCTGTGCCTGCACATGATCCGCGGCGACCACGGCGCGGCGGTGGCGGCGGAGGTGGCCCGCCGCACCGTCGTACCCCCGCACCGCGAGGGCGGCCAGGCCCAGTACATCCGCCGCCCGGTGGCCGAGCCGCGGCTGACGTCCACGGGCCGGGCCAGGGAGTGGGCCCAGAAGCGGTTGGGGGAGCCCCTGACGCTGGCCGATCTTGCCGGGCAGGAGTCGATGAGCGTGCGCACCTTCAGCCGCCGCTTCCGCGAGGAGACGGGCCTGACGCCGATGCAGTGGCTGACGCAGCGCCGCGTGGACCGGGCGCGGGAGCTCCTGGAGGAGACGGACCGCACGGTCGACCGCATCGCGACGGAGGCGGGCTTCGGCACGGGCGCGTCGCTGAGGCAGCACTTCCAGGCGGGGGTCGGGGTGTCGCCGGGGGCCTATCGGGTGACGTTCAGGGGGCGGGGGCAGAGGGATGGGCCTGCCTGAGGGGCTGACTTCCCCAGGGGCCGGTCTGAGTACGCGTACTCTGTCGCGCCCCCGGGGAGGTCGACAGGCTCGTACGCATGACGGCAAAGTCGATGAACATGAGCCCGCGGATGAGCCGGCGCGTGGGCGTGCGGATGAGCCCGCGCGGCGTGAGGGCGCGCATGGGCATGAAGATGAGCCCGCGCGGCTCCGGACATGAACTGAGCTTCATGACTCCGCGGAACCTGCTGACGTCCCTGCCCGGCAGCCCGCCGCTGCGGCGCTGGGTGACGCGCTTGCTGGGCGCGGGCCTCGCGGCGGCGGCGTACCTCCTGTGCCTGCCCTGGGACCTGCGCAACCGCCCCGAGACGCCCGGCGCGCTCAACGAGACATCGCCGGTGACGGCGCTCGGGATAGCCGCCCTGACCGTCTCGATGCTGGCCCTGGCGGCCTACTTCGGCTTCCGGGACCGCCTGGCGTGGGCGCTGCTCCTCGTGGCGGGCCCGCCGGCGACGCTGATGTACGTCTCCTTTGACAGCCATCCGGAGCCGGACGCGGCGGTGTGGCCGCTGGCGTGGGGGTTCTTCGTGCTCGTGATGGGGGCGGGGGTGCTCGCGGTGGCGGGCTTCGCGCGGCTGTTCAGGGCCGACGAGGACTGAACCACCGCGTGCGGTCGGTCCGGTCGGTCCGGGCGGTCCGGGCGGTTTGGGGGGTTTGGGGGGTCCGGGCGGGGGTTACTTGTGTCGGTCGGCCCGGGGGGTTACTTGCGTCGGTCGGCGAGTACCCACGACGCGAGACCGACCCCGCCCGCGACGCTGAAGACGGCGGGCCAGGCGCCGACCTTCTTGGCGAGCGGGTGGGACCCGGCGAAGGCGGCGACGTACGTGGCGGTGAGCGCGGCAGCGGTCTTGCCCCCGGCCGTGGCGCGCCACTGCTGAGCGGCGGCGGTTCCCGCGGCGGCGAGGACGAGGCCGCCGAGGGGCCGCTTCTTGGTCCAGCGGGCGACGGCGTACCCGCCGACGAGTCCGCTCGCGGCCACGACGGCTGCCGGTACCTTCGCCATGGTTGCCTCGCCGGCCATGCCTGCCTCGCTTCCCCGGCCTGCAGTGAATGCTTCCGGCCGAAACGTTCTTTATGGGCTTTCGGCCCGGGTCTCCCGAGGCTAACGCGCCGGGAAAGCCTTGCGGCGAGGGGGTCTGTGCCGCGTAGGTTGGTGAGGGTGTGCGCTGCGCCTCCGCGGCGCGCTCGAAGGCTCAGCCGACGAGGGACCGATAGTAGAGATGACCGCGCGAACCACGCCCGCCACCACTGACCGCCGCACCCGAACAGCCCTGGTCATCGGGGGTGGTGTCGCGGGCCCGGTGGCGGCGATGGCGCTGCGCAAGGCGGGCATCGAGGCGGCGGTGTACGAGGCGACGGCGGGCGAGACGAGGGCCGGCGAGGCTCGGGCGGGCGAGGCGAGGGCGGGTGAGGCGCACGCCGCGTACAACACCAAGTCCGGTGGCCGTGGCGGCGGGATGACGATCGCCCCGAACGGCATGCAGGCGCTGGAGGCGATCGACGCGGCGGAGACGGTGAGCGCGATCGGCACCCCGGTGACGTCGCTCGGCCTGCGCAGCTGGACGGGCAGGCACCTGGCGCAGCTGACCCCGCCCGCCGACCTCCCGACGACGCGCTTCGTCTGGCGCACGGAACTGGGTGAGGTGCTGACCGCGGAGGCGTCGCGCCGAGGTGTCCCTCTCCACCGGGGCAAGCGCCTGCTGGACGCGACCGACACGGGCGCGGGGGTGACGGCGCGTTTCTCGGACGGCTCCCTGGCGAAGGCGGACATCCTGATCGGCGCGGACGGCCTGCGCTCGACGGTGCGCGCGCTCATCGACCCGACGACGCCGAAGCCGCACTACGCGGGAGTGCTGACGTTCACGGCACGCGTAAGCGCGACGCAACTCCCCTCCACCGAGGGGGTGTTGTACATGTGCTACGGCAAGAAGGCCTACTTCGGCTACCAGATCTTCGACGACGGTTCGGCGGCCTGGTTCGTGAACCTGCCGCACCGCGAGCCGATGACGTCGGCGGAGGCGCAGGCGGTGGGCGCGGGGGAGTGGCTGCGGCGCCTGGGCGAGGCGTTCGCGGACGACCGCACTCCGGCACCGGACCTGGTCCGGGACACGGCCCCCGAGGACCTGCTGATCACGGGCCCCACAGAAACGATGCCCCCGGTGACCTCCTGGAGCAGGGGCCGAATGATCCTGATCGGCGACGCGGCGCACGCGACACCGGCGACATCGGGCCAGGGAGTCTCGCTGGCCACGGAAAGCGCATTCGAACTGGCCCGCTGCCTACGGGACTTGCCCCCGGGCAAGGCCTTCAAGGCGTACGAGACCCTGCGCCGCCCCAGGGTGGACCGCATCCTCAAACACGCGACGGCGACATCGACGGCCACGTCAGCCGCGGCCCGCACGGCCACCCCAAAGCCGGCGGGGCCCTTGAGCCGCGCGCTGCGGGACGCGGTCCTGCCGGTGGCGACGAAGGTGGGCGGGGGCGGGGGAGCGGTGTGGGGTGCGTGGCAGTTCGAGCACCGGATCGACTGGGACGAACGGGTGGGTTAGGCGGGCGCAGGTCCATGGGCGCCCGCCGCTGTGCGAGTGAATTGAGACGGACCACGTCTGCGCGATCAGTAAATAGGGCAAACCTGAACACACTGAACACGCAGACCACTGCGGGACCACTGACCGCAGTGAACACACCCCGTGATCGCGCACCGAAAGGGACCCCATGCGTATCCGTACCGCCCTGGCTGTCACCGCCCTCACCGCCGCCGCCGTGTTGGGCGCCAGCGGCACCGCCCTCGCCGACGACGACCACGAGGGCGTGCGGGCCGGCTTCGCCTACGAGAACCTCGGCGGCCCCGCCGGCATCACCGAGGCCGCAGGCCACTTCGACAGCGACCACCACGACGGCGGCATGCGCGGCGCCTTCGCCTACGAAAACCTGGGCGGCCCGGCGGGCATCACCGACGCCGCGGGCCACTTCGAGGGCGACCACGACTTCGAGGGCGACCACGACGAGGACTGACGCACTGGCGACACATGCCACACCTCAGGAGGGCCCGCCTGGAGCGGGCCCTCTTTCAGGCTCGCTGGGCGTCCAGCGAGTGGACTCAGGAATGAGTGTTGAAGAGCCCCAACTCAGGGTTCGCCGGAGTTCCGATCAGCATGACCCGGTCGAGAAAGCGATTGAAAGACTCACAGCTCGTTTCGGGCAGTAGCACACAACAGTGGCAGGCGGCGATATTTACGTTGTCAGCACCTGAAACAGTCGATTCGATGCACAGAGGGTCGGCGGAGCACCAGCTCGATCGAGCCAGCGCCGCATCCAACGATGCGGCGAAGGAAGCAGGCTCTCCCTGCTTCACAAGGCCGCCCAGGCTTCCGGCGGAGTCACTGGTTGCCGTATAGATCAGAACGCCCAGCATGTCGTCGTCCACGTAGAGCCGCTCACGCAGGGACGCGGCAGGGTAGCCGCTGTCGAGGCTCCACTCGTTGATCAGTACGTGCGCGAGAGTGTGCAGGAGCAGCAGCCGTGCGCTTACCGGGGATTCGTCCGGCGTGCCGTCCGGACCCGCCTGCTTCGCGAGGAGTGCTTGGTGGTGTTTCAGGACGCTCTCCGCGCGCTCAGCCACGGCGGCCCGCTCCTCCCACGTCTTGACCTGCTCGCTCGACAGGCGGAAGAAGACACCCTCACCGATAACCTCGATCGCGGGCAGCCATCCCTGGGGGTTCTTGGCCAGGCTCGCCATTTTCTCGGGGGCGGCCCGGTTCGGCGGGTCGAGGCGGGTGAACGCAGTCATCGCGCGGACCTCCCTCAGACGCGGGACGAGCATGACCTGTTCGATGCCCAAATCCTTCGTGACCTTGTCGAGTTCGCCGGCCTCCAGGCATTCGAAGTCGGGCTTGACGCCGTGAGGGTCGGGTCGAGTGGCCCGCTGGAGCTGCTCGTACTCGTCCCGGCGTATCGGGTCCTCCGATACGACAGCGGCGTCGTTCTCGTCTGCGTCCTTCTTCTCCATGGAGCGCTGTGCGATGCGTAGGGCGGCGAGCAGATCGGCCGCCTCGTATCCGCTCTTGCGGAGCGGCGTGGTGGCGTCGACGTACTCGAGGATGAACTCGTCGCCGCGTCCCAGGAGGCTGGACACGTACGGGCGTATCACCTTGTTCGCGCCCTCGGACCACGGCGGGATCGTCAGGGCAGAGGCGACCTGGGGGAACCAGGCCGTTGACGAACCGCGTTGGATGGCCCGAGTTTTGGCGAGGCAGTCCTCGGCGTCGGCACCCTTGAGCCAGGGGCGCGCTCCGGAGCACTTGATACCCAGGGACTCGAGGGCCGCACGGCCGAGAGCACCCTCCATGGACTGCTTCTTCCCGCAGGAACAGTGGACCTCGATGGAGCGGAGTGCGGCGGTGCGGCCGGTGGCATGGAGGGTCAGCTCGTGCCTCGTGCCGGAAGAAGAGGGCCCGGTTCCCTTGTGGACCCACTTCCAGTAAGGGAAGTCGTCGAGGTGGCCGTTCTCGCAAACGGCCACGAATCGGGAGGGTGTCAGCTCGGCCAGGCCGCATGCGTCCCCGGAGCATTTGTTGCTGTTGCGGTCCGCCTTGAGCTTCGCGTGCTCGGCAAGCACCTTGCACTTGGGGCAGGAGTACCACCGGGGGAAACGCGCGATGTGTACGCCGTCTGTGCGGGGATGGCTGTCCGCCGAGGCCGGCGGAAGGTGGAAGCCGTCGACGCGGAGCGCGTGTTGGAGACGGGGTTCGGTCAGCCCGAACTCCTCGGGCACGTGCCAGGAGTCGATGCCGCGCACGATGAAGGACTCGCTCTCGATGGCGATCATCGAGCCGACGCCGTACGTCGTGATCACCTGGGACCGGCGGGCGGATCCACGTCTCCGCGGGGCGGCGGGGCGGGCTAGGCGCGCGAAGCGGGAGTCCCCGTCACCGGGGCGGGAGGTGCTGGTCATCTCACTTCTCCTCGAACAGGTCGGACTCGGCGTCCACGGCGCGCATGCTGGTCAGCGTGGCGAAGGGGAGTTGGCCCTCCTCGGCTTCGGCATAGGGGGCGAGGAGCGCGGGGCGTGCGCCCCGCCACCCTTCGTAGACGAAGCCCTCGGAGTAGTCGTTCTGCTCTTCGGCGTAGTCCCGCCAGGCTTCGATAATGGCCTGCAGTTCGGACTCGACATCGGCTGCGAGCGCGTCGGCGGCCTCCACGGCTTTCGAGTCCTCCGGAGTGTCGAACTCTGCCAGAGCGATGTCCCGGGCGCGGTCGACGATCCTGGCGGCCAACTCGTACAGGGCGTCGACGAACTGCTCCACCTTGCCGGCGGCGCTCTTGGGGCGCGCCTTCTCGATCATGACGCGGGCCAGACCGATCAGTACCGCGTGAAGTGCCCGGTCGCGTGCTCGGGGGGAGAACGGGGTGACGCTCGTGGATTCCACCTGCCGGTAGAGCGCCGAGTGGTACGCGGTGAAGTTCTCGTAGTGCGAACGGTCGCGGGATCGGGACGAGTTGTAGAGGGTCACGACCAGGCCGGGGTGCTTTCGGCCCACACGGCTGCTGGACTGGATGTACTCGGCGGTCGTCTGCGGCTGGCCCATGATGGCCATCAGGCCCAGGCGGTCGACGTCGACGCCCACCGAGATCATGTTCGTGGCGAGCAGCACGTCCACCACACTCCGGAGCGGGTGGGCGCGTTCCAGGTCCTTGAGGTACGTAGGGATGTCGCTGGCGTCCACCCGGCTGGTGAGCTCGGTCGGTTCGTCGAGTTCGCGCTGATCACACCCGTCGCGTTCGGCCAACAGCTTCAGCCGGTCGTCGACGTCGTCCCTGACCTGGAGTTCGGCGGCGGCCAGAATGCGGAGACTGTTGAAGTAGCCGACCAGAGTCAGATAGGCGTCGCGAACCTCCTCGTTGCCCTCGATACCGGCGGCGTTGTGGAGCAGTGCGGCATAGGCGCGTACCAGCAGGCTCGACTGGCTGGTGGCGGGCGCGAGCAGACCGACGTATCTCCGCGAGGCCTTGTCCTTGCTGGGGGTCTCCACGGAGAACCACGAGTCGCGGGCGTCGAGGCCGGTGGGCGGGAACTGCTGCACCTCGCGGCGGAACAGCGCCTGGCCCTGCTGCTTGGCGCGACGGATGGTCGCAGTGGAGGCAATGACCTTCGGCGTGTTCGCGGCGAGGTCTACCATGGTCTCGTACAGACCGGTCAAGGTACCGAGGGGACCGGAGATCAGGTGCAACTCGTCCTGGATGATCAGCTCCGGCGGCGGGGTGTCGTCCGCCGGACGGTTGCGATTGAAGAGGGCGGCGGCCCTCTCCTGCCACGGCACCATCGCGTACTTGTCGACGGTGGCGATGACGAGGGTGGGGCGTGCCGCGTAAACCGTCTCGTCAATCACGTGGACCGGTAGCCCGAAGTGGAAATCGCAGGTTGTATTGGGGCACTCGACACTCATCGCGACGTGGGTGACCGAGTAGTGCTCGGGCCCGAGACCGGTGCCGCACCACGGGCAGGCACGCAGCTGTACGGGGTTCTCCTTGGGGACGGGCTGGCCGTTTTGCAGCTTGTTCAGGTTCTTTCTGGCGTCCTTGAGGTGATTGGGAGTGGCGGACTGCCCGACCCACATACCGATCGTGATCTTCTCGGTGCCCAGTCGGTGCCCCACCCGCAGCCGGATCATCTCCATGGCACACATCAGGGCTGTCGCGCGCTCGAACTGTTGTAGGGTGAGCAGCCGCAGGGTGTAGCGCATCAGGACCGTGACACCGCCACCTGCCGGGCCCAGGCGCAGCCGTCGCAGGAAGATCGTGAAGGCCATCAGACCGAGGTATGCCTCGGTCTTGCCACCACCGGTCGGGAACCAGAGCAGGTCAGCGACCTCGCGGTCGGAGTGGGTGGGATCGGCCACACCGTCGAGGCAGAGCAGCACGAAACAGATCTGGAAGGGACGCCACTCGCCCTTCTCGGGCTGCGGCGTGCCCTGACGATCGCCTTTGATCCAGTCGCTTCGTGCCCGCTGGTCGGCCATGGCCCGATTGGCGAACTGAAACGCCTCCATGCACGTCGCGTCGGTGGCGAGGCGGTCGACGCCGCTGTGCATGCGCTTCAGCACCTGCTTGCACAGTGCGATCTGCTCCCGGGCCATGTCGCCGAATTCGGTGGCAGCCAGTTCTTCGGCATCCCGCTCCCGCTCGCCGATCCACTTCTCATAGCCGCCGAGCAGCGTGCGCAGGGTGGCGACCACATCATGCGACGTGGCCTCGGAGAGGCGCAGCATGCCGAGCGAACCCGTATCGATGTGCGGATTGGAGTCGGTGAGTAGCACCTCGTACGAGGGGACGAAAGCGATCCGCACCTCGTCGATACCGGTGCGCTCCTCAGGGTCGGGCATTCGGTTCGGGGTCGGGGGCTGCCACGTCCAGTCGGCCGCACAACCGTGTCCCGTGGCGAACGCGGGAGCGTAGCGATAGAGGAGCCGCATTACGTCGAGCTCCGCGTCGTGATGCCTGCCCCGTCGGCGACGCTCGACGAGGGCGTGCGAACCCTCCGGTGCTCGGACGACCAGGCGGGGCTGGAAGAAGCAGTACTCGTCCTGCATGCCCTCGGCAGGAGCGTCTTCCTTGTTGACCAGGGTGAGGGTTACCGCGGCCACACCGGACGCATCGGCAGGTCGTATGACGGCCTGGAGCTCCAGGCCCTTCATGACTGGATGGTGCCACCGGGGGTCGGGCTCGGCGACAGGCAGGCGGATGCTTGTCGTCCGGGCGTAACTGCGTTTCCAACGCACACCCGTGTCGCCGGTGGTGCGCGTCTGCGCACGCTTCGCCTCTGTCCTGTTGCCCTGCTCGTCGACCGGCTCGTAGCGGGCGGCCGCTACGTCGATGCTCAGTTCGGCGACACGGTGGGTGTCGACGGCAAAGGTGATGCCGGCGGCCGACGGCTTGTGACGGTTGGCCAGCGGCACACCGGCTTCGTTGTTCTCCTCGTCCTTCGCACGAGCCTTGACGACGTCGGAGACCAGTGTCTCGTCGACGTCCTGATCCTCGTCCGGCTCGTCGGCCATCGCCTCGGGCTGTTCCTTGGGGAAGAGAACACCGATCGGGTACGTGGTGACAGGAGGGTCGACCAGCAGCTCCTCGGAGCTGTCGGTGGGTCCGAACAAATCGCGTACGACGCGCTGTTCCAGTTCTCCGCGAAACGTGTAGTGGGCCTCGTGGCGGCTGTCGGTCACTTCTTCTCTTCCCCCGCGTCCTTGCGTTCCCACTCGAATTTCGCCATGCCGATGAGCCGGGGGGCCAACCAAATGCCGCGTTCTCCCAGGCCCGCAGCCTCGGCTGCGGCGTCGCTGCCCGCGACAGTCTCCACCGTGTCGATGCGCAGCCGCCGCATCCGGACCGGCCACTTCATGTCCTGGGAACTACGAGAGACGTGGCGGATGCTGTATAGGGCACGGCGGAACTGCTCGGAGACCTCACCGATACAGCGTCCCTCGTGGAGGACGGCGTAGCGCGGGCTCTCACCATCGGAGGATGTGAAGGTCCCCAGGCGGGCCAGCTCCACGGCGTCCCCTGTCCGGACCCGATCGGCCAAGTAGCCCTGGAGCACCGCCGGGTCGGCGTTTGCGTCGTCGGCTCCGGCCGGACGCTCCCGAAGGACATCTCCGCCGAGCACCTCCATCCCGTAGCGCTGCCCCTTGGAGTCGTGACCCTTGCCCCTTCGATACCAACGGTTGGTGGCAAAGGGGCCTTTCGTGTCCTTGTCGAGGTACCAGTCCGGGCGGAGGTCGAGATGATAGAGATCGCTGCGCGGGCGGGTCATGCCGACGTACAGGGCCCTCGCTTCGCCGGCCGGGTCGGCGCACCCGTTCTTGCGGTCCGAGATCGTGCTCGGGACGGTCACGACAACGCGGTCGAACTCCAGGCCCTTGGCGCGGTGGACGGTGGACACCACCAAGGATGAGGGAGGCTGTGCGGCGAGCTCGTCCGGGACCCGCCTCTCCATCAATGCCCTGCGGACCCGATTGAGGTCGATGCCCCTGCGGTCACCGCCACGGCCGTCGGCCCGAAGCAGAGCCGACCACACTATCGCGGCCTCGTTTCCGGCCGGTAGGCCCAGCCGGGGCAGCAGCTCCTCGAAGCGGCCTCGACTCAGCGCCGAGCCCTCCGACAGGCCGAACAGGAGGGCCAGCCACGCGGGCACTACGCGTTCTTGCGCGGAGCGCTGGAGCCGGTGGGGAACACGGCCCGTGTAGAGATCCTCCGACACCTGGAGTGCCTGCGCGTTGTTTTGGCACAGCACGGCGCAGGACCCGGTGAACTCCCGGAGCGAGCCGAGCGCGAAGTCGTCGTCGAGGTGCCCGAAGTTGAAGGTGGTGCGGGCGAGAGTCCCCTGCAGCCTGTCGTGAATCTCCGTGTAAGCGGCTGCCGAGAGGTTGTCGGCCTGAAGCAACGGGCCCTCGTTCAGAGCGAGTCGTGCCGTCGACGTGCTTGCTCGGAAGTTACGGGTGAGGCGCAGCTCGGTGAGGTCGTCGCAGCATGTATTCCGCAGCCAGGGAAAAAAGGCGTTGACCTCTTCGGGGCGTTTCTCCACCGGGAGCTGGAATCCGTAGATCGCCTGTGCCGGGTCACCGACCATGGTGAAGCCAGCTCGGGGCAGATGCTCCAGCAGCGCCTCGACCATCCGACATCGAACGCCGACGAGATCCTGCACCTCATCGACGACGACATGACTGATGCCGTCCTCGTACAGTTCCTCAAGACGGCCGGACTCGATGGCGAGGGTCGCCCCTTTGATGCGATCGTCGAAGGGCGCCGCGCGCCAACCCCCTTCGGGGTCGAGGTCGTGTACGATGCCCGTCGCCCAGCCGTCGAACGTCTTTACCTGGATGCGCCGTGCGGCCCGCGCTTGGCCTACGACGCGGGAGCGGAGCTCCTTCACCGCGGCGCGCGAGAAGCTCAGGACGAGGATTTCGCCCGGTATCAGTTCATCTCGGTCGACGAGTGTGTCGAGGCGCTGCACGAGGGTGTGCGTCTTGCCTGTACCGGCCCCTGCCAGCACCAATGTCTTCGCGCTCCAGGGCAGGTCCACGACGGCTCGCTGCTCCGCTGTCAGGGGTGGGTGACTGTGCGGAGGAGAGCTGCCGGTGGGTGTGAACGACGCGGTGGTCACTTGTTCCCCCACAGTTCCTCGAATTCCGTGAAAGCCAGTTCGTGTCCGTAGTTCTGGATGTTGTCGCGCACGTTGAGGATCAAGCACTCCTCTTTGCCGCCGTTGAGTGGTCCGCGTAGACCGCGCCCGATCATCTGCTGGTAGACGTTGGGGCTGTACGTCGGGCGGGCAACGACGACGGCACGAGTCGCGGGGGCGTCGAATCCCTGGGCCAGAACGCCGTAGTTCGAGAGTACGCGGATACGTCCCTCACGGAACTCGTTTACGCGCTTTCGTCGGACCGGGGTCGGAGTAGAAGCATCAATCGACTCGGAGTGGATCCCTACGTCTGAGAGTTTCACCGACATGAGGCGGGCATGGGCGACCGAAGTGGCAAAGAGCAGCACGGGCCACGCCGGCGGCAACGCGGCGATCTCTTCGACCAACATGCGATTGCGCTCGCGGTTGTCCGCGATACGCTGCTCCACGGAACCCGGTAGCTTTCTGGAAGCCTCGGCCGATAGCCGTTCGTCCTCGGTCAGTTGGAGTGTCATCCCTGGCAGTTCACGCTGTTCGACCTGAGCCAGGACCCTGAGTCTTTGAAGCTCGGGGTAGGGGTACTCGGCGAGTACGCCGCGATCCAGACGCGTGCCGCCGTATCGGCTAACGAGCCGCTGGGTCTCCTCTGTGCTGGTGCCCCGGAAAGGAGTGGCCGTCAGACCTACCAACGGTCGAGCGGTTCTGCCACGAGCAATGCCCAGCTGGGTGAAGATATCCGTGTAGCGGGGCGAGAGCGAAGTGTGCGCCTCGTCGACGATGACCATGGCAGCCTCGCGGAGCCAGTCGTAGTCTTCTGTCGCCAAGCACCTCTCCAACTTGGCGTCCGTGGCCACCACCAGATGGGTGTTCGCCCGCACATCAGTCACAGAATTCGTGCTCCACAGACGGCTGATGGTGAGGCTTTCGTTCTTTGCCCCCACCATCGACCATACGAACCTCCAACTCTGGACAGCTTGTTCGCACAGCTCCTCGGTCTGGGCGATCCAAAGGATGGGGCCCTCGGGGCGTTTCTCCTTGATCGTGCGGATTACGGCCTCGGCGGCGACGCGCGTCTTTCCCGCCCCCGTAGGCAGGCTGAGCATGGCCCTCCGCGGCTCCGGATCGGTAAGCAGGAGGTACATGTTTGTCGCCAACCGCTCCTGATATGGGTGTAGTTGAGGGAAGTCGGTAGGCCCACCGACCGTCTCCATCGGATCAGGATTGACTGCGCGCACACCGGCGTACGACTCCGGGAATCCAAGCTGATTGACGAAACGTCGGGCGTTGGAATCCCCACGGAAGCTGCCCGGAGCCTCCGTCCAGCGGGCCGAGATCACCTTCGCGTATTCCTGGAGTACTTCGTCCTTGAACGCGTTGTGGGCGATCTCCGCAATGCGTCGGTCGGTCGGTTCTGCTCCGTGGGTCAGCCACTCGTCCTCGAGCAGGCTGGGGTCAAGGCCAGCTCGAAGGTCCTCAGCGCCAACGAGCAGCAGCAATTTGTCGATGACACTGTCGGTGTGGACGATGCGCTGGAGTTCCTCGTTCGCCTTCTGCTGTTCCCGCAGCGAGATGATGCGCTTGCAAGCGTCGATGTCGAGGTTCCAACGGAAGACCTTGGCGGACTCGAAAAGGATCTCCAGGTCGTCCTCTGGATTGAGAATGAGGGCAGTGCGGTCCTGGAGAGCGCTCTTGCGGGAAGCCGGTCTGGTTCCGTTGGCCGTACGGGTTCGCTCTTCGATCGCGGTGCAAGGCCTGAACCAGCAGTCGTTGGCTTGCTGCCCGACTCGGACGGTTAGGGCGGGGAACCGGTTGAGCAGTAGCTCGGGTTCGGTCTCCGAGGCCGACCAGATCTCCTTCTCGATCATCTCGTCCGGCCTGCGCATGTGCCAGAGATCGATCATCAGGTCGGCGTCCTCGCCGCTTTCCACCAACAGGGCGGGAACGGACTCACGGATCAGCGAACAATATTCCTCCTCGCTCGCGGTGACCGCGATCTCGCTGTCGGGCTGTGACGTCCATTCGGTCCCGACTCGGCACCGCGTCCCGGAATCCGCCTCCGGCGGGAACTCGAAGGCTGCTCGGGCCAGCAGCGCGTACCCGGAGCCGACCGTTTTGTCGTCCTCGCTTCCCGTGATCTCCTTGAAAAGGGCGACCAGGATTCGGGCCGGGATCTCCTGAAGCGTGGTGGGGAGTTCGAGGGCCTGGGCGTGCTGTGCGCCCATGTGTGCCACTGGGAGCAACCTGGCGTATCGGTCCAGTTGAGGGCCAACACAGAGGCGGAGGTCGGTGACACCTTGATTGGTCATGGCCCTGCCCTCGCGCATCACCATCCAGCGCAGAGGTGACATCACCGGCTGCTGAGTGCGGACCTGTTGCCCTATCTGTAGCGTCCAATTGCGGACCATGGCGCGCTCGGGCAACGCGGTGACGAATGCGGCGCGCCCCTCTTGACTAAGCCGAGGGAGGAAGCCGAGGGGGCCGGCGGGTTTGGCGCCCTCAAGTCGCAAAGTGCTCTTGGCGGGGCGCTTGGCGTCGGCCGGCAGTTGCTTGCAGTACCACTTGTGGATCGCGTCGAGGTACTCGTCGTACCACGGCTCGCTCCTGGGATCCTGATCGAGAACGGGGCCGTCAAGGGCGCCGAGGTCCTTCAACAGGGTGCGATCGTCCCTGTGGAAGGTTGTGTCGATGGCGACAAACTTGTCGCGCGAGCCATCGGACGGGACGACGGGACCGGGCAACAGGCAGTCCGCGACGAATCGATAGGCGCCACCGGTTGTTCGCACCTTGAGCTTGTTCGGGGCATCTCCTACTTTGGCGGTGAGAATGCGGGCCGCCTGCCCCGAGCCGGCGCGCCGGGCCAAAGCCCAGAACTCTTCCCAGGACGCGTCGGTGTAGCCAAAGAAGCCTTGGTCGACAACGGCCTCGAAGCGGCCGAGTGCATCCGCCTCATGAATGCCGATGATGTCCAAGTCACGCGACAGTGCCGGGTCGTCGGCGAGAGTCGGGTGGAGGTAAACCATCTCGTTGGGGAGGCTGTCCCCGATGACTCGGCGGAAAACAGTGTTGGCTCGGGGGGCCACCAACCCGTGCTGCTCGGTGAGGAGGATTTTGGCGCGACGTGCCTCGGCGGCGTACGGACTTCCGGCCCGGAGCATTTCGGCCAGAATGCGAAGCGCGCGAACGGAGGCCTCTGCGGAGCCATCCGCGACAAGAGCTTCCAACCATTCCTGACAAGAGGCACGTTGGACTTTCGCCGCGCCGAGGATGTGGGCCATCTTGCCGCGCCGATCGCGGTCCGCCTCCACTGACCTGTGCACCCAGTGTGTCGGGCATCCGGCATGGGACGCCCAGATGTCGAGCCACTCGGGCTGCACCTCGTCGGGATGTACGCGTAGGTCCGCGGGGACCCGCAACGAGCCCTTCTGGTCGGGGAGTGAGGGCAGGACGGCGGCGGACTTCCAGATGTTCTCGATGATCTTTCCGTCGGCCCAGTTCCGCTGTTCCTTGGAACGCCCCGGCAGCAGGGGAAGGTAGGAGGCGGGGTCGCCGGGCGTCGTGAGCTCGGGAAGTGACGTGACGACGAGGCGTGCGGCTTCGGCGAGAAGCTCGTTGTTGAGCGGGCTTTTGTCGAGCAGGTGCTGGCGGTCCTCGTTGGTCTTCCAGGCCGCATTCAGGATGCCCCGCAGCGTCGTCGGGTAGTTGGTCGGGAAGTACGCCCAGAACTTCCCGAGTTCGTGCCTGGGCGTGGCGGGGACTGCCCACGCGATCTCGATGACCGCACGATCGTGCAGCTCTCCGGCCGCCTCACGGGCGTGATCAGGGAGCGGGTGATCGGTGGTGAAGACACGCCAGGTCTCGTGACCGGTTTCCCTGCGGCCGTCGACGACGCGCAGTTCGTGGTGGGTCGGTTCCGAACGCGCACCGTGGAGCTGGCGGTGGTAGACCGGTGTGCTTCGGCGGTCCTCCAGGGCGACGGTGCTGACATGCGGGGAGAACAGGGGGAACTCATTGGGGAATTCACGAATGTCCTTGGACAGACGCAGTGCGGCGCCCGGTAGCAAGGGCAGTCGGACCACGGTGCTTGCCCATCCGAGCAGGTCGTCGAGAACCGGATCCGCCAGGCGCTCCTTGGTCGCATCGAGTGGGCGAGCCATGCGCAGGACGGGCGTCTCGGCCGCCTGCGGTTGCACCTCGTGGATAAGACGTTCCGACCATGCGCGATCGAACCCGAAGCTTCCGGTGACGCTGAAGAACTCAGGCGTGTCGCTCACCGACAGGACGGACTTGACACCCACACCGAAGCGACCGATCTGCCCGGAGCGCTTACGAGAGACGCCCATACGCAGAATGGTCTCGGCGCCCTCGGGGGATATCGGGTTGCCTTCGTTGGCGCAGTACAGATGGTTCTGCGTGAGCAGTACGTGGATGCGGCCGGGCGACCGGCCGTCACGGAGTTCGTCCGCTCCGTTCTGCACCAGCTCGTACAACTGCCGTTCCCCGTAGCCACCTTGAGTAATCCGGCGCTCCCCGTTGGCGTCTTCCTGAATGCGGCCCGGATCGCTGCGGTAGGTGGCGACACTTCGCTCGGACTGAGTGACCACGACGCGGAGCACGTCGGTCAGTGGGCCATCGTGGTCGAAAGAGGGTAAGGGCACTGAAATCCTCACGGTCCGAGCGAAAAGGGGAAGGGGGCTTAAGTTGCAATTATGGCTAAAGCGGACACGCTGAAGAGAAAGGGGGCTTGTCCGTGTGCGGGCGCACGTCACCCCTGGGGTCAGTAAGCCCCGCCTGCCGCTGCACGGTTGTCGGTGGCGGTCAGGGTGGCACCGCCACATATGGGTTGGCAAGTGCTTGCAGCAAGTGCGTGCAGCGGGTAGCGCCACCCTGGTCCGCCGCGGGGGGGGGGGGGGGGGCAATCCGTGTAAAAAAATGGGCCCAAACGTGCAAAATCCGGTGCAAGCCAGGTCCGGGACAGTAAGAAAGCCCCACCCCAGCACCGAGGGG
>NZ_JBSGUA010000014.1:75999-92668 GCF_053607685.1 Streptomyces sp. NPDC055099 | reverse complement strand
GGTGTGTGTCTCCGTCGTCTGTGTGGTGTGTGTGGCTCTCGCCACCCGGCGCCCGCCGCGGCTCCGGCCCCGCGGGCGCGCGGGGGCCCCCCCCCCCCCCCCATTCCTTGTCAAATCTTCTGCCAGAACTGTCAAATTCCGTTGCTAGCCTGGTCCGTGACAGTACGTACGCGCGACGCGAGCAGCGAGGGGCTGAGGTGGCCGAGGAGTACGGACAGTGGCTGGGGCGGCATTTGAAGCGCCGTGGTATGACGCAGAGCGAGTTGGCGGAACAGGTCGGTGTCACACGAGCCGCCGTCTCCACATGGGTGTCGGGAAGGGTCACCCCGCGCGCCGATACTCTGCGGCGGATTGAGGTTGCAATTGGTGCCGGTACAGACATTAAGACGCCGGAAGTAGGCACGGAGCGGGACGACGTACTCATCGGGCAGAGGCGCTCCTCGGTCGCTCCGACTTGGTATCACCGCCCCGCGCACCAGGATGGCGGTCGAGAATACGGAAACGCCGCGGCATTCGCCTTTGATGCCGACCTGGGTGTCCTCGCCCGTGAGACGACGCAGAACAGTCTCGACGAGGCGCTCGTGGGCGCGGACGGGACGGTCCGCGTGCGCCATGTACTCCACGAGATCTCCGGAGAGAGGCTGGATCGCTTTAAATCGGCTATCCAGTGGGAATCACTGCGTCGTCACTACGAGTCTGTTGCGGGCAGCAACCAGAAAACGGCCCGCGTCTTGAAAAGTGGCTTGAAGGAGATGGAACAGGAGAACGGTCGACTCATTCTCCTGAGGATCGATGACTTTAATGCCCGTGGGCTGACCGGTGACGACTATGGGGACGGTCGCTTCGCGGCGGTAGTGCGCCGGCAACTGGACAGTCACAAGTCGTCTACAGGAGCGGGTGGTTCGTACGGACTTGGAAAGGCGACACTCTGGTCCGCGAGCAAACTCGGAATTGTGCTGATCAACAGCACGCTCTCCGAACCGTTGAGCGGCCGGAGTGAGCGTCGTGTCATCGGCCGTGCCGATCTTCCGTGGCACGAGCTGAGCCACGTTCCCTTCGCCGGCCCTGCCTGGTTCGGCATGCCCGACCCCGCGCGGGGCGACGCCACACGATCTTGGTTCGCCGACAGCGCGACAGTTGAGGACCTTCACCTCACGCGTGACGGCGACGAACCGGGGACCTCATTCCTCGTGGTGGCGGCCCACGAAGGCGTCGAGGAAGACGCTGACCTCGAATCGATGCACCAGAGCCTGCTACGGGGGCTGGGGAGGAACTTCTGGGCCTCCCTGGTCGCCACTCCTGACGGACACCCTCTGCTCAAGGCGTCCGTTGTGGCTCTGCGCAATGGCGTGGAGGTGATTCCTGAGACCGAGGTGAAGCCCGAGGAATATGAGCCCTCGCGGGCCCGGGCGCTCAGGGCTTACCTCCAGGGAGCCACGGACGACAGGCTGACCTCCCGGAATTCCGTGATCGTGCGCGAGATTCCCCTGAAAGTACCGGCGTTGAGAGAACCGTCGAGCGCTGAGGAATCCACAGCGGTGGAGCACCGGGCGGTGATGCTCCTCACGCCGGCGGAGGACGATGAGAAGAATCCGAACCAGCTGGTCTGCATGCGCGGAAGTCGCATGGTTGTCATGAGTCAGACCATCAATCCGCCACTCGGCGGCCATCCCTATCAGGCCGTTGTCCTGGCCGGCCGCGCTGCGGGTCGCGATAGCGCCGGAGCGAGAGCGGCGGAACGGTTCCTGCGCACTGCCGAGCCTCCGGACCACAACGCATGGAAGCGCACCGAGGACCTGGTGACCACCTATTCCAGGGGGGCGGTGAAGAGCATCACGGATTTTCGCAGGGGAATGCGCGAAGCCGTGCTCGCCGCGACGGCGCCACAGGCCGGGTCGGCGGAGGGCGAAGCACTCCCGCCCGTTCTGCGTGACATTCTGCGCATCGAGGCACCCAAGGGGCCACCGCGAAACAGCAGGGCGTTCCCGACAGTTGACGATCTGCACGGGCAACTGAACGAGGATGGCGCATGGGATGTCACCGTCGAGGTTGGTCTGCCGCAACGTGAAGACCCCTGGGCCTTGGTACCTGTGCTGCGCTTCGTCACGAGGTCCGGTCCGAAGCCCACAGTCCGATGGGATCGACTCATCTCGGTGAGCAACTGCGAAGTGACATCCGAGGGGGTGTTGCGCATCCGGGCCGGGGCGCGCCGCGCCGAATTCCGCGGCATCACAGATGTGGGAGACCATCCCGTGGCCGGCCACCTGGCGCGAATCGAAGTCGACGTACAGCGGGCCAAGGAGCAGACGCAGTGAAGCAGTTGGTTCCCTACCCGACTCTGCGCCGCTCGGACGGCGAGATCACGTTGGAGGTGCGTGAGGGCCGCGTCGATCAGGAGCCGCTGTCCTTGGAGCTCATCGACGGTCAGGAGCGCATGGTGGCGCTCCATCGCGTCGGATTTGCCGATTGGGAGGTGGCCCGCCTCTCGGTGAGGATGAAAGTTCCGGAGGTCGCGGACGCGGGAGCCAGAGGCTGGTCGGACATCAACGCCGCCGTCGTGATCAGCAACCGGAACTCCCATGCGCGTTCGATGACACAGCTCCGCAGAGAGTCGGCCGGGGTCTGGGTGGGTGACGTCCGCCTCGTGCGCGACGAACACCTCGGGCGCATGGAGCTCTCGGGAGTGGTCGTCGCGACAGTCGACGGCGTAGCGGGCCGGATGGTAGGGGCTCCGGAGGAGCCGTGGGTCGTCGATCTCGATGCGGAGACTCCGACCCGGAAGCAGGACATCAGGACCGTCGAGGTCGACTTCACCGACCCCGACCAGGCCCATCTGCATGCGTTTCGGCAGGACGAGTGGACAATCGAGTGTCTCGGTGAGACCCCAACGCTGTACATCAATACAGCAGTTGAGGGAGTCGCTCAGCTGCTCCGGGCATCAGGGGGCGTCACGCCCGCCGAGGCGGCTCTCCAGAAAGTCGTCGGTGCCAAGCTCGGTACCGACATGTGGATCACGCTGTTCAACACGGCTTGCTGTTCGGTCACGGTCGAGGACGGCGAGCCTCAGTGGCCCGGAGGATGGAGAGACGCCGTTCTGAGGAACATGCTCCCCGATGTATATCCCGAGCGCTCCCCCGATGATGCGCTGCTCGATCTCGTCGAGCGACGCATCGGGGGCGACAGCACGGACCTGCACGCACGTGTGCTGCATGCGGCCGGGCGCCAGGCGAAGGTCGCACGGTCGCTGGGCCAGGCGCTGCGTGAAGTGAAGAAGGGGCGAGCGAAATGAGCATGGCGTCCGTGTATCAGGCAGGTGTGGACATCCCCGGCATGTTGGCGCAGCTCCCAGACGCGGCCGCTCTGCGCGAGTTGAAGGCAGAGGCGCTCCGCGGCACCGCAGCGTTTCCGTCCCGGAAGCTGGATCGTCTAGCCACACCGATGGACGGGGGACCGACCCGCTGGCACGCATCCCCCGTGCGGGAGCTCTTCGACACCGCGATGCAGCGCTTCGACAGGGAGAACGCGGCGAGCTCCGACGCGTGGCTGGCGCCGAGACTTCACGCGGTATTGCGCCTCACCCGGCGCGAGGCCGGTAAGAGGGAGCTCTGGAACCACTTGGCCCTTCGCATCGCGCCGGATTACGTTCTGTGGCGCTGGCTCGGTAACCCCACGGATAAGAACCCCAAGCCCTCCGTGAACCCACGGCGGTTCGTGGGGCCGTACCACGTGCAGGCATTCGCTCGGTTGTGGTGGGCGGCGGAGACCTTCAGAGATGGGGCTGACTACAAACCGGTGGTGACGGCCGGAGGTAACCAGGAGATGTTCAACTCCGCCTTGCGGTTGGAGGTCTTTCTTCACCGGCCAACGACACAGACCATGATTCGGATGCTCCGTGACGGAACGGTCGACAGCACACGAGCCGCCAACGGCCTCATCAAGGCAGTGAATGCGGCGGGGAGCACTGTCCAGTTCGAACTCGTCGCTCAGGATGAACCGCTGGACGCACGAGCCCGTCGACAGTGGATCGACGAACTCGACTCCGCACCACCCGTGCCTCATGACGTATTGCCTCAGGGCCCTGACGACGGCTCCGTGCCGTACATGTCCACGATCACGCTTTTACCGCTCTTTCAGGAGCTGTTCCGCAGTGCGCAGATTCGTGGTAGGAGGCTCGCGGAGGACGGCGAGGAACACTAGACGTGGTCGGGCTCAATTCTGGCGTCGGCCCTCATCGAGGCCGGCGCCGGCGAGCAGCGCCTCGTATACATGCCTGGCAAGCGCCCTGGCCAGCGGCACCGGGACCGCGTTGCCGATCTGGCGACCGATCTGAATTTTACTTCCGCACCACAGGAACTCTCTGGGGAACCCCTGAATTAGTGCTGCCTCGTAATGGGTGAGAGGGCGGTGCTGCTGGGGGTGCAGGTACCGCCCCTTCTCCGGCTTGTAGAATTCCGTGCGAATTGTCACGGACGGCTTGTGCCATTCTAGGCGACCCATGACATCCCCGGATCCACTGATGTGTTTGTCCCAGCTGTCGGTCGATAGGCGCATCGCGTTGGTTCCGGCGTTCGCAATATCTGCCGCGAGTAGATCTTTTCGATTTCGCCCCGGCTTGATGGCGCGATAGCGGGCGAGCGACAGATCCGTCGGAGTCCGACCGATATGCATTTGTACGCTGGTGAACGGTCCGGGAATATTTTCGCGCAGCGTCTGTACTTTTTCGTCGGTCAGCACGCCGAGGTGAGGCACCTTCCGAGACGTACGAACCAGAGCTTCGCCACGCCCTCCAGCGAGTTTGAGCGGGAGGTCCGTCCCCTTCACCTTCGACGGAACCTTGCCTTCCTCTTTCAGGCAATCGTGCAGAGTGCGCCATTTAAGACGTCTGCCGGGTGGAGGGAATAGCCCCTCACCCTTTCGCGGGTCGTAGTAGTCGCCCTTGGGGTATCCGATGTGGCGGCCTTTTCCTCGCACGCCGATGATAATGGTGCGCATGCGGAGCTGGGCTGCGCCGTAGTCCGCCGCATTCAGGATCCGAGGCTCGTCAAGGGTGTACCCGATCCGCTTGAACGCCTTTTTAAGTTCGCTGATCTGATTGCTTGAATTGAATCGATCCACGTTCTCGATGATGAATACGCGGGGTTCCGCCTGCTTCACTACTTCGAAGTACTGCTCCCAAAGGGTGTTGCGGGTGTCATCGGGGTCACCCTTCCCGAGCCCGGAAAACCCCTGGCAAGGCGGGCCGCCGAGGATGACGTCAGCCTTCGGGACAGTCTTCAACCTGACCCATTCCGCAATGTCGCCGTGGAAGAACTGATGTTCAGGAAGGCCGTGGTGCAGCTTTCTTGTGCTCGATGCCCAGTCTTCGAAGTTCGTCATGTAAGTGAATGCGGCGGCGGCATCGATCTCCACGCTCGCCACGGGTGAGAACGCGTGGAATCCGCTCTCCGATTCGATCATTTTGGAGATCTCGAAGAATCCCTGTGTAAATCCACCGCACCCGGAGAACAGGTCGATGATTCTGAAGGGTTGTTGGTTCTCCGAGGTCATGGGTGTGAGTGTAGCCAGCTTATGAGGGTGCTGGGTTCCCTGTCGCTGATCCGTGGTCGCGCAGGTGGTTCGCGACCTCGCGAGCGACGGTCGAGGGGTCCTCGTGCTCCCAGAAGCGCAGGACGACCCATCCTTCGGCTTCGAGGGCGCGATTGGTCTCCGCGTCGCGGCGTACGTTCCGGCTGAGCTTCTCGGCCCACCACGCGGCGTTCACCTTGGGGTAGGTGGCATGGTCGGGGCAACCGTGCCAGAAGCAGCCGTCGAGGAAGACAGCCACCTGCTGCTTGGTGAACGCGATGTCGATGGTGCGCCGTCGTGCGCCCGGAACTGGCAGGTTCACGCGGTACCGGAACCCCTGGGCGAAGAGGAGCCGGCGCACGGCCAGTTCGACGGCGGTGTCGCGATTGCGCTGCTTGCTCATTCGGGCGGACACGCTTGGCGAGGACGGTTCGGGACGGTTCACGGGTGCTGCCGCTCCCGGGAAAGGACCTCGACGATCTGTCGCCCCACAGCTTCCCCCACGGGGGGCGGCGAGGAGTTGCCGATCTGCCGGTAGGCCGAGGTCTTTCGGCCGGAGAGGGTCCAGTCGGACGGGAAGCCTTGGAGTAGTGCGACCTGACTTACCGTGAGTTTCGGCGTCAGATCCGCGGGATCGTCGCGCCCAGGCGTGTCGTCCCCGATGCTGCCCCCGTTCACGCCCATACGGGCCCACTTGTTCTTGGAGCCTGAAGGGCCGAGGTCGGCACCTCCTCGGTTGTCCGAACCACCGACGATTGTTGGTGCTGGCCCATCGGCTTTGGAAGCCCACCGGCAGGCGCCCGGCCAGCCGCGTTGCGTCATCGACGGGTACAGCGTCTCGGCGACTGTGAGAGCAGTTGATGTGAGGGGAGCAGGCCATGCGAAGTGACGGAGGTCATCCGGGGCCATGGCCACCATGAAGGCTTGTCGTCGAACTTGGGGCACACCGAACTTCTGAGCATCCAGTACCGTCCAGTCGACGGAGTATCCCACTTCATTCAGGCTCTCTTCGACCCACTGACGCGTGGTTGCGTACGTGGATGATTCAGCCAGATCCGGAATGTTCTCGATAACGAATGCCCGGGGGAGTATTGCCTGGGCCAGCCATACGGCGGCCTGCAGTAGAAAGGACTCGTGCCCGGATTCTTTGCGCAGCACAGTCGCGGCGGATCGAAGTCGAGGCAGGCCTGCCGCGAGGAGATGGATCTTCGTGTCCGGGTGGAAGAGGTCGGGCCGGTCCTGGGGAAGGAATTCTGTGAAGTCCTCGTTCAGAACGCACCAGTGAGGCCGGTTGAGCAGCAGGGTTCGGCAGGCGTCCACTTTGGTGTCGAGAAGCGCGAGAGGGCTGAAACCCGCCCGTTCCAGACCGAGCGTCAACCCACCCGCACCAGCGCAGACCTCCAATGATCGGTATCCCCTGTTTGCGTGCTCGTCCATGTCCCTCTGCTCGTGATCAATTCGGGCTGAGTCCTGTGGCCAGTACTTCCGTACTCTGCTGGGACTGATGGCGGGCTACGGGAAAATACTGGAGTGCGTAGTCCCGAGACGTTGGGCTAGGGCCTAGTCCCCCCGTGGCACTCCCCATAGCTACGCCCCGACCCGCACCAACAAGCCGCCCCCGCCTCCGGCGGCCACCCCACAGCTCGCCCCCGTGCCGCCAGCGTCGTCGCGTACTGGGGGAGCAGCGATGCGTCCGTGGGGTTTGTGCCCTCTGAGGCTGCGAATGCTTCGTAGGACGGGACCGTGCCTGTCACGATGCCCAGGTTCGGGGTGCCGGAGGCCGACAGCTCGCGCAGTGACTCCTCTATCGTCGACAAGTGGGCCTCGTGGGACGGGTATTCCGATTCCAGGGACGGGTACGCCGTCAGGAGTTCCGTCAGTTCCGTCGCCGGCCAGTGCAGGACCGCTACCGGGAACGGGCGGGAGAGCGCCTCCCTGTATGAGCCCAATTCCGCCTGGATACGGGAGATTTCCGCGCGGAGTTCCGCCGGGTTGTCCGAGCCCAAGGACCAGATTCGCTTCGGGTCGTGCAGTTCGTCCAAGGGGACGGGGGAGGAAGAGACCTCGTCCGCCAGCGCGTCCCATACATCGTGCTCCGCGCCCAGCAGGCGGCGCACCCTGTGGCGGCCGAACAGCAGCGGGCGCTGGTCGTAGGACGGGGTCGACGAGGTGCCCAGCAGGAGTTCCAGTGCCTGGGTGAAGGTTTCCTGCGCTTGGGTCAGCTCGTCGTGGGCCTCCAGCGACTCCGCCACGATCACCCAGGGGGCCGGATCGCGGGGTGTCGCCGCCCGGACTCCGTCGATGATCGCCCTTGCCTCCGCCTCGTGTCCGTACTCCCAGAGGTTCGAGGCCTTCAGGGCGCGGATGAGGGTCGGGGCCGACGCGGGGTGCGGGGCGTCCGGGGCCATCAGGCGGTCGTAGAGCGTGGTCGCGCGGTCGCGTTCGCCCGCCAGTTCCAGGTGGGCCGCGGCCTGGAGCAGCAGGTGCTCGGTGTCCTCGGGGTACAAGCCGGCGGTCCGCTCCAGGCGCTCGGCTTCGGCGATGTGGTCGGCAGGCGTGTCGGGGCGCATACGGGACACCGTACTGCCGAGTGGGGGCGTTGCAGGAGGGTTGGCGTGCAGGCGAGGGCGGATCAGGGTGGATCGGCTTGGCGGCACTTTCGTGCTGTTCGCCGTGCGGGCGCCATGGCTTGTTGGCGGGCTTGGGCTTAGCCTGCCGCCCTCTCGGGACGGGAGGGGACGGGAGGTGCCGGCGTGCGGGAGCGGGTGGATCGGTTGGATCGGGTTCCTGTGGTGGTGCAGCGGCGGCGGGGGCGCGGCGCTCGGCTTGTGTGGGGTGCCGCCGAAGCCGCCGTCACCTGCGGGCTCGTGTTGCTGCTTCTCGTCGCCCATCAGCTCTGGTGGACCAACCGGCAGGCCCGCGACGGCGCCGAGCGCCAGGTTCAGGCCCTTGAGCGCGAGTGGGAGAGGCAGACTTCGAAGGGCTCCCCGCCGTCAGCGGGTGACGCGAGTAATGGGGGCGAGGCGGGGCAGTCGGGGTCCGGGGCGTCGGGGTCCGCCGACCCCGACGCCCCGGACCCCGGCGTAGCCCCTTCCTCCCGCCAGCGACCCGCCCCCACCCCCGACTGGGATCAGGCCTACGCCGTCCTCCGCATTCCCCGCATCGGGATACGGGTGCCCGTCGCGGAGGGGATCAGCAAGGGTGGCGTACTCAACAAGGGGTACGTCGGGCACTACCCGCGCACCGCCCAGCCCGGGCAGGGCGGGAACTTCGCGCTCGCCGGGCACCGTAATACCCACGGTGAGCCCTTCCGGCGCATCGATCGGCTGCGGGGCGGGGACCAGCTCGTCGTCGAGACCGAGCGGGCCGTCTACACGTACGTCGTCGACAGGACGCTCGGCCAGACCTCCGCCCGGGATAGTGGGGTCATCCGCCCGGTTCCCCGCAGCGACGTCAAGACCGGGCACGGGTACAGCGCTCCCGGGTACTACATCACCCTCACCACCTGCACCCCCGAGTACACGTCCAAGTACCGGCTCATCGTGTGGGGGAAGCTGCAGTCCATGCGGCCTCGGTAGGCAGGGGGGTGGGGGCGTGTGGCGCGCGTTGCGGGAAAGTCCCGGTTGAGTGGGGGGCGGTAGCCGCTTGCGTGGGATTTTCTTGCATCGGTGCCTGGTGGTCCCCGACTGTGACCCCGGCCGTGACCCCGACTGTGACCCCGGCCGTGACCCCGGCCGTTATCCTGGCAGCCGTCCGCTCGTCGCGGCCCATCCTGTATAACGGGCAGTACGCGGCACGGCGGCACCCGAGCCGCCGTCGACGACGAGCGGCGCGAGCGAAGAGAGCCGCGAGCCACGGAGAGGGGGCGGGAAGCCATGCAGGACATCTTCCGTGGCTGGAAAGCTGCCCTCCGGCCCACCGGGCTTCTCCTCTTCCTCCTCGTCGAGGTCGTCCTCCTCGACGCGAGCAGCCTCACCGCCGCCGTCGCGCTCGCCGCGACCGCCGCCGCGGGCTCCGCGCTCGCCCTCTGCTCCCTGATCGCCGCGCGTTGCGCGCCCGCCGTGCCCCGCACCCGGGTGCGTACCGCCATCCGCGACCGCGAGAAGCGCACGGCGTTCCTGCCGCAGCGCGATCCCGACGCCTCTGGGCGCAGGCGCCCCCGAGCACCGGGCCGTCTCGTCATGACGGCCGCGTAGGGAGCACCGCACACCCGTAGCTCCCTTCGTGGGTCGTCACGCCGAAAGAGCACCTGCGCTCTTCCCCATTTCCTCGGCACGACGAGACCCTCGGAGGGCTTTTCCATGTCCGGTTTCCTGTCCGGCTTCATGTCCATGTTCGCTGACCTGGTCGGCTCCCTCGCCGACCTTCTCGAACCGCTCTTCCACGCCTCCGCGACGGCCGCCGCCATCGTGCTCTTCACGGCGTGCGTACGACTCCTCGTCCATCCCCTGTCGCGGGCCTCGGCCCGCGGTCAGAAGGCGCGCGCCAAGCTCTCGCCGCAGATCGCCGCGCTGCGCAAGAAGCACGCCAAGAACCCCGAGAAGCTGCAGAAGGCGGTGCTCGAACTGCACGCGGCCGAGAAGGTCTCGCCGCTCTCCGGGTGCCTGCCCAGCATGTTCCAGCTTCCGGCGTTCTTCCTGCTCTACCACCTGTTCTCCAGTGCGAGCATCGGCGGCGAAGCCAACGCGCTGCTCCAGCACAAGCTCTTCGAGGCGCCCCTCGGCGGGCGGTGGAGCGACGCGCTCGCCGACGGCGGGGTCTTCGGGGCGCAGGGGCTCGTCTACCTCGGCCTCTTCGCGATCGTGGCCGCCGTCGCGACCTTCAACTTCCGGCGTACCAAGGCGCAGATGGCCGCATCCGCAGAGAGTGGTGCGGGGGGCGCGGACCAGCAGATGCCCGGCATGGGGGCGATGACTGCGATGACCAAGGTCATGCCGTTCATGTCGTTCATGACCCTGCTCACCGTCGCCTTCGTGCCGCTCGCCGCCGCGCTGTACGTGGTCACCAGCACCACCTGGAGCGCGGTCGAGCGCGCCGTGCTCTACCGGGACATGCCGTACGGCGCCGGAGCGCTGGCTACCGCCGGGTAACGGTCCGGTCCGTGAACAGGGTCTTGCGGGATGGACAGCGACCTTGGAGGATCTTCCAATCCTCCGATGTGAGTGGGCGCGCTCGACCAAAGGGAGATTGACCATGAAGCTGCTGCGAGTCGGTACGGCGGGGGCCGAGCGCCCGGCGCTGCTCGACGCCGAAGGCGCGCTGCGGGACCTGTCGGGGATCGTCACGGACATCGACGGAGCGCTGCTCGCCGACACCGCCGCCCTTGACCGGGTCCGCTCCGCCGCCGAGTCGGGTGAGCTGCCCGTGCTCGACGCGCAGGGGCTGCGGGTCGGGCCGCCGGTGGGCCGGATCGGCAAGGTCGTGTGCATCGGGCTCAACTACCACGACCACGCGGCCGAGACCGGGGCCACGCCGCCCATCGAACCCGTCATCTTCTTCAAGGCGGCGGACACGGTGGTCGGACCGGAAGACACCGTGCTCGTGCCGCGCAAGTCGGTCAAGACCGACTGGGAGGTCGAGCTCGCGATCGTCATCGGGCGCACCGCGCGCTACCTGGAGTCCGACGAGGAGGCGCTCGCGCACGTCGCCGGGTACGCGGTGTCGCACGACGTGTCGGAGCGCGAGTTCCAGATCGAGCGCGGCGGTACGTGGGACAAGGGCAAGAACTGCGAGACGTTCAACCCGCTGGGCCCGTGGCTCGTGACGAAGGACGAGGTGCCCGACCCGCAGGCGCTGTCCCTGAAGCTCTGGGTCAACGGCGAGCTGAAGCAGGACGGGACCACTGCCCAGCAGATCTTCCCGGTGGCCGAAGTGGTGCGCTACGTCAGCCAGTTCATGACCCTGTACCCGGGTGATGTCATCAACACCGGTACGCCGGCGGGCGTGGCCATGGGGCAGCCGGAGCCGAAGCCGTATCTGCGGGCCGGTGATGTTGTGGAGCTGGAGATCGAGGGGCTTGGCAGGCAGCGGCAGGAGCTGAAGCAGGCGTAGCCCTTCGCGGCGGGGGCGCGGCGGGGGCGCGGCGGAATCTTGGTGCCCCCGGGGGGTGCCTCTATGTCTTTCGTCAAGCGAGGCGTGGGGTTCTGGGTTCGTAGAAGGTGCCGTCGCGGAGCATCGCGAACAGCACGTTGATGCGTTGTCGGGCCAGGCGGAGAAGGGCCTGGGTGTGGGTCTTTCCTCTGGCCCGGCATTTTTCGTAGTAGGTGCGGGAGGCGGGGTCGTGCAGGGCGGCGAACGCGGACAGGAACATCGCGCGTTTGAGTTGCCGGTTGCCGCCTCTGGGTGCGTGTTCGCCGTGGATCGACGTGCCCGACGACTTCGTGGCCGGGGCGAGGCCGGCGTAGGAGGCGAGGTGGGCGGCGGTGGGGAAGCTGGTGCCGTCGCCGACGGTGACCAGCAGTGCGGCGGCGGTCCTGACGCCGACGCCGGGCAGCGACGTCAGGACCTTGGAAAGAGGGTGGTCCTCCAGCAGGGCTGTGATCTGGGCTTCAGCCGCCCGTCTTTGTTCGTGAACGGCGCCGAGCGAGCGGGCCAGCGACGGGATCACGACGTCCAGGGTGCCGGTGCCCGGGACCACAACGGTCTGCTCGTCGAGGGCCTCGAAGACGTCGTCGATCAGCCGCTTTGCCATGCGCGGAGCTTTGGGCCGGATTACCTCAACCAGTCTGCGGCGTCCGGCCTTTCGCAGCGCGGCCGGGGATCCGTAGCGTTCCAGCAGCCAGGTGACCGCCTGGTGATCCAGACGCGGGCCCAGGACCCGTTCCAGGGACGGGTGGAACTGGGTGAGCAGGCCCCGGATCCGATTGCTGGTGCGGGTGGCCTCGGCCACCAGGTCCTGGTCGAAGCCGACCAGGACGGTGAGCTCGGCGGTGATCTCGTCGGTCAGCTGAAGCGAGCGCAGTGTGTGCGGCATGGTGCGGGCGGCGTCCGCGATGACGGCCGCGTCACGGGCGTCGGTCTTCGCCTCGCCCGGGTAGAGGTCAGCGATCCGCCGCATCGAAAGGCCCGGCAGGTAGGCGACCTGGCAGCCCGTGTCGCGGGCCACCGTCAGCGGCAGAGCGCCGATCGAGGCCGGCTGGTCCACGATCACCAGGACGGTGCCGAACTTCTCGCGGAGCTTGTCGAAGACCTGCCGCAGCTTCGGTTCGGAGTTGGGCAACTGCTTGTCGAAGACCTTCTTGCCGGACGGGGTGAGTCCGTGTCCGTGGTGAGCACTCTTCCCGACATCCAGGCCCAGGAAGACGCCTATCTTGTCGTACTCGTTCAAGCCGTCCTCCCGAACGGGGTAAGCGGTGCTGGCCTGGGCGTTGGCGTCGTGCGCGCATCCACGTTATGCAGACCTGCCGCCCGCAAGAGGCCGGGCGTTGCGCTCGGCCGGGCGGTAGTCGGACCTCTCATCAGCGTCTCCAACGGCGCCTCTCGGGCCCGGTGGCACCACCCCCCAGGTCATCGCTTCGACAGGGGGGACCAGCCATGCCGGGCCCGGAGGCCAGCGGCCCTCTTGCAGGACCGCGAAGAAGATAACGGGGGAGTCGGCGTGGCCCTCGCCGACTCCACCTGCGGGTGCGTGGTGGCTGGTCGCGCAGTTCCCCGCGCCCTTACGACGGCAGTTCCCCGCGCCCCTACGGCGCGAACCGCTCCAGCGCCTCCACCACCAGCGCGTGGTCCGCCGCCTGCGGAAGGCCCGAGACCACCACCGTGCCGATCACACCCGCGCCCCGCACCGCGATGGGGAACGCGCCGCCATGGGCCGCGTACACGTCCGGGTCGAGGCGCGAGGACTCCTCGAACGTCGTCCCCTTGGCGCGAAAACGCGTGCCGACCAGGAACGACGAGCAGCCGTAGCGCTCGACGACCCGGCGCTTGCGCGCGATCCAGGCGTCGTTGTCCGGGGTGGAGCCGGGCAGCGCCGCGTGGAAGAGCTGCTGGCCGCCGCGGGTGATGTCGATGGCCACCGGGGCCTGGCGCTCCCGGGCCAGCTCGACCAAGAGGCTGCCGAGCGCCCACGCGTCCTCGTACGTGAAGTGGGGCAGGACCAGGCGCAGTTCCTGGGCCTCGAGCTCTTCCACGGTAGGTGCGGCGGGCGTTGTGCTGCTGGGCGTCGTCATACGACCACCGTCACACCGTCGCGGGCCGAGCGGCGTGCCGCCTCCAGGACGTCGAGGGCCGAGGCTGCCTCGTGAGCGGAGACAGGGTTCCGGCCCGTGCCGCGGAGGGCCGCCGTCACGGCCGCGTAGTACGCGGGGTAGTCACCCGGCAGCGTCTTGACCGGGGCGCCGCCGCCGGTCAGCGGGGACTCGCCGGAGCCGACGCGGCCCCACATGCATTCGAGCTCCTCGCCCCAACTGGCCTCGCCGGAGGGGCGCTTGCCGTCGCGCAGGGCTGCTTCCTGCGGGTCGAGGCCGTACTTCACATAGCCCGCCGCCGAGCCGAGCGCGCGGAAGCGGGGGCCGAGCTGGGCGGTGGTGGCGCTCACGTACAGGTGGGAGCGGACGCCGTTCTCGTGGGTGATCGCGATGAACGTGTCGTCGTCGGCCTCGGCGCCGGAGCGGCGGACGTCCGACTCGGCGTACACGGATTTGGCGGGGCCGAAGAGGACCAGCGCCTGATCGACGACGTGGGACCCGAGGTCGTACAGCAGACCTCCGATCTCTTCGGGGTTTCCGGACTCGCGCCAGCCGCCTTTGGGCTGCGGGCGCCACCGCTCGAAGCGGGACTCGAAGCGGTAGATGTCGCCGAGTTCACCGTCGGCGATGAGCTTCTGGAGGGTGCGGAAGTCGTTGTCCCAGCGGCGGTTCTGGAAGACGGAGAGGAGCAGGCCGCGGTCGTCGGCGAGTGCCGCGAGCTCGCGGGCCTCGGCGGCGGTGCCCGCGATCGGCTTGTCCACGACGACCGGGAGGCCCGCCTTGAGGGCGGCGGTCGCGAGCGCGACGTGCGTCTTGTTCGGGGACGCGATCACCACCAGGTCGAGCTCCTCCGCGCGGGCCCACAGGTCGTCGGCCGAGGCGGCGAAGTTCAGCCCGTCGCCGAACTCGGCGCGGGCCTGCGCCTGCCGCTCGGGGTTCGACGTGACGACCGTGTCGAGGACGAGGCCCTCGGTCGCGGCGATCAGCGGGGCGTGGAAGACGGAGCCCGCGAGGCCGTATCCGATGAGGGCTACGCGTAGCGGGGAGCCTGGGATGCCTGCGGTGTCTGTGCCTGTGCCTGTGCCTGTCATGGTTTCCACTTAAGCAACGGTGTTGCCAAAGCGCAAGCGCGTACGACAATGGGGGTGTGAACAGCACTGATGCGAGGGCCGAGAACACCGGTAGCGGGCGCAGGGCGGGCGCCGGAGTGAACCTGCCCGCGCTGCGCGGGCACAACGCCGCCCTCGTGCTCGACCTGCTGCGCACGGCGGGCGAGGCCGGCATCAGCCGTCTCGAACTGGCCGAGCGTACGGGCCTCACGCCGCAGGCCGTCAGCAAGATCACCGCGCGGCTGCGTGCGGAGGGGCTCGTGGCGGAGGCGGGGCGTCGCGCCTCCACGGGGGGCAAGCCGCGCACGCTGCTGCGGCTCGTCCCGGACGCGGGCCACGCGATCGGCCTCCACCTGGACCGCGACGAGCTGACGGCGGTCCTCGCCGACCTGACGGGGCACGTGGTGGCGGAACGCCGGGCGCCGCTGGACTTCGCCGCCGGTGCGGAGGCGGTGGTGGATGTGGCGGTGGGGGTGGTGGGGGAAGTGGTGGAGGAGGTGGTGCGGGGGCTGGCCCCTGGGCCTGTAGCCGGTGAGGTGCCCCCGGCTGGTGAAGTGCCTCCGGCCGGTGCCGGGCAGCTCGGCGCGGCGGGGCTGCCCGCCGCAGGGCTGCCCGCCGCAGGGCCCCCCGCCGCAGGGCCCCCCGCCGCAGGGCTGCCCGCCGCAGGGCCCCCCGCCGCAGGGCTGCACGGCGTCGGGCTGCTCGGGGTCGGTGTCGCGCTGCCCGGCCCGCTCGACCACTCCGCCGGGGTGCTGCACCGCGTTACCGGGTTTCCCGCGTGGGACGGCTTTCCGCTGCGGGACGCGTTCGCCGGGCGGCTCGGGCTGCCGGTGGTCGTGGACAAGGACACCAACGCCGCCGCCCTTGGCCTCGCGCTGGGCGGGGAGGCGGAGTCCTTCGCGTATCTGCACCTCGGTACGGGCCTGGGCGCGGGCCTCGTGCTGGGCGGCGGTCTTTACCGCGGGGCGCGTACGGGGGCGGGCGAGTTCGGCCACCAGGTGATCCAGCTGGACGGCCCGCGGTGCGGGTGCGGCGACCGCGGCTGCGTCGAGGCGCTGTGCCTGGCGGCGGTGGCGCGGGGCGATCTGTACGAGGCGGCGCGGGTCCTGGGGGTGGGGGCGGGCAACCTGGTCAGCCTGCTCGACATCGACCTCGTGCTGCTCGGCGGCCGAGCGGTCCTGGCCGACGAGGACCGCTTCGTACGAGGGGTCAGCACGATCCTCGCCGAGCGCGCGATGCGGGGCGGCGCCACGGAGGTGCCGGTCGCGGTGGCTTCGGGGGGCGACCGAGCCGTAGCGGAGGGCGCGGCCCAACTGGTCCTCGCCCCACTCTTCGGCAGGGCGAACGTGGCGTTTTTGGCGGGGCGGGGGTAGGGGGAGAGGCCGAGTCAGGGGGGCCGGGCTCAGGGGGCCCGGCGACGGGGCGCGTGGACGTGGCGCGCGGCGCCGAGCGGGCCGCGCGCGACGCGGGGCTGCGCCGCCCGGCAACGGGGGCGAGCGCGATTCCCCGGCCCGGCCTGCCCCTTCCCGGCCGCGGCACGTCTGCGCCTGCGGCACGTCTGCGCCTGCGGCACGTCTGCGCCTGCGGCACGTCTGCGCCTGCGGCACGTCTGCGGTTGCGCCGGGTGGTGGGCCCGCGTCCCGAGGTCTGCCCAAGGCTGCTCGGGGCTCGCCCGCATCCTGAGGTGTGGGGTTGCTCGGGGTTCTGCCCGCGTCCTGAGGTGTGGGGTTGCTCGGGGTTCTGCCCGCGTCCTGAGGTGTGGGGTTGCTCGGGGTTCTGCCCGCGTCCTGAGGTGTGGGGTTGCTCGGG
>NZ_JBSGUA010000014.1:0-75902 GCF_053607685.1 Streptomyces sp. NPDC055099 | reverse complement strand
GTGGTTCTGCCCGCGTCCTGAGGTGGGGGGTTGCTCGGGGTTCTGCCCGCGTCCTGAGGTGGGGGGGTTGCTCGGGGTTCTGCCCGCGTCCTGAGGTGGGGGGTTGCTCGGGGTTCTGCCCGTATCCCGAGGTGGGGGGTTGCTCGGGGCTCTGTCCGCGTCCCGAGGTGGGGGGTTGCTCGGGGTTCTGCCCGCGTCCCGAGGTGTGGGGCTGCTCGGGGCTCTGCCCATATCCGGCTTCTCGGATGCCGGAGGGGCTGGGTCTGCGGGCTTCTTTCCGGAAACCCCATAAACCGAAAGTCGGCTGATAGGGCGTACTTACGGGGTCCAGTCGGACGTACGGGGCTGTGGCGTGGCCGGGGGAGGGGCGGAGGCGTGGCAATCTCGCGGGCCATGATCCCTGTCTTACGGCCCCGCTCCCGCTCCCGCTCGCCCCGCGCTCAGCAAAGGCCACGCATGCGACTCCGCCGCCCGCTCGCCTCCGGCATGGCCGCTGTCGCCACCGCCGCCGCCCTCGCGTCCGGAACGGTTCCAGCGGCTGCCGCCTCAGGGACGCCGGCGAGTGGCCCGGCGGCGGCCGCCGCCGGGCAGCGGGCGCCGGCGCCTCATGCGCCCGCGACGCAGCTTCCAGGGGCCGGAGCCGCCGGACAGCGGCCCGTAGCTGCCGTCTCCGTGCAGCGCCCCGCAGCTGCCGCCTCCCTACGGCCTCCCGCGGCAGCCGTCGACGTACAGCACCCCGCAGTAACCCTCCCCGTACAGCCCGCCGCAGCGGCCCTCCCCCTGCAACCCCCCACAGCAGCCCAACCCCCAACCTGCTCCGACCCCAACGGTGAAGGGTTTCCCATCGGGGCGCGGATTCGAGGGGGGCCCGCGTCCTATGAAGCCGGAGGCGGCTATCGGCGGTGGTTCGTCGAGTTGGACAACACCACCCGTGGTCTCTGCGGGAACATCCACCCGGTGGTCGTCATCGTCGACAAGGAGCGTGAGCTGCGGCCCCGGCAGGTCCAGTTGGAGTTCCACGACGGCACGCGCTGGCGGCCCGTGGGGTTCGAGCGGACCGACCGGGACGAGAACATCGGCGTCTTCGACGACGGATTCCCCGGGTTCACGGTCGAGGCGGGGCGGACCCTCACCGTCAGGGTGCGGCTCTCCTTCACCTCCGAGGCCCGTTCCGAGCGCGCCGTCATCTCCGCCGCCGTCGTCCAGCGCCGTGCCGACGACGGCGACTGGGTGGGCGAGTCCAAGGACTACCCCTTCGGCATCGATGAGGGTGACGGAGACAGCGCCGGGACGGACAGTGGCGAGACCGGCGCGGGCGAATCCCCCGGCGCCGACGGCGGCAGCGACGGCGGACGTGAGCGCTCCGACACCGGGGGAACCTCGTACGCCGACGGAGCCCACGAACTCGCCGCCACCGGGCCCCGCGCCCTGCTCGGCGTCAGTGCCGTCGCCTGTGCGCTGTTCGCCGGGGGCTGGGCACTCGTCGTCGGGACCCGGCGCCTGCGCGCCGCCCGCAAACGCTGACCAACAGCCACAGCAACAGCAACGGCAGCCAAAGCAACAGCTCCAGCAACACCCGCCCCGCACCACGAAGCACCCCCGCCTCGCCCCCCGTTCACCTTCCGGTTCACGTACGTCTGCGAACATCCCCGGGTGAACAACCCGAACCCCCCGCACGCCCCCGCGCACCTGCTCGACCAGGCCCCCGGCGCCCCCATCCGCTCCGGCATCCCCGAGCACGGGCGCATCCCGAAGTACTACGCGGTGAAGGCCAAGATCGCCGACCTGACGGAGGAGTTGGGGGACGGGCAGGCGCTGCCGACCGAGCGGGACCTCGCCGTCCGGTACGAGGTCGCGCGGGAGACCGTGCGGCAGGCGCTGCGTGAGCTGTTGCTGGAGGGGCGGCTGCGCAGGCAGGGGCGCGGCACCGTCGTCGCGGGCCCCAAGCTGGAGCAGCCGCTGTCCCTCGCCAGCTACACCGAGGGCGTACGGCGGCAGGGGCGTACCCCGGGGCGAAATCTCATCTCCCTCGATCGATTCCCCGCGCCCCAAGCACTTGCCGCCGAGATCGGCGTCGAGCAAGGCGAGCCCGTCTGGCACATGGAGCGCGTGCTCCTCGCCGACGAGGAGAGGGTGGGGCTGGAGAGCACGTACGTCTCCGTGGCCCGAGTGCCCGCCCTCGACCGGGACTTCGAGCCCGACTCCTCCTTCTACGCCTACCTCCGCGACCAGCTCGGCATCTCCTTCGGCGACGCCGACGAACGCATCGAGACCGTCCTCGCCACCCCCCGCGAGGCCCTGCTCATCGGCACCCCTCCCGCGCTGCCCATGCTCCTGATCCACCGGGTCTCGCGCGACACCTCCGGCCACCCCCTGGAGCGGGTCCGCACCCTCTACCGCGGCGACCGGTTCTCCTTCACCACCCACTTGGGAAACAGCGGCGCCTGAACTCCCCTTGCGCGTATGGAGAATCACCGCGCTGATAACAGAAAGATAACGGGTCTGGGCCAAGCTTGGGTGCCCGTTCACCATCCCGTTGCCGCCCGGCCCTCGGCGGGTCACTCGTCCCCAGCAGCGTTGCCGCTGTGAGAGTCATCGTCGTAGGAGCCGGCGTGGTGGGCACCATGCACGCCTGGCACGCAGTGGAACGCGGCCACGAGGTCGTACAGATCGAGCGCGAGAGCGAGGCCCGCGGGGCGTCCCTTCGCAACTTCGGGCAGATATGGGTGAGCGGGCGCGCCGGGGGCGAGGAGCTGGACACCGCCCTGCGGGCCCGCGAGCTGTGGGAGGAGATCGGCGCGCGGGTGGAGGGCATCGGCTTCCGGGCCAACGGCTCCCTCACCCTCGTGCGCAACGAACGCGAACGCGCGGTCGCCGAGGCCGCCCTCGCCCGCCCCGACGCGGCGGCCCGCGGCTACAAGCTGCTCGACGCCGACGAGGCCCGCGCCCTCAACCCGGCGCTGCGGGGCGACTTCATCGCCGGACTGTGGTGCGAAAGGGACGCGGCGGTGGAGCCGCGGACCGCTCAACTCCGGCTGCGCGACGCCCTTCGCGCCTCGCCCCGCTACACCTTCCTGCCCGGCCGCGAGATCCGCGAAGTCGTCGGCGAGAACGCGGTGCGGGACGACCACGGCGACGTACACACCGGTGACGTCGTCGTGCTCGCCACCGGCGCCTGGCTCGGCGGTCTGGTGCGGGAGCTGGCCGGGCCCGACCTCCCCGTGCGGCGCGTACGGCTCCAGATGATGCAGACGGAAGCCCTCGGCGAGGCGCTCACCACCTCCGTGGCCGACGCCGACAGCTTCCGCTACTACCCCGCGTACAAGTCGGACGCCCTCGACGCGCTCAACGCCGGGCAGGCGCAGACCCCGACCGCCGCCGAGCACAAGATGCAGCTCCTGATGGTGCAGCGCGAGGACGGCGGCCTGACCATCGGCGACACCCACGAGTACGAGCACCCCTTCGCCTTCGACACCCTCGAAGACCCCTACGACCACCTGACCGAGGTCGTCGAGGGCTTCCTGGGCCGTCCGCTGCCGAAGATCAGGCGGCGCTGGGCCGGGGTGTACGCGCAGTGCGTCGACACGGCCCGCGTGGTGCACCGCCAGCAGGTCCGCGACGGCGTGTGGCTGGTCACCGGGCCCGGCGGGCGCGGCATGACGTGCTCGCCCGCGATCGCCGAGAAGACCGCCGACGAGTTGGGATGGTGAGGGAGATGGTGAGGGAGTTGACCACACACAGCGGCATTGGCCTCGTCGTGCTCGACATGGCCGGTACGACCGTCGCGGACGGCGGCCTCGTCGAGGAGGCCTTCTCCGCCGCCGCGCTGGAACTCGGCGTCGAGCCGGGCTCCGCCGATCACGCCGAGAAGCTGGACTACGTACGCGCCACGATGGGCGAGTCCAAGATCTCCGTCTTCCGGCATCTGTTCGGCGACGAAGCCCTCGCCCAGCAGGGCAACGCGGCCTTCGAGAAGGCGTACGGGGAACTCGTCGACGGCGGCCGTATCGCACCGATCCCCGGTGCGCGGGAAGCCGTCCAGGAGCTCAAGTCCGCCGGGTACACCGTGGTGTTGACCACCGGCTTCGCCCGCGTCACGCAGGACGCCATCCTGGACGCGCTCGGCTGGCGGGACCTCGTCGAGCTGACCCTGTGCCCCGCCGACGCGGGCGGCCGTGGGCGCCCCTACCCGGACATGGTGCTCGGCGCCTTCCTGCGGACGGGGGCCGTGGACGACGTCCGGCAGATCGCCGTCGTGGGCGACACGGCGTACGACATGCTCAGCGGCGTACGCTCCGGCGCCTCGGTCGTCGCCGGGGTGCTGACGGGGGCGCACGACGACGCGACGCTGCGGGCCGCGGGAGCCACACACGTCCTCGGGTCCGTCGCCGAACTGCCCGCCGCGCTCGCGCCCGCCGTGCTCAGGGGTGTCGGCGGATGAGCAGCGGCATCCGCTTCGACGGCGTCTCGGTCGCCTACGGCAAGAACACCGTCCTCGACTCGTTCGACCTGACCGTCGAGCCCGGCGAGGTCATGGCCCTGCTCGGCCCTTCGGGCTCCGGCAAGACGACCGCGCTGCGGGCCGTCGCCGGGTTCGTGCGGCCCGCGTCAGGGCGGGTGTTCATCGGGGAGCGCGATGTCACCGGCCTGCCGCCGCATCAGCGGGGGATCGGGATGGTCGTCCAGCAGTACGCCCTCTTCCCGCACATGCGGGTCGCGGACAACGTCGCCTTCGGCATGAAGGCGCGGAAGGTCGCCAAGTCCGAGATTCCGGGTCGGGTCGCCGAGGCGCTGGAGATGACGGGGATGGCCGCGTACGCCAAGCGGTTTCCCCGGGAGCTCTCCGGTGGGCAGCAGCAACGGGTCGCCATCGCACGGGCGTTGGCCATCCGGCCGGGAGTGCTTCTGCTCGACGAGCCGCTTTCCGCGCTCGATGCGCAGTTGCGGTCGGGGATGCTGGGGGAACTCGCCCGGCTGCACCGGGAGTTGCCCGACGTCTCCATCCTGTACGTCACCCATGACCAGGTGGAGGCCCTGACCCTGGCGGACCGGATCGCCGTCATGGACCGGGCGCGGCTGCGGGACTGCGGGACTCCGCAGGAGCTCTACCGGGCGCCCCGGACGGAGTTCACGGCCTCTTTCGTGGGGAACGCGAATCTGCTGCCGGTGACGGTCACCGACGGGGGCGTCACCTTCGCCGGAACGTCGCTCAAGGTCGACACCGGCGAGGTGGTCTCCGGGGTGACGGCCACGCTGTGCGTGCGCCCGCACCTGGTCGGCCTCGGGGATGGCCCCAACGCCCTCTCCGGCCGCGTCGCCGAGGTCCAGTGGCGGGGGGCCACCCACCGGTTGTACGTCGATGTCGCGGGGCAGCGGGTGAAGGCCGACCTCCGGGAGCTTCGGACTCCGCCCGGTATTGGTGACGAGGTCACGCTGCATTTCTCACCCGAGGATGCCGTGCTGCTGTCCGGTGGGGTGACCGATGGCTAGCGCCGGCTCCGGTGGACGCTTTGACAGCGGTGGCCCGGCAGCGGGGGCTGTGCCCACCCGTCCCGCCCTGCGGGACGCCTGCCCACAGCAGCGGCAGCCGGAGGCCTCGAACGCGCCGGGACAGGAAGGCAGCCCCTCGCGGGGGCGGAGCGTGCCCCGTTCCGTCTGGGCCCTGCCCCCCGTCGCCGCCCTCGCCCTCTTCTTTCTCTATCCCCTTGCCCTCGTCGTCCAGCAGTCCCTCCAGCCCGACACCGGTGGGACCTCCCTTCAGCCCTACTCCGACGTCTTCGCCTCCGAAGCGTTCCGGGAGGCGCTCGGGACCACCGTGTGGCTGGCCGTCGGGTCCACCGTCGGATGTCTCGTGCTCGGGTTCGCGCTCGCGCTGGTCATCGCCTTCGTGCCGTTCCCGGGAGGCAAGGCCGTCGCCAGGTTCATCGACGTCTTTCTCTCCTTCCCGTCCTTCCTCATCACCCTCGCCCTGCTGTTCATCTACGGCACCAAGGGGATGGCCAACGGGATGTGGACGGACGCGACCGGGGCCGCCGAGGGGCCTTTCCAGTTCCTCACCACCCCCTGGGGCGTGCTCCTCGCGGAGATCACGTACTTCACGCCCTTCGTGATGCGTCCGCTGCTCGCCGCGTTCTCGCAGATCGACACCGCGCAACTGGAAGTGGCGTCGAGCCTCGGGGCGAAGCCCGGCCGCATCGTGCGGCGGGTCATCCTGCCCGAGGCGCTGCCCGCCCTCGCCGCGGGCGGCAGCCTCGTACTCGTCATGTGTCTGAACGAGTTCGGGATCGTCCTCTTCACCGGGGCGAAGGGGGTCACGACCCTTCCGATGCTCGTCTACAGCAAGGCGATTCTCGAATCCGACTATCCGGCGGCCTGTGTCGTCGCCGTGGTCAACATCGCGATCTCCGTGGGCCTCTACAGCCTCTACCGGGTGGTGAGCCGTCGTGTTGGTGCATAGCCGCAAGGGGAAATGGGCCACCTGGGTCCTGTTCCTCGTCTTCTTCCTGCCCCTCTTCGCGCTGCCTCTGCTCGTGATCCTGGCCGCGTCCTTCTCCTCGCACTGGTCCGGCGCCTTTCCGTCCGGGGTCACCACGGGGCACTACGAGTCCGCCACCCGCGGTGAATCGCTCAAGGCGCTCACCACCAGCCTGGTCACCGCGGTCGGCGCCAGCCTGCTCGCGCTGACCGTCGGGTCCTGGGCCGCGCTCGCGGCGGCCTCGCTGAAGAGGGGCGGGAAGCGACTCCTCGACACCCTCTTCATGCTGCCGGTCGCGGTGCCCTCCGTCGTCGTCGGGCTCGCGATCCTCGTGGCGTTCAGCAAGCCGCCGATGATCCTCAACGGCACGCGCTGGATCGTGATCCTCGCGCACACCATTCTTGTCACCGCGTTCGCCTACCAGTCGGTCTCGGCTGCCATCGTCCGACTCGACCCGGCGTACGAACAGGCCGCGGCATCGCTCGGTGCCCGGCCCTCGTACGTGCTGTGGAAGGTGCGGCTGCCGCTTCTGCTGCCGTCGCTCAACGCGGCCGCCGGCCTCTGCTTCGCGCTCTCCATGGGCGAGTTGAGCGCCACGATGATGCTCTATCCGCCGGACTGGATGCCGCTGCCCGTGCAGATCTACGCGGCCACCGACCGCGGCTCTCTCTTCACCGGTGCCGCCGTCGCGGTGGTCCTGATGTCGGCCACGCTGCTCGTCCTCTTCGCCTTCACCCGCATCCGCACCCGCGCCTCCTACCGCTGAGGCCCGCACGCTCTCAAGGAGCACGAAACGCCATGTCACGTCTTACCCGAGTCCGACACGTCCGCACGCTCGCCGCCGTCTCCGGCAGCCTCGTCCTCGCCGGATCGCTCACCGCGTGCGGCGGTGAATCCTCCGCGTCCGACGCGAAGGAGATCACCGTCTACAGCGCCGACGGCCTCAAGGGCGAGAACGGCGACGGCTGGTACGACCAGGTTTTCAAGGACTTCGAGAAGAAGACCGGCATCAAGGTGAACTACGTGGAGGGCGGCTCCGGCGAGATGGTGCAGCGCGCCGTCCGCGAGAAGTCCAACACGCAGGCGGACGTGATCATCACCCTGCCGCCGTTCATCCAGCAGGCCGACGAGAAGGGGCTGCTCCAGGCCTACAAGCCCAAGGGGTCCGACCAGGTCGACGGCGCGCTCAAGGCCGCCGACGGCAAGTGGACCTCCGTGGTGAACAACTACTTCGGCTTCATCCACAACAAGAAGGAGCTGAGCGGCGGCAAGGCTCCCAAGACCTGGGAGGACCTCACCGACCCCGCGTACAAGGACAAGGTCCAGTACTCCACGCCCGGTGTCGCGGGCGACGGAACCGCCGTGCTCATCAAGGCGATGCACGACTTCGGCGGCAAGAAGCCCGCCCTGGACTACCTGAAGAAGCTCCAGACGAACAACGTCGGTCCCTCCGCCTCCACCGGCAAGCTCGCGCCCAAGGTCGACAAGGGTGAACTCCTCGCCGCGAACGGCGACGTCCAGATGAACTACGCCCAGTCCAAGGACATGCCGAACCTCAAGATCTGGTTCCCGGCCAAGGAGGGTGCCAAGCCCACCACCTTCGCGCTGCCCTACGCGGCCGGCCTGGTCGACAAGGCCCCGCACTCCGCCAACGCCAAGAAGTTCCTGGACCACCTGCTGACCCAGAAGGCCCAGCAGCAGGTCAGCGAGATCGGCGGCGGCTTCGCGGCACGCAAGGACATCAAGGCCACGGACGCCGACGCGGTCGCCCTCGACAAGATCATCGACGGGGTCGAGGTCTTCGAGCCGGACTGGGACGACATCTCCGAGAACCTGCAGACGTACGTGGAGGACTGGAAGTCGGCCACCGGCAGCTGACAGGTGATCGACGGGGTCAAGATCACCGCTTCCTGATTAGGGTGGGGGCGTCGGCACAGCGCTGTCCCGGCGCCCCAGCCAACCCGTACACCGCAGGAGTGCACCCCATGGCAGAGCGCAAGCCCATCGAATCGTGGCTCACCGACATGGACGGCGTGCTCATCCACGAGGGCGTTCCGATCCCCGGCGCGGACGCCTTCATCAAGAGGCTCCGTGAGTCCGGCAAGCCCTTCCTGGTCCTGACGAACAACTCCATCTACACCGCGCGCGACCTCCAGGCCCGGCTGAACCGCATGGGCCTCGAAGTGCCCGTCGAGAACATCTGGACCTCGGCGCTCGCCACCGCGAAGTTCCTGGACGACCAGCGCCCCGGCGGCACGGCGTACGTCATCGGCGAGGCGGGGCTCACCACCGCCCTGCACGACATCGGGTACGTCCTGACCGACCACGCCCCGGACTACGTGGTGCTCGGCGAGACCCGCACGTACTCCTTCGAGGCCATGACGAAGGCCGTACGGCTGATCAACGGCGGGGCCCGCTTCATCTGCACCAACCCGGACGAGACCGGGCCCTCCATGGAAGGCCCCCTGCCCGCGACCGGCGCCGTCGCCGCGCTGATCACCAAGGCCACGGGCCGCAACCCCTACTTCGCCGGCAAGCCCAACCCGCTGATGATGCGGACCGGTCTCAACGCCATCGGGGCGCACTCCGAGACCAGCGCCATGATCGGCGACCGCATGGACACGGACATCCTGGCCGGTCTGGAGGCGGGGATGGAGACCTTCCTGGTCCTCACCGGTCTGACCTCCGAGAAGGACATCGACCAGCACCCCTTCCGACCGTCCAATGTCGTGGACTCCATCGCTGACCTGGTCGAACGCGTGTGAGATCACCCATTTGCCGCACACGGGAGGCGTGAGCCGGAAGCACGCGTGAACCTCGATACAGGAGGTTCACGATGCGTAGAGGCTCACTCACCCTGCGTGGTATAGCCGGGGCCGCTGTCCTCGCCGCGCTCCCCCTTGCCGCCACGGCCCCCGCCCACGCCCACGAAGAGGGCAAGGTGCGCGCCACGGTCACGCCTGCCAGCGCCGCGTCCGGCGCCAAGGTGGAGATCAGCGTCACGGGCTGCGAGGGCACGACCGGCTCCGCGGGGTCCGGGGCGTTCTCCGGAGACGCGAAGCTCACCGGCAGGGACGGCGGCAAGTACTCGCTGAACGGTTCCGCCACGCTGCGGGACGGCGTCAGCGGCACGTACGACGTGACCGTCGTCTGCGACGGCCACCCCCATCAGGGCGTGGGCACCGTGGACGTCGTCAAGCACCGCACCGAGCCGGTCTCGCCGGTCCGCGCGGGCGGCGGCGGCACCGCGCAGCTCGCCGCGCACGCCCAGGAGGCGGGCCCCGGCACCCGGCACGCGGTGATCGGCCTGGTGCTCGCCGGGGTGGCGGCGGTGGCCGTGGCGCTGCGCAGCGTCCGCCGGCGCCGCTCCGAGTGACGGGCGAGGACCGGCATGTCGGGCCATGAGGGGTCGACGGGGCACGGGCGGTTCCTCACCGGGGTCGCCTGGGCGCTGGTGCTCGTCGGGCTCTGGCTGTGGGGCAGCGAGATCACCGACGTACGGGGTGGTGTCTCCGAGCCCACGAACGGCGACGTGGCGGCGGTCGGCCGGCCGTTCGCCGTCGAACTCCCGGACGCACACGAGCCGTTGGGCGAGGCCAGGCCGCAGCGCGTGGATGTTCCCTCGCTGAAGGTGCGGGCGCCCGTGATCACCCGGGGGCTCGACCAGGACGGCGCCATCGATCCGCCGCCCTTCGAGCAGGCGGACTCCGTCGGCTGGTACGGCGGCGGGACGCGCCCCGGAGCGGCGGGCACGTCCCTGTTCGTGGGCCACGTCGACACCGAGACGCGCCCCGCGGTCTTCTACGACCTCAGCGCGGTGCGTCCGGGCGAGAAGATCCTGGTGGCCAGGGACGACGGCTCGGTCGCCGAGTTCACCGTGGACGACGTCCAGGTCATCAGCAGGGACCGCTTCGACGCGAAGAAGGCGTACGGCCCCCATGAGGAGGGCCGCGCCGAGCTCCGTCTGATCACGTGCGGCGGCACGTTCGACCGGGCGACCAAGACGTACTCGGCGAATGTGGTGGTGTCGGCCTACCTCACCGGAGTGGGGCCGTAGAAGGCGTGCCGGGGCGCGAGCGCACTCCCGCCGCGCTCGCGCCGTGCTGGCGTGGGCCTGGCTTCGGTGCCTGGACAACCCGGCCCGGTCGGCGGCCCGCTCCCCCCGGAGCCGTCGACCGGGCTGGTCCTCGACCGCGCGCGCTCGAGCTGCGGGAGTAACCCGGCGCCGGCGCGGGAGGTTCGGTGACCAACCCCGCAATGCGGGATGGACGATCAGGCCGGGGGCTTGGGCCGTTATGACGACTCTAGAACGGATGAGCGCCGGAGCCTAGAGGTGGATTAACGCCAAGTCGTGATCCGTTTCCACTCTGTGATCGATGCAGGTGGCAGCGGTTTCCGTGACGACCTTCACGAAGGTTCGGACCAGCCGCCGCGCAGCGTCGTGTCGTCGAGCGATCCCTTGATCACCTCGGTGGCGACCAGGTCCATGACCAGCCGTTCTCTGCGCGCGTACCGCCGCAGGGCGTCGAAGGCCTCGTCCATCCCGGTGTGCCAGCGCTCGGCAAGGATGCCCTTGGCCTGTTCGATGCGGATACGGCTGGTCAGAGCGCCCTGGAGCTGTGTGGCGAGCGTCCGGTACTCCGTGTAGGCACGGTGGTTGTGCAGGCCCACGGCGGCGGCGTCGGCGAGCGCCTGCGCGAGCCGCATCTCCCCTTCTGTGCACGGACCCCAGGGTGCCGCCTCGGGCACGAAGACGTTGAGCGCCCCGAGCAGGGTCTCGCGCTGCCGCAGCGGAACCGCGTACGTCGCCCCGATCCCGTGGCGTCGCGCCAGCGCGGTGAACTCCGGCCAGCGCTCGGCGGGTTCGTCCTCCGTGAGGCGCACCGGCGGCACGGGACGCCCCGTGCCGAGACTCTCCACGCAGGGCCCGCCGTTCCGCTGGGCCCCGAGCAGGCCGAGCGCGAGGTCCCGGGGGTGCCCGCCGACGGCGAACGAGGTCGAGCCCGCGGAGTCGAAGATCACGCCGGTGGCGGACGCGTCGAGCAGCTCCACGCAGTGACCCGCCACCCGGCTCAGGTAGTGCTCCGGGTCGAAGTCGTCGTCCAGCGTGTTCGTGGTCTCCACCAGAACCTGGGCCAGCCGTAGTTCAGAGGTGCGATCCCGCATGATCTCCTCCCCAGGAGCTCGGCCCCGCCCACTGCGCCTACCCCCGCGCGCCGAGCTGTAACAGGTCTCCAACAGGTCTCCGCAGCGGACGGGCGGGCCTCGTGAGCCGGAAGTGTGTATGTCAGGATTGAGAATCGGACAGTGCACCCAAGGGGGAGTGGATGTACCACAAAGGCACCGGCCGCGGTCACCGGATCGCGGCCCGGGGGGTGAAGGCCGCGGCGGCGTTTGCGGGGGCTGCGCTGCTGCTGTCGGGGTGCTCCTCCGATGACGGCTCGGGCGAGGAGGATTCCTCGGGACAGCCGGTCAAGCAGCAGCCCAAGGGCTCCGACCCGTACTGGGTCAACCCGGAGGGGAACGCGGCCAAGCAGGTCGCCTCGTACGAGAAGGACGGCAAGAAGGACGACGCCGAGCTGATCCGGAAGATCGCCGAGCAGCCGGTCGCCGAATGGATCATCCCGGAGAACGCGGAGGAGCAGGCGCGCGGCTTCACCGAGGCCGCCGAGAAGGCCGACAGGGACGCCCTGTTGGTCCTCTACAACATCCCGCACCGCGACTGCGGTCAGTACTCGGGCGGCGGCGCGGCCGACGGCAACGAATACCGCACGTTCATCGACCAGGTCGCCAAGGGCATCGGCGACCGCAGGACGACGGTCATCCTGGAGCCGGACGCGGTGCTCCACATGGTCGACAACTGCACGCCGGAGGAGTTCCACGAGGAGCGTTACGACCTCCTCAAGGGCGCCATCGAGAAGCTCAAGTCCCTGAAGAACACCAAGGTGTACCTGGACGCGGGCAACGCGGGCTGGAAGAACCCGGACTCGCTCTGGGAGCCCCTGAAGTGGTCGGGCGTCGAGCAGGCCGACGGCTTCTCGGTCAACGTCTCGAACTTCCAGACCACCGAGGCCAGCACGGAGTTCGGCAAGAAGCTCTCGGCGAAGATCGGCAACAAGCCGTTCGTCATCGACACCGCGCGCAACGGCAACGGCCCGTACACCAAGGGCAAGGACACCTGGTGCAACCCGCCGGGCCGTGCGTTGGGCGAGGCGCCCACCACCAAGACCGGTGACCCGCTGGTCGACGCGTACCTCTGGATCAAGCGCCCTGGTGAGTCCGACGGGACGTGCCGGGGTGGCCCCAAGGCCGGGGAGTGGTGGCCCGAGTACGCGCTCAAGCTCGCCGAAGGCGCCAAGTAGCGAAAAGCCGCAGTCGCATCTGCCGGGTCCCGGCACTTGCGACTGCGGCTTTTCGTGTGCTGAGCGCGCAGTTCCCCGCGCCCCTACGGGGCGCTGCTTACGGCACGTGGACCCACTGAGCCTTGCTCGGTGTGCCCTGATCGTCCGTCACGAAGAGCATGTACCAGCCGGACTCGACCAGGCTCTTCTCCTTCGGGATCGTCACCGTGACGCCGCCCGCGGACTTCTTCAGGTCGAGCGCGACGGACGTCTGGTCGATGTCCGTGACGTGCGTCGACGCGCTCGGCCTGATCAGGCGGGCCGTCTTGATGGACGAGGCGTGCTGGGTCTTGAAGGTGCCCGACCCGCCCCGCTTGATCTCCTCGGGACCGCCGGTGAGCGTGGGCTGCGAGCCCTGGTACAGGTACGGCGGCGTGTAGATCTCGATGCGCTGCTCGAACTCTCCGGGCTTGGTGTTGGCCTTGTCGGAGTAGAGCGAGTCGGAGCCGAAGAACATCACGCGGCCGTCGGGCAGCAGGATCGAGCCCGAGTGGTAGTTGCGGCCGACCTCCGGGTCCGCGACCCGCCGCATGTTGCCGGTCTTGGCGTCGTAGATCCGCGCCTGCTTGATGTTCGAGTCACTGCGGCCGCGGTAGTCCTCGGAGCCGCCGGATATCAGCACCGTGTCGTCGGGCAGGGTCGAGGCCTGCGGGTAGCGCGTGCCCTTCTCCAGCTCGGGGCCGTCCTCGAACCTCGGGTTGTCTTCCAGGAGGTCGACGATGCGGGTCTTCTTGCTGGACTTCTTGGACTCGCCGACGCCACCGCCGCCGATGACCATGTACTTCTGGTCCTGCGCGGGCGGCAGTTCGACCGTGTTGGAGGTCTCCAGGAGATTCGGGTCGCTCATCCCCGGGATGCCCTTCCAGCTCCCCTTCTTCTCCAGGTCCCAGGTGCCGGGCTTGCGGCCGACGTCATCGGGGCCGTAGCCCGCGTTCGAGCCCGAGTAGAAGAGCCTGCCGCTCTGCAGCTGGAACACGGCGGGGTAGGTCGGGAACTGGCGGACCTCCTTGGTGTAGGTCCACTTCTTGGTCTTGGGGTCGTAGATCTCGTTCTTGCCCGGGACCAGCTGGCCGATCTCGTCGAGACCGGAGAGGCTGAGCACCTTGCCGTCCGAGAGCGTGGTCAGCGTGGGGTACCAGCGGGCCTCGTTCATCGGGTCGACCTTGATGTACTTCTCGGCGACCGGGTCGAACTCGAAGGCGTCCTTGATCCCCTGGAAGTCCTTCTTGTCCAGGGCGAGCTTCTGCGCGATGCCGTACGTGTTGCGGGTGGCGGCGCCCTTGAGGCCCTGCACGCGGTAGTTGTCCTGCGTGCCGGTCTCGTACTTCGTGCCGCTCTTCTGCGCCTCCACGTACACCCGGCCCAGGCCCGGTTCGTTGCGCACGAACGCGCCGGTCTGCTTGTCGAAGATCTTCTTGGCGCGCTCGACGACGACCGGGTCCTTGGAGACGAACGTCTTGCCGTTCTTCTTGCCGGTGAACCTCGTGCCCGCGGGCAGCGTGATCGGCTTGTCCGGGTCTTCGTTGTGCACCACCATCAGGCCGCCGGCCTTGGTGATGTCGCCCTTGAGCTTCTCGTAGCGCTGGGTGCCGCCGGCGATGAGCAGATTGCCGTTGGCGAGCTGGGTGTGGCCGGTGCAGAAGAGGTCGACGGGCGTCTTGATCTTCTTGATCGTGTTCTTGACCGGGTCCCACAGGCGGGTGTCGAACTTCTTGGCGTCGAAGTTCTTCTGGTTGTTGCCGGAGCCGGCGACCAGGAGGATCTTGCCGGTGTGCAGGAGCGCCGCGTGGATCGTGTTCTGGCGGTACTCCTCGGGGAAGTTCACGACCTGCCAGTGGCCGTTGTCGGCCTTGTACTCCGGCTTGTTGATCTTGTAGTCGTGGTACTTCTCCGAACCCACGCGCCACAGCCACGGGCCGTTCATCCCGGCCAGCGCTATGACCACCGCCGCGCCTATCGCGATGCGGCGGGCGCGGCGGCGGCTGGAGCGGTCCTTCATTTCTTACGTCCCCCAAGGGCGATCTGCATGGTCTGGTCGTTCGCTGCCCAACTGGGCTTCTGCTGCGGCGCGTGCGGCGCCTGCGGCGGCTGGTGTGCCTGGGGCAGCTCCGCCGTGGCGTCACGCTGCTGCGGCACCGTCGGGTCCCCGCCGCCCGAAGGCGGCCCCGAGGGTCCGGAGCCGTGCCGGGACTTGCGCTTCTTCTTGTCCTGGCGCATGCCCCACCGCCAGGCGAAGATCGGCGCCGCCGTGATCAGCAGGGCGAACGTGGCCCAGACGATCATCGCCGGGTGGACGTGGTCGAACACGAACGCGGCGGCCATCGAGCCGGCGAAGACCAGGATGAAGAACAGGTGGATGCGGAACGTGCCGAACAGGGTGTCCGGGCTCGCCGAGTCGCCCTTGGGGGTCACCACGAACTTGCTCTTGCGGCGCAGCACGGCGTCAAGGAGGGAGCGCGCGTAGACCGGTGCCGAGAGCGCCGACATCACCATGCCCGCGATACCGCCGGAGCCCTCGGGCTCGTGCGGCGAGACGTTGTGGCGGCGGTTCCAGATGTAGAGGCCGATCTGCAGCGCCGAGGCGTTGCCGTACAGCATCAGCCAGATCGTCGGGTCGATGTTCACGCCCGACGCGCCCATGCCGAGGAACAGCGCGCAGGAGAGCGCGGCCAGAATCCAGTTCATGGCGGACATCGGGTAGAAGATGACCATCATCGTGTAGTTGAAGAGGCGGCCGGGCGGCAGCGAGAACGGCGCCTTCCAGAACTGCTTGAGGATGGTCTCGTACGTTCCGCGCGACCAGCGCAGCTGCTGCGTGAAGAAGTCCGTCCAGGCGTTGGGGCCCTCACCGACCGCGAGCACGTCCGGGGTGTAGACCGACTTCCACTTCTTGCCGGTCCTCGGGTTCGTGGCGCGGTGGATCTCGAAGCCGGTCGCCATGTCCTCGGTGATCGAGTCGTACAGACCACCGATCTGCTTCAGGGCGCTGATGCGGACGGCGTTGCTCGTGCCGACGAACATGGGGGAGCCGTACGCGTTGCCCGCGCGCTGGATCAGCGCGTGGAAGAGGAACTGCTGGGACTCGGCGGCCTTGGTGATGAAGTTGTCGTAGTTGCCGTAGACCTGCGGGCCGATGACGAAGCCGACGTTCTCGTCGCGGAAGAAGCCGAGCATGCGCTCGAGGTAGTTCGGCATCGGGATGTGGTCGGTGTCGACCGATGCGAAGTAGTCGTAGTCGTCGCCGTGCGCGTCCAGCCAGGCGTTGTAGTTGCCGTGCTTGGTCTTGGCGCGGTGCGGGCCCTTGCTCATGTTCCACTTCGCGATGCCCTTGCGGGAGAAGTGGTGCACGCCGAGCCGTCGGCAGACCTCCTTGACGGCGGGGTCGTCGCCCTCGTCGAGGAGCCAGACGTGCATCAGGCCGCGGTGGCGGATCTTGACCGCCGCCTCCAGCGTCTTCGTCACCATCTCCAGCGGCTCCTTGCCGGGCACGAAGGAGGTGAGGAAGGCCACGCGGGTGCCGGTCTCGGGCACCACGGGTATCGGGTCACGGGCTACGAGCGTGGCGTGCGCGTTCGACAGCACGTTCATGCAGCGGAAGAACTCGATCAGGCCGATGGATATGAGCATGATGACGTCGAGCGTCGGCAGCCAGTCGTTGGCGACGTAGTCGCGCTTCGTCCAGTGCGTCGGCTGCAGCAGCCAGGCGAGCAGCACGAGGGAGAGCAGCGGCGCGGCTCCCAGCATCAGCGCGGCCCTGATCCGGTGCGGCTCCTGCGACAGCAGGGAGCGGTACTGCACCTTGTACGGCTTGGTCGGGTCCGGCTGCGTGAGCGGCCCCGCGAGACGGCTGTAGTGCTCGTAGTCGTATCTCGGCAGGGCTTTCTTGATACGCCTGAACCCGCCTGTGCGGTGCGATGGCACCCTCAGCTGGGTCGTCTCTGACGGGTCGTTCGGCCGGGCGCCCGTCGGCGTCGACGTCATGAGTCATCCCCCCGCACGCGGTCGCCCGCGTGTTCGTTGGTCCTTCCGTCCGGCCAGGTCCCCCGACCTTCACGGACGCATCAGTGGCAGGCCACCGTCCCCTTAGACATGGAACGGCTACCTTCCGGTTGCATGATGCCCCCCTCGGCATCCAATCGTGAAAGGGACCCCCGTCCCTCACCCCGCGGGCCTCGGTCTGCCAGGCCCCCCAACTGCCCGGCACCGCCAGCCTCATGAGAGCCAATGGCTCCAGCACAAGGTTCTACGCCCCTAGCCATGATCGCAAGAGCGAAGCAAGGTGTTTACCGGTCATACGAGGGATTCGAGTGGCCTGTTGGGACAGGAGCGCTCAATCGCGTTCGAATATTACCGAAGTGTTCCCGTATCGCCCGCTCGGCCCGGAGCACATCGCCGGACCGGACCGCGTCGAGGATCTCCCGGTGCTGGCGGCAGGTGACCTTGGGATCCTGCGGAACGTCGACCAGATCGGTGCGTACGTTGTGGAAGGCGTCCCAGAACGCCTCCAGGACCTCGCCGAGCAGCGGATTGCGCAGGCAGCGGTAGAGAGTGGCGTGAAATGCGCGGTCGGTTTCGGTGTGCACCGCGCCCGGCTGCCCGCTCCGGCCGTCGCTCTCCGCCGCCTCGGTGTCCATGCGGTCCACGAGGGCGTCCAGTTCGGCCAGATCCGCGGCCGGAATGCGACCCGCGAGGCGCGCGATGAGCCCGGTCTCCACGGCCTCCCGCAGCTCCAGGAGCTGGAGCAGGCTGTCCTCGCCGCGGTAGTGGCCGGCCACCGTGCGGAAGGTGAGGCCCTCGATCATCGGGGCCATCGACATGGGGCCGACATACGTGCCGAAACCGTGCCGGATCTCCACGATGCCCATCGCCTGGAGTGCCTTGAGGGCTTCTCGCACGGAGTTCCGACTGACGCCGAGGCGTTCCATCAGTTCGGGCTCGGTGGGCAGAGAGGCGCCCGAGGGCAGCCGCTGGTCGATGATGAGCTTCTTGATCCGCTCCTGAATGTCGCGCGCCATGGCGCAACGGTAGCGGTAACCGCGCTGACGGTGGCATGACGAAAGCCCCCCGCGTGAACGGAGGGCTTTCGCTGTCTGTGCGCCGCCAGGGACTCGAACCCCGGACCCGCTGATTAAGAGTCAGCTGCTCTAACCAACTGAGCTAGCGGCGCCTGCTGACCTGGAGAACTCTACCGGACGCCGACGGGTGCTCCGGACCATCCGGGTTCCCGCGGGGCGGCCCCGGGGGCGGCTCCGGGGCCGCGCCAGGACGTGAATGCGGGTCCGGTGGGGAGGTCAGTGCGGGGTGACTCCATCATTCGGACCGTCAACATGCGATATCACCGGACAGTTGAGAAGCTGACGACTGTGCAGATGCGACGCAGGCATTCTTTCCTGGAGTGTGAGGGGAATCGCATGGAGGGAGCTCCGGTATTCGAGGAATTCGAGCCCGAGAGCGACTGCGATTGCCCCGGATGTATTCACCGGCGACGAGCCATGACCCACGCACTCCCCGTACGGCAGGGCGGCCACCCGGCGGCGCACGGCGCGCGCCGCGCCCTGGTCGTCGCCGCGGCGGCGGGCACCGTGCTCGGCGGTGGCCAGGCCCTTCCGGCGGTGGCGGCCCCCGAAGCGGGCCATCACCCGGTGGGACCACCGGGCACGGTTCCGGTGCTCCCGGCGGACCAGGACCCCGGTGCCGGGCCGGAACCCGGCAGCCCGCAGGGCGGCACGAGCGCGCTGCACGGGGTGCCGGGCAGGCCGGGTTCGCCGGGTCCCGCGGCGTCGGCGGTGCGGAACACGACACCGGCCGAGATCCTCGCCCGCGCCCAGAAGTGGGTCGCGGCGAAGGTGCCGTACAACATGCGCGCGTACTGGTCCGACGGCTACCGGCAGGACTGCTCGGGCTATGTCTCCATGGCCTGGAATCTCGGCCGCAACGAATGGACGGGCAGCCTCGCCCGGTACTCGGTCCGTATTACGAAGAACCAGCTCCAGCCCGGCGACATCCTTCTCTTCCATAATCCCGCGAACCCCGAGAAGGGTTCGCACGTCACCATTTTCGGCGGCTGGGCGAACGCGGCGCACACGCAATACGTCGCGTACGAACAGACCCGCCCGCACACCCGCAAGCAAACGACTCCCTATGCCTATTGGAGCAATGCGAGCCGCTATCTGGCGTACCGCTACAAAGGGGTCACGGGCGGCACCCCGGGCGGCGCGGGTCCCAACACGGGGGCGCCTTACCCCGGGGCGGGGTCCTTCGGGCCGGGCGCGAACAACCAGTACGTGACCCAGCTGGGCAAGGCGCTGGTAGCCCGGGGCGGTGCCCGCTTCTACACGGCGGGTCCTGGCCCGCGCTGGAGCGACGCGGACCGCAGGGCCACACAGGCGTTCCAGCGGGCGCAGGGCTGGACCGGCGCCGGCGCGGACGGCCTGCCGGGCCCGGCGACCTGGTCGTACCTGATGACGGGCAAGGGCCGGGACATCCCACGCGCCGCGGCGGGCGGTGCGCAGGGCGGGGCTCCGGCGTACCCCGGCAGGGGCGTGTTCCGCCCCGGCCAGTCCAGCCCGTCGATCGAGCTGCTCGGCAGGCAGCTGGTGAAGAAGGGCTTCGGCAGGCACTACGCGCGGGGCCCGGGTCCGCGGTGGAGCGAGAGCGACCGCCGCAACGTCGAGGCGTTCCAGCGGGCCCAGGGCTGGCGGGGCGCTGCGGCGGACGGCTACCCGGGCCCCGAGACCTGGCGGCGGCTGTTCGCGTGAGCACGTATGAGACCGGGACACGCATCGGGGTGGGGCCCAGATGTGACCGGGTCGCGAATGACATTCAGGCACGTATGAGATCGAGGCACGTATGAGCCGGAGGCAAGGATGAGTGCGACAGCGGCATCACGGTCACAGACCCCCCAGCCCGAGGAACCGCAGACCACCGGCGCCCCGGACACGACCGCCCGCTCCCCGCGCCTGATCCACAGCGAGGCCACCACCGAGATCCCCATCCATCTGCTCTTCCGCGACGACCCCGCCGACCCCGGCGTGTCCCTGGCGCCCGCCGTGGTGCGGCGCCGCCAGGGAACAGGGGAGCAGCCGCGCGCCAACCGGCGGCCCCCGGTCCCGGCGGCGGCGCGGCCCCTGCCCGTGGTCGACCCCGACCTCGGCGAGCGGTCCGCGCGCGTGCTGCCCGGCGCGGTCGGCGTGCTCGGCGGCACCGCGGGGGTCGCCGGGTGCGCGGCCGCGCTGTGGTGGGCGGGGGTGCTGCCCGAGCCGGTGGCGCAGGCGGCCGGGCTGTTCGGGGTGGAGGGCGCCGGCGGTCACGACGCGTACGCCGGGCTCGGTCTCGCGCAGTGGGCCTCGCTCGCCGGATCGGGCGCCCTCGCGCTGTTCGGGTTCGGGGGCCTCGCGCGGGGCCGGGTCGGCACGGCGTGGGTGCTCACCCTCTTCGGGCGGTACCGCGGCAGCGTCCGCCGCACCGGTCTGATGTGGGTCAACCCGCTCCTCCTGCGGCGCCGCGTCGACGTACGCCTGCGGCACTGGCGCAGCGAGCCGATGCCCGCGGTGGACCGGGGCGGGGTCGCGCTGCGGGTCGTCGTCCTCGTGGTGTGGCGGGTCAAGGACGCGGCGCGGGCGACGCTCGGCGTCGCCGACCACCAGGAGTATCTGCGCGAGTGCGTCGAGGCGGCGACGGCCCGCGTCCTGTCCCGGCTGCCGGCCGACGCGTTCCACGACGACACCGCGACCCTGCGCGACGCGGACGCGGTCGGCGACGCGCTGACCCGGATGCTCGTGGCGGAGGCCGAGCCGGTCGGCATCGAGATCTTCTCGGCCCAGCCGACCCGCATCGAGTACGCCCCCGAGATCGCCGACACCATGCGCCTGCGGCGGGTCGCCGCCCTGGACGCACGACACCGCGACAGCGTGCTCACCTCGGTGGTGGACTCCGTCGAGGACACGGTGACCCGGCTGACCACCCGCGGGATCGTCGAGCTCGACGACTACGAGCGCAAGGCCTTGGTCAAGGACCTCACGGTGGCGTTCTATACGGGGCATGGAGACCGCTGACCCCACCCCCACCCCCACCGCTGCCCCCGCCGCCCCCACGCTCCCGGCCCTGGCCAAGGACGCCTGGCGGCTGACCACCGGCCGGCCCCGCACCCTCCTCGGGATCGCGGGGCCGCCCGGCGCGGGCAAGTCGACGTTCGCGCGGGCACTGGTGGAGGAGATCGGCGAGGGAGCCGCGTATCTCCCGCTCGACGGGTTCCACCTCTCGAACGACCAGCTGGAGCGCCTCTCCCTCACTTCCCGCAAGGGTTCGGAGCCGAGCTTCGACGTCCGGGGGTACGTCGCGCTCCTCACCCGGGTTCTCGACGACACGGGCCACGACATCTACGTACCCGATTACGACCGCACCCTCCACGAGCCGGTGGCCACCCGGCACCGTGTCCCGCCGACCGCGCGGATCGTGGTCACCGAGGGGAACTATCTGGCCTGCGATCTGCCCGGCTGGCGCGACGCGCGGGAGCTGATGGGGGAGTGCTGGTACGTGGCCGCACCTGCGGAGGTACGTCAACAGCGCCTGATCGAGCGGCAGTTGGCGGGCGGCCGGACGGCCGACGGGGCGGCCGAGTGGGTGGCGACGAACGACGGCCCGAACGGTGATCTCGTCGAGGAGTCGCGCCACCGCTGCGATCGGATCGTCTCCACTATTGGTATGGACATGTTCAACTACCGCCCATAATCTGGGCTTGGTCTAGACCGCAGAACTCACTGCATTCACCGCGCCCCGCACCCGTGGCGGCGCGGTGCCGCGGCGCGCGCACGGCTCACGGAACCCCCACGTTTCCCCTGGAGCGGCAGCATGCGAAACAAGAAGATGTACGCGGCCATGCTCGGTGCCACCACGGTCGGGGCCCTCGCGCTCTCGTCCGGTGGCGCGAGCGGTCACGGCTACACCGACCTGCCGGCCAGCCGCCAGATCAACTGTGCCAACGGCACGGTGAGCGGCTGCGGTTCCATCCAGTACGAACCCCAGAGCGTCGAGGGCCCCAAGGGCTTCCCGGCGTCCGGTCCCGCCGACGGCAAGATCTGCTCGGCGGGCGTCAGCGGCTTCGACTCGCTCAACCAGCCCAAGGCGCCGGGCGGCGGAGCCTGGCCGACGACCAGTGTCAGCGCGGGACAGAACTACAGCTTCCGCTGGCAGTTCACGGCACGCCACCGCACCACCGACTTCAAGTACTACATAACCAAGCAGGGCTGGGACGAGAGCAAGCCCGTCACGCGGGCCGCCCTCGAGACGACCCCGTTCCTCAACGTCCCCTACAACGGCCAGCAGCCGCCGGCCACGCTCTCGCACTCCGGGACGATCCCCGGCGGCAGGAGCGGACACCATGTGATCGTCGCGGTGTGGACGGTCCACGACACGGCGAACGCGTTCTACGCCTGCTCCGACGTCAAGTTCTGAGCAGGGCTTGAGGCTCCACGGCACTCCCCACGGGTAGGTTCCGCGTACGCCGTCCAGGACCACGACGGCGTACGCGGGGCAGTACCGGCACCAACCATCGGGGGATGCAGTGGAGTTCTTCTTCTATGCCGTGCCGACGTTGATGGGCGCTTTGATGATCGCGATGGCGGTCGCCGTGATCAAACGCCACCAGCGGCTGCGGGAAGCGTGGGAAAGCGGCCTGACGGCACAGGGGCGTTGCCTGCGCACGTACACCACGACGAGCCGCCACGGCGACAACCACCACATCAGCACCACGCTGCACCACGTCTACGAATTCACCCTGCCCACGGGCCGATCCATCCGGTTCGAGGAGCAGAACGGCCCCGGGACGATCATCGAGGGCGACGTCGTCACCGTGTACTACGCGGCCGACCGCCCGGAGGCGGCGACGGTGCGGGCGCCGGATCCCGCCAAGAGCACGGCGGCCCTGATCGGCGCGCTCTGCTTCTTCGGCGTCGTGCTCGCCATCTGCGTCTTCTTCATGGTGGCGGTGAACGACATGTTCGACGCCTCCGAATCAGTCGACTGGGACCCCACGGACTCGGGCGGCGGGTACGAGCAGGGCGGCGGGTTCGACTCCGACGGCGGGGCCGACCAGGGGTGGCCGTAACCCTCTCCACATCTGACGGTGCATCAGTTATGGTGCGCGGCCATGGAGCCCAACGGGAAAACCGTCGCGGAACTCGTGCAGGCGCGCTGGGGCGACCATCGCCCCGGGCTGCGTTTCGAGCACCAGGAGTTCACGCACCACCAGGTCGCCGCGGGTGCGGCGGCGAGGGCCGCGCTCCTGGCCGACCTGCTGCCCAAGGGAGCCGAGCCGCACGTCGGCGTTTTGCTCGACAACACCCCCGAATACCCCCTGTGGCTGAGCGCGGCGGCGCTCGCGGGCGCCGCGGTGGCGGGCATCAACCCCACGCGCAGGGGCGCCGAACTGGCCCGGGACATCGTGCACACCGACTGCCGGGTCCTGATCACGGAACGGGCGCACCTCGCCCTCCTGGACGGACTGCAGCTCCCTGGCATACGCATCCTGGTGACGGACACGGAGGCGTACGGGGAACTGCTGGTCCCTTATGCGGACGCGCGCCCGGAGGTGTCGCGGGCGGCGACCCCGTCGAGCCGGATGCTGCTCTACTTCACCTCCGGGTCGACGGGCGCCCCCAAGGCCGCGATCTGCAGCCAGGGGCGTCTGGCGGCGGCGGGCCGGTCCCTCGTCGACCACTTCGGGCTCGGGTCCGACGGGGTGCACTACATCTGCATGCCCATGTTCCACGGCAACGCCGTGATCGCGGACTGGGCGCCCGCCCTCGCGGGCGGGGCGGGGGTGGCGCTGCGGCGGCGCTTCTCGGCATCGGCGTTCCTGGACGACGTACGGGCGTACGGGGCGACGTACTTCACGTACGTGGGCCGGGCGGTGCAGTACCTCCTCGCGACGCCCGAGCGCCCCGACGACACGGAGAACCCGCTCCGGATGGGTTTCGGCACGGAGGCCGGGGCGGTGGACGCGGCACGCTTCGAGAAGAGGTTCGGGGTGCGGCTCGTGGAGGGCTACGGCTCCTCGGAGGGCGGCGCGGCGATCCAGCGGGTGCCGGGGACTCCGGCCGGGGCGATCGGGCGGGCGGCGCCGGGGGACGAGCTCGCGGTGGTGGACGCCGGTACGCGGGAGGAGTGCCCGCCCGCCGTCTTCGCGGCGGACGGGCGGCTGCTGAACGGCGACGTGGCGATAGGGGAGTTGGTCAACAAGGGGCGGTCGCCCTTCGAGGGGTACTGGCGCAACGCGGAGGCGGACGCGGCGCGGCTCCGCGACGGCTGGTACTGGACGGGGGATCTCTTCTACCGCGACGCGGAAGGGTTCCTCTACTTCGCGGGGCGCACGGACGACAGGCTCCGCGTGGACAGCGAGAACCTGGCGGCGGCGATGATCGAGAACATCCTCGCGCGGTGGGAGGCGGCTGCGGCGGTCGCGGTGTACGCGGTGCCTGATCCGGTGTCCGGGGATCAGGTGATGGCGGCGGTCGCCCCGCGGCCGGGGGCGGAGTTCGATCCGCTCGCCTTCGCCGAGTTCCTGCTGGCGCAGGGGGACCTGGGCACGAAGATGGCGCCCCGTTTCGTACGGGTGGTGGGGCGGATGCCGGTCACCGCGACGAACAAGGTGGCGCGGGCCGCCTTGCGAGGGGAGGGGTTTCGGTGCGCCGATCCTGTGTGGTGGCGCCCCGATGCCGTGGCGGGGGCCTATCGCCGCCTCGTGCCGTCGGATCTGGCCGAGCTCCTTGCCCAGTACCGGGCTCAGGGCCGGGAGGGGCTGCTGACGGGTTGATCCGCAGCCCATACCGTGGCCCCATGGCCGGGGAGAGCGTGTGGGTGGGGATGCGGGGTTTGGCGTATCTGAGGAGCGGTGCGCCCTGGAGAAGCGTGGCGTACCTGCTGGGGGGTGTGCTGCTCGGGGTCCTGGTCCTGGTCGGCGGCATCCTGGGTCTCACCCTCGGCCTTGCCCTCGCCCTGGTTCTCGTGGGCATCCCCCTCCTCCCCCTTCTGGCCTTCGCCGGCATCCCCATCGCCGCGCTCGAACGCCGCCGCGCACGCCTCGTCGACCCCGCACCCCCTCCCGCCACTCCCCACCGCACGCCCGAAGCCCCCGGCATCCCCGCCTGGTTCAAGCTGCGCGTCAAGGAGCAGGCCACCTGGCGTGAGCTCGCGTACGCCGTGCTGCTCGCCCTCGTGCTGTGGCCGCTGGATCTTCTGGTGCTGGCCTGTACCGTCGGCGCCCCAGCCGTCCTCTTCGCCGCCCCCGTCCAACTCGCCCTGGACGGCGGCGAGATCCGCGCCGCCAAGCTCTGGCTGGTCGGCGACTACCCGCACGCCTTCGCCATAGCGGCGCTCGGACTCGTCCTCCTCGTCCCGCTGCTCTACCCCCTCGGCGCCTACGCCTCCGCCCGCGCCTCCCTCGCCCGCCTCCTCCTCGCGCCCCGGGAGGCGGAGCTGGCCACCCAGCTGGATCAAGTGACCCGTTCCAGGGCCCGTCTCGTCGACGCCTTCGAGGCCGAACGGCGGCGCATCGAGCGGGACTTGCACGATGGCGCCCAGCAGCGGCTCGTCGCGCTGACCATGACCCTGGGCCTCGCCAGGCTCGACGCCGCTCCCGGCAGCCCGCTGGCGGCCCAGCTCGCCACGGCCCATGACGAGGCGGGCCACGTACTCACCGAACTGCGCGAGCTCATCCGAGGCATCCACCCCCAGGTCCTCGCCGACTACGGCCTCGCCGCCGCCATCGAGGACGCCGCCGACCGCTCGCCGGTCCCCGTGGACACCGACCTGGATCTGCCCCGCCTCCCCGAACCCGTGGAATCCGCCGGGTACTTCGCCACCCGCGAGGCCCTCACCAACATCGCCCGCCACAGCAACGCGCCCCGCGCGCACATCAGGGCCCGCCACGAGGGCGAGGCTCTCCGCATCGACGTGCGCGACGAGGGCGACGGGGGCGCGGACCCTGCCCGAGGCACCGGCCTGACCGGCCTGGCGGACCGGATCGCGGTGCTCGATGGCACACTGACGGTCACCAGCCCGCCGGGCGGGCCGACCGTACTGTCCGTGGAGATCCCGTGCCGAGCCCAGCACCCGACCAGCGCCCCGCACTGAGAATCGTCGTCGCCGAGGACAGCGTGCTGCTGCGCGAGGGGCTCGTCGGCCTGCTCGCCCGCTTCGGCCACGAGGTGCCCGCCGCGCTCGGTGACGCCGAGGGGCTGAGCGCAGCCGTCGACGCGCACGAACCGGACCTCGTCCTCACCGACGTACGCATGCCGCCCGGATTCAAGGACGAGGGGCTGCGCGCCGCCCTCGCCCTGCGCGCGCGGCGGCCGAAGCTGCCGGTGCTCGTGCTCAGCCAGTACGTGCAACGCTCGTACGCCGCCGAGCTCCTGGACACCGGGGACGGCACCGGCGTGGGCTATCTGCTCAAGGACAGGGTGGGCCAGGTCGAGCAGTTCGCCGACGCGGTGGCGCGGGTCGCGGACGGCGGCACGGTCGTGGACCCGGAGGTCGTACGGCAGCTGATCAGGCGCCGCCGCGACCCCCTCGAACAGCTCACGCCGCGCGAGCGCGAGGTGCTCGGCCTGGTGGCCGAGGGCAGGTCGAACGCGTCGATCGCCGCCGAACTCGTCGTCAGTGAGGCCGCGGTGGGCAAACACATCGGCAACATCCTCGGCAAACTGGACCTGCCCCCGGGGGACGGCACGCACCGCAGGGTCCTCGCGGTCCTGGCGTACCTGCGCGCCTGAGCTCCCGACATGCACGGCGGGAAAGCATGCGCGGCGGGAAAGCATGCGCGGCGGGAAAGCATGCACAGGCCACCGGTCAGGTCGATTACGATCCTGGACCATGAGCACGTCAGACCAGATGGGGGCAGGCCGGGCAGGCCTCACGCCGCGCCAGGCCCGGCGCATACGGATCGCCGCGGCCTCGGTGCTGATGGCCGCGGCGGCCGTGGTGCTCGCCGTACGTCTGGCGAGCCGGTCGTCCGTGCTTGTCGTGGGGGTGTACGGGCTGCTGCTCGTGCTCTGCGGCCTGGTGATCGAACTCAGCAGGCGCGGACGGACCCGGCTCGGCAGCTATCTCCTCGCCGTCGGCCTGGTGGCCGCCCTGGTCATGGACTGGGTGGTGCTTGCCTGACCCCTCGGCCGACCGGCACGGGGCCGGCGGACGGCGCCTCTTCGCGGAGCCCGTACCGCTCGTGGAGCCTCCGCATCCGCGCCGGAGCCCACCAGGCGCGGCGGCCGAGCAGCGTCATCGTCGCCGGTACGAGGAACATCCGCACCAAGGTCGCGTCGATGAGCACCGCGAGCGTCAGGCCGAGCCCGATCTGCAGGATCGGTGAGAAGCCGCCGGTCATGAAGCCGCCGAAGACGATCGCGAGCAGCAGCGCCGCACAGCTGACGACACGGCCCGAGCGGCGCAGGCCCTCGACGGTGGCGGTGCGATGGTCGCCGGTCTCCAGCCAGGTCTCCCGCATCCGGGACAGGATGAACAGCTCGTAGTCCATCGCGAGCCCGAACGCGATCGCGATGATCAGGGGCGGCGCGGTCAGACTCAGCGCCCCGAGCCCTTCTCCGCCGAGCAGCCCGGCGAAGTGCCCGTCCTGGAACACCCACACCACGACGCCGAGGGCGGCGCCCAGGCTGAGGAGTGTGGTGGCGAGCGTACGCAGCGGGAGCAGGAGCGAGCCGGTGAAGGCGAAGAGCAGGGCGAACAGGGCGGCCAGGACGGTGAGTACGGCCCAGGGGGCGCGCTCGGCGAGCATCGAACGGAAGTCGACGAGGCCGGCGGCGTTGCCGGTGACCTGGATCGGTTCGTCGCCCCGCAGGTCGCGGACCTGCTCCACGAGGCGGGTCGCGGTGGGGCCGTCGACCGCCCCTGCCGGGGTCAGTTCAAGCAGGACCGTGCCGTCGGAGAGCCGCTCGCGGTCGGCCGCCCTGATCCCGGGCAGGGCACGGATCTTGTCCTCGCGGTCGGGGTCGGCGCCGGCCCCGATGAGCACCTGGACGGGGTCGGTGTCCGTCCCCGCCGGGTAGTGCTCGCGCACGGTCTCGTAAAGCTGCCGGGCCTCGGTGTCGTGCGGGAGCTGCCGCGCGTCGCCGATGTTGATCCGCATCCCGAGGACGGGCAGGGCGAGGAAGGTGAGGACGGCCACGACGCCGACGGTCACGGCCACCGGGCGCCGGGCGGAGAAGAGGGCGAGGCGGGCGAAGAAGGCACCGGGCTCGGGTGAGGCCCCGGCCTTGCTGCCGCGCCGCCAAGGCAGTCGCCAAGTACGGGACGTCGCGCTGGAGGGGGCGATCTTCCGGCCGAACAGGGCGAGCAGCGCGGGCAGCAGTGTCAGTGCGGCCAGCATGTCGACGACGACCACCGCGCCGGCCGCGAGGCCCATGCTGCGCAGGAACGGGCTGGGGAACCAGACGAGCCCCGACAGACAGATGGCGACCGTCAGACCGGAGAAGAGGACGGTGCGTCCGGCGCGGGCGACGGTCGCGTGCACGGCCTGCGCCACGTCATCCGTCTTGCCCCGCTCCTCCCGGAAGCGGATCACCATGAGCAGCGCGTAGTCGACGGCGAGGCCGAGGCCGAGCATGGTGACGATCTGGACGGCGTAGACGGAGATCTCGGTGAACTGGCTGAAGCCGTAGAGGGTCAGGAAGGCACCGGCCACGCCGCTCACGGTGACCAGGAGGGGGAGTCCGGCGGCCCGCAGCCCACCGAAGATGAGCAGAAGCACGATCAGTACGGCGGGCAGGGTGATCAACTCGGCCTGGGCGACGTCCTCCTGGGCCCTGCCGCCCATCTGCTCGCCGAGCAGCGGCCCGCCGCTCACCGCGACGTCACCGGCAGTGATCTCGCGGAGCCGGTCGGCCGCGTCGCCGACGGCCTCCTCCTCGGCGTCGTCGTCGAGGCCGCCCTTGAGCGTGACGGGGACGATGAGGGCCTTACCGTCATCCGCGACCAGGCCGCGGGTGGTGTACGGGTCCGGCACCTGGGCGATGCCCGGCTGCTCGCGTACGTCGGCCACCGCGTCGCCCACCTGCGCGCGGATCTGCGGGGCGGCGACGGAGGGAGCGGCCACGACGGCGTTGAAGTCGTCGCCGTCCGGGGTGAGTTCGGCGAGGCGTTCCGCCGCGACGACCGACTCGCTGCCGGGTACGTCCTCCACCGAGGAGGTCAGATCACCGAAGACCCGGGTGCCGAAGCCCAGGCCGATGACGAGAAGCAGAAGCCAGACGAGGACGACGGTTCGGGGGCGTCGGGTCGCGGTACGGGCGAGGGCGGCCGGCATGGCTCTGCCTCCTCCAAGGACGGGGTCCGGATACACCCCTCAGAGTCACCGCCCCCCGCCCACGGCGGATCGCCGCACCGAGCGGTCTTGCGGCCTCCCTCGCGCGGGGTAGGTCTCCGTCGGACGGGGGAGAAGAGGGCGGCGGCCCACGAAGATCCGGCAGAAGGGCCCTATCCCCCCGGCGCCACCAGCCCCGTTTCGTACGCGCAGATCACCGCCTGCACCCTGTCCCGCAGTGCCAGCTTCGACAGGACGTTGCTGACGTGGGTCTTCACCGTGTGCTCGCTGACCACGAACGACGCCGCTATCTCCGCGTTGGACAGGCCCCGGGCCAGCAGCCGCAAGGTCTCCTCCTCGCGGGCCGTGAGCACCGCCAGGCGTTCGGAGGGCGATACGGCGGGCGCGTCCGCGTCCGTGCGGCGGCGCCGGACCACGTCCGCCACCAGGCGCCGCGTCACCGAGGGCGCGAGCAGGGAGTCCCCGGCCGCCACGACCCGCACCGCGTGCACCAGGTCGTCCCTGCGCACGTCCTTGAGCAGGAAGCCGCTGGCCCCCGCGTACAGCGCCTCGTACACGTACTCGTCGAGATCGAAGGTGGTGAGCATGACGACCCGGCAGCTCGACTGCGCGCACACCTGGCGGGCCGCCTCGATGCCGTCCATCCCCGGCATCCGGATGTCCAGGAGGATGACGTCGGGGGAGTGCAGGCGCACCGCCGCCACCGCCTCCGCGCCGTCACCCGCCTCCGCCACCACCTCGATGTCGGGCTGTGCCTCAAGGATCATGGAGAAGCCGCTGCGCACCAGCTCCTGATCGTCGGCCACGGCCACCCGGATGCTCATGCCCCAAGGATGCCGTGGGCAGCCGCGCGGCGACACGGAATCCACCATCGGGCCCGTCCCCGGCCTCGGCCGTGCCCCCGCAGGCGGCGGCCCGCTCCCGGATGCCGAGCAGGCCGTGCCCCGAGTCGTCCGCCGCACGGAGCCCGCACCCGTCGTCCTGGACGCGCAGGACCAACTCCCCGTCGGACCAATCCAGTTCCACGCTCACGACACTCGCTCCCGCGTGCTTCACGCAGTTCGTCAGCGCCTCCTGGACGATGCGGTACGCGGCCACCTCGACGTCGGGTGGCAGGGGACGGGGCCCGCCGGTCTCCGTCAACTCGACGCGCAGGCCCGTGTGTTCCACCAGCGAGGCCAGCTCCGGGAGCGCCGCGAGCGTCGGCTGCGGGACGCGTCCGCCGCCTGGGGCCGACGTCTCCCGCAGTACGCCCAGGATTCGCCGCAACTGCACCATCGCGTCGCGCCCCGCCCCCGCGATCGCGTCGAACACCCCCACCGCGCGGTCCGGGTCGCTGCGGACCACCACAGGGCCCGCCTCCGCCTGGACCACCATCAGGCTCACCGCGTGGGCCAGGATGTCGTGCATGTCGCGGGCGATCCTGGCCCGCTCCTGGCCGACCGCCCGCGCCGTCTCGGCGGCGCGCTCCCGCTCCAGCCGCCGGGCCCGCTCCTCCAGAGCAGCGGTGTACGCGCGCTGCACGCGGGCGAAGGACCCGAGGGCGTACGCGCTGACGAGGCTGAGCAGGTGGAAGGGGTACTCGTACGGCTCGGCGTGTTCCTTGAAGGTCATCGTGACGGCGGCCCCCGTCAGCCACCCGGCGAGCATGACGCGCCGCTGGAGCGGGGTGCTCAGGGCGGCCACGGTGTAGAGGGCGACCATGCCGCCGATGCACACGTCGGGCGGCGGCCGATGGTACAGCGCCATGGCGGGCGTGAAGACGGAGATCACGCTCGCGCAGATCATGGGCGCGCGGCGCCGCCAGATCAGCGGCAGCGCGGTGCCCGCGCCGAGCGCGAAACCGGCCGCGCTGAGCGGATCGCCGCCCTCGTCCGGGAAGAGGAACTGCAGCGAGACGGCGAAGAGCACCAGGGCGGCGAGCGCGGTGTCCAGGACGTAGGGGTGGGCGGTGCGCAGCCGGGACAGCCTGGACAGTGCGGGGAAGGGACCGTGCATGGGGCGGCTCCTCGGGGCAGGAGGGCCGTGCCAGTATCGCGGGGCCCCGGGGGCGCTGTCCTCACCGGTGCGAGGGATATGCACAACGGAAGAAGCCCCCCGCTTGCGCGAGGGGCTTCTCACTGTCTGTGCGCCGCCAGGGACTCGAACCCCGGACCCGCTGATTAAGAGTCAGCTGCTCTAACCAACTGAGCTAGCGGCGCCTGCTGACTCGAAAATAATACCTGGTCCTGGAGGGTGCTCGGGACCGCCCGCCGCCGACCGGGCCCCCGCCCCTAGATCGCCAGGGAGAGCAGCACCGGCGCCGCCCCGCGATTGAGCGTCCGGGCCGCCTCCCGGAGCCGGTGGGCGTGCTCCACCGGGAGGGAGAGCGCCAGGCAGCCGACCGCCGAGCCCGCGGTGATGGGGACGGCGGCGCAGACCGTGCCTACCGCGTACTCCTGGAGGTCCAGGACCGGGACCGTGGCGGGCTGGGCGGCGAGGCGGTTCAGGAGGACCCGCTCGTTCGTGATCGTCCGCGAGGTGAGGCGGGCCATCTTGTGGCGGGAGAGGTGATCCCTGCGGCCGTTCAGGTCGAGCTGGGTCAGCAGGCTCTTGCCGACCGCGCTGGCGTGCGCGGAGGAGCGGAAGTCCACCCATTCGTTGACCTTGGGGGTACGGGGGCCGTCCGCGAAGTCGGTGATCTTGATTTCGCCGTCCTCGTACCGGCTGATGTAGACGGCCGCGCCGATCGAGTCGCGCAGCTCGTCCAAGGTGTCCTTGAGCTTGTCCCGCAGGGCCTGCTCGCGGCGGTGGGCCGAGCTGAGGCGGACGAGAGACGCGCCGGTGACGTACGCGCCGTCGGCGATCTGCTCGACGTACGCCTCGCGGCGCAGCATGCGCAGGAGGGCGGCGAGCTGGTGATCGGGGAGTTTGGTCTGGCGGGCGAGCTCGGCGTCGGTGACGCCGGCGTCATGCCGGGCGACGATCTCGAGCACCCGAAGGGCGCTCTGCACCGAGTGCTGCGGCGTGGTCGGCTCGTGCTTCAGCGCCACGGCTTCCCCCTGCGTGCAACGGTTCCGGACAGCTGGGCTCCGTCCACGATAGCCGCCAAGAGGTGGACAGGGAGCGGCTGTTGGGGAGATTGGTGGCGCGTTCCGGCACTCTCAGCAGGAACGCGCCACCCTGGCATATGCCAGCGTCATCACCCAAGGCCATAGCCTGCGCAATTGTGGTGCGTGATCACAGGACCGCGCTGAGGAACTCCCGGGTCCGCTCGTGTTCGGGCTCGGTGAAGATCTTCTCCGGCGTCCCGGACTCGATCACGCGCCCGGAGTCGAACATCAGGACCTGGTCCGAGATGTCACGGGCGAAGTTCATCTCGTGGGTCACACAGAGCATCGTGATGTCCGTGGTGTGCGCGATGTCCCGCAGGACGTCGAGGACACCCGCCACCAGCTCGGGGTCGAGCGCGGACGTGACCTCGTCCAGGAGCAGCACCTGCGGGCGCATCGCCAGGGCGCGCGCGATGGCGACGCGCTGCTGCTGACCGCCGGAGAGCTGGTTCGGGTACTTGTCGATGTGCTCGGTGAGCCCGACCAGCTCCAGCAGGCCGCGGGCACGCTCCTCGGCCTCGTCCTTGGACAGGCCGAGCACCTGGACCGGCGCCTCGGTGATGTTGCGCAGGACCTTCATGTTCGGGAAGAGGTTGAACTGCTGGAAGACCATCCCGATGTTCTTGCGGACCTCGCGGACGTACTTCTCGCCCGCGGGCACGAGCTTGCCGTTCTTCTCCTCGTGCGTGAGGTAGCGCCCGCCGACCTTGATGGTGCCCTCCTCGGGCTTCATCAGGGTCATGAGCAGGCGCAGGATCGTGGTCTTGCCGGAGCCCGAGGGGCCGATCAGCGTGACGTGCTTGCCCGAGTCCACGGAGAAGTCGAGCTCGTCCAGGACGGTGTTCGAGCCGAACCTCTTGGTGACCTTGTCGAAGCGGATCAGCTCGCTGCCGTCGACCGCCGGGTTGGCCGTTTCCTTGGGGGTGGTTTCAGACGACAAGACGACGCTCCAGGGCTCGGAGGAGGAGGGAGGACGGGTAGGCGATGACGATGAAGGCGATGCCCACGACGGTCAGGGCCTCGGTGTACTGGAAGGTCTCCGCCGCCTGCAGCCGCGAGCGCTGCAGCAGCTCCAGGACACCGATGCTGGCGAGCAGCGGGGTGTCCTTCAGCATCGCGATGACGTAGTTGCCGAGCGCCGGGATCACGCGGCGGATGGCCTGCGGCAGGATCACCGCGGTCCACGTGTGGCGGTAGGGCAGGCTCAGCGCCGTGGCCGCCTCCCACTGGCCGACGGGCACGGCCTCGATTCCCGCGCGGTAGACCTGCGCGGTGTACGTCGAGTAGTGCAGGCCGATCGCGATGGTGCCGGTCGTCAGCGCGGAGAACTGGATGTCCCACTCCGGCAGGACGAAGAAGAAGAAGAACAGCTGCACGAGCAGCGGGGTGTTGCGGATGAACTCGGTGATGATGCCGACCGGCCACCGCACGAAACGGCTGGGCGCGCGGAACAGGAGCGCCCACACCAGGCCGAGCGAGAACGAGATCAGCGAGCCGAGGGCCAGGACCTGAAGGGTGGTGAGGACCCCGTCCCAGAAATGCGGCATGAAGTCGGAGACGGCGCCCCAGTCCCACTTGTCAGCAGCGATGATCATGCGCCGGTACCCCCGCTCTTCGGAATCTGTGCAACTTCCATCTCCTGACGCCAGTTGAGCCTGGACATCAGGCCCCGGGACTCGGTCTTCTGCCCGATGCCCGCCTTGGTCTTACGCTCCAGGGAGCGCATCCCGCGGGTGAGCAGGAACGCGATCACGAAGTAGATGACCAGGGTGATCGTGTAGATCTCGGCGCTCTCCGTGGTCGCCAGGCGCACCAGGTTGGCGGCGAAGGACACGTCGCCGATGCCGAGCAGCGAGACCAGGGCGGTGCCCTTGAGCAGCTCGACGAGCAGGTTCGAGAAGGGCGGGATCATCTCCGGGATGGCCTGCGGCAGCAGGATCAGCCGCATCCGCTGCGCCGGGCTGAAGCTCAACGCGACCCCCGCCTCGCGCTGTGCCGGTGTCACGGAGTTGAGCGATCCGCGCACGATCTCGGCGCCGTACGCGCCGTAGGAGAGCCCGAGGGCGAGCACGGCCGCCCACATCGGGACCAGCGCCCAGCCGACCAGCTGCGGCAGGACGAAGAAGATCCAGAACATCAGCACCAGCGACGAGGTGCCGCGGAAGACCTCGGTGTAGAAACCGGCCAGGAAGCGCACGGTGCGCAGCCGGTGGGTGCGGGCCATGCCGATGCCGAAGGCGACGACGGTCGCCAGGGCCGCGCTGTAGATCGTCAGCTGGATGGTGATCCAGATACCGGGCAGAACCCAGTGTTCCCACAGTCCCGCTGTCATTTGCACAGCTCCTCTGCGGTCAGCTCGGTCATCTCGGCCTTGGTGAAGCCGAACGGTTTCAGGATCCGGAAGAGCTCACCGCTCTTCTTCATCTTGTGGATCTCCACGTTGAAGGCGTCGCGCAGCTCCGTGTCGGTCGGCCGGAAGGTGAAGCCGCCGCCGTCGATCTGCTTCTCGCCGTCGACGATGGGTGCGAAGGCCTTCGTCGCCTCCGCCTTCGTGCTCTTGCGGACCACGTCGCGGCCGGTCAGCGCGGTGCCGGCGAAGAAGTCGATGCGCCCGGCCTCGACGGCGTTCATGCCGGCGACCGGGTCAGGGAAGATCGAGATGTCCTCCCGTTTGTAGCCCGCGGCGATGCCGTAGTCGATCTCCGCGTAGGCGGGGCCCGTGCCCATCTTCGCCTTGGCCTTGAAGGCGTCCTGGTAGTTGAAGAGCTTCTTCGGGTTGCCCTTGCGGACGATGAAGGAGTCCAGCATCTGATACTCGGGGTCCGAGAAGATGACCTGCTGACAGCGGTCCTTGTTGATGTACATCCCGGCCGAGACCACATCGAACTGCTGGGTGTTCAGGCCAGGGATGAGCGAACCGAACTCGGTCGCGACGGGCTGCACATTGTCGACACCAAGGCGTTTGAAGATCACTTTCGCGAGCTCCACCGCCTCGCCCGTGAAGCCTCCGTCCTCGTCGACGTACCCGTACGGCGCCTCTCCCGCGATCCCCAGCCGTACGGTCCCCTGTGACTTCAGCCGCGCCAGCGTGTCCCCCGTGGGCACCTTGCTGCAGCCCGCGGCGCCGAGCGCGGCCACGGCACCCGCCGCGCCCGCGCCGAACAGGAGTGATCGTCGGCGGATCCCGGTGTTCCTGGGTGCCGCACTCGGTCCCGGGCCGTCGGCGCGGGAGCTCTCTGTCTCATTGCTCTCTGGGTCGTTCCAAAGTGGTGGAGCCATGGGCGCGCGGCTACCCGACTCGACGCGGAATATGCGGGCCAATTTCGGCCCCTGATGCAATCGTTGTGGTCTTGACCCAGGGAGGAGCATGGGACACATGGCAGACCGATTCATCGAAGTCTCCCTCGCCAAGCGGGGAGTTCAGTGCACCGCCAAGCTGCTCGACGACCGGGCCCCGTTGACCTGCGAGGCGGTGTGGGAGGCGCTTCCGCTCAGCGAGGACGTCTATCACGCGAAGTACGCCCGCAATGAGATCTACGCCCTCTTTCCGGCTTTCGCGGACCGCGAGCCGCCCCTGGAGAACCCGACAGTCACCCCCATTCCCGGCGACCTCTGCTATTTCTCGTTCAACGGGACACAGCTGGGCACGCAGGCCTATGGGTACGAACCGGCCGCGGACGTCAAGGCGGGCGCCACGGTCGTGGACCTCGCCCTCTTCTACGAACGCAACAACCTGCTGCTCAACGGCGACGTCGGCTGGGTCCCCGGCATCGTCTGGGGCCAGGTGGTCGACGGCCTCGACCGGATGGCCGAGGCCTGCAACGACCTGTGGCGCGCGGGCGCGCAGGGCGAGACGCTGAACTTCCGCAGGGCGTAGACCGCGGGCTCGCAGGTTCAGTCAAGGGCGGGCGGCGCGATCCCCGCGCTGCCCGCTTCGTACAACGTGTGCGCGGCCCGCAGGACGAGCGCGTCCGCGTGACGCGGCCCCACGATCTGGACACCGACGGGCAGCCCCTCCCCGTCCACCCCGCAGGGGACCGTCGCGGCGGGCTGCTGCGTCAAGTTGAAGGGGTACGTGAAAGGGGTCCATCCGGTCCACCTGCGATGGCCGGAACCTTTCGGTACCTCCGCCCCCGCCTCGAACGCGGTGATCGGCAACGTCGGAGTGACCAGCAGGTCGTACGTCTCGTGGAAGCGGCCCATGCGACGGCCCAGCTCCATGCGTACGTCGACTGCGGCAAGGTAGTCGAGCGCGCTGTACCGGGCGCCCTGCGCACAGATCTCGCGCAGCCCCGGGTCGAGCAACTCCCGCCGGTCCGGCGGCAGATGCTGGGTCACCCGCGCGGCGCCGCTGAACCACAGCGTGTGGAAGGCCTCCACCGGGTCCGTGAAGTCGGGGTCCGTCTCCTCGACGTACGCACGCTGCGCGGCGAGGGACTCCACCGCGCGGCGCACCGCCGCGGCGACCGCGGGCCGCACCGCGACCTGACCGCCGAGCGAGGGCGAGTACGCGATGCGCAGGCCGCGTACGCCGCCTTCGATACCCGCGCTGAAGCTGTCCGCCACCGGCCCGAGCTGCGACCAGTCGCGCGGGTCGGGGCCGCTGATGACATCCATCAGGAGCGCCGCGTCCGCCGCGTCCCGTGTCATGGGGCCGACGTGCGCGAGCGTGCCGAACGCGGACGCCGGGTACAGCGGCACCCGTCCGTACGTCGGCTTCAGCGCGAAGATGCCGCAGAAGGCGCCCGGGATGCGCACCGAGCCGCCGCCGTCCGTGCCCAGTGACACGGGCGCCGCGCCGAGCGCCACGGCCGCCGCGCTGCCGCCGCTCGAACCGCCCGCGGTGCGCGAAGGGTCGTACGGATTGCGTGTGATCCCGCTCTGCGGGCTGTCCGTGACGCCCTTCCAGCCGAACTCGGGCGTCGTCGTCTTGCCGATGAACACCGCGCCGTGCTCACGCAGCCGTGCCACCGAGGGCGCGTCCTCGTCCCAAGTCCCTTCCGCACGCACGGTCTTCGAGCCGCGCAGTGTCGGGCCACCGCGCTGCAGCAGGATGTCCTTCACCGAGACCGGCACCCCGTCGAGGAGGCCCCGCGGCTCACCGCGCCGCCACCGCCCGGCACTTTCCTCGGCCTGCGCGAGGGCCTGTTCGCCGTCCACGCGCACGAAGGCGTTCACCACCGGCTGCACTTCCCCGGCCCTGCGCAGCGCCGCCCGTGTCGCGTCGACCGGACTGAATTCGCCCTTGGAAAAGGCATCGACGAGTTGTACCGCGGTGAGATCCGTGAGCTCGGTCATGCACGCTCCTCAAGGGTGATCAATTCCCGGGTACATACCCACGCTTCTTGTCGACCACGTTGGAGAGGGGCCTACCGGCCGCCCACTCCTCGTACAACTCCACGAACTGCGTGCCCAGTTCATCGCGCCAGCCCACCGTGTCGCCGCTCATATGCGGGGACACCAGAAGCCCCGGCGCCGTCCACAGCGGGCTGTCCTCGGGCAGCGGCTCGTGCTCGAAGACGTCAAGGGCGGCGCCCGCGATCCACCGTTTCGCCAGGGCGGCCGCGAGATCGTCCTCGACGACGAGCGCGCCGCGCCCGATGTTGATGAAGCGGGCCGACGGCTGCATCATCCCGAAGCGCCGCGCGTCGAACATGCCGCGTGTGTCGTCCGTGAGCGGGGCCGCGCACACCACCCAGTCGGCGCGCGCCATCAGCCGGTCGAGCTCGTCCGGTCCGTGCACGCCGTTGCGCGCGCTGCGTCCCACCAGGGCGGTGATGATGCCCAGGCCCTTGAGTATCCGGACGATGGCGTGCCCGATCGGCCCCGAACCCACGACGCACGCGCGCGTACGCGCGACACGCTGGGTCTCGCGGTGCTGCCAGGTGCGCTCGTCCTGGAGCCGAAGGGTGCGCGGCAGGTCCTTGGCCATGGCGAGGACGAGGGCCGCCACGTACTCGGCGATGGGCTGGTCGAAGACGCCGCGGGCGTTGGTGACCAGCGTGTCGGACTCGGCGAGCTCCGGGCACATGAGGCGGTCCACGCCGGCGCTCGCAGTGTGCACCCAGCGCGGGCGCGGGCCCGCGCCCGGCCACGCGAGCCGTACCGCGTCCGAGAGGAAGTCCCACACCAGCAGCACATCGGCGTGGGGGAGTTGCTCCGCCAGGGTGTCGGCGTCCGCATGCACGATGCGGGCGCGGCCGGTGAGGCTGCCGAGGCGGGGCGGCGGGGCGGGAGATGGGGCGTCAAGGACCAGAACGGTCGTTTCGGACATCGGATCAGACGCTGGATCGGACGTTGATTCGGACATCGGGGAGAAACCGTTTCGCAATGAGAGTCCGCTTCCCTGAGTTGTGTCGGCCAGAGCCGTCTGAGATGCGCGGATTGACCACGCTCGCACCTGAAACTACCTTCGTCAACAGAGGTGCTCTATCACAAGCACCCCATGGCTGAGTACGCTCCGTATGAGGTCGTAGCACACTCTGTAGCGCTTTTCTTCGCGCCTTCTGCCCCATCCCGACGTCCCGGCGCGTCGCCGGTTCCGCATCTCCCGGCCCCCGGCCGGTCCCTCCATTGCACGCACGCACGAACTTGGGGCCTGCTCATGGACGTCTCCTTCCTCGGCGGACCACACCCTCAACGCGGTGTAGGTGTCGTCGCCCCTTTCGACTTCGCCCTCGACCGGGAGCTCTGGCGCTGGGTGCCGGACGAGGTCTCCCTCCATCTGACCCGCACTCCGTACGTGCCCGTCGAGGTAAGCCTTGACCTGGCACGACTCGTCAGCGAACACGAGACGCTCGGCGAGGCGGTGCGGGCCCTGAGCGCCGCCGAACCCGAAGTCCTCGCGTACGCCTGCACATCGGGCAGCTTCGTCGGCGGCATCGCCGGGGAGCGCGCGATGTGCGAGGCCATGACCCGCGAGGGCGCCGTCTCCTCCGTCACGACCTCGGGCGCGCTGCTCGAAGCGCTGACCGACCTGGGCGCGCGGCGCATCGCGCTCGTCACGCCCTACACGTGGTCGGTGACGCAGTCCCTGGAGCACTATCTGTCCGAATCCGGTGTGTCCGTCACCGGCCGCGCCTACCTGGGCCTGACCAGGCACATCTGGAAGGTGCCGTACAAGGACGTGGCGGACATGGCGCGCCGGGCGGTGCTCGGCGGGGCCGACGCGCTCTTCATCAGCTGCACCAACCTCGCGACGTACGACGTCATCCCGCAGCTCGAGGCCGAGCTGCGGATGCCGGTGATCTCCGCGAACCAGGTGACGATGTGGTCCGCCCTGCGCCGTCTGGGTACGCATGCGGTAGGGCCCTACCAGGCGCTGATCAATCCGAGCGCGAGGCCGGGCGCGGGTCCGGTCTCGGCACCGGGCGAGCTGCCGGGCGAGCTGCCAGGTGTACTGCCGCTCGATCCGGGTCAGGGTCTGCCCGAAGGACCACCAACGCTGCCTTGAAGGAGGCTGGAAGTGACCGCACTTGGTTTCCTCTATCCGGGTCACTCGGCTGAGGACGACTACCCACGCATGGAGCAGATGCTGGGGAGTGATGTCCGGCTCCAGGTCGTCCACACCGACATCGGCGAGGACGCGCACCGGGTCGACGCCCTCCTGGAGATGGGGTCGCCGAAACGGCTCGCCGCCGGGGTCGAGGAGTTGCGCCTCGCCGGGGCGGAGGCGGTGGTGTGGGCCTGCACCAGCGCGAGCTTCGTCTTCGGCTGGGAGGGCGCGCACGACCAGGTCCGCGCCCTGGCCCGGTCGGCGGGTCTCCCGGCGTCCAGCACGTCCTTCGCGTTCGCCCACGCGGTACGTGAGGTGGGGGCGGGGAGGGTCGCTGTCGCGGCGACGTATCCCGAGGACGTGGCGGCGCTCTTCGCCTCGTTCCTGAAGGCGGCCGGCGTCGAGGTCGTGGCCACGCAGGGGAACGGCATCATCACGGCGGCGGAGGTCGGCACGTGGGGCTGGGACGAGGTGCGGGCCATGGCCCACGCGGGCGACCACCCCGACGCGGAGGCGCTCCTCCTGCCCGACACGGCGCTGCACACGGCGGCGTACGTCCATGACCTGGAGCAGGACCTCGGCAAGCCGGTCCTGACGGCGAACCAGGTGACGGTCTGGGAGGCCCTGCGCCTGGCGGACCGCAGGGTGAACGCTCCCTCCCTGGGCGCGCTGTTCACGAAGGAGCCGGTGGTGCAGGTGAAGGGGTAGCGGAAACCCGCCCGCCGGCCCGGGGAATAAAGCGGAGTCCACCTCCTGTTAAGTCTGCGAAGCAGAACGCACCGCATCAGCACGCGCAGCAGGAGGCAGGACCCCCGTGACAGTGGACCCGAGCGACGACATCCGCGGCGAGCGGCACGGCAGCGCGCCGGTACCGCTCTCCGTGCTCGACCTGGTGACCGTGGGGGCGGGACGGACCGCCACCGACGCCCTGCGCAAGAGCGTGGAGATCGCCGAGCTGGCGGAGGGGCGCGGATACCACCGCTACTGGGTGGCCGAGCACCACTCCATGCCGGGAGTGGCCTCCTCGTCCCCGGCGGTCATCCTCGCCCACCTCGCCGCCCACACCGAGCGGATCCGCCTGGGCTCGGGCGGCGTCATGCTGCCCAACCACGCCCCCCTCGTCATCGCGGAGCAGTTCGGCACCCTGGAGGCCATGGCCCCGGGCCGGATCGACCTGGGCCTCGGCCGCGCCCCGGGCACGGACGGCGCGACCGCCGCCGCGCTGCGCAGGACGGACCGGCTGAACGAAGGCGCCGACGACTTTCCGCAGCAGCTCGCCGAGCTCACCCGCTTCCTGGACGACGACTTCCCCGACGGCCATCCCTACAGCCGCATCCACGCCGTCCCCGGCCCGGTCCAGGCCACCTCACCCGGCGGCGTCCAGTCCCCGCACCGCCCGCCGCTGTGGCTGCTCGGCTCCTCCGGGTTCAGCGCCCGCCTCGCCGGGGTCCTCGGCCTGCCCTTCGCCTTCGCGCACCACTTCTCCGCGCAGAACACCATCCCGGCGCTCGACCTCTACCGGGAGTCGTTCAAGCCGTCCGCGGTGCTCGACGCCCCGTACGCCCTGATCGGTGTGTCGGCGCTCGCGACCGACGACGAGAAGGAAGCGCGGCGCCAGGTCCTCGCTGCCGCCCTGAACATGGTCCGGCTTCGGACCGGGAAGCCGGGGCTCGTCCCGACGCCCGAGGAGGCCGAGGCGTACGAGTTCAACGAGATGGAGCGGGACTTCATCAACAGCTGGAACTCCAACGTCATCCACGGCACCGCCGACCAGGTCCGCACCGGCCTCGACGACCTCGCCAAGCGCACCGGCGCCGACGAGTTGATGATCACCGCCAACGCGCACGGCGGCGAAGTGCGTCTGCGCTCCTACGAGTTGATCGCGGACGCCTACGGACTGCCCACGGCCTGACCGGCGAGGCGGCCCTCAACCCGCCGCCAGCAAGGCGGAGATACGATCCGGCGCCACCGGGCGGGAGTACAGCCACCCCTGCCCGGTGTCGCACCCGATCCGCCGCAGCCGCGCCGCCTGCGACGTGGTCTCCACGCACTCCGCGGTGACGGTCAGGCCGAGCCGGTGCGCGAGTTGCACCAGGGCCTCGACGATGACCTCGTCCGCGGGGTTGATGTGCGCCTCGCCCGCCTCGGCGTCGTACTGGAAGCCGCGCACGAAGGAGCCGTCCAGTTTGAGGACGGACACCGGGAGCCGGCTCAGGTACGCCAGGTTCGAGTACCCCGTGCCGAAGTCGTCGATGGCGATGCGCACCCCCATGTCGCTGAGCGACTGGAGAGCCTGCAGCGGCCGGCCCGTCGAGCCCATCACCGCCGACTCGGTGAGCTCCAACTGGAGCAGGGCGGGGGACAGTCCGGTCTCGGCGAGGATCTCCGCGACGTCCGCCACCAGATCCGAGTCCCACACCTGGCGCACCGCGACATTGACGCTCACGAAGACCGGCGGCCGCTCCGGGTGGTCGAGCTGCCACTGCCGGGCCTGGCGGCACGCCGTCCGCAGCACCCAGCGGCCCAGCTGCACGATCGAACCGTCCTCCTCGGCCAGTCCGATGAACCGATTCGGCGTGAGCAGCCCGAAGCGCGGATGCTGCCACCGCACCAGCGCCTCGACCCCGCGCACACCGCCGTCCTCCAGGCGCACCAACGGCTGGTAGTCGAGCAGGAATTCGCCGCGGTCGACGGCCGGACGCAGTGAACTCGACAGGGTCTGGCGGGTCATGCGGTGGGCGTTGCGCTCGGGGTCGAAGAGCGTCCAGCGTGCCTTGCCGTCCGACTTCGCCCAGTAGAGCGTCGTGTCGGCCGCCTGCATCAGGCAGGTCGCCGTGGTCCCGGCGGCGCGCCGCTCCACGACGCCGATCGAGGCCGAGACGGAGAGCCGCTGGCCCGCCAGGTCGAAGGGCTCCTGCAGCGCCTTGAGCGCTGTCTCGGCGAGGTCGGCCAACTGGTCCGTGCCCGTGGAGTCCTCCACGAGCAGCGCGAACTCGTCACCCCCGAGCCGCGCCACCAGCGGCGGCGCCGTCCGGCCGTGGCCCGCGTCGTCGGCGCACCGCGTGAGCCGTTCCGCGACGGCCGCGAGCAGCCGGTCGCCGACCCGGTGGCCGAGCGTGTCGTTGACCGCCTTGAACCCGTCGAGGTCCAGGTAGCACAGGCCGATCCGGCCGGTGCCCGTGTCGTCGTACGCCCCCGCTTCGAGCGCGGCGGCGAGCCGCTCGAAGAACAGGCTGCGGTTGGGCAGCCGGGTCACGGGGTCGTGCATCTGCAGATGCCGGAGGCGGGCCTGGAGCTCGCGGCGCGCGCTGATGTCGGTGGCGGCGAGCAGCACCGTACGCCCGCCGGGCATCGGCGAGACCGTGACCTGGACCCACAGCGAGTGCCCGTCGGGGTGTTTCAGGCGCCGGGTGCAGCGCAGCTTCGCCTGGCGGCCGCGGAGCACCTCGCGGTACGCGTGCCAGGTGCGCGCGTCCGACGCCAGGTCCACCAGATCGGCGGCCAGACGGCCCGTGAGCTCGTCGGGGGTCGCGCCGAGCAGCTCGGCGAGCGCGTCGTTGGCGTCGATGACGAGACCGTCACCGTCCACGACGCCGAGGGCGAGCGGGGCGGCGGCGAAAGCTGCCCGGTGGTCGGGCCGCGGCCCTGGATGGCGACGCTCCGTAATGGGCGCCCAGGCGAGGTCGGGTGCTGTGACCGCTGGGGGCGCTTGGCCTTCAGACGTTCCGTTCACCACTTGCTCCCGCAGTGCAGTTGTTCGGCGAGGCCGGGCCCGCGCAGGAAAGTGTGCCGATCATAGGGGCTGGCCCGAGGGCGCATCCAGCCATGGAGCGGTGCCGCGTGGCGGCCGCGCAGGGCATAGGACAGGCGCATGCCCGGCGCAGATGTGGCGCCTACCCGGCGACAGATCGTTTCTGCTCGCCCGTGTACTGCTTCCTTTACGCCTCCATCAGCCCGGCGACAACTTGTGACGTTCCGTGAGCGCTCCGGGAGTGGCGCGTCACCCGGCTGGCCCAGAAAAACAGGGCATATCAGAAAAAAGCTGCACAGGGTGGGTGGGATGCCCCGTAACCCGCATCCGGAGGTGGACGTGCCGCGTCAGCTACCCCCCTGGGGACTCACCCGTGGAGGGGAGAGACCCCGGTTGCGCAGCGCGGCCGCCGTCCTGACGTCCCTGACCGCACTGGCCGCCACGGGGCTGGTCGCGGGCCCCGCGAGCGCCCGGACCTCGGTGGTCCCCTGTGCGCTGCAGCGCACACCGGCGCATCACTCGGAGGGCCTGGATACCTGGAACGGCGCCTATACGCGGCCCGACCGCGCCCTCGACGCCGTGATGGTCTTCCTCTCCTTCCCCGACTCCCCGCCGCAGCTCGCCACCGAGGATCTGACGGCCGACTACTTCCCCGCCACCAGCCAGTTCTTCGACCGCGCCTCCTACGGCAAGTTCGCCCTGCGCCCGCATCCGCGGCGCGAGTGGGTGGAGATGCCGGACGACTCCACCTCGTACGCCATACAGCGCGACTGGAACGCCGCCCGGCGCAGCGCCTATCTCCGGGACGCGGTGGCCGCCGCCGATCCGCACGTCGACTTCTCGCGGTACGACGTCGTCTACTTCGTCGCCGACCCGGACGCCCCCGGCGTCGACTCGGACGCGACGAAGGTCGTCAACTTCGACCGGCCGATGCGGGCCGACGGCGCCGACATCAAGCGCATCGTCACCGTCTTCGAGCGCCATCCGCCGGACCGCAACGTCCTGGCCCACGAGACCGGCCACGTCTTCGACCTGCCCGACCTCTACCACCGGCCGACGGACGGCGACGGCGACTGGGACACGCACGTCGGCGACTGGGACGTCATGGGCAGCCAGTTCGGGCTCTCCCCGGACCTCTTCGGCTGGCACAAGTGGAAGCTCGGCTGGCTGGACCGGCGGCAGGTGGCGTGCGTGGAGGGCGAGGGCCGGCGGCTGACCCTGGAGCCGCTGTCGACGCGGCCCACGCGCGGGGGCATCGGCGGCACCAAGCTGGCGGTGGTCCGCACGGGGCGCGGCAGCGCGATCGCCTTCGAGGCGCGCGACGCGGGGGGCAACGACCGCGCCACGTGCAGCGAGGGGGTGCTGGTCTACCGCGTGCGCAACGAGGCGCCGTCCGGCGGTGGCCCGGTCGAGGTGCTCGACGCCCACCCGGACTCGGAGGCGTGCTGGACCGACTCGGTGTATCCACCGCTCGCGGACGCGCCGGTGTCGACGGGGGAGAGCTTCACGGTGCCGGACGAGGATGTACGCGTCGAGGTGGAGGGGCGTACGGCGTCGGGGGCCTGGAATGTGCACGTGTCGGTGGGCTGACGTCTCCCCCGGGAGCCTCGCTGGGCATGAAAGAAGCCCCCCGCTTGCGCGAGGGGCTTCCTTCTGTCTGTGCGCCGCCAGGGACTCGAACCCCGGACCCGCTGATTAAGAGTCAGCTGCTCTAACCAACTGAGCTAGCGGCGCCTGCTGACGTCGTAGACCTTAGCACCCTGATCGCCGCCAGGAAAAATCGATATACGGACCGCGGAGCCGGCCGCCGCGCGGGCCGCGCGGACGCACGCCCAGAGCACGACCTCGGGCCCGGGAAGCCAGGGGTGGCGGGCGTCGGGGGCCACCAGCCAGCGCGATTCGAGGTGCCCGTCGAGGCGGCCGGAGGGCGCCGCGGCCCGGGTCTCCGAAGTGACCGGCGGCACCGTCACGGCGTCCCCCATGCCGTGGCAGAGGATGCCGGGGACGGCTCGGCCCCACTCCTCCCACTCCAGGAGGGAGGGCAGCCGCTGGGCGGTCCCCGGGGCGGCGAAGAGCAGCATGCGGCCGCGGTGCGCGGCGACGGGGCCCGAGCCGGGGCCGTCCTCCCATAACCGGTCGAGCATCCGGCGGCCGAAGACGGCGGGGACGCTCACCACGTCGAAGACGGCGCCGCAGGGGAGGACCGCGGGGGCGGTGGGGCGGCTGCGCCAGTGGGCGAGCGCGCTGCGCGGATACGTTTCCGCGGAGGCGAGCCAGGCGGCTCCCTCGGCCGTGACGTCGGAGATGTCCTGGACGCGGGCGGGGTCGGGGCCCGGGTGGAGACGTGTGCTGCTCATGGCAACTACATCTACCGGTGGCGAGCGTTCCCTTTCCGGGAGTTGCCCGAAATGGGGACAGCGGCGGGTGCGGGGGAGTACCTTGCCCCCCTTGGCATATGCCCGTGATCTTTTGGGCGTCCCCCTCAGGCCTCCGGGCCGCCGCCTCCCGGACCGGCCGCGCGCAGCAGATCCCGGCCGAACTCGACCATCTTCTTCGCGTAGTCCTCGGTCCACTGGGCCCGCTCGGCGATCGCGGCGGGCGTCAGCCGGTCGAAGCGCCGGGGGTCGGCGAGCTGGGCCGCGGCGATGGCCTGGAACTCCACCGAGCGGTCCGTCGCGGCACGAAAGGCGTGCGTCAGCTCGGTGGCGCGGGCCAGCAGCTCCCGGGGGTCCTCCATCGACTCCAGGTCGAAGAAGTGCTCCGGGTCGGCGGCGGCTTCCGCGGGCTCGAAGAGCAGGGGCGCGGGTCGAAGACGCTGCTCGGTCCGGGGCCGCTCGGGCTCCGCCATGGTTCTCCTCCTCGTACGGTTTCCGGCCGTGGGGCCGCCTCCCATTCTCCCTCGCCCCGCAAGGGGGCCCTGGGGGCCTGGGATTACGGCTACCGCGATGGGACGCGGTGTTGCTGGGCGCTTTCATGGCCGCCATGGGACGCGGTGTTCTGCCAGGCGGGCGAGTACGGCGTTGGTTCTGGGAGTTTTCATGGCCGCCATGGGACGCGGTGTTCTGCCAGGCGGGCGAGTACCGCGTGGTTCGCTTCCCAGCCGTCCGGGCTGTTTCCTTTGGCCGCCTCCGGCGGCGTGCCGGACTCCGTCCGGCGGGGCGGTGGGGTGCTCGGCGGCCGTGGGCATGGCGCTGGGCGTTTTCATGGCCGCCATGGGACGCGGTGTTCTGCCAGGCGGGCGAGTACCGCGTGGTTCGCTTCCCAGCCGTCCGGGAACTTCACTGTGACGCCCAGTTGGACCGGTTCCGTGGACGGGTGGTCGTCGAGCAGTTCGCTGACGCCCGCGCGGCAGATCACGATGCAGGCGTGGCGGTGGCGGGAGGCCAGGACGCAGAGGCGGCCCGTCTCCAGGTGGAAGGCCGTGGCGTCCGGGCGGCCGGAGAGCGGGTGCAGGACCACCGTCACGTCGAACTCGCGGCCCTGCAGCCGGTTGGCCGTGTCCACCGTCACGTCCGCGACGCCGAGCTCCGCGAGGGCCGCGCGCACGGCCGCCGCCTGGTCGCGGTGGGCGGTGCCGACGGCGATCCGGTCGGCGGTCAGGGGCGTGGGGTCGGGGCCGCGCTCCGAGGTGGCCGCGCCGCCGCGGTCCAGGAGGCGCCGGACGACCTGGGCCACCGCACGCACGGCCTCCGGGTCGGTGCGCGGTGTGTTCCGCGCGGGCAGTTCGAGCAGGCCCCAGCCCGACTCCGCGGCCTCGTCGATCACCCGGTCGGGGCCCGAACCGTCCGACGGCACACCGAAGGTGAGCGCCCTGTCGCCGTGGTTGGTCCCGCTGCGGAAGGGCGTGTACGGGTAGAACGCCGCGGAGACCAGTGGAGCCGCCGACGCCGGGAGCCGCCAGGACACCGGGAGGCGGTGCTGCGGCAGCTCGGGATTGTGCGCGAGCAGCGTCGTCACCGCGCTCGCCGAAGGGTCGTACGCGAGGCCGGCCCACTGCTCGGCGCCCACGATCGAGAACGGGTCGAGCTGCCCGGGGTCGCCCACGAACAGGGCCCGCTCGAAGAGCCCGGCGACGGCGAGCAGCGCGTCCGACCGCATTTGGTACGCCTCGTCCACGATCGCGTGCCCCCAGGGCTCCACGTCCTTGACGTGCGCCCACTTCGCGGCGGTCGACACCACGACGTCGAGCCCCGCGAGGTCGGCGGCCTTCGTCGACGTACGGACGAAGGGCAGGTCGTCCAGCGCCTTGTCGTACGCGTTCGGATCACTGCTGTGCAGACGGCCCACCGGCAGCTCAGGGTCCTTCTCGGCGAGGCGCAGGACCAGGTCGTCGACCTGCGCGTTCGTCTGCGCGATCACCATCAGCGGGCGTCCCGCCGCGGCCAGTTCGCGGGCCGCTCGCACGACCAGGGTCGACTTGCCCGCGCCGGGCGGCGAGTCGACGACGACGCCGCGGTGCGCGCCGTGCAGCGTGTCGTGCAGGATCGCGTCCGTGGCGCGGCCGGCCGCCGCGCCGGGGTCGAAGGAGGCGCGGTCGAAGGGGGCGGTCGGACTCACAGGGTGTCCTCCGGCGTCACGGGGTCAGGGCGCTCGGCGGTGTCACCCGGCGGGCCGCCGTGGGTCCAGGGAGTCGCCTCGGGGTCGGGGAGCTTGGGGCCGCCGCGCTGCTCGTGCTCGAAGAGCGTCCAGCAGATCCGGTCGCCCTTCTCCGGCACGGAGCCGGGCTCGGGCTCCTTGCCGCGGCCCATCTTGTCGGTGATGCGCAGCACGACGGAAGCGGCGGCGCCCTCGCTCTCGTACGTCACGAACTCGGCCGACTGCGGCTTGCCCTGCAGCGAGCGGTACACCTTCGCGCGCTCGGCCAGGTGCGGTCGGTCGTCCGTGCGGACGGTGACCAGGGGGCGGGGCCGCGGACTCTTGCCCTCGCTGTACGCCATGACCACCTCGGTCACCTCACCGGCGAACGCCTCGCCCGCGAGACGGCGGCCCGCCATCACCAGGGGGTCGTCCAGTGCTTCCTGCGCTTCGAGCCTGGCCTGCTCGCGCTCCCGCGTGGCGAGCTTGTTCGCCGCCGTCACCGCGTCGTCGACGCGCGGCTGCGGGGGCTCGCCCGCCGTGACGCGGTCCCGGTGGCCGGTGAACGACCAGCGGTCGCGGGTCCAGCGGTCGACGGCGTGCGGGGCCTCGGGAAGCGTGCAGAGCGCGTCGAGGCCGCGCCACACCGCGTCCCAGGTGGGACGGGCCCTGCTCTCGATCAGGGAGCGGATCTCCCGCTCGGCCGCGGTCAGTTCGGCGAGGCGGGCGTCCGCCTGGACGCCGTCCTGCGCGGTGGCGAGGACGCCGCGCGCGCGGTCGTACCGCTCGATGGCCGGGGCGAGCAGGCGGTTGTCGAACGCCGGGTCCGTGGCGGGGCCCGCGGGCGGGCAGAGCAACTGGCCGTCCTTGTCCCGCGCCAGCTCGGCGCGGAGCGCGGCGTCGGCGCCCGAGGTGCCTTCCGGGGCCTCGATCCAGGCGAGCAGGGCGCCCAGATGCTGGTCTTCGAGGCTGCTCTGTCCGGTGGCCCAGTGCCGGGAGAGCAGGTCGGTCATGGCGACGAGGAGGGAGGAGCCCGGAACGCGGGCGCGCTCCCCGAAGTGGGTCAGCCAGCGGCCCAGGAGGGGGACGCGGGGCGGCGCGGGATACGGGGTCTCCGGGTCCTGCTCGGCGGTGCGGCGGAAGCGGGTGGAGCGGCCGATGAGCCGTACGAAGTCGATGCCCGCGCGGCTCGGGACGATCAACTGCGGGGCGTCCGAGCAGAGTTCGACCTCCACCTTGACGCGCTTGCCGGTCTCGGGGTCCGTCTCGCTGCGTTCCGCCGCTTCGACGTCGTCCGTGAACGAGTCGACGTACTCCAGGACGGTGTCGGCGAGTTGGGCCAGGAAGGTGAAGCGCAGGTCGCGGTCGCGGGGCTGGGGCACGACGAGTACGCGGGGTGAGGTGCGCTCCGTCCCCACGAGCGCGCCGAGCGGGGCGCCGGCCTCACCGGCGGTGATCAGGGGGACGAAGACGAGGGGGCGCTGGGAGAGGTGGCGGTGCCTTGCCGTTGCTCTCGGCTGCGCGGTGCCTGTTGCTACCGCCTCCAGGCGGGCGAGGTTGTCGATCAGCGACACCGAGCCGCCCTCCCTTGCGGGTCCGCTGACCCGCCGCTTCGCGGCGGGATTTCCCCACCCGCCCACCCGATCACCCGGCAACATCCGCTCACCGTAGGAAAGGCAGCGGCCGCCGCAGGGCATCGGCGGTGCTGTGTGCCCGCGGGCCGCGTCGCAGAGGTGGTCAGCACGACGTGCCTCCTGCCGTGTCCCCGCCCGAGGCGCCCACGCCAGAAAGCGCCTCAGCCCGCAACGCCGCCGCCCTCCGCAGCGCCGCCACCGTCGGGTCCGTCGGGTCGCCCGATGTTCCGTCGGCCGCGGACAGGACGTCACTGATCGTCGTCAGGCCGCCCAGCTCACCCCGCAGCGAGCGGCCCAGGGCGGTGACCGCGCCCTCCTCGCGGGAGCGCTCGCGGCAGTGGAAGGCCAGTTCGCAGGCGGCCAGGCACTCGGGGGCGTACGTCGCCGGGACCGATTCGACCGCTGCCGTCAGGTCGGCCGCGGGACGGTTCACGTCGAAGGTGGTGCCTTCGGGGAGCGCGTCCGCGATGTCTTCGATGCGGGTCAGGCGCGCCAACTGGCGCCTGGTCACGGAGATCTGCTTGCGCACGTCGATCGCCGACGCCGTGGGGAGGTTCGAGAAGTCCTTCGGGCAGACCAGGAGCACGTGGTGCCGGATGCGGGGCGCGGGGTCCATGTGGGCCGCCACCCCCTCCAGAGCGAGCGCGTACACCGCGGACTGGCGGGCCGCCGCGCCCACCTTCGCGGCGTCCGCCGAGCCGTCGATCATCGGGAAGGACTTGATCTCGACGACCGTCCAACTGCCGTCCGGATGGACCACCACCGCGTCCGGTTCGAGGAAGGCGGGTGTCCCCGCCACGTCGAGGGCGAGCATCGGGTGGTCCAGGAGGGTCCAGCCCTCCGTCGCCGTGGCCTCGCGCAGCGCGAGCGAGGTGCGGGCCGCGCGGCCCTCGGGGCCCACCGCGGCGAGGTCGGGGACCGATGATTCGCCCGGCACCGGTTCCGGGCCGCCACCGAGCCTGCCGTGCACCAGACGCAGCAGCTCCGCGCCGCCGTCCGCCTTGACCTTCGCCTCGAAGGCGTTGCCCCGCATGAACGCGAACTGCGACTGACCGAAGGGCGCGGGGGAGCCGAGGGACTGCGCCAGCGTGGCCTTGTTCACACCCGCGCCGTCGAGCAGCGCACGCCGCCGGCAGCCCGGATTCGCGGCGAGGGCCGCGAGCGCGCGGGCGTCGAGCGGCGACGCGGGGACGTCCGGTCCGCGCAGCTCAGCGAGCCGCTGTCGGAGTGCTGTCCCCCGCTTCGGCGGGTCGGGCACTGGGCTCGGCGCCTGGCTCGGCAGGCCGCTTGCGCGGCCGGGGAATTCGCTCACCCACGGAAGTCTGGCACCCGCCACTGACAATTGAGGACTCTGGGGCGGACGAGACGGACGACGAGCCCGCGCCGGACGTCTGGCCGGCCCCGCCCGTGACCCCCGAGGAAGGCCGCGCCGCGTCGAACGGCAGTTTGACCCTGGCCTTCACTCGGTCCGCGAGCCGCAGCACCGGCTGCGCGAGGAGCAGGCCGAGGCCCATCACCGCGGCGCCCGCCACCGCGTCGAGGAAGTAGTGGTTGGCGGTGCCCATCACGACGATCGTGGTGATCAGGGGGTAAGCCACCGCCGCGGTCTTGACCAGCGGTGAACGGCCCTGCCGCCACAGCACGACCCCGCACCACAGCGCCCACCCCACGTGCAGGCTGGGCATCGCCGCGTACTGGTTGGTCATGCCGCCGAGCCCGCGCGGCGCACTCGCCTCGCCGCCCCACCAGCCGAAGTCGCTGTACTGCGCCATGGTGTCGACGAAGCCGTACCCCTCGCTCAGCAGGCGGGGCGGGCAGGTCGGCAGGAGCGTGAAGCCGACCAGGCCGATCATGGTGGAGGTCATCAGCCACGCGCGCGCCGCGCGGTAGTGGACCGCGCGGCTGCGGAAGAGCCAGACGAGGACCAAGGGCGTGACCAGGTAGTGCAGGGACGCGTACCAGAAGTCGGCGGGGACACCTATCCAGGAATGGTCGGTGAAGAGACGGTTCAGCGGGTGCTCGGCGTTGAGATGCAGGAACTTCTCGACGCGCAGGATGCTCAGGCCGTTGTCGACCGCGCCCGCCACATCGCCGCGGGCCAGCAGGCGTCCCGCCGAGTACGCGGCGTACACCAGCACGATCAGCGGCAGCTCCGTCCACCAGCGGAGCCGAAGCCCGCTGATGCCCCCGGTGCCCGGAGCGTCAGTCTGCGGCATCCGGTAGGTCCCCCATCTGTCTTTGGTCATGCGGTGTTCAACGGCGCCTCACCTTACGGCGTACGCGAAAGGACGCTGCGGCGGTCCCCGGTCGTCTTAGACGCAGAGATCGACGAGCGGGTTGCTCCTGGCGGGCAGGAGTGATCGCGACATGGCACGTGAGTGATGATGGAGGGTACGGACAGCTGTCTGTCCACAGAATTCGCTCTATGACAGCTGATGGTCTCCACCGTGGCTGTCGGCTCGGAAAGGCTCGACATGGCACCGCGCATCCTGCTGGCCCGCCACGGACAGACGGAGTGGTCCCTGTCCGGGAAGCACACCGGCAGGACGGACGTCCCGCTCCTGGAAGAGGGGCGCAACGGCGCGAAGCTCCTGGGCGAGCGCCTGCACCGCGCCCCCTTCGACGGCCTCAAGGACGTCGAGGTGCGCACCAGCCCCCTCGCGCGGGCGCGCGAGACCTGCGAGATCGCCGGCTTCGGGGACCGCGCCACCACCTGGGACACCCTCATGGAGTGGGACTACGGCTCCTACGAGGGGATGACCCCGGCCGACATCCAGGGCGTGCGCCCCGGCTGGTTCATCTGGCGCGACGGCGTCCCCCGGGGCGAGACCCTGGAGCAGATCACCGCCCGCGCGGACGAGGTGGTGGCCTGGGCGCGCGGCGCGGACCGTGACGTCCTGGTCTTCGCGCACGGGCACATCCTGCGCTCCATCGGCGCGCGCTGGCTCGGCCTCGGCATCGACTTCGCCGCCCGCATCCGCCTCAACCCGACCTCGATCTCCACCCTGGGCTGGGCGTACGGCGAGCCGGCCATCGAGTCGTGGAACGACACCGGACACCTGGCCTAGCCATCACAGGCGTACGGCCGCCCCGGAGGCGTACGGCCCTCTACACGGCCCGCGGCAGCGAGGCGTGCCGCTCCAGGAAGCCGCACACCCCCGAGGCCCGCCGGTGCGGAAGCAGCACCCGGGCCGTCGTGGCGAGCATCGCCTGGATGCGCGACGACTGCACCTCGTCAAGCAGCCCGAGCACCCGCATGCCCGCCGTCGCGGCCTCGTCCGGACGGCCCGCGCGGGCCAGGTCGTCGGCGAGCTCCGCGGTGTAGAGGGCGATGTTGCGGGTGAACTGCGGGGTCTGCGCCGACGCGATGCCCGCCGCGCGCCGCGCGTGCCGGGCCGCCCGCTCCCAGTCGCCGAGCGCCGACCAGCACTGCGCCTCCAGGACCTCCAGCTCGGCGGGCCCGTAGAAGGTCATCCACTCCGGGTCGGAGTCCGATGGGCCCCGGTCGAACAGGGCGTGGGCGCGCACCAGCGACCGTTCGCAGCCGGCCCGGTCCCCGAGCCCCGCCCAGCCGCCGCCCTCCCGCAGCGCGAGGAGCGAGAGCAGCCGCGGCGAGGCGAGCTGCCGGGCGGCCCGCGTCGCCGCCTGGGCCGCCCGCACCGCCTCCCGGGGCCGCCCCGCGTCGCGCGCGAGGAAGGCCGTGTTGCAGAAGGCGTGCGCCTCCAGGGCCGGGTCGCCGGCCATGCGGGCCGTCGCGAGCGCCTCCGCGTAGTGCGAGCGTGCGTCGTCGAAGCGGCCCGAGTCGTGCGCCAACCACCCCACGGAGATGGACAGTTCCCCCGCGCCCGTGTAGAGCCGGTCCGCCATCGGCTGGCGGGTGGTGCCCGCGTCGAGCAGGGCGTACGCGGTCCGCAGCGGGGCGGCCGCGCGTCGGTAGAGGCCGTCGGCGCCGTGCCGGTCGTCGAGCAGCCGGATCCTGCGCACGGCCTCCTCGACCGCGGACGCCTCGGCCTCGCCCGGCCGGCCGCCGCGCTGTGCGGTGGCCTGGGCCGGACTCGGGTCGGTGAGCCCGAAGGGCCCCAGGGAGGCGGCGGCCACCGTGGCCGTACCGCTCATGAATGCGCGACGCCGCACGTCGATCTCCTCGTGACTCTGGATCTCGTACGGGTCGCACTCGTGCAGTTCGGGGCCCGACGGCCCGGACGGGGGAGACTCATACAGCTGGATCGTGGTGTGTGGTGCGGGCGCCCCGGACGTGGCGCGCGCCCCCCGGCCGCGCACTGCGGAGCGGGGCGCGAACCCCAGATCCGTCAGTGTCCGGCCGGGGAACAGGTGCAGGAACACCCGCTCGTAGGCGTAGTTGGGACAGCGGATCTCGCCCGCCTCGACGCGTCCGATGTAGCGGGCGTCGCAGCTGACCCGCTCACCGATCTCGCGAGCGGCACGCCTGATCAAGGCGGCGAACTCGCCCGGAGAGCGCTGTCCGCGCAGCTGCCTGAAGCGAAGATTCGGTCGTGGGGACGGAGTTGACGATGCCATCGGTGACGACGCCATGGCCTGACCCTCTCGTACGGATCGTGCCGGATTGTGCCGAATCCTTCGGATTCAGCAATACTGCCCCTGTTCCGGCGGAGCACGAACGTACCCGCTGTCATGGGCCCGGCACGCAGAGTTTGGCTACAAACCGGATATCTCACCCACGATCCGCCATGAAGTGCCATCCTTTGCGGCGGCATTGCGCCGTAGCTGTTGACGCCCTCCCGCGTTGAACCATGCGGAGAGGGAGCGACGCGGCTTCCGCCCTTGCGAGGAGGGGTCCCCTTGTTGGAGATCGGCGCACAGAACGGCGAATCGAGGGCATCGCTGACCACGGCGCGGCACCTGCCCTCCCAGGATCGCAGCGCACCACCACAGCAGGGCGCACGGCTCCCCGAGCCCCCCGAGCACACCGACTTCTGCGATCTCGTCACCGTCCCGGCCCGCCAGGGCCTGGAAGCGGTCGACATCCTGCGCCGGGGGGCGGGCGACGACGCGGTCGGCCCCGTTCTGCACGACGGGAGCTGCGACACCCTCGGCTTCCTGGTGCCGCCCGGCACCGCCGAGTGCTGGGATCTGCCGGGCAGCGCGTGTACGCAGACCTTCGGCCGCGGCATCCGCGCGCACGCCGAGCCGGCGCCCGTCCCCCCGCCACCCCCGGTCGCGGGCACCGGCTGGCTGCTGCCCCCCGACGAGACCGACCCGGTCACCGACCCCGCCGTCCTGCGCGCGGCGCTCGGCAAGGCGGCCCGCACCATCGAAGCCGCCGACAGCTGCCGCTGACCCCCAGGAGAAGCGGTTCTCCAAGGTCATCGGGCCGCGCACGGTGCGTACGCCGATAATGGTCCGATGGCAAGGAACAGGCGGTCCCGGGAAGAGGCGCAAGCCGTCGTCGAGGAGGTGGACGGGGGGCTCGCCGAGCTGATGCCCGACCGGAACAGGCCGCGCGCGTGGACGCTGCTCGTGGACGGCGCCCCGCAGTCCCATGTCGACCTCGACGACCCCGCGTATCTCGACTTCGAGTACCAGCGCAGGCTCGGCCATGTCGCCGACCTGGTCGCGCCGCCCGGCAAGCCGATCCAGGCCCTGCACCTCGGCGGCGGCGCCTTCACCCTGGCCCGCTACATAGCCGCGACCCGGCCCCGCTCCACCCAGCAGGTCATCGAGCGCGACACGGCGCTCATCCAACTCGTGCGCCGCGAACTGCCGTTGGACCCGCAGGCCCGGGTCAGGGTGCGCGGCACCGACGCCCGCGAAGGGCTCGCGAAGATCGCGGACGGCTGGGCGGACCTCGTCATCGCCGACGTCTTCAGCGGCGCCCGCACCCCCGCCCACCTCACCAGCGCCGAGTTCCTCGGTGACGTACGCAGGGTCCTGAAGCCCGGCGGGTTCTACGCCGCGAATCTCGCCGACGGCCCCCCGCTCGCACATCTGCGCGGCCAGCTCGCCACCGCCGCCACGCTCTTCCCGGAGCTCGCGCTCATCGCCGACCCCGCGGTGCTGCGCGGCAAGCGCTTCGGCAACGCGGTGCTCGTCGCCTCCGACCGGCCGCTGCCCACAGCCGAGCTGACCCGGCGCAGCGCGGGGGACTCCCACCCGGCCCGGGTCGAGCACGGCAGGGCGCTCATCGACTTCAGCGGGGGAGCGGCGGCGGTCACGGACGCGAGCGCGGTGGCGTCACCGGCGCCGCCGCCCTCGGTGTTCCGCTGAGGCCGAGCCGGTGAACCGGCCGGTCAGTACTCGTTGATCTCGACCGCCGGGGGGTGGTCGTGCCACGTGCAGAACACCGAGACCTTGTCGGCGCCCGACGTGAACTCCACCCGGATCCAGGTGTCCTGCTTCCACACCTGCACCGACCAGCCCGCCGCCGGGGTCGCCGACACCAGCGTCGCGGAGTCCTTGCCGAGGTCGAAGACGACCCGGCCGCCCTCGGCGGAGTAGCTCTTCACGTTGCCCGGTGCGGCGGCCGGGGCGGAGGGGGTGCTCGGCTTGCTCGTCCGCGTCTTCGACGGCTTGCTCTCGGGGGGCTTCGAGGACTTCGAGGACTTCGGAGGCTTCGTCGACTTCGAGGGCGACGGGGTCGGCGCCGGGTCGGGGCGGTGCGTGGAGGAGGAGAGCGGCTCGGCACGGTCGCCGTCGGCGGCCAGCGGCACGGCGCGCGGCGGGTCGTAGGCGGTGCCCGCCATGACCGTGTGGACACCCCACCAGGAGAGCGTGACCGCCGCGCCCGTGGCGAGCGACCAAGCCATTGCGTGTATGAGTCCTCTGCGCATCGCGAGCCATACTGCACCACCGGGCCCCTCGGCGTCCCAGGAGGACCGGGGTCACTCATATGGCGTACGGTGCCGCCCATGGCAAGTGTGCTCGTCGTCGAGGATGACCAGTTCGTACGCTCCGCTCTCATCCGGCACCTGACCGAGGCATCGCACACCGTGCGCAGCGTCGGCACGGCCCTCGAGGCGCTGCGCGAGGTGGCCCATTTCCGTTTCGACGTGGTGATCCTGGACCTCGGTCTGCCCGATCTGGACGGTTCCGAGGCGCTGAAGATGCTGCGGGGGATCACCGACGTCCCCGTGATCATCGCCACCGCGCGTGACGACGAGACCGAGATCGTCAGGCTCCTGAACGACGGCGCCGACGACTACCTGACCAAGCCGTTCTCCGTCGAGCACCTCTCGGCGCGGATGGCCGCCGTCCTGCGCCGCTCGCGCGTCCCGGCGGGCGAGGCCCCGCCGAGCCGGGAGATACGCGTCGGCGGGCTCGCCATCGACCCGCTGCGCCGCCAGGCCGAGCTGGACGGGGCGCGCCTCGACCTGACCCGGCGCGAGTTCGACCTGCTCGCCTTCCTCGCCGGGCGGCCCGGTGTCGTCGTACCGCGCAAGGAACTGCTCGCAGAGGTGTGGCAGCAGAGTTACGGGGACGACCAGACCATCGACGTACATCTGTCGTGGCTGCGCAGGAAGCTGGGCGAAACGGCCGCGCGGCCGCGTTATCTGCACACGCTGCGGGGTGTCGGCGTCAAGCTGGAGCCACCGCTGTGAGGTGGGCGCTCGTCAAGGTGTGCCTGGCCGTCACGACGATGGTCGTGGTCGCCTTCGCGGTGCCGCTCGGCCTGGTCATCCAGGAGATGGCGCGGGACAGGGCCTTCTCGAACGCGGAGCGGCACGCGGCCGGCATGGGCCCCACGCTCTCCATCACCACCGACAAGGGTCAGCTGACGCGGGCCGTCGCCACGTCCGAGGCGGGCGGCGAGGGGCGGATGGCCGTGTACGTGCCGCCCGTCGACAAGGCGCCCGCCCTGGAGATCGGCGACCGGCGGGCGGACGCGGACGCGGTGGAGACCACGCGCAAGGAGGGCCGGGCGCGGACGACCACGGTCGACGGCGGCTTCGCGCTGCTCCAGCCGACGGCGCTGAGTTCCGGCGAGATCGCCGTCGTCGAGATCTTCGTGCCCGAGGGCGACGTCAGCAACGGCGTGACCACGGCCTGGCTGGTGCTCGCGGGCGTCGGTGTCGCGCTGATCATCGGGTCCGTGGCGGTGGCCGACCGGCTCGGCGTACGCATGGTGCAGCCCGCCAAGCGGCTCGTGGGCGCCACGCAGTCCCTCGGGGAGGGGAAGCTGGGGGCGAGGGTCCCGGAGGAAGGGCCGAAGGAACTGCGCCTGGCCGCCGTGGCGTTCAACTCGATGGCCGATCAGGTGGTCCAACTCCTGGCGAACGAGCGGGAACTGGCGGCGGACCTGTCGCACCGCCTGCGTACTCCGCTGACGGTCCTGCGGCTCAACGCGGCCTCCCTTGGTGACGGCCCCGCGGCCGAGCAGACCCGGATCGCGGTGGAGAAGCTGGAGCGCGAGGTCGACACGATCATCCGCACCGCACGCGACGCCAAGCCGCAGACCGCCGCGGTCGGGCCCGGCGCGGGCTGCGACGCCTCCGAGGTGATCCAGGAGCGCATGGCCTTCTGGTCGGCGCTCGCGGAGGACGAGGGGCGCGAGGTGCGGGTCGCGGGGGTGGAGCGGCCGGTGTGGATACCGGTGGCGCGCCCCGAACTGGTCGCCTCCCTGGACGCGTTGCTCGGCAACGTCTTCCGGCACACGCGGGAGGGGGCGGCGTTCGCGGTGGACGTGCACAGTGGCGAGGACGCGGTGATCATCCTGGTGTCGGACGCGGGGGCGGGGATCGCCGATCCCGAGGCGGCGTTGGCGCGGGGCGCGGGGTCGGGGGCCGATGGGTCCACCGGCCTGGGGCTCGACATCGTGCGGCAGTTGGCGGAGTCCACCGGTGGTGATGTGCGGATCGGGCGATCCGTCCTTGGTGGGACCGAGGTGCGGATCTGGATTCAGCTGGACGGGCGTCGGCCGGTTGCCGGGGGGCGGGGACATCGGGGTGCCGCTGTACGCCGCCGGAAGCGTGCCCCTAGCGTGCGCTAGCCCCCTGAACCGCCGCTTCGCGGCGGATTTTCCCCGCCCACCCACCCGTTTACCCCGCATCCGACTGTGAACGGAGCGCAGGTAGGTCCCGTCCATGGGCTGGCTCCGGGTGCCGGGTGGGTGGGCGGGAAAAGATCCGCGCGAAGCGCGGGAAGGCGTCCGCGGCTCGCACCCGGGAGCACCCCAGAGCCACCATTAAACGCCCCCGATCGCTCCCTTAAGCCCGCCCTAAGATCCAGTGCAGAGCCCCAATTGCCCGCTATGTCGCGCCCCCTCGGGGCTAAGTTGCTGACGCACCCCACCCCCCGCACAGCTAAGGCAGGCACGCGATGAGCAGCACGCATCGGCGCACGGTGAGCACCAGGTCCAAGGTCATAGGCGGGCTCGTGGCCGCCGGCCTCGTCGGCGGCGGCGCTTTCCTCTTCTCCGGGACAGCCCTCGCGACCAAGGCCCCCGCCGAGGACACCGCGAAGGCCGAGGCCGCCGGGAGCGCCAAGTTCGCGCCCTTCGTGGACACTTCGCTCGCCCCCGCGTACGACCTCGTCGACACCGCGGAGAAGACCGGCGTCAAGGAGTTCACCCTCGCCTTCATCACCTCCGGCGGCAGCTGCGAGCCCCTCTGGGGCGGCGCCACCGGGCTCGACGACGACAAGGTCGCCTCGCAGATCGAAGCCCTGCGGGCCAAGGGCGGCGACGTACGCGTGTCCTTCGGTGGCGCGGCGGGCTCCGAGCTGGGCCTCAAGTGCTCCAGCGCCGACGAGCTGGCCAAGGCGTACGGCAAGGTCATCGACAAGTACAAGCTGACCAAGGTCGACTTCGACATCGAGGGCGCGGCCCTCCCGGACACCGCCGCCAACACCCGCCGCGCCCAGGCCATCGCGCAGTTGCAGAAGGACCACGAGGGCCTGGACGTCTCGTTCACGCTGCCCGTCATGCCCGAGGGCCTGACCCAGCCGGGCGTCGACCTCGTGGCGGACGCCAAGAAGAACGGCGTGCGGGTCTCCGCCGTCAACATCATGGCGATGGACTACGGGCCCTCCTACAGCGGCGACATGGGCCAGTACGCCATCGACGCCGCGACCGCCACGCAGAAGCAGATCAAGGGCGCCCTCGACCTGTCCGAGGAGGCGGCGTGGAAGACCGTCGCGGTCACCCCGATGATCGGCGTCAATGACGTCACCACCGAGATCTTCAAGGTCGACGACGCCACGCAGTTGGTGAAGTTCGCCGAGGAGAAGGGTCTCGGCTGGCTCGCGATGTGGTCCTCCACCCGCGACAAGGCCTGTGAGGGCGGCGCCAACAACGGCGCCCAGCCCACCTGTTCGTCGATCGAGCAGGAGCCGCTCGCCTTCACGAAGGCCTTCGCCGCCTACAAGTAGGCCCGAAACACCCCACCCCAGTAGCTGCCACCCCCCCCACGGCGCCTCGACCGGCATCCCCCCACCCGGTCGGGGCGCCACTCACGCTCAGGCCCGACGCCTCAGGCCCGACGCCTCACACCTGACGCCTCAGCCCTTGCTCGCCTGCCACTCCGCCGCGTAGTCCTGGAAGATCGCCCGCAGGTGGTGGCCGATCTTCAGGTAGTCGAGGTCGTCGAGGTTGGCGAGCGATACGCGCACCGACCACTCGGGGCCCTCGAAGCCGCCGCCGTTCAGCAGGACCACGTGGGTCTGTTCGGCGAGGCGGAACAGCGGGTCGACCGGCTCGTAGTTCTTCTCCAGGAAGTCGGCGAAGTCCTTGCCGTGGACGCGTTCGGCCTCGGCGAGCAGATCGAGTTCGATGTAGTAGGCGGCCCGGTGCGGATCGTCCGCGATCTTCATCTCGGCGCCCTCCAGAAGGAGTTCGAGCCGCTGCCGCACGATCGCGCGGATGCGCCGCTTGTACGCCTGGCCCTCCTCCAGCATGTCGAAGAGGGAGAACAGGACCATCATCATCTGCTGCGGGAGCGAGAGCCCCGACGTGTGGTTCAGGGCCACCTGGCGCGAGTCGGCGACGAGCCGGTCGATGAACTTGATCTTCTCCGGTTCGAGCGTCAGCGTCCCGTACCGCTTGGCCAGCCGGTCCTTCTCGGCCTGCGGCAGCGCCGCGATCAGCTCGTCGATGACGTTGTCGTCGTGCAGCCCGATGACGCCGAGCCGCCAGCCGGTGGCGCCGTAGTGCTTGGAGTACGAGTAGACGAGCAGCGTGTTGCGCGGCAGGTCGGCGGCGATGGAGCGGAAGCCCTCGACGAACGTCCCGTACACGTCGTCCGTCACGATCAGCAGGTTCGGGTTCGACGTGGCGACGATCTGCTTGATCTGGTCCGCGACCCGCTGACTCAGCGCGAGCGAGGGCGGGTTGGAGGGATTGACCAGGCAGACCATCTTGATGTCCGGGTCGGCGAGCTTCGCGACCTCCTCCTCCGGGTAGCGCCACTCCCGCACGCCCTCCTCGGCGAACTTGCCGGCCTCGACGTACGTCACGTCGAACTCGTACGTGTCGAGCTCGGGGATCTCGATGTACGGCGTGAACACCGGCACCATCAGGGCGATCTTGTCGCCCTTGTGCAGGATGCCGTTCTTCATGAGCGAGTCGAAGATGTAGCACATCGCGGCCGTGCCGCCCTCGGTGGCGAAGAGCGACAGGTTGTCGGCGGGCGGCCTCTTGTCGAACATCTCGTCGGCCACATAGCCGCGCACGATCTGCTCCGCGTGCTTCAGCATCCGGTCCGGCACGGGGTAGTTGTCGCCGACCGAGCTGTCCGTCAGCTCGTGCACGAACTCGTCCTTGTCGAAGCCGAACCGCTCGATGGCGTGCTCCACGCACTTCTGGAGCAGGTCGATGCCGGGCAGGTCCGGGTGCTGACGTACGAAGGTGTCGAAGCGGGCGCCGGAGCCCGCCTTCTCCGGCATGCCGCCGAGGTTGTCCGCGGTCCAGACGCGGCGGGACTCGGAGAGGGCGAAATAGCCGAGCGCGTAGAAGGCCTCGCGGGGGCCCGTGGCGATCCAGTTGGGGTTGCCGCGCCCCGCGTTGAGCATCTGGACGCTGGAGGTCTCCTTCTGGCCCGGCTTGTCGGCCTGCACCGCCTGGGCGATCTGGATGAACTTGTCCTTCAGCTCGAACGGGCTGAGCTGGGCGAACGACTGGATTTCCGCGCGGGTGAAGGTGGTCTTGGGCACGGCTCGTTCCTCACGTGGGGGGAGCGGGGGGTCAGTGGTGGAGCAGGACGATGACGGCGCCCCAGATGGTCAGGAGCACGTTTCCGACGGCGTACGGGATCGTGTAGCCGAGCGTGGGGATCTGGGACCGCGACGACTCGTTGATCGCGCCGATCGCCGCGGTGGTCGTCTGGCCGCCCGCGAGGACGCCCATCAGGATCGGGAAGCGGATCTTCTGCACGTGGTGGCCGAAGAGGAAGCCGACGATCAGCGGGATCACCGTGGCGACCGCCCCGAACAGGAGCAGCCCCCAGCCCGCCGTCGAGAGGCCGGAGGTGAAGCTCGGCCCGGCGTTGATGCCGACGACGGCGACGAAGAGGCAGAGCCCGAGAGTGTCCATGAACCACTGGGCACCGGGCGGGACATTGCCGTACGTCGGGTACTTGCCGCGGATCCACCCGAAGACGAGGCCCATGATCAGCGCGCCGCCGGACGTGGAGAGCGAGATCGGCACACCGCCCGCGGTGAGCGCCGGGATGCCGATACAGCCGCCGAGGAAGATGCCGAGCCCCACCCAGATCATGTCGGTGGCGAAGGAGGTCGGCACGGGCTTGCCGATTTCCCTGCCCGCCGGGTCCACCAGGCGTTTGGGGCCGGTGAGGATCAGGGTGTCGCCACGTTCCAGCTTCGTGGTGAGCCGGTAGGGGAACTCGGCGCCGGAGCGGTACAGCTTGTCGACGTAGACCCCGACCATGAACGGTTCGCGCCGCAGGTCCCCGATGCTCTTGCCCAGTTGGTCCTTCTCGGAGGCCACCACATGCAGTGACTCGGTCTGGTAGCCGAGGAGTTCGACGTCATCGGTCTCGGCGCCGATGTGCGTACGGGGGTCGAACTCGACGAGGGAGCCGCGCAGCGCGCTCAGCGCGACGACGTCGCCCTCGCGCAAGGCGGTCCGCTGGTCGTGGTCGAGGATGTTCCCCTCTCTGCGTACGCGGGTGATGTAGACCCGGCGGCCCAGCTCGCGCTGCTGGTTCTCGAAGTCCTCGATGGTGCGTCCCGCGAGGTCGGGGCGCTGGATGGTGTAGGCGCGCAGGACGACCTCGTAGTAGCCCTCGGCGAGGTCGGGATTGTCGCCGGGTGCGTCCAGCTCCCGTGCCAGCGCCGCCGATTCCGCTGCCAGGTCACGCCGGTAGAGCTTGGGCAGCACGTTGGCGAGCAGCATCGCGCAGAGGATCGTGCCGAGCGGATAGGTCACGGCGTACCCGATGGCGACCAGGTTCGACTCGCTCTTGACCTGCGCGGAGCTGAGCCCCGGCAGATTGGAGATCGCGTCGCCCGCGACACCGATGACGGCGGACTGCGTGAGCGCCCCGCCGAGCAGTCCCGCCGAGAGCCCGGGTCCGTAGCCGAGCATCGCGGCGAAGGCCCAGCAGACGAGGAGGCCGGTCACACAGACGACGACCGCGTTGAGGACCTGCGGGAGGCCGTCCTTCTTCAGGCCGCGGAAGAACTGCGGGCCGACCTTGTAGCCGAGGGCGAAGAGGAACATCGTGAAGAAGAGGTTCTTCACCGTCCCGTCGATCTCGACCTTGAACTGCGCCCCGAGCAGCAGCCCCGCGATGAGGCAGCCCGTGACCGCGCCGAGCCCGATGGCCTTGTAGCGCAGCTTCCCGAAGAGGAAACCGAGCGCCACGGTGATGAAGACGAGCAGCTCGGGGTGGGGCTGGAAGATGTTCCGGTTGAGGAAGTCGATCATGTTCTACCCTCCGGATGCGCCGCGTCAGGCACCGAGTACGCCGACGAGGATCGGCCCGGTCAGGGGGAGCAGGAAGTTCGAGAGGGCGTAGGTGATCGTGTAGCCGAGCAGCGGGACCGAGCTCTGGGCCACCTGGGTGACGGAGGTGATCGCCGGGGTCGAGCACTGCTGTCCCGCGATGGCGCCGATCAGGAGCGGTTTCTCGATCTTCAGGAGCTTGCGGCCCACGAACAGCGAGATCGTCGCGGGCACCAGGACCATCGCGATCCCGGCGAACGGCAGCAGCGCCCCGTACTCCTTGAGCAGCGGCCAGGCCTGCGGCCCCGAGACGAGTCCCGTGCAGGCGATGAAGATGGCGAGGCCCATGTCCTTGAGCGTGTTCGCGGCCTGCGGCGGGAGCGCCCCGAAGGTCTGCCTGCGGGAGCGGAACCAGCCGAAGAGCAGCCCGGAGATCAGGCAGCCGCCGCCCGTGCCGAGCGACATGGGCACGTCGCCGAAGTGCACGACGACCTGCCCGAGCAGGGAGCCCGCCGCGATGCCCAGACCCAGATAGATGAAGTCGGTGGCGTCGTTCTTGACGACGGCGCCGATCCTCGCGACCAGCTTGTTCAGGCCCGAGCGCGCGCCCACCAGGGTGAGCACGTCACCGCGGCGCACGGTGGTGCCGCCGGCCGCGGGCAGATGCTGGTCGCCGCGCAGTACGTCGGTGACGTAGACCCCGTCCTTGATGAACTCGGGATGCGCGCGCTGCAGCTCGTCCACGCTCATGCCGTCCGACGCCTTCTCGGTGACGGCGACCTGGGCGGTGGCCAGCGGGGTGTCGACGCCCGGGATGCCGGGGGTCTCGGGGCCGATGAGGTGCCCGGACTCGATGACGTTGGCGCGGCGGCCGACCACCAGGACCAGGTCGGAGAGGGTGAGCGCCAGGCCGGGCGTGGGCGTGAGCTCCTTGCTGCCGCGCTTGACGGCCTCGACGGTGACCCGTCCGCCGAGCTCCGCCTCCAGGTCGCCGACGGTCCTGCCGTCGCCCGTGGTCACCAGATAGGTGCGGCCGACCATGCCCGGCAGCGCCTGGCGCTCGTCGGACTCCAGACCGCCGCCCGCGCCGCGCATCTTCTCCCACAGCTCGCGCGAGGCGTCCCGCAGGTTGATCCGCAGCATCATCGGCATGATCTGGCTGGTGTAGAGCACGATGGTGATCAGGCCGAAGAGGTAGCAGACCGTGTACGCGGTGGCGACGTGCCCCTGGTACTGGGTGATCTGGTCCGGGGTGAGGCCGTCCAGCTTGCCGATGGCCTCGGTCGCCGTGCCGACGACGGCCGACTCGGTGGCGGCGCCCGCCAGGATGCCCGAGGCCGTGCCGACGTCCAGGTCGAAGGCCTTGGCGAGGCCGAGCGCGATGCCCAGGACGCAGACGAGCTCGATGCCGCAGAGCGCGAAGAAGCGCAGGCTCTCGCGGTTGAGGTTGGAGAAGAACTGCGGGCCCGCGAGATAGCCCAGGGCGAAGATGAAGAGCGCGAAGAAGATCGTCTTGACGTCGTCGGAGACGACGACCTCGGCCCAGGCGCCGAGCAGCAGCGAGACGATCAGCGTGCCGCAGATGCCGCCCAGGGTGATGGGGCCGACCCGCACCTTGCCGACGAGGTAACCCAGGGCGAGGCAGACGAACAGTGCCAGCTCGGGGTGGTCACGGAGTACACCCATGGGGCACTCACCGTGCCCGTTCTATTGCTGAATGTGGCATATGGGCAACTTAAGGAGCCGAGTGGCGGGATGCCACTCGGCTCCTGGGGGCTGCCGACCCCCGCGGGTCAGCCCGCGACGTGCTCCCGCGGCAGCTCACCGCTGGACGCGACGCCCGCGTACCAGTGGGCGCTGGACTTCGGGGTGCGGGCCTGCGTCTCGTAGTCGACGTACACCGCGCCGAAGCGCTTGCTGTAGCCATAGGACCATTCGAAGTTGTCCATCAGGGACCACAGGTAGTAGCCGCGGACGTCGGCGCCGTCCGTGATGGCCCGGCGTACGGCGGCCAAGTGCCCGTGCAGGTAGGCGATGCGCTCGGGGTCGTGGACGCGGCCCTCCGGGTCGGGCTTGTCGTCGTAGGCCGCGCCGTTCTCGGTGACGTACAGCGGCAGGCCCGGTGCCTCCCGGGTGTAGCGCATGATCAGGTCGTGCAGCCCCGTCGGGTCGATGGTCCAGCCCATCTCGGTGCGGTCGCCGGGCGTCTGGTGGAAGGCCACGTCGTCGGAGCCGGGCCACGGCGAGTGGTCGCTGGCGCCGTGGCCGTCGTTGCGCGCGTTCGTGGGGTCGTCCTGCGCGGCCGAGACCAGCGCGGGCGTGTAGTAGTTCAGGCCGAGCGCGTCCAGCGGCTGGTGGGCGGCGGCCAGGTCGCCGTCCTGCACGAAGGACCAGTCGGTGATCCGTGCGGTGTCCGTGAGGAGGTCCGCGGGGTAGGCGCCGTGCAGCATCGGGCCGTGGAAGACACCGTTGGCGAGGTTGTCGATGCGGCGGCGGGCGTCCTGGTCCGCGGGGCTGTCCGAAACCGCCCTGACCACCGAGGAGTTGAGGCTGACCGCCACCCGGGCGCGGGCCGGAAGCGCGGCACGCAGCGCCTGGGTGCCCAGGCCGTGCGCGAGGTTGAGGTGGTGCGCGGCCTGCAGCGCGGCCGCCGGGTCGGTGCGGCCGGGCGCGTGCACGCCCGAGCCGTAGCCGAGGAAGGCGCTGCACCACGGCTCGTTGAGCGTGATCCAGGACTCGACGCGGTCACCGAGCGCCTCGGCGACGAAACCCGCGTACTCGGCGAAGCGGTAGGCGGTCTCGCGGGCCGGCCAGCCGCCCGCGTCCTCCAACTCCTGGGGCAGGTCCCAGTGGTAGAGGGTCAGGGCGGGTTTGATGCCCTTGGCGAGCAGCTCGTCGACGAGCCGCCGGTAGAAGTCGAGGCCGCGCTGGACGGCGGGGCCGCGCCCGGTGGGCTGCACCCGCGACCAGGAGACGGAGAAGCGGTAGGCGTTCAGGCCGAGGTCCGCCATGAGCGCCACGTCGTCGCGGTAGCGGTGGTAGTGCTCGACGGCCACATCACCGGTGTCGCCGCCGGCCGTCTTGCCGGGCGTGTGGCTGAAGGTGTCCCAGATGGAGGGGGTGCGGCCGTCTTCACGTACGGCGCCCTCGATCTGGTACGCCGACGTGGCGGCGCCCCAGAGGAAGTCGGCCGGAAAGGCAAGGGATTCAGGCATGGAAGCGCTCCCATGGAAAGGGGAAAAGGACAGGGGGGAAGAGGGGAGGGGCGGATGGGGCGGACGGCCAGGGCCGAGGTGGCGGCGGCTCGGCCCTGGCGGGGGAGGAATCGGCGGGCGGCCGGGCCTCAGCCCTTGACGGCGCCCTGCATGATGCCGCTCACGATCTGCTTGCCGAACAGGATGAACGCGAAGAGCAGCGGCAGGGTGCCGAGCAGGGCACCCGCCATGATCACCGCCCGGTCCGGGATGTAGCCCGTACCAAGGGAGTTGAGCGCCACCTGCACGGTGGGGTTCGACTGGTTCAGCGCGATGATCGGCCAGAGGAAGTCGTTCCAGGCCATCACGAACGTCAGCAGGCCGAGCACCGCCATCGCGGGCCGCGCCGCGGGGAACACCACGTGCCAGATGATCCGCAGGCTGCTCGCCCCGTCCATCCGCGCCGCCTCGATGAGTTCGCTCGGCAGCGCCTGCAGCAGGTACTGCCGCATGAAGAACACGCCGAAGGCGCTCACGAAGGTCGGCAGGATCACCGCCTGGAGCTGGTTGGTCCACTGCAGGTCGGCGACCCACAGATAGAGCGGTACGACACTGAGCTGCGGCGGCACCATCATCGTGCCGATCGTCAGCAGGAGCAGCAGGCCGCTGAACTTGAACTTCAGCTTGGCGAAGGCGAATCCGGCGATCGTGGAGAACAGGACGGTGCCGATGGTGATGCTGCCCGCCACGATCGTGGTGTTCAGCATCGCGTCGCCCAGGCTCGCCTCCTCCCAGGCCCGCTCCAGGTTCTTGAAGAGGTTCCCGCCGAACCACAGGGGCGGCGGTGTCTGGGCGAGCCGTCCGCTCGTACGGGACGCCGCGATGGCCGTCCAGATCAGCGGGGCCAGCGAAACGGCCGTGAACAGCGCGAGCACGATGTAGGTCCACGGACCCGCGTGCATCGTGCGCCCGGCCTTGAGCCCCAGCGGGCGGCCCGGCTTCGGGCGCGGCGCGGGAGCGTCCTTCGGGCTCGTGATCACGTCGGTCGGCGGGTCCGACGCGGCGTCCGTCGTCGGGCCCGAGGTGCGGGACTTCATTGGGCCTTCCTCAGACGTCGGGCGATCAGCAGATTGACCGCGGCGATGAGCAGCAGGATCACGAGCATCAGCCAGGCCACGGCCGAGGCCCGCCCCAGATGGCCGTTGATCCAGCCCTGGTCGTACAGATAGAGGCCAAGGGTCTGGAACTGGTGGTCCGCGCCGCCCTTGGACCCGGCGGTGCCGCCGAACAGCAGCGGCTCACCGAAGAGCTGGGTCGCCCCGATGGTCGAGACGACGACCGTGAACAGGATCGTCGGCCGCAGCATCGGGATCGTCACGTGCCGGAACTGCTGCCAGCGCGAGGCCCCGTCCAGGGACGCCGACTCGTACAGGTCGTGCGGCACGGCCTGCATCGCCGCCAGGTAGATCAGCGCGTTGTAACCGGTCCACCGCCAGATGACGATCGACGACACCGCGAACTGCGAACCCCAGGAGGATTCACGCCAGTTGATCGGGTCCACACCGATGGAGCCGATGATCCAGTTGACCATGCCGCCGTCCCACGCGAAGAGCAGCGTGAAGACCAGCGAGGCACTGGCCACCGAGGTGGCGTACGGCGCGAGCATCGCGACCCGCCACAGGGTGGAGCCGCGCAGCTTGTAGTTGAGCAGGTGCGCGATGCCGAGCGCGACGCAGAGCTGCGGGACGGTGGAGATGACGCCGATGGTGAAGGTGTTGCCGAGCGCGTTCCAGAAGTACTCGCTCTGCAGCAGGTTGGTGTAGTTCTCCAGGCCGATCCACGTGCTGTCGTCGAGGTTGGTCAGCGACAGGCGGTGCATCGAGGCCCAGCCCGTGTAGAGCAGCGGGAAGAGCCCGAAGGCACCGAAGAAGAGGAAGAACGGGGCGACGAAGACGTACGGCGACGCCTTTATGTCCCAGCGGTACAGGCGGCTGCGCCACGAGGACGTGGGGGAGGGCGTGCGCCTCCCGGACGCGGCCGGGGCCGCGCCCCCCTCTTCGGGGGACGCGGTCTCGGCGTACTCAGCGGTCTCGGACATGCGCGTCACTGTCCCAGAACATCCTTGATCTCCTTCTGCGCGGCTTCCCAGCCCTGCGCCGGAGACTTGCCCTGTTGCTCCACCTGGAGCACACCGATGTCCGTGATGGACTGGCCGATCTGGGCGTCCTTCAGGCCGTAGATGGCCGAGGGGGTGTTCTTCGCGATGTCGGCGAAGATCTCCGTGATGGGCGCGTCATTGAAGTACGCCTTGGTCGCCGGGGACGGCTTCAGCGTGTCGTACGCCGACGGCGTGGAGGGGAAGCTGGCCTGCTTGGCGAAGACCTTGGCGAGCTGCTCGGGCTGCGTCAGCCATACGGCGAGCTCGGTCGCCTCCTTCTTGTGCTTGCCCGCGCTCGGCACACCGAGGAAGGTGCCGCCCCAGTTGCCGTCGGTGGGCGCCTTGGCCATGTCCCACTGGCCCTTGCCCTCCGGGCCCGTCTTCTCCTGGATGTAGCCGGCCATCCACGCGGGGCAGGCCACCGTGGCGAACTTGGCGTTGGCGAAGCCCTGGTCCCACGTCGGGTCGAACTGCTTGAGCTTGGACGACATGTCGCCCTGCGCGACCTTCATCGCCGCGTCCCAGGCGTCCTTGCGGCCCTGGCTCTTCTCGTAGATCTCCTTGCCGCTCTTGTCGTAGTACCGCTCGGTGGCACCGGCGAAGACCGCGTTGTAGACGCTGGAGGCGGAGTCGACGAACTTGGTGCCCTCGGGGGCCTTCTTCATGTACTTCTCGCCGAGCGCGACGTACTTGTCCCAGTCGCCGGCCCACTCCTTGGCGAGCGCCTCGCGGTCGGTGGGCAGACCGGCCTTCTTGAAGAGGTCCTTGCGGTAACACAGCGCCGTCGGGCCGATGTCGACGCCGAGGCCGACCGTCTTGCCGTCCTCGGTCGTGGCCTGCTTCCACTTCCAGTCGAGGTAGGTGGACTTGTCCACGCCCTCGGCCTTGCTCAGGTCCTCGAACTTGGCACCCTGGGTCTGCACGACCTCGGTGATGTTGCTGACCTCGATGGCGGCGACGTCGTTGACACCCGCGCCGGACTGGAGCTGGGTGAGGAGCTTCGGGTAGTAGGCGTCGTTCCGCTCGATGACGTTCTCTTTGATCTTGATGTTCGGGTGCGACTTCTCGTACTCGTCGTAGAGACCGGCCTGCTTCAGACCAAGGACACCGAACGTGCCCACATTGAGCGTGATCTTGCCGTCGCCGCCCTCCGAGCTGCTGTCGTCGTCGCTGGAACAACCGGCCAGCAGGCTGCCGGCCAGTGCGGTCACGGCCGCGATGGCCACCAGCCGACCGGGTCGGCGGGAACTCGTGCGCATTACGTCCTCCTGTTGCCTGACGTGCCGACCCCCCGGCCAACTGCACTTCTTGCCCCGTTGCTTGACTCTTCGGCTCGGGCGGGGAACGTGCGGGATGTGTACGTGTCAGGTACTGTGGGAGCGCTCCCACAAGTGATGAGTTGAAGAGTCGTGGCTCGGAGCGGGGGTGTCAAGGGACCGGACATGGAGATATGTCTTCAGTTATCGGGCTGTTACGAGGAGGCCCGCGCGAACGGTCCCTCCGATCGGCGAAGATCAGGCTGTTACATTCCTCTACATTCCTCGCCCGGGGGAAGTGCGACGGGAGGCGGACAATGCCAGCTCACGGACCGCGCGGCCGCAGCGGCGGACGACCGACCCTGGAGGAGGTCGCCGCGAGGGCGGGAGTGGGCCGCGGGACGGTCTCCCGGGTGATCAACGGCTCGCCGCGGGTGAGCGAGGCGACCCGGACGGCCGTCGAGGCCGCCGTCGCCGAACTCGGTTACGTCCCGAACACGGCGGCCCGCGCCCTGGCCGCCAACCGCACCGACGCCATCGCCCTGGTCGTGCCCGAGCCCGAGACCCGCTTCTTCGCCGAGCCGTACTTCTCCGACGTCCTGCGCGGGGTCGGCGCGGAGCTCGGCGAGACGGAGATGCAGCTCCTGTTGATCTTCGCCGGGAACGACCGCAGGCGCCAGCGCCTGGCCCAGTACCTCGCGGCCCACCGCGTCGACGGCGTCCTGCTGGTCTCGGTGCACGCCGACGACCCGCTGCCGGACCTGCTCACCCAGCTGGAGATCCCCGCGGTGATCAGCGGCCGCCGCTCGGCCGACGAGCAGCTCCCCTCGGTCGACTCCGACAACTTCGCCGGGGCCCACTCCGCGGTCGAACACCTCCTGTCGCGCGGCCGCACCCGTATAGCCACCATCACGGGACGTCTGGACGTCTACGGCGCCCAGCGCCGCCTCGACGGCTACCGCGCGGCACTGTCGGACGCGGGCCGGCCCGTGGACGAGCGGCTGATCGCGCCGGGCGACTTCACGGAGGAGGGCGGCCGCAGGGCGATGACGGAGCTGCTCGCGGCCTTCCCGGACGTGGACGCGGTCTTCGCGGGCTCCGACGTGATGGCGGCCGGCGCCCGCCAGGTCCTGCGCGAGGCAGGGCGCCGGATACCCGACGACGTGGCGTTGGTCGGCTTCGACGACTCGGCGATCGCCCGCCACATGGACCCGCCCCTGACGAGCGTGCGCCAGCCCATCGAGGAGATGGGCCGCGCGATGATCGACCTGCTGCTCGCCGAGATCGCCGACGACCGCCCGGCATCGGCCCGCCGCCTGGAGCACCGCCAGCTGGTCCTGCCCACGGAGCTGGTGGAGCGGGCGTCGTCCTGAGCCCCCCGGGGCCGGGCGAGGAACGAAGAAGGCCCGGTCCGCTTCCGCGGACCGGGCCTTGATCATTCAGGGTGAGTGACGGGACTTGAACCCGCGGCCACCTGGACCACAACCAGGTGCTCTACCAACTGAGCTACACCCACCATGTCCGGTCGTCCTGCGTTCTTCTGACCGGCCGAGAAAAAGTGTACAGGGTCCGAAGGGGTGCTCGCGCACGCGTTTTCCGGACCCCGTACGAGGGGCGGTCGCGGGGGTTACTCCGCGGGCAGCACGTACTTCGCCGCGATCGTCTTCGCCGTGTCCGAGTCCGGTCCGGGCTGCGGAACGAAGACCGCCTCGCGGTAGTAACGCAGCTCGGCGATGGACTCGCGGATGTCGGCCAGCGCCCGGTGGTTGCCGTTCTTGTCCGGGCTGTTGAAGTAGGCCCGGGGGTACCACCGCCGGGCGAGTTCCTTGATGGAGGACACGTCGACGATGCGGTAGTGGAGGAACTCCTCCAGCGTCCGCATGTCACGCAGCAGGAAGCCGCGGTCGGTGCCGACCGAGTTGCCGCAGAGCGGCGCCTTCCGCGGCTCCTTGACGTGCTCACGTACGTACGTCAGGACCTGCTCCTCGGCGTCGGCCAGCGTCGTGCCCGCGGCCAGCTCGTCGAGGAGCCCCGAGGTGGTGTGCATCTTGCGCACCACCTCGGGCATGGTCTCCAGCGCCGCGTCCGGCGGGCGGATCACGATGTCCACACCTTCGCCGAGCACGTTCAGTTCCGAGTCGGTGACCAGTGCGGCCACCTCGATAAGTGCGTCATCCGTCAGCGAGAGCCCGGTCATCTCGCAGTCGATCCACACCATGCGATCGTTCATGCGTCTTACCCTACGGCGCGCTCCTCTGGCCGGGCAGTGGCGGACGTCCTGGCGCGTACACATCCGAGTTCGGCTTCCCCGGCTCCGCGGTCAGCGAGGCCGACGGGCCGACGGCACTCGCGGCCGCCGTACGCCGGGTCTGCGAGGGCACTGGTCCCGTGCCCTCCGCGTTCACCGTCGCCGAGGCGGGCACGGACGCCGCCGATTCCAGCAGTGCCCGCTCACCTCCCTGCGGCCTGCGGGCGCGGTAAGCGGCCCGGTAGGCGGCGGGCGACGAGCCGAGCTGGCGCCGGAAGTGGCCGCGCAGGGCCACGGGCGAGCGGAAGCCGCAGCGGCCCGCGACCTCGTCGACGGAGTAGTCGGAGGTCTCGAGCAGCCGCTGTGCCTGCAGCACGCGCTGAGTGATCAGCCACTGCAGGGGAGCGCTCCCGGTGAGCGAGCGGAACCTGCGGTCGAAGGTTCGCCTGCTCATGTACGCGCGCGCGGCCAGCGTCTCCACGTCGAACTGCTCGTGGAGATGCTCCAGGGCCCAGGCGACGACCTCGGCGAGCGGGTCGGCGCCGATCTCCTCAGGTAAAGACCTGTCGAGATAGCGCTCCTGGCCGCCGGCCCGGCGCGGAGGCACGACGAGCCTGCGGGCGAGCGCGCCCGCCGCCTCGTTGCCATGATCCGTGCGCACGATGTGCAGGCACAGATCAATTCCGGCCGCGGTGCCCGCGCTGGTGAGCACGTCCCCGTCGTCGACGAAGAGCTCACGCGGGTCCACGTGGACGGACGGATATCGCTTGGCCAGCGTCGGCGCGTACATCCAGTGCGTGGTCGCCGGACGGCCGTCGAGCAGACCGGCCGCGGCGAGCACGAACGCCCCGGTGCACAGGCCCACGATGCGGGCGCCCTCCTCGTGCGCGCGGCGCAGCGCGTCGAGTGCCTCCGGCGGCGGCGGTGATGTGATCGACCGCCAGGCCGGCACCACGACGGTGCCCGCACGCCCTATCGCCTCCAGGCCATGTGGCGCGGTGAGTTCGAGTCCCCCGGTCGTACGCAGCGGTCCCTCTTCACCGGCGCAGACCAGCAGCCGGTAGCGGGGGACCCCGGCGTCCTGCCGGTCGATCCCGAACACGGAGAGCGGTATGGAACTCTCGAAGATGGGGCCACCGCTGAACAGCAGCACCGCGACAATCTCCCTGCGGCGGCGTCCGGAGAGTTTCCGCGACGCGGCTTCTTGCACGGCAGTGGAGTCGTGGCTCATGGTGCTAAGCCCCCCTCGGTCGTCGCGGCTCCCTGTTCTTGGCGTGCTCTGTCTCTGCGTGTCCTGCGTTCTCGGCGCTCTTGGCGTTCCTGTCGGACCTGTCGCTCCTGCACGTTTCCCCTCGGTCCTCCACCAGTCCCCCGCCGTAATACAGTCATGATCGAATCTACTGCGTCCCGTGCTGCCGGGGTGACCAGTTAAGGACCCGGCACTATGTCGACATGGCAACTTGGCGTGAAGCAGTCGATCACGAAGCGTTGCACTCACGGGCGTTGCTGGGAAGTGCGCCTCAGCTCCGTGGCCGGTCCCCGTAGGGTTCAGGCGCCCTCCGCAGGCCTTTCAGCCCTGGTGGGACCGGGGTTGAGTACCCCTTCGGCCAAGGAATGCATGGCCATAGGAAGTTGGCTGAAAAGTTATGGGTAGGTGCGCGTGAATCGGTCAGTCCACCGGCGCTGACCCACCAGCATGCCGACCGCCCCTGTGCGCCCCCGAAGCCGTCCTTCCGTGCCGCCCGCGGCGCTCGTCCGCCGGCTCGTCGACCCGCTCGTCGGCCGGCCGCGCCGACCCCCGCTCGGACTGCCGCAGAAGCAGCCGGCAGACCCCCGTCACGGCGAGCAGGCCGAGGGCCGAGCCCGCGGCTCCCGCCAGCGAGGTCCCGTACCCCACGAGGACGACGGGAACCAGGACGCAGCTGAACGCCGCCCAGCGCACGACGTCGCTCGCGGAGTCCTGCAGGGGGGGGGGGCCTCTCCTCGGCGCGCGGCGCGGGGACGCCCCCGCGCGGGCGCTCACGCGCCCCCTCGGGTGGGCGCCGGTGGCCCTGCGCCGTGACGCGTGAGGGCGTCGTGGCTCGTGAGGTCGTCGTGACGCGTGAGGACACTGGCGGCGGTCCAGGCACGGCGGGCTCCCTGTGGCGGTGGCGTACCGAGGTTCAACGCGTGGTCGCGCGGCCGGTCACTGGCGTGATCCTTGTGGCCGACGACAGCCCCACGCATGGGTGCCCAAACCGCCTGTACGGGGCAGCAACCATTGCCATACGGGCGCCGCTCATGCATGCTCCGGTGAACGCCGTGAGGCTCCCGCAGGGCCGACAGCAAGCTCTGGGCAGGAGAGGAGTGTCGCCGTACCCTTGGGGGTATGGGGTTGGGAAGATGATTCCCGGACACAGCTCCGGTGGTCGCCGCTCCTCCTCGCCCCTGCCTGATCCTGCTGAACTTGTCCGATCTGCTCCACACCGCGTCGTACGACCCGAACAGAGCCGACCCTCCCACAGAGGACTCCTTCGCCGAGACACCCATGGCCGGTCACGAATTCTTCGAACCAGCGGACCGCAAGCGGCAGGTCGCCGATCCCACGGTGACCCCCCAGGCGGCGGAACAACCACGTCATTCCTGCGATCCGGCCTTCCGGCACGGGGTCGTCGTCGGTTTCGACGGCTCGACCTCCAGTGAACGCGCTCTCTCGTACGCGATCGGGATGGCCCATCGCTCGGGCTCGGGCCTGATCATCGTGCATGTCGCCAACCGGCTCCCCACCACGGTGTGGGCGGGCTGTGAGCCGCCGGTCTTCGTCGACGTGCCGGATCACCGCACGGAAGTGCTCGGTCTGGAGCTGGCCTGCGCGGACTATCTGGCCGAGGTGCCGTGGATCCTGGTCGAGCGCGGCGGCGACATCTGCCACGAGCTCGAAGAGGTCGGCCGGGAGTACTCCGCGGACGCCATCGTCGTCGGCTCGACGCACGGGATCGTGGGGCGCATCTTCGGCTCGGTCGCGGGCCGGCTCGCGCGCCGTGCGCAACGGCCCGTCGTGGTCATTCCGTAACGGCTGCGCGTCCCAGGTGGGGCGAAGGTGGCGTGGTGTCAATTCCCTTTGTATGTAGATAAATCTACTCGTGCGTAGAGGTGCTTTGTGCCCTTGTGAAGGGTACGTACAGGGGCACGACCACCTGCCGGCCGGGGAGTGACGGCTACCGGATCAGGCAGGCGTGGGTCGGGGGAATGGGCGCCCCCGGCCCCTGTAGAACGACCCCTCGCACGCTTGGTGGCACGCGCGAGGGGTCGTTCATTTCCGGGTGCCCGACACCCGTGGGGTCTTACTGATCGTTTCAGAATGAATTGAACCGCGGGTCTTGCGTCTAGCGATCTTGGTGGGCAGGGTGTCCGGGTGCGTGCTGATCCTGTTCC
>NZ_JBSGUA010000013.1:284451-290585 GCF_053607685.1 Streptomyces sp. NPDC055099 | reverse complement strand
AGCGAGTTGCCGAGGGTGTAACCGAAGCCCGGCTCCAGCGGCTCGATCACGAACCGGGAGCGGAATTCGTCGACGACCTCTTCGGTCAACGAGGGGCGTTGTGCGATGAGCATGAAGCGTTTCCTCCAGAGTGCGGCGCCCGCTATTTGACGCCGTGGGCACTGCAAAGGGTAATGGGTCGCACACCCTCACCTGGTGGTCCGGGTCCAGGAGTCGCCGGGTGAGAGTACGAAAAACGTGAGTGAAGCCTGCCACGAGGGCCGGAGAGCCCCGCCACGAGGGCCGGAGAGACCCGTCCGGGGCCCGCCCGAAACCCGCCAGAGTCCGTCCCGCGTCCGGCGCGGGTCGCTCAGCCCCAGGTCAGGCTGGCGACCAGGGCCGGGCCGAAATGTCGGGCAGTGACCGTGGACCCGCGTTGACGCACGCGCCGCCGGCGAGCAGCCCCGCAGCGTCTGCTGCTCATCGTCTCGGCGGCAGTCGATGCAGCGTCACGTCGTGCAACGTGCCGTCAGAGACGGTCAGGGTGAGGAACGTGCAGTGGGGCTGGCGTCTGCGGTCGGTGGGTGAGCCGGGGTTGAGCAGGCGCAGGCCACCGGGGGCCGTGGAGTCCCAGGGGATGTGGCTGTGGCCGAAGACGAGTACGTCCAGGTCCGGGAAACGTTCGGCGCATCGGCGCTCCCGTCCGGTGGCCGCCCCGGTCTCGTGCACGACACCGAACCGCACGCCCCCCAGCTCCGCACGGGCCACCTCGGGGATACGCCGGCGCAGGGCGGGCCCGTCGTTGTTGCCGAACACGCCGATCAGGCGACGCGATCTGGACTCGAACAGATCGAGCGTGGCCTCATCGATCCAGTCCCCGGCGTGGATGACTGCGTCTGCCTCGTCAATGCCCGCCAAGAGAGCGTCGGGCAGCACTTTTGCCCGCTTCGGGAGATGTGTGTCAGAGGTCAGCAGCAGCCGTACGCGGTGGTCTGACTTTGCTCCGCTCACCTGTTCGAGGTGAAGTCGGTGGTGAGGTGGGCCGCCAGCTGTCCCGGGGCGTCTTCCTGGAGAAGGTGGCCCGCCCCGTCGATCCAATGCAGCTCGGCGTGCGGGATGCGCTCGTGCAGCCAGGTGGCGTATTCCGGTGGGAGGATGCGGTCCTCACGCCCCCAGATGAGACGTACCGGCAGCGTCATCTCGCCCAGCAGCTTCTCGTACGCGGCGGTGTCCGCTTGCCTGATCTGGCTGTACTGGCGGTAGAACGCGGCCTGTCCTTCGGCTCCTCGCCATGGTGCGAGAAACGCGTCGAGGACTTCCGGCCGGAGGCCGAGGTGCGTCGCGTGCCGCATATGGCTGGCGACGAGCGCTTCGTGGGCGTAGTCCGGAAGCTGCCCAAGGACATCCGCGTGTTCCAGGATGAGCCGGAAGAGACCCCGTTCCCACTCTCCGCCGCTCACCGCGTCGAAGAGCGTCAGGTCCCGGTAGCTTCTCTCCTCCAGCAGCAGTGTCCGCAATGCCACGGCCCCGCCGATGTCGTGGGCGACGACGCTGGGGCGGGACAGCTCCCAGTGGTCGAGGAGCCGGGCGAAAGTCCTCGCGTGGGCCGCGAGGCTGAGGTCCTGGCCCTCGCGCTGGTCCGACTGGCCGAAGCCGAGGTGGTCGAAGACGAAGACCCTGCGGGTACGGGCGAGCGCTGGAGCGATGTCCCGCCAGAGGAAGGAGGAGTACGGGGTGCCGTGCACCAGCACGAGCGGGTCTCCGCTGCCGAAGGTCCTCCAACGCACCACCCCCTCGGGTGTCTCGAACCCCTCGTCAAGTGCCCAGTTCACCCGTGACTCCCTCTTTCTGTCTTCTGCGGTGCTCTCGCGCTACTGCCCGGACTCGGGGTGGCCACCCTCGATCTGGTCCTGCACACCCTGGTCCTCGTCCTTGGCCCCGTCTCCGGTGGACCCGGCGTTCTCTCGCGCCTCGTTGTTCGAGGTGTCTGCCTCGGCCCCGTCGTTGTGCGGAGCTTCGTTGGCCTCGTCCTTGGTCTGATCTTCTGAACCCATGGCAGGCTCCTTTCTGTGGTCGGTCTTTGTGGCCGCGTCGTCCTCACAGCCTCAACCGCGAGGAGGTCACGCGCATGCGGAATCGTCGTCGTCCTCCTGCAGCCAGCCGTCGTATGCCAGCTGCATGCAGTCGGCGATCGCCAGGGACGTGAGACCGCACGTCACGGTCCGCGTGGCCTGCGGCCACACCGAGCGGGCCCCGGTGAAGGTGGCCGTCAGCCAGACGCTCAGGCAGAACGGACACGTGATCAGCTCACCCACGGTCGACTTGACGACCCCTCCGCGCGGGCTCTCGCTGACTTCGGCGGGGCCCGTCGCGGACTCGAAACGGGTGAAGGGCGCCCGGAGCGGGCTGGTGACGGTCCCCTTGCTGAGCAGCCGGCTCAGCCGGAACACCGCGGTCGCCGTCAGCAGGACATCCCAGGGGTCACGGCCGACCGGAGCCTTCGTCTTGCGCCGGGCGGCCACCGCGCCCCACACGGCCGTGTACGCGCCGAACGCCACGACGGCCGAGAGATGCCCCCGAAGCCGGTGCTCCTCCGGCGGGCCGTAGGCTGCGCCGACCCGCCGGACGGCCCCTCTGACCCGGCCCACAGGGCTCTCGTTCTTGGGTGCACCGTGGTTCACAACAGCCTCCGCCGGATATTCCTGATGGTCTGGTCCCTCATGCACGAAGGTGCCACGTCCCGCCGGGACGTCGCGTGACCACGTTTCTTCAAGAAACGCCGCCACACCGTGCACACAGGCCACAAACCGTCTGCCCTGCCGGGAGCAGGCCATGTGCAGCCGTCTCACCACGAACCGAGATATACCTCGGGCGGGGCATGCCAAATGGCTGAGTGGGAGGGGGGCCAGGAGCTCAGCCGTCTTTGTGCAGGGCCTTGCGGACCGCGTCCTTGGTGCGGTCCATCAGTGCCGCGAGGGGGCCGAGCATCGCGTTCGCCGCACCGGATTCCACCCCGGGGTGCGGCCGCGTGGGGGCCATGGTCTCCGCGGCTTTGACGGCCCTGGCCATCGTGGCCAGGTTCGCACTGTCGGTGCTGCGGCGGAGGTGCGTGAACTCGTAGCGTTCCTCGGCCCGGGCGTGTGCCTGGACGTCCTTGCGCAGCTTCAGGAGCTGCGGCATGAACGTGGGATCGTCGGTGTCCAGGTCGTCCAGCGCGGTCAGGGCCTCCTTGGCTGCCTTCTCCTCGGCGAGGCGCTCCTTCACGACCTGCTCACCGCCCGACAGCGAGCGCCGGGCGAAGGGGTGCACGATCTCCTCCTCCGCGGTCTCGTGCACGGCCAGTAAGCGCACCAGGTGGTGGAAGGCGTCGCGGCGATCCTCACCCTTGGTGGCCTCGACCTCGTCGAAGAGGTTGCGGATGTCGCCGTGCTGACGCATCAGCAGGGAGACGACATCATCGTCCTTGGCGTGGTCGTCCCCCGCGTGCGGGGTGTTCAGCTCGGACATGGTGCCCCTCACTTCTCGCGCTGCGTCAGGTCGGGGTGCTCGCCCTCGCTCTGCACCCGGTACTCGCGGCCGAACATCTCGTTGTGCTGCGTCATGACCCGGTCGCTGGGCGGTGCCTCGCCACCGTGGATCCGCTCCTGCATCTGCTCGAACCGCTCGTGCGCCTCGCGCACATACCCGGCCCCCAGCGTGGTCAAGTCCATCTGCGTGTCGAGGAGTCCGCGCAGATAGCCCTTGTTCGGCTCGAAGGTGAGGACGTTGGGCAGCTCGGGCGCGAGGACCGATGCGGGGTCCCTGCCGTCGTGCCGGCGCATGAGATCGCAGGCGGCGTGCAGGTGCTCGAGCTCCATGTTGAGGTGCAGCTCCCAGATCGCCTTGACCTTGGGGTCGCTCTCCTGCTCCATGAAGGAGTGGTAGAGGTAGCACTCGTTGTACTCGTGGTTGACGAGCTGCTCCCACCATGTCTCTCCCGGGTCGACGAGCGACTCGTAGTGGGTGACGTGCTCCTCTTCGATCAGGCCGATCTCCTGGTAGAGCTGGCGGGCGATCGGTTCCATGTAGGTGGGACCGGTGTTCATGTAGAAGTTCATCGTCTGCTGCTCGGCCGACATGATCGTGAGGGCGTGCAGCTTGGACAGCGGGTTCGTCTCGTCCTTGGCGTACGGGTCGCGGACGTTGTCGACGGGGTCGCGGTGGTGCAGCCGGGTGGGCCGGCCGGGCATGACCTCGGTCAGGCCCTCGACGATCGACTCCGCCTTGTGGTGCTCGATCATCTCGTACAGGTTCGCGTAGCGGTACAGGTGGTCGAAGTCCTCCAGGACCCCGAACTGGTAGGCCTGTTGCAGGTACGGGTCCGGCTCCATGCGCGCCACCCACGCCGTCAGGTCGACGGCGACCTGCTCGTAGGCGATCGTCGTCTCCAGCACCGACGACACCCCCGGCAGCAGCCAGTTGACCACCTTCTGCTGCTGCGCCTCGATGTAGCGGGTCCGCGCGAGCTGCCGCTTCACCTCGGGGTCGACCGTGTTGCGGGCCAACTGGTGGCTGAACATGATCGCTTCGACCTCGATGCCGTTCATCGTGATGATGCGGCAGCGGGTGTACGGATCACAGTGATCGGGGTCGATCGGGTCCACGTTCAGCTCGCGCCAGCTGCGCAGTTGCCGGTCCAGCGGAATGCCTCGCTGCTCCAACGGATTGAACGTCATGACGTTGTCTCCTTGATGAGAGAGGAGTGGCGGAGTACCCCTCCACCGACGGTTCATCCCCTCGCGGTGCATGCACCGGACGTCGCGCCTGCCGTACGTCCGGATCACCCTGCGTTAGGCGGAAGTTAGTGGGGTGGGAGCCCCGCGTTAGCGGGCCGGACCAGAGTGGGTGTTGTTCCTGGGAGACATCGACATCCACTACCTGCCGGGGGGACCGCCATGTGCTCCGACATCAAGGCCGCGAGCTTCTCGCTCACGGTCCGCACGAGCGTCGGCGGCACGGGCGAGGCAGCCCTTCGCCCTCGCCGGGCTCATCGTCGGCGAGCGTCGATGAGCCAGGAGCGTTCCACCCCGGCGTTCCAGGTAGCATGCGTTCTGGCTGGTCAGAGGGTCATTTCCTGTTCCGGCGTCCCTAACTGCCCGGATTTCGTGGCGGTTTGGATGGATCATCCAGCAAGCTCGAGACGCACTCACCCGGGAGATCTCCAGGCGTCCCACATCGTGATCTCCTCAGGATCACCCGCATGAGGTGCGGACGCTGAGCACGGTCCCTGAACACTTTCAGCAGCAATCACATGAGGAGTTACTCAGATGCCTAGCAAGCGCTTACACGTGATAGCCGTTCCGGCTGCCGCGGTGGCCCTGGCCCTGACCGCTGCCGGACACCAGGCAAGCGCGGCCGGCTCGTCGGGAGGCGGCGGCGCGGCACTTTCCGGGCAGGCCGCCCAGGCGGCCTCCCCGTGCCTGGCCGGCCCCACGACGCTGCTCGGCGACCTCGACGGCGACGGCCGCCCCGACAAGATCATCAATCCCGGGCACACCGGCACCAAGATGACGGTCCAGTGGGGTGCCGCGAACGGCACCTTCGGCAGCAAGCAGAACGTCAGCAAGCTCCTTGGCGCGAAGACGGGCGAGGTCGCCACCGCCGCGGTCGCCGACTTCCAGAACGACGGCACCCTGGACATGGTCGTCAACCTCGTCACCCCCTCCGGCGGGGACGACCCCAACACGGCCCGCGTCGCCGAATTCCGCCCCGGCCCGCTCACGCGGTCGAACCTGGGCTCCGCGGCCCCCAAGCGCTCCGACATCGGCACGCAGGGCGAGGCCAAGCAGCTCCGCGTCGCCGACTACGGCGGCGACGCGTACCCGGACCTCGCGGTCCTCAACAACGCGGGCGACGGCGTGTGGGAGCGCTCCATCCGCCTGACGAAGCCGGGCGGCGGCCCCGGCGCCTACGACTACGAGCTGCAGCAGAAGTACGGCGAGACCGGGACGCCGGCCGAACCCCCGGCCATGCCCACCGACGGTTGGCAGCACTTCTACAAGTCCTGCTCCTGACCCCCCGACCGGGGGGCGCCCGCCCCCCCCGCCCCGGGGGGGCGCGCCCCGCGGCGGGGGGGGGGGGCGCGCGCACCCCCCCGCCGGTGGGGGGCCCCCCCC
>NZ_JBSGUA010000013.1:272228-284441 GCF_053607685.1 Streptomyces sp. NPDC055099 | reverse complement strand
GGTTGCCTCCATTACACATTCCCTTGTTCCGTCCCCCCCCCCGGGGCGCCGCGGCCCCGCCCTTCGGGGGGCGGCGGCGCCCGGGCCTTTCGGGCTTCCGCGAGTAACCCGCGCTGCTTTCGGAAGCCCTCCGCCGCCGTAGTCCCAGACGTAAGGAAGACCGCGTGTCCAGCTCGTCCCCGGCCTCCCCGGCCTCGTCCTCTCCCTCCGCCTTACCGTCGACCACCCGGGTGCGGGTCACCGTCAGCACCCCCGACCCGATCAGCCGCGAGGGGGTCCTCAGCCAGTTGCGCCGCCACCCGGAGGTCGAACTGCAAGCCGACTCCGGCTCCGCCACGGTGGCCTTGCTCATCGAGGACACCCTCGACGAGGCCGCCCTGACCCGGCTGAGGCGAGCCGTGCGCGCCGAGGGGGTACGTGCCGTGCTCGTCGCGGGCACGGTCAGGGAGCAAGAGCTCCTGGAGGTCATCGAGTGCGGCGTGGGCGCCATCGTCTGGCGCCACGAAGCAACCGCCGAACGCCTGGTCCAGGCGGTGCTGACCACCGCCAGGGGCGGCGGAGACCTGCCCGCGGACCTGCTGGGCCAACTCATGGGCCGGGTCGGGCGCCTGCGCCGGGGCGGGACCGATCTGCCGGGGTCCTTCCTGAGCTTCACCAAGCGCGAGGTGGACGTGGTGGCGCTGGTGGCGGAGGGGTTCGACACCTCGGAGATCGCCATGAAGCTGTCGTACTCCGAACGGACCGTCAAGAACGTCATGCACGGTCTGACCACACGCCTGAACCTGCGCAACCGGGCACACGTGGTGGCCTACGCCCTGCGGGAGGGCTACATCTGATCCATCTGACTCGGCTGACCCATCTGAGTCAGCCGGGCCACCTGACCGCACGGGCTCCCCACGCGGCCCTTTGAGGCAGCAAGCCCTGCCCCGCCGTCATCCCCGACGTACCTGCCGCCAGGTCAGGCCCGGGGAGCACGATCGGTGGCAGGGCTGTCATCGGCCGGCGAGGAAGCGAACGGCCGGTGGGGGAGCGAACCGCAGGTGGGAGCGCAAGAGTGATCCATGAGGTGGACGAGGTGCTCAAGGGCCTCATCGGCGGCGGGGCACTGTCCGGGTCCGACATCGACGTGTCCTTCGACGTGCCCACGCGCGACTGGGCTGCCCGGCGCAACGCCCCGGTGGTCAATGCCTACCTGTACGACATCCGGGAGGATGTCTCCCTGCGTCAGCGTGGCCACACCGGTCTGCGCGACGAGCGTGACATCGTCGTCCGGCGTCGCCGTCCCCCGCGCTGGTTCCGGCTCTCCTACCTGGTGACGGCCTGGACCAAGACGCCCCAGGACGAACACCGGCTGCTGTCAGCCGTGTTGGCGACCCTGCTGCCGCACGAGCTGCTGGCCGCCGAGGCGCTGCCGGAGGCGCTCGGGCGCCTTGGCCTGTCGATTCCGGTGACGGTCTCCGGCAGTCAGTCCGAGGCCAGGTCCCTCGCCGACATCTGGTCCGCCCTCGGCGGCGAACTCAAGCCCTCCCTGGATCTCACGGTGACCGTGCCGTTCCCGGCGTACCCCGACTACGACGCGGGCCCGCCGGTCACCGAGGGGGCGACGGTCCGGCTGCGCGCCGCCGACGGCGGTCCGCCCCGGTCGGCTGATCGTTCCCACCGGCCCCGCCAGGTGGCGGCCGCCCGTGCCACCCATGAGGAGGCGGCAGCCCGCCGCAGGGAGCAGCCATGAGCACCTCGTCCCTGGAAGAAGATCGCTTCCCCGCTGCCGCCCGTACGGGGGACGCCGACGCCACGGGGTCTGCCCCCTTTCTGCTCGAACGGCTGGCCGGGCTACGGCAGATGGTGAGCGCCCTCGTCGAGGCGCGCTCCGCCGGTGACCCCACCGCGAGCGATCCGCTGCGCGGTCTGTACTTGCCCGAGGGGGCCGTGCGCCGTCTGCTGCACGACTGGCCCCGCACGGTGCCGGAGGCGGACCTCCGGGCGCCGGGCTCACCCGTCCCCTGGCCGCAAGGAGCCGACGAGCACGCAGGAGCCGAGGACCCCGGCGGGCTCGGCGACCCCGACGACCAACTGGCCCGCCTCGCCGCCCGGTTGCGCCTGACCGAGCTGGACGCGGCCGTCCTGCTGATCGCCCTGGCCCCCGACCTGGACCGCACGTTCGAGCCGCTGTACGGCTACCTGAACGACGACGTGAGCCGCCGCCGCGCCACCGTGGGACTGGCCCTGGAGCTGTGCGCGATACCCGCGCACCGGCCGGAGGCCCGCGCCCGCTTCCACCTCGCTGCGCCGCTGCGTGCCCTTGGACTGCTGACGGTCGAGGACGCCGAACGGCCGCTGCTCACCCGCTCCTTGCGGGTGCCCGACCGGCTCACCGCCCACCTGCTGGGAGACCCCACCCCCGACGCCGTGCTGTCGCGTCTGCTGCGGCCGATGCCTGCCCCGCAGCCCGGCTTCACGCCGGACGGGGGCTTCGTACGGCAGCTCGCTGCCCGGCTCAAAGCGGGGCCCTGCACCGCCTATCTGCAAGAACGCCGCGAGGGTGACGCGTTGCCCGCCCTCGCCTCCGCCCTGCACGCGGCGGGCCTCGACGCACTGCGCTTCTCCGGTCCCGCGGACCACCTGCCCGAGCTTTTGCGCGAGGCGCGCCTCAGCGGCCGCGCCGTCGTCGTGACCGGCCTGCCCGACCAACCGGGCCAGATGGTGGCCGCGTTGGCCTCCGCCACGGACGTGACCGTGCTCCTGGCCGACCCCCGGCCGTACGACCCGCAGTGGTCCGCGCACGATCCACTGGTGCTCCACGCGCCCCGGCTTCCGGCCGGGGGCACGGCGGCATGGCGGACCGCGCTGGGTCCGGCCGCCGACACATTCGACCTGGCCGCCACCGTGGCCCCGTACCGCCTCGGTGGTGAGCGCATCGGACGTGCCGCGCTGGCCGCCGCCGCGCTCGCCGACTTCGACGGGACCCCGCTCTCCGCCGCCCACGTGCGGCTCGCCGCGCGGCAGCAGTCGGCCTCGGGCCTCGAACAGCACGCCCGCCGGATCCGGCCCGCCGTGACGTGGCAGGACCTGGTCCTGCCACGGGCGCCCCTCACCCAGCTCCAGGAACTGGCCCTGCGCGCCCGCCACCGCGACCGTGTGCTGGGCGACTGGCGCCTCAGTGCGGGCGGCGGTCGGGGACGAGGGGTCCTGGGACTGTTCGCGGGGGAGTCGGGCACCGGCAAGACGCTGTCCGCCGAAGTGGTCGCCGCCGACCTGGGGGTGGACCTCTATGTGGTCCAGCTCTCCTCGATCGTGGACAAGTACGTCGGTGAGACCGAGAAGAACCTGGAGCGGATCTTCACGGAGGCCGACCGCACGGACGCCGTGCTCCTCTTCGACGAGGCCGACGCCGTCTTCGGCAAGCGCTCCGAGGTCAAGGACTCCCACGACCGGTACGCCAACATGGAGAGCGCCTACCTGCTGCAGCGTCTGGAGTCCTTCGACGGCATCGCGCTGCTCACCACCAATCTGCGCGCCAACATCGACGACGCGTTCACCCGCCGCCTGGACCTGGTCGTCGACTTTCCCTTCCCGAACGAGGGGCAGCGCCTGGCGCTGTGGCGCCACGGTCTGAAGCACGTCCCCCACGCCGAGGGCGTCGAACTCGGCCCGCTGGCGAAGGACTTCGAGCTGGCAGGCGGCTCCATCCGCAGTGCGGTGGTCACCGCCGCCTACCTCGCGGCCGGCCGGGACGAACCGGTCGGTGCGGGCGACCTCCTGGAGGGCGCCCGCCGCGAGTACCGCAAGGCGGGCCGGCTCGTCCCGGGCGAAGCGAACTGGTGACCGTCACACGGTGAAGCGCACCGCCTCGAGCTGCTTGTACTGCTCGATCGGGCTCCCGTGGTACTTCCAGCCGCCGGGGTCGGTGCACACCTCGCCCATCCACTGCTCGTCCTTCACCCGGGCGTCACTGCACACAGAGCCGTCGACGACCATGAAGGTGTAGCCCTCCAGTGCGGGGTCGGCGCTCTTCGAACTGCCGAAGTACAGGTTCTTCCCGTCCTGCTCCTCCGACCACGGGATCTCCTTGCGCCATCCTTCGCCCACCCAGGCGCCGGTGCCGCGGACGCCGGCGGTGTTGACCACCGCGATGTTCAGGGCCTTGATGGGCGTGCCCTTGCCGACCGTGCCGGCCTCGGCCCCGTCGCACACGGGGTCCTGCCAGCCCTTGCCCGCGACGAAGGCGCGGTAGCAGATGTGGCGGCCCTCGCTGCGCTCGGCGAGCTTGCGCACCGCGTCGGCCGCGGTCTCCTTCTTGGGCTTCGGGGGCTTCTCGCCCCCGCCTCCGCCGCCCCCACCGCCGCCGTCCGAGCCGCCGCCACCGGGCTTTTCCTCCGGCGGCTTCGGCTTGTCCTCGGGCTCGGGCGGCGCGCTGCTGATGGGAGGGGGCGGACTGGACGGCGCGATCTTGCCGGCCTCCACCGGCTTCTCCCGCGCGACGCTCTTCACCTGCGGCTTGTACGTCAGCCAGATCACCACGAAGGCGATCGCCACCGCGAGGAGCAGGCCGAAGGTGGTGGCGAGCCAGCCCGGCAGGATCCCGCGCTGAACGAAGGTGCCGTCCACGTCCATCGGCTCGGTTCCGGAGCGCCGTACGGCAAGGGTGTAGGGCTGCTCCTGCTTCGACCCGAACCAGGTGATCTGCCGGGGCCGCAGTGTCGTCTTCACGAACGAGGCCCGGCCCGGCTCGATCTGGATGTTGCTGGGCTGCAGGTCGTAGGAGAGCCGGTCGCCGGTGTCGCTGCCGCTGAGCGAGGCGGTGACCTTGGTGTTGCCGAGGTTGTCCACCGCCAGGCGCGGCCGTCCCCGAAACCGCCCCTTGACCGTCGGCGGCACCAGCTCGGCGCGCACCTCGGTGAAGGGCGTGATGGTGAGGTTGCCCTCGGGGACGGTGACGGCGTCGGGGTGTTCGGTCGGCGTGATCCGCACCGCGTACGGGTTGGGTCCTGCGGTCGCGTCCGGCGTGCGCGGCGGCGCGAACGTCAGCTCCACGGTGCCGGTCGTGCCCGGATACAGGCGCAGCGACGGCGGCTCCACCGTGGTCCAGGGCGCGAGGGCACCGACGGGTTCGAAGCGGTACTCGTCGACGATGTCACCGGTGTTGCGCACCTTCAGCCGCACCGTGGTGCTGCTGCCGGGATCGACGGTCGCGGAGGCGGGTTCCAGGGAAGTCCATAGGCTCACGCCACGACGCTAGGAGAGCCCGCGCGGAACGTCAGGAGGACGCCGGGCAGACCTGGTTGCCTGGAAGGGCAGCATCAAGGCCACCCCCGTGACACCGACCGGCCCTCCCGCTCCCGGCGTCCCCCGCCGCGCCGAACCGGTCTGTCCTTCGGGGCACTTGGGTCTGCCCGCGAAGCCGCCCGCAGGGCCATGCGCCGTGCGCGGCGGCCACGGGATCATGGCGGCGACTCCGGCCGACGTAGGAGGCGTTCATGCGGCAGCGGCAGGTCGGCTCACGCGGGCACGACGGAAACGACTCAGGGGCGGCCCACGGGGAGCGACAGCATCGGCCGGGCCGGTCCCCGTCCCCTGCGCCGTACGCGGCCGGTGGACTTACTCCCGCCTCCTTGCAGGCCATGCCCGCCACGCTGCAGGCCATGCCCGCCACGCTGCAGGCCATGCAGGACTCGGTCGGCAACGCGGCCGTCAGCCAGGCGCTCGGCGCGAACCCCGCGTCCGCCTCCTACTCCGTACAGCGCATGGAGGCAGGAGGCCACGGCGGCGCGGGCGCGGGTGCGTACCCCGCGGCCGCGCCGGAGGCCCTGACTCCCCAGCAGGCCATGGACGGCATCTCGGAGCTGGTGGACGCGCCGCCGATGGTGAACTACGGCGCCCGGCGCCAAGGCCGGGCCCACGACGAGTTCTGGATGCGCTTTCCCCGCTTCAAACCGGGCGAGGAAGCCGAGGAAACCCTGTCGGAGACCAGTGCCCTGCTCTTCGACAGCATGAAGGGCGCCCAGGAGCAGGCGAAGGCGGAGGAGCCGGAGGGCGCCGCCGAGGACGCCAACAACCGCGAGGTCCAAGGCATGCTGATCAACGATCGGCTGGTGTTCGCCTCGAACTTCAACTCCTCGATCGACACTCTCGTACGCCGGGGGAAGAAGGACTTCAAACAGGACCCCACCCTGCAGCAACTGCTGACGTACCGGCAGAGCGACGCAGGGCGCAAACGGGGACTGCACGGCTACGAGGCCGAGAACCTCCAGGAGAAACTGGCGAGCTTCCAGCGGAAGAACGACGCGATCTTCAGCGGGCAGCGCGGCGCGGGGGAGCAGGGGCGGGGGCAGGATGCCACCGCTCTGGCGCTGCAGGCGAAGGTCAACGCGCCGGTCATCGTCGTGAACGTCGAGGACCCGGGCCTGCACACCATGCTCACCGACAGAAAGTACGAGGGCCGGGTGTTCCTGGTCCGCTTCGCGGAACTGGACCCCAGGGCCAAGAAGACCGGCAAGCACAAGGGCGAGATGAAGCAGGAGGGGTCCGTCCACGCGGAACAGAAGCTGCTCCTCGCCCTGAGCCACGCGCGCATCAAACCTCGCCATGTCGAGGACAAACCCCTCGCCATCATGGGCAAGTACCGCCCCTGCATGGGCTGCGCCGCGGCACTGAAGTACTACCGGGAGCGGCTGGGATTCCAGAACCTGAGCTTCGACGAGAACTACGGGCATTACTTCCAGGGCTCCGTGAATTCCCTCGCCGATCACCAGCGGCACATCATGGACGAGCACTACCTGGAGAACATCAGGCAGATGGTCCAGGACGACGTCACGAGCACTCCGGCACTGATCCATGAGGCGGCCCCGGAGGGGGCCGTGCACCGCCGCGGTGGCCGCGCCCTCAAGGTCCCCGGCAAGTACGCGTCGCGACAGGCCGACGTGACACCGGTCGCCAGTGACGCCGAAATGGATGACGAGGGCACCTACACGCGCGTCGCACGTCCCCTGGAGGCGACGTGGGACGCGGAATCCGCGCACGTGGGGCTCGGAAAGGGCAAGGAGAAGCACACCGCTCCGCGCCGCAAGAACGAGGTGCTCACCGAGGAGCAGGCACAGCAGCTCCACGGCCTGTGGAACGGTTCCGGGGGCGCGCCCGCCACCAACGAGAGCCGACAGCAGGCGATCGAGATCGCCTTCGACCACTACAGGCGCGGCACGATGACCGTCGAACACATCGCGGGCGCCGTCGACATGTCCACGAGCAGATTCGGCAGCTACCTCACCCAGTACGAGAAAAGCGGCCACTGGACCCACACTCCGGAGAAGTCCAACAAGCACGAAGGTCAGGGAAGAACGAAGAAGGCCGCGCCCGACAAGCAGTTCACCAAGGGGGCCCCGCTCGACAGGGCGGGCAAGGACGCCCTCAAGGCGGCTGTCCGCGGCCTTGGGGGCAAGGACCGGGACTGGGCCAAGAAGTGGGAGAGGATCCACGACGGCAGAGATTCCGGCGAGATGCCCACCAAGGGGCTGCCCGGCGCCCTGCTCAAGACGCTCATCAAGCTCCGCGTGAGCAAGAACTACAGCGTGCCGGAGATGTCCCAGTACCTGCACACCGGTGCCAACGGCGACAAACTCCGGAAGGTCATCAACAACAACATCAAGAAACAGGAGAAGCAGGGGGCGACGCCCTCCGCGTCCGAGCCGCCCCAGGACGTCGAGATGGACGAGGCGCCCGACTATCCCGCGGCTGCCGCGTCATCGTCCATGACGTGGGCGACCACGCCCCACTCGGCGCCTGCCATGGCGGACTACTCGGGAGGTGCTTCGGCCCACTACGGGGGCGAGAGCAGTTCCGCCGCCACCCAGGTGCCGGTGACGGCACAGGACATCCCGGGCTTCACAACCTACTTCGATGCGTACTCACAGCCGTTTTACATCGAGGACGAGACAGGCCATCACTACATCTTCGCCGGGGGCCGCATGGTCCGGATGCAGATGAGCGGCGATGACGACGTCCAGATGAGCGGCGCCGGCGGATCTTACTGACCGATCGGGCAGGCGCCCGATGTTGGTCGTGCCGGACGGCGCCCCGGGTCACCACCGGGGCGCGCCGCCCCGCTCAGGCGTCGTCCTGCTCCACCGGAGCCGGAGCGGGGCGCCCCGGCAACGACAGGTCGGGGGCCCCGCCCTGGGCGACCTTCTTGCCGTTCGAAGCGGCCTTGAGCTCGTACGGGTCGCCGGGACTCGACACCTTGGTGCCCGCGCGGTCGGCGGTTCCGGCCACGTCCCCCATCGCGTTCTGGTAGGTGTGGTCGACCTCGTGGAGCTTGATCTCGTCGCTCAGGTTCGGCTCAGCGGCCAGGATGTGCGGGCCGACGGTGAGGGCGTGGGCGCCGAACTCCCGCGCGGCCCGCTGCGCCACCGGTCCGTCGTGCCACTGCACATGGCCGAACGTCATCGGGTACACGCGCTCGGCCTTGTCCCGGATCCGCGACTCCAGCGGGCGGCTCGGCTCGGCCAGCGCGTCCGCCAGGGTCGCCTGCCGCTGCACGGCCGCATCCGTGGCCGGTGTCCCGGCGTGTCCGCAGCCGGGGCCGTGGGCGTGCTCCTCCTCGGCCAAGGCGCGCGAGACCGCCAGATTCCCGGCCAGGCCCTGCAGCCTCAGCATCCGCTCGGCCGGCGTGCGTGGCTTGTCGACCTGACCGGACGCGCGCTGACCGGCGGCCTGGTGGGGCTGTTTTCCGTGTGCGTGCACGACGTTCCCTTCGGCACGAGGCAGAGCTGACCCGCCAGCCTTGCCCGGCCGAAGCCCGCGAGGAAAGGGCCGTGGGGGCAGCCTCGCGGGCAATGTCCGTGAACTGCCCTTCAGGGCAATGACGTTGCCCGGCAACCGGCACCCGAGGACGTTCCGGCGGCGATCCGCACCGACCAGGCTGAAGGCGTCCCGTCTCGTACCCCGAGGAGAGCAGAGCATGCCGTCCTACTTGTCGCCCGGCGTCTACGTCGAGGAGGTGGCCGGCGGTTCGCGCCCGATCGAGGGGGTGGGCACCTCTGTGGCGGCCTTCGTCGGACTCGCGCCGTCCGGACCGCTGAACGAGCCCACGCTGGTGACCAACTGGACGCAGTACGTCGCCTCCTTCGGGGACTTCACCGGTGACTACTACCTGGCGCACTCCGTCTACGGCTTCTTCAACAACGGTGGATCCGCCGCGTACGTGGTCCGGGTGGGCGGCTCCGCCGAGGGTGCGGCCGCGGACGGCAGTGCTCCGGCCGCGGTGACCGGCGCGGCACCTGCCGCCGCGCTGCCCGCCGCCGAGCCGCAGCAGCTCGGCGCCTTCTCCGTGGCGGCCACGGCCCAGAGCCCGAACGGCCCGCTGAGCGTCGAGGTCGCCGATCCCGAGGGCGAGGGCCCCGCGGAGCGCTTCAAGCTGATCGTCAAGAGCGGCGACAAGCCGGTCGAGACCTTCGACGTGAGCGCCAAGAAGGGCAACAGGACGTACGTCGTCACCCACATCAAGGAGCGCTCCAAGCTCATCACCGTGACGGAGAACGCCTCCGGGGCGCAGCTCACCCGTCCGGAGAACCAGACCGTCACCCTGCCCGCGCCCGCCGCTCCGGCCCCCGTGCCCGCGCCCGTGGAACAGGACACGCCCGCACACCCCGGCCCGGCCCAGTACCTCGGTGACTCCGCCGACCGCACCGGCTTCGGCGGCCTGGAGGCCATCGACGAGATCTCCATGGTGGCCGTCCCCGACCTGATGGCCGCCTACCAGCAGGGCGCGATCGACCTGGAGTCCGTCAAGGCCGTGCAGCTCGGGCTCATCGCCCACTGCGAGCTGATGGGCGACCGCGTCGCGGTCATCGACCCCCCGCCGAGCCTGAACGCCCGTCAGATCCGGGTCTGGCGCCAGGAGACGGCCGGCTACGACTCCAAGTACGCGGCCCTGTACTACCCCTGGCTCAAGACCTTCGACCCGTCGTCGGGCAAGGCCCGCATGATGCCGCCCAGCGGCCACATCGCCGGCATCTGGGCCCGCAACGACTCCGAGCGCGGCGTGCACAAGGCGCCCGCCAACGAGGTCGTACGCGGCGCCGTCGACCTGGAGCTGCAGATCACCCGGGGCGAGCAGGACCTGCTCAACCCCATCGGCGTCAACTGCATCCGCGCCTTCCCCGGCCGCGGCATCCGCGTCTGGGGCGCACGCACCCTGGCATCGGACCCCGAGTGGCGCTACCTGAACATCCGCCGGTACTTCAACTACCTGGAGGAGTCGATCCTGATCGGCACCCAGTGGGTGGTGTTCGAGCCGAACGACCACGCGCTGTGGGCCCGGATCCGGCGCAACATCTCGGCGTTCCTGGTCACCGAGTGGCGCAACGGCGCGCTCTTCGGCCAGCGGCCCGAAGAGGCTTACTACGTCAAGTGCGACGAGGAGACCAACCCGCCGGAGTCGGTCGACCTGGGGCGGGTCGTGTGCGAGATCGGCGTCGCCCCGGTCAAGCCCGCCGAGTTCGTGATCTTCCGGCTCTCCCAGTTCTCCAGCGGCAGCGGGGAGCTGGACGAGTAGACCCCGTCCCCCTCACTGCTCCGCCCTCGTGCGCCGTTCGCCGGCGCACCGCCACGACCACGAAGCCTTAGAAGGACAGCGATTCCATGAGTCTCATGCAGGGTGACTCCCTCACATCACACAACTTCGGTCTGCAGATCGACGGCGTGATGGTCGAGTACCTCCAGGAGGTAAGCGGCCTGACCCTCGAGCAGGACATCATCGTCAGCCAGCAGAACACCGCCCAGGGCAAGATCGAGACCGCCATCCTGCCGGGCGTGCAGAAGAACGGGCAGTGCACCGTGGTGCGCGGCATGACCCAGTCATCCGCGTTCACCCAGTGGATCAACGACTCGATCACCGGCCGCATGAGCACGGCCCGCAAGAACGCCTCGATCATCATGATGGACTACGAGGACAACCCGGTGAAGCGCTACAACCTGCGCAACGCCTGGTGCAGCAAGATCGACGCCAGCAGCCTGAAGGCCGGCGAGGCCGCCGTGCTGACCGAGACCGTGACCATCGTCTTCGAAGAACTGGTCATCGAGTAATGCGCCGCAAGGCTGCCGGTACGCCGGACGGGGGCACGGCCGTCGCCGCGCCCCCGGCCCCCCAGACCGCGGCGGCGGGAGCGGAGACCCCCGCTTCGCCTCCCGCCGCCGCCCACAACGACATCGCGCCGCAGACCCTGCGCACGGAATTCCCCTTCCAACTGCCCCGCGGGTACGTGGACGAGGCGGGCACCGTGCACCGCGACGGCGTGATGCGCCTGTCGACGGCACGGGACGAACTCATCCCCCTGCGTGATGTCCGCGTCCAGGAGAACCCGGCGTACCTGTCGGTGGTGCTCCTGGGCAGGGTCATCACGCGCCTGGGCTCGCTGCCTTCGGTGCACGACGGGACGGTGGAGAACCTGTTCGCCTCCGACCTCGCGTTCCTCCAGGACTTCTACCGACAGATCAACGCCGAGGGGCACACCCGCGCCGCCGTGCAGTGCCCGCACTGCTCCGAGCCGTTCGAGGTGGAACTCGGCGGGAGCCGCCTGGGGGAATCGTGACGTACGCGACCGACCGACTGCACGAGGAGATCGCGTACGTCGCCTACCACTTCCACTGGAACCTGGAGACGATCCTGGACCTGGAACACCACGACCGCCGCCGGTACGCGGACCAGATCGCGTCCTTCGTGACGCTTGCCGGCGCGGAGGGCTGAGCGGTGGGATTCTTCGACCGGCTGCGAGGGCGGGGTGTGGGCGCTGCTGATGTCGTGGGCGATGTCAGCGGCGCAAGTGGTCGGAGTGGCGAGGGCGACGGTGATGCCGTCCCCCCGGCGGCGTCGGCCACCGCTCACCCGTCCGCTGGCGTTGCAGTAGTCCCACGCGCGTGGTCCGGGCTGCCGCCGATCCAGCGCGCCGTGCGCGACGCTGGGTCCGGCGTCGCGGACCCCGGGTTCGGCATGCGGCTGCCCACATGGCAGAACCCGTCGTTCACGGCGACGGGGTCCCGCCCCGGACTCCTGGACGAGGCGACGTCGAGCAGCCTGCCCTCCTTGGCGCCCTCCTCGTCGGGCGCGGGGCGGGGCGGCGCGGCCCCGCCCGGCCCCGGACCCGAAAAGGGCGCGGACCCCGCCCCCCGGACGCCCCCCACCCCCACCCCCCCGGCGCGCCCCCCCCCGCGGGGGGCCGG
>NZ_JBSGUA010000013.1:0-272218 GCF_053607685.1 Streptomyces sp. NPDC055099 | reverse complement strand
TCTCCCCGGCCCGCGGCCCCCCCCCCCCCCCTCGGGGCGGCGGCACCGCGCCCCGCGCCCCCCCCGTGGCCCCCCCGCGGCGCGGCCGGCGCCCCGCCCCCCCCCCCACGGCCGGTCACGGAACTCGAAAGGGCCGCGAACCCGGCACCCTGGACGCCCACCTCGCCTTCCCCGTCGGCGCGCCCCCTGCCGGTGGCGCCGCTGCGGCAAGTGCAGCGGGCAGAGGTGTCACCGGGCGCTCCCGGGGTATCCGGGGCGGTGGCGGCGGCGGTGCCGGGCGCGACTGGCGGCCCGGGGCAGCGTGCTGCGTCTCGTCGGACCACGGGCGCCGCTGGAACGCCGCGTTCGGGGCCCGGGCCCGGGCAGGCGCGGAGGCCGGGGCCGGTGGCGGCGTCCGTACCCGTGCAGCGTGCTGCGGCGCCCGGGGTCCGGAGCACGGACGCACCTGGCGGCGTCCAGAGCTCTGGAGCACGGCGGTCGCGGAGCCCCGAGGTGCGGGGCTCCGACCGACAGGGCCCCGTGCCCCAGACCGTGCAGCGCTCGCGTGCCGTCCAGGAGGGGAACGGGACGTCGGTGGTCACGCCGTCCCGTGCGCCGAGCGCTGCCACGCCGCCGCCGACCCCGGCCCGTGGGGTACGCGTGACGCCGACTCCGGTCGCCGCACCCTTGGCGACCACGCGTCCGCCCGCGCTCACCAAGGCGCCGGCGGTCCCTGCGGCCGTGCAGCGCCGCGCTCTGCCTGTTGTGGCCCGTCGGGAGTCCGCGGCACCCCGGGTTGGCACGAGTGGCGGGCTGCGGGCGGGGGCGGCCTCGTCATCGGACGGGGGTGTCGGGGAGCGGGGGAGAGGTGAAGTCGGCTCGTCTGTCCGGCCGTTGACGGGGCCTTCGGTGGATCGTGGGACGAGCGCTGCGGGCGCTGTGTCTGGGTCGAGTTCGCCCGCGTCTGGGTCGACTGTGTCGCTGGCGCGTCTGCCGGGTTCGGCTGGGCCCGAGCCGGTGCCTGAAGCTTCGGCTGTGCGTGGCTCGACTGCTGCGTTGGCGTCAGAGTCGAGTACGTCGCCTGCGCGTCTGCCGGGTGGCCTGCCTGGGTCAGAGCCGAACGCTTCGGCCGTGCGTGAGCCGACTGAGTCACCTGCGCCGAGTACCTGGTCCGCGCCTGCGTCCGTGCCGGGTGTGTCGGCGGCGTCGGCGCCGGCTGAGGCCGTGCGTGAACCGGCTGCGTCCCGTGCGCCGAGGCCATCGTCTGCGACCGTGCAGAACGCGACGGCCGCGTCTGCTTCCGATGCTCGGGCCGCGCGCGAGACGAGCGTGCCGTCCGCCTCTACGTGGACTGCGTCGCCCGCGCACGCGTCGAGTCCGCCTTCTGCGCCTGTGCAGCGTGCGACGGCCGCGTCTGCGCCCCATGCTCGGGCCGTACGCGAGACGAGCGTGCCGTCCGTCCCTACGCCGACTGCGTCGCCTGCGCACGCGCCGAGCCCGACCCCTGAGCCTGTGCAGCGTGCGTCGGCCGGGGATGCGTCCCGTGGTCGGGCCGTACGCGAGACGAGCGTGCCGCCCGCCCCTACGTCGGCTGCGTCCGCCGCATCGAGTCTTTCGTCTGCGACCGTGCAGAACGCGACGGCCGCGTCTGCTTCCGATGCTCGGGCCGCGCGCGAGACGAGCGTGCCGTCCGCCTCGACGTCGACTTCGTCCCCCGCGTCGAGTCCGTCGTCTGCGCCCCTGCCGAGTGCGTCCGCCGCATCTGCGCCCCATGGTCGAGCCGTACGTGAGTCGAGCGTGCCGCCCGCCCTCAAGCCGTCTGCGGCCTCCGCGCACGCGCCGAGTCCGCCTTCTGCGCCCGTGCAGCGTGCCTCGGCCGCGTCTGAGCCCCCCGCCCGAGCCGTACGCGAGACGAGCGCGCTGCCAGCCTCCCAGCCGACTGCGTCCCGCGCGCCTCAGCCGATCCCTCCGGCGTCCGCCGCGCCCTCGCCCCCCGCTACGGCGAGTACTTCCGCACCGGCTGCCGCGAAGCCGATTGGCCCGAGCCGACCCTCCAACCCGGAGCCGGCGGTCCAGCGGGCGATACCTCAACCGCACAGCCCTGCCCTGCCCGCGACACGCCCCTCACCGTCCGCCCCATCTGCCGCGGCACCCGACGCGCGTACATCCGCGGATAACCCCCGCACACAGAGCAGTACTTCGCGTGCGAACGCAGACAACTCATCTGCCATCCCGCCGACATCACCTGCAAGGGTGGCTGCCAACGGCCCGCAGACGTCAAGTGCGGCCGCCGTCTCAGCGTCCGTCACCCCTCAGCCTCCGCAGCCTCCGCCAGTCCAGCGCAGCGCCCACCGCAAGGTGCCCCGTGTGGGTCTCGGCGCTCCGGTGACGTCGGACGTGATGCCCAAGACAGCACGGCTAGCCCTGCCTTCGTCCTCGCCGTCCGCGTCTCACCCTGCCCCGACGACGGGGGTCACCCCCGCAGCGTCCACCACCCCTGCCAAATCCTCAGTGAGCCCGGCCTCCACACCGTCCGAGCCCAAGGTCCAGCGCGCCACCGCTCCCGTCACCAAGCCTGCCCCGCGCGGGCGTACCCCGCTCGGCGCGCCCCTGACCGCACCGCCACCGGGAGCCGTGCCGCTCACGAACGCCGTGCGGCAGGGTCCCAGCGCAGCGCAGGGCGGTGACCGCGCAGTTGCGCCACCGGTTCAGCGGGCCGTCTCCTCCCGCTCGCCCTTCACGTCGAGCGACGTGTCGCGCACTCACGTACCTACGACGATGCAACAAACCCCCGCAGCCGGTCCGTTCAATCCGCACGCCGACTTGTCCGCACCGGCGTCGCATCCCGCGCCGCGCACGGACGTAACGAAGCGGCCCCCTCAGCTGCCGGAGCCCTCGGGCCCGATGACGCCACCCGTCCAGCGAGCCGGCACCCCCAACTTGCTCCCCTCGCACGCCCCTTCACCGCAACCCACGACACCCACCCATGTCGCCAACACCCGTGCAGAGCTGCCCGTTCAGCGCGCCACCGCCACCGCCCTCCCCAAGGAGGGCGCTCCGAAGCAGGCTCCCCGCGTGTCTCAAGCGAACGCCGCCGCGCCACTAACCGCCCCACGGCCGAACGCGCCAGCGATCCCGCCGGTCCAACGCGCCACCCCCGCCCCCCAGCCGCCCCTCCCCGTGGCCCGCCTCGCCCCGCCCCCGGCACCGTCCCCAGCGGCTTCCGCTCAGCCGTTGCCCATCGCCCGCACCGGACCCGTCGTGCAGCGAGGGTTCCGCTCGGCGACCCGTTCGGCCACCGAGACGCTCGCCGCCTCCGCCGCGGCGACCGTCGCGACCACGCTGGGGCGGCTTCGGACGGGCGGTCAGAACCAGCAGGGGCGGCCGAGCCGGCAGGAACAGGAAACGGTCGAGGACGATCCCTTGCCCTTCCCGCCCGACAGGAACACCGCGGCGGTCACCTCCGCCAGTGCTGCCGCCCCGCCGCCCGCGTACACCCGTGTGCCCAAGGGGACGTTCGACCCGAAGGACCTCACGGACTTCCAGATCGACGAACTCGTGCACCTGATGATCGGCCGCATCACGCGCCTGGTCCGCACCGAACTCCGCATGGACCGCGAACGCATCGGCAGGCTCCGAGACGACCGCCGCTGACCTGCCCCGTTCACCGTCCTGGCGCGCCCCGCGCCGCAGCAGCAACGACAGAAAGGCCCACCCGCGATGCCCCGCCAGGACCCGGGTTCCACGATCTGGTTCAGCCTCTCCATCGACGGCCAGAGCCTCGGTTACTTCAACGGGTGCGAGGGTCTTTCGTCCCAGGTGGAGATCGAGCACCGCCAGGAGGGCGGGAACAACGGGTTCGTCTGGCAACTGCCGTCCCGCGTCACCTTCTCCACCATCCGGCTCACCCGCCCCCTCACCCCGGACACCACCAAGGTCGCCAAGTGGATCTCGTCCGTGCAGACGGGCATCAAACGGCCCACCGCCGAGATCGCGGCGCTGCGCGCGGACGGCTCGGAAGTGGCGCGGTGGGGGCTGATCGACGTGCTTCCCGTCAGCTGGCAGGGGCCCCGGCTCGACCCCAGCAGTCCGGCCGTCGCCACGGAGGTCCTGGAGATCGCCCACCACGGGTTCACGGACTGAGGGTCCGCACAGAGCAAGGGGCCCGGGGTCCGCGTGGCCCAAGAGTCCGGAGAGAGGAGCGGGAGACACCCACATGCCCAAGAGCAAAGGCGCCGGCAAGAGCCTCGTGCGCGCCAGCCTCGCCATTCACGAGCCCCCCGTCGGCACCAGCACCACGCCGGGCGCGCTCATCAGGACGTTCAACTTCGACTTCAACCCGGCGCAGCTGACCATCGGGCGCCGTGCCAACTGGACGGTGACGCCGACGGCCGACAACCGGGACGGCGCGATGCCGGAGTTCATGGGTTCGGAGCAGCGCCAGATGAGCGTGGAGATCTTCCTCGACTCCTCCGGCAAGCCGACGAGCAACCAGGTCCTGAAGAAGGTGCAGACGCTCCTCGACTGCTGTGGAGTGACGCCCAAGAGCAAGAAGGCCGACCAGCCGTCGCCGCCGTGGGTGATCTTCCAGTGGGGGTCGTTCAAGACGGCCCGGTTCACCGCGTACGTGGCCTCCGTGGACGCCTCGTACACCCTCTTCGGCACCTCCGGTGTGCCCATCCGGGCCACCTGTCAGTTGCAGCTGCACGAGATCCCGAGTGACGCGCAGGGGCAGAACCCGACCTCCGGCGCGCTCACCGCGCAGAGCGTGCACCGGGTCGTCGCGGGCGACTCGCTGCAGTCGCTGGCCTGGCGCGAGTACGGCGATCCCACGGTGTGGCGGGCCATCGCCGAGGCCAATGGGATCGACGACCCCTCCACCCTCACGTCCGGCACCGAACTGGTGCTGCCCGCGGCGCAGGAGGTGGGTCGCTGATGGCCGGTGTCGCCTTCTCCAGCGTCATGAAGGTCAAGCTCGGCGGGGCAAAGCTCCCCGACGCGTACGCCCGGATGTTCGTCGACGGCTGGGTCGACCAGGGCGCCGGGGTGCCCGCCGCGTTCCGCCTCACCTTCCGTGACCCGCACCGCCTGCTCCTGAAGGACCTCAACGTGAAGTTCGGCACCGAGGTGGTGCTGACGCCCGTGTCCGACGGGCAGGGCTCCGGTGAGCCGCTCCTCACCGGCGAGGTCACCGCCCTGGAGGCCGACTACGACGGCACCGGGTCCTTCACCGTCATCCGCGGCTACGACCTCGGGCACCGTTTCCTGCGCCGGCGCCGTGTGGTCGCGTACGCGAACGAGACCGCGTCCTCGATCGTCAAGAAGCTGGCCGGGCTCGCGGGCGTGCCCGTAGGGAAGATCGAATCATCCAAGGGGAACTACGAGTTCATCAGCCAGCCCAACGTCACCGACTGGGACTTCATCGCCCGCCTGGCGGACGAGAACAAGATGGTGATGTCCCTGGACGGGAAGGGCAAGTTCAACTTCGTCTCGCCCAAGCCTTCGGCGGGCGCGCCCTCGCCGACCGGCGCACGCAGCGAGAAGAACCCCCTCGTCCTGAAGTCAGGGACCGACATCCTGCGCCTGCGCACCTCCGTGACCGCCGCCGACCAGGTGGCCGAGGTGGAGGTGCGCGGCTACGACGTGGCCACCGCACGCGAGATCGTGGAGACGTCGCGCCGCGCCAACAACCCCGTCTTCTCCATCGGCTCCTCGCCGAAGAAGGCCGCGGCCGCCTTCAAGAAGACCAAGCTCGTGCAGACCTCGATGCCCTACGACAAACGGCCCGAGGTCAAGCATGCCGCCGACGCCCTCTTCGACGACGTGTCCTCCTCGTTCTCCGAACTGGAGGTGATCGTCCACGGCAACCCCAAGCTGCGTCCCGGCGTGCCCGTGGCGCTCGCCGACGTCGGCTGGCCCTTCCAGGGCAAGTACACGACGACCTCCGTGCGGCACGTGTTCGGCAACGGCCAGCGCTACGAGTCCTGGGTGACCGTCAGCGGCCGGCAGTGGCGCTCCTTGTACGGGCTCACCTCGGGCGGCACGGAGAGCGAGCCGCGGCTGCCCGGCGTGGCCAACGCCGTCGTCACGGACGTCGACACCAAGGACGAACAGGCCCGCGTGAAGCTCAAGTTCCCCTGGCTGGACGACACCTACGTCAGCGACTGGACGCGCGTGGTGCAGCTCGGCGGCAAGCGCGGCGGCGGCATCTTCCCGCTGGACGTGGGCGACGAGGTCCTCGTCGGCTTCGACCGGGGCGCGCTCGACCACCCCTTCGTGATCGGCGGGCTCTACAACGGCAAGGACAAGCCGACACGGAACAAGGCGCCGCTGTACTCCGGGGCGCGCAACCAGGCCAGCCGGCACACCATCTCCGACCGCACCGGCAACCGCGTCGACCTGCTCAGTCAGCGGGTGGGCGCCCACCGGGGCGTGCGGGTCTCCACGGGTGACGACAAGCTGACCGTCAATCTGGACCGCGCCAAGACCGAGATCACCGTGGACAGCAAGGGGTCGGTCACCATCAAGGGCGGCCGCTCGGTGACCGTCCGGGCGGGGACGGACCTCACGCTGAGCGCCAAACGCAACGTCTCCATCCAGAGCGGCGGGATGCTCAGCCTCCGGGCCGGGAGCGCCGTCAACGTGAACGCGGGCGGTGGCGGAGTCAGCGTCAACACCTCGTTCTTCAATGTGCGGGCGGCCGGCATGGCCTCCCTCATCGCGACGGGCGGGGTCACGGTGAACACCGTCGGAGCGATGGCACTCACCTCCGGCGCCACGATGGCCCTGAACTCGACCAACATCGGGCTGAACGGTGTGGTCCTGGTCAACCGCAAACCCCTGCCCTTCTGATGACCCACACGCTCGCGCTCACGCTCGTACCCAAGCAAGGACCGGTGACTTCCTGATGGCCGAACAGTTCGTCGGCTCCGGCTGGGCGTTCCCACTGCGCATCGGCCCCACCGGAGGCATCGCCCTGGTCAGCGGGGAGCGCGAGGTCGAGGAGGCCATCCGGCTGGTCCTCGCGACCGCCCCCGGCGAGCGGCCGATGCGCCCGGAGTTCGGCTGCGCCATCCACGACCTGGTGTTCGCGCCGGTCAACGAACAGACCGCGGGCCGCATCCAGCACGAGGTGTACCTGAGCCTGGACCGCTGGGAGCCGCGCATCGAGGTGCACGAGGTCGAGGTCACCGCGGGCGAGGACCAGAGCGTGCTGTTCATCGACGTGCGCTACGCGATCCGCGGCACGAACAACCCGCGCAGCCTCGTCTTCCCCTTCTACGTCATCCCCTCCCACGAGGAGCCGGGAGCCGCGGAGACGTCCGACGGCCCCGGCGCCTTCCCCGAAAGCGACCGCTGATGTCCCTGCAGAGCCCCAACCTCGACGACCGCCGCTTCCAGCAGTTCGTCGACGACGCCAAGCGCTACATACAGCAGCGCGCCCCGGAGTGGACCGATCACAACGTCTCCGACCCCGGCGTCACCCTCGTCGAGACGGTCGCGCACATGGCGGACCAGATCGTCTACCGCCTCAACCGCGTCCCGGACAAGAACCACCTGGCCTTCCTCGACCTGGTCGGCATCACGCTGTTCCCGCCGTCCGCCGCCCGCACCGACGTCACCTTCTGGCTGTCCGCGCCCCGTGACGAGCCGGTGGCCGTGCCGGTCGGCACCGAGGTGACCACGCTGCGCACCGAGACCGAGGACGCCGTCGTCTTCGCCACCGAGCACGATCTGCGCATCGTGCCGTGCATGCTGCGCCACCTGATGGTGCAGCGCCGCGGGGAGCCCGTCACCGACCGCACCGCCGACCTCGCCGAGGGCAGCGACGTACTGTGCTTCAGCGAGGCCCCGAGTCCCGGTGACTGCCTGCTGTTCGGCCTGACCGCCGCCGTCCCGCACTGCGCGGTCGCCCTCGAACTCGACAGCCGCGTCGACGGCGTGGGCGTCGACCCCCGCCAGCCTCCGCTGGTCTGGGAGGCCTGGACGGCGGACGGCTGGCAGCCGTGCGAGGTGCACAGTGACGGCACCGGCGGCCTCAACCGGCCCGGCGACGTGGTCCTGCACGTGCCCGGCGGCCACGTCCTGTCCCGCAACGGCGGCCATGAGGCGGGCTGGCTGCGCTGCCGGGTCACCGAACCCCTGTCGGACCAGCCCTTCTACACCACATCGCCGACGGTGCGCTCCAGCGACGCCTGCACGATCGGCGGCACCACTCCCGTCGTGCACGCGGACACGGTGTACGACGAGCCGCTCGGCGAGGCCACCGGGCTGCCCGGCCAGCGGCTGCGGCTCGCCCATGCGCCCGTTGTCGGCGACGAACCTCCGGTGCTCCTGCAGACCGCCGAGCACAACGGCTGGGAGGACTGGCAGGTGGTCACACACTTCGCCGAATCCCGCCCGGACGACCGGCACATCACCCTGGACGCGACCACCGGCGCCATCGCCTTCGGCCCCGCCGTGCGCGAGGCCGACGGCACCCTGCGCCAGTACGGCGCGATCGCCCCCAAGGGTGCCGTCATCCGCGCCCGCCGCTACCGCATCGGCGGCGGCCGCTCCGGCAACGTGGCCCGCGGCGCGATACGCGTGCTGCGCACCTCCATCCCGTACGTCACCGAGGTCGTCAACCGGGAGGCCGCCCGGGGCGGTGTCGACGGAGAGACCGTCGAGGAGGCCAAGGTCCGCGCGCCCATCACACTGCGCGCCCAGGAGCGTGCCGTGACCCTGCGCGACTACGAGGAGCTCGCCCGCCGCGCCGCCCCGGAGACGGCCCGCATCACCTGCCTGGAGGGCACACCCGACGAGCACGGGGCGCACGCGGTGCGTGTCCTGGTCGTGCCGCAGGCCGTCGCCGACCCCGGCGGGCGGCTGCGCTTCGAGCAACTCGTGCCCGGGGACGCCCTGTTGGAGCGCATTACCCGCCACCTGGACGAGCGCCGCCTGATCGGCACCCGGCTCGCCGTCGGCCCGCCGTTCTACCAGGGCATCACCGTGGTGGCCACGGTGCACGCGTTCCGCGGGGTGGAGACCGACCGCGTACGGCGCGCGGCCCACGACGCCATCTACCGCCACCTCGACCCGCTGACCGGCGGCGCGGACGGCCGGGGCTGGCCCTTCGGCCGCCCCGTCCAGGCGGGCGAGATCTTCGCGGTGCTGCAACGGGTACCCGGCGTGGAACTGGTGGACGAGGTCGTCCTGCACCCCGCGGACCCCCTGACCGGCAAGCGCGGCGACCGCACCGACCGCATCGACCTGGAGCCGTCCGCCCTGGTCTTCTCCTTCGACCACCGCGTACGCGTGATCGGGGACGTCTCGTGAGGACCACCCCGTGGCATCCGGAGCGTCAGCGGGGCGGCCGCTGATGAGGGGCTCCATCGACGGCCTGGGCTCCTCCGCGCCCATCGGGATGATGCTCCCGGCCGTCTTCGCCGACGACGATCTGGCCCAGCGTTTCGTCGCGGGCCTCGACGAGGTCCTGGCGCCGATCCTGAACGTCCTCGACTGTCTGGACACCTACTTCGACCCCGCGCTCACCCCGATCGACTTCGCCCGGTGGCTCGGCATCTGGGTGGGCGCCGAGACGGACGGCATCGATTCCGAGGAACGCCTGCGCGCCGCTGTGGCCGCCGCTGCCGCGCTGCACCGGGTACGCGGCACGCGCCAGGGGCTGTCGGAGGCGGTGCGACTGGCGTTCGGCACCACACCGGAGATCACCGAGAGTGGCGGCGCCGCGTGGAGCGCGCGCCCGCGCGGCCCGATCCCCGGCAGCCCCCGCCCTCACCTGCACGTGGCGCTGCGGCTGCCCGACCCGACACCGGCGGACACCCACCGCCTGGACGCGCTCGTCGCCGCCGCCCGCCCCGCCCACATGCCCTACACCGTCACCGTCACCCCCAACGTCACCACCACCGCCACCGAAAGGACCCTGGAGTCATGACCAGGCAGAACTGCACCGAGTGCGACGCCCGCGTGGAACCCGGTCAGTCGTTCTGCGACGCCTGCGGCGCCGTCCTCAGCTGGGATACGGCCGGGGCGCGCTCGGGGGCGGCACCGGCCGCGGACTCCCGCGCGGGCTCCGCGGCCGTGCCGGGCGCCGCCCAGGGCCCCGGCCGGGACACCGCCGCCCGCCCGGGCCAGACCGGTCCCTCCGCCCCGGCCCCGGCCGCAGGCGGCCCGGCGCAGCCCCCGGCCGCCGACGGGCGCGCCACCGACTCCGGCCTGCCCCATCGCGCCGCGCCTCCAACGCCCGCAGCCACGCCCGAGCGCCAACCCGCCCCTGGAAACCCGGACTTGACCGACACGACACCCAACGACCCGGTGGCGCCCGCGCACACCCCCGGCCCTGAAACGGTCCGTTCCCTCCTGGTGCCCGTCTCGGACCCGGAGGCGGCCACCCCGCCGCCCCCGGCCGTGAGCCCGGTCCTGCCCGGACGGCCCGACGCCGAACGCCCGCACGTACGCGTGCCCGGACAGCAACCGCAGGCCGGCAACGGCCCGCCCTGCCCGTGGTGCGCCACCCCGAACCGCCCCGACCGGCACTTCTGCGCCCGCTGCGCGATGCCGCTGGCCGAGACACCGGGCCAGCCGTCCGCGCCGCTGCCGTGGTGGCGCCGGCTCATCGGCCCCGGCCGCAACCAGACGCCGTGGGCGGGTGAACGCCCCCGGCTGCGCCGCGTGTTCGACCACATCGGCACCTGGATCACCTGGGCCCTCGTCCTGGCGCTGCTCATCTTCGTCGCGGTGAACCTCTCCGACGGCATCCAGGCCACGCGCGACCACTTCGCCAAGCGTGCCCCGGTCGAACCGGACAAGATCCGCGCCTCGAACGCGTACGCCGGCCATGGAGCGAAGCTGGCCTTCGACAAGCTCAACAACACCTGGTGGGGCCCGGGGGTAGCGGAATCGGGTCAGGGCGAGTGGATCGAGGTGAGTTTCGTCCGGCCGACCCGCCTGCTGGACGTCATCATCACGCCGGGCGTGTCCACCCGGGCCGACGAACTCGGCAAGTCGGCCCTGCCGCACCGGGTCAAGGCCACGGTCACCAAGAAGGACGGCTCCACCGCGACCCGCGAACTCACCCTGGACCCGGGCCCGGGCGGCCAGCGTCGCTCCTTCCGCGTCGGCGAGGTCACCCGGGTCCGCTTCACCGTCGAGTCGGCACACGCCGCGTCGGCCAAGAAGCAGGTGGCCATCGCCGAGGTAGAACTCTTCGGCCGATCCAACGGCAGTCGCACCTGAGCGCACGAGGCCGCCGGGGAGTTGGTCGTCGAGGCACGGGATGCGACGATCGGTCACCGTGACCTCAAGAAAGCTCCATCGCGAACCCAGCAGACTGCAGATGGTTTCCGTCGAACCCACAACGTCGTCGGAAGCCGTCTGCATCGTTCGATGTGTGGGCGGCATAGCTCGGGCCGGGCAGAGCTTCAATGTCGAATCCGCGACTGACGCGGCACATTCAGGCTCCCGCCAAATGGTGCTGGAAATAATTGAGCGCTACGGGAGGCAAGTTGATCTCCTCGACCCTCCGCACAGCGGCAAGGTCGCTTTGTCCGGCAGAGGAGTGGCGTCCCTCGGCAAGGGAGTAATCATCACCTCCGAGACCGGGCCACCTGGCGGGCGCCTCGACGCATGAGGACGACCTGTGCTGCCGGCACGGCCGGTGCCGACAACTCGCGTGCTGGTGGCGACATCTTCCACAACCCGCGGGTAAATCACTACGCTGTAACTCCCGTAACTACGCTGGCGCCCAGGTGGCGCGGCGCGCATGGCACGGCCGAATCGGGGGCGTATGAGGCACATGGACGAGGCGGGTTCGGGGCGCACGGCGGGTGCGACTCCTGTGCCAGGTTCACCGGACCAGACGGACCGTGAAACGAACGCGACAGGCCAGTTGAATCTGGAGAGTATCCTCGCGGGGATGGCCGCAGCGCCGTTCCTGCAAGCCATATTCTCCGAACTCGGAAACAGAGTGGGGATCACGGTCGGCGGGACCCTGGAAGATGCAGTGAGTCGCCTGCGGAGACTGCGTGGTGACCGGCAAGAGGATCACGAGTCCACTGCGGACCAGAAGATCGAATTCGTGGAGTGCGCGGGCTGGATCGTAATGATTGAACCCGATGTCCCCGTTGAGGCGCTCGGGCACCTCTACGGGATTCGCGGGGCCACGGTTCATGATTTCCGAGAAAAGCTGGTCGAGAACTACGTCATTGCTTGGCGTGATGATGCGTGGCGCTTCGTGCCCGTTACGGAGGTGACCGTCGAGGGGTACCAATGGAATGGCGAGACGAGTCAGTGGGAGGTCAGCGGGCTAAGGAATTAGCCATGCGGAAGTCTCCCCTTGAATCGGTTTCCGCAGCTCTGGACGCACAGGACTTCGGCCGTCACAAGGTTCCCACGCGGGTACGAGGATCAGTCCCTGCTGCCCGTACGTGGGCGGCCGTTGTGGCGCAGGCGGATCCGGCGTCGGGGGTGGGAGCGCAGTAGGGGGTGCAGGCTCCAGTTCTGTTCCGAGGCCACGCCCAGGACATAACCGGCGCCCGCACCGCGGAAGTAGTGGGCCCCGAGGTCGAGGTCGCGGTCGTACCCGGCAAGGACGGTGGCGTTCTCGACGCGTCGGGTCTGCTTCTCGATGCGGCGGTCCACGCGTGCGCGGTAGTACGCCGTGTTGCCCTCGCGGACCAGGGACACCGGGGTCACGCACCACAGCGGGATGAACGGGACCTGGCCCAGGGTGGCATCGAGGACTCGGACGGCGCCGTTCTCGGCGCGCGGCACCATGTAGACGAACAGCTGTGCCACGGACGCCGCGCAGTAGCAGAGAGCCGCCAGGAGGAGCCACACCACCCACCACAGCGGCAGCAGCAGGAGGGTGAGGGGCAGCAGCAACAGCCAACGCAGTGGGGCCGGACGAACAGGGAAGGGGCCCCACGCGGGGTCGTCGAAGTCAGGCACGGGCGTTGTGTCCCCCTTGGTTCGCCGCGGTGTGCGGCCACAGGCGCGTGAGTATATGTCGAGAGGTCTGCGAGTCCTGGGCGGGATGCCCTTCTCTGTGCGACGGCCGTTCGATCCGTGCCCGGTGGTGTGGCCGACGCGTGGGTGCCCTTGATGAGGGCACCTCCTCATGTGACGGCCAGGCTCGCCTGCCACGCACCCGGGCGCACGCCTGTCGCCTTCCGGAAGAACACGGAGAAGTTGGATGCGTCGGGAAATCCCAGCGCGTGGGCGCAGCGGGCCGCGGTGAGGCGGTCGTGTGCGAGGAGCCGCTTGGCTTCCAGGGCGATCCGGTCGACGATGTACCCCTTTGCCGTGCGGCCGGTGACCTGCTGCACCGCTCGTGAAAGGGTGCGGGGCGCATAGCCCAGGGCGCGGGCGTAGTAGCCCCCGTCATGATGTTCCCGGAAATGCGCCTCGACGCTAGACCGGAACAGCCGGAAAACCGGATGCGAGGACTGCGCCTCGGCGTGCGGTGGCCGGAGCCGGGCGATCAGCGCGGAGAGCAGGATCTCGGGCAGCTCCGTCGAGACGTCCCCCGGCGGGACGGTCACCTCGAGGAGCAGATGGTCGCGTGCGGCGACCAGTCACTCCGATGTCCTGTGTGAGCGCACAAGTTTCCATGGACGCACAGGGAAATCACCCGTCACAAGTGACCAGGAGAGCCATGATGAACACGACGCCGTCGACGTCGTTGCCCGCTTACGACCATCGGCCGGGCGCCGGTCCGACCTTGGTGTTCCTGCACTACTGGGGTGGTTCCGCCCGCACCTGGGATCTCGTCGTCGACCGTCTCGCGGGCCGTGACGTGCTCACGGTCGACTTCCGCGGGTGGAGCCGGTCGCGCGCTCTGCCCGGCCCCTACACACTCGGTCAGCTCGCCGACGACACGCTCGCCGTACTCGCCGACGCGGGCATCACCGACTACGTACTCGTCGGGCATTCGATGGGAGGCAAGGTCGCGCAACTGGTCGCGGCGACCCGGCCCCCGGGCCTGCATGGCATTGTTCTCGTCGGCTCCGGTCCGGCGAGGCCCGCCGCGCAGATCACTCCCGAGTACCGGGAAACCCTTTCCCACGCCTACGACTCCGAGGAGTCCGTGGTGGGGGCACGGGACCACGTCCTCACCGCGACCGAGCTGCCCGCGTCGCTCAAGGCGCAGATCGTGACCGATTCGCGAGCCGGAGCCGACGCCGGACGTACCGAGTGGCCGCTGCGCGGCATCGCGGAGGACATCACCGAACATACCCGCAGGGTCAGCGTTCCCGCCCTCGTCGTCGCGGGGCAGAACGACCGTGTCGAGCCCGTCGAGGTGCTCCGCGACAACTTGGTGCCCTATCTCTCCCAAGCCGAGTTCATGGTGATTCCGGCCACCGGTCACCTGATCCCGCTGGAAGCTCCGGCCGGCCTTGCCGCCACCATTACGGCCTTCGCACCGGCGGTCTGACGCGAGAGGGCGTCAACCGATGCATTGCGACGCTCAACTGGGACGTTTTGACGGTGGCGGCGCGGCTTCGTCGCCCTACTTCAGGTGCCGGTCGAAGAAGCGGCCCCCGTCCTCCAGCTCGAACCACGGGGTGCCGGTGTGCCCGCCCAGGTTGGCGTGCAGCGTCTTCTCCTTGGTGCCGAAGGCGTCGAACAGGTCCAGGGCCCGCTGCCGCGGGTTGCCTTCGTCGTCCCACTGCAGCAGAAGGAGCAGCGGGATGGTGACCTGCCGGGCCTCTTCGCGCTGGGCGTGCGGCACGTAGCCCCCGGCGAAGAAGCCGGCGGCCGCGATGCGTGGCTCGATCGCCGTGAGCCGGATGCCCAGGGCGGTCCACCCCGAGTACCCGACCGGGCCGTCGATCTCGGGCAGTGAAAGGAGGGCGTCCAAGGTGGTCTGCCATTCCGGGGCCGCTTTCTCGACCAGCGGGCCGACGAGCGACTCGAAGATCTCGTCGACGGGCTCGCCGGCCTGCATGGCCCGGTGAAGGTCGGCGCGGACCTGCTCCTCGGCGGCGGACCGGGGCCGGTCGCCGCACCCGGCGGCGTCGATGGTGGCCACCGCATAGCCGTGCGCCGCGGTGTGCCGGGCCCGGGCCACGAGCCGGGCGTCACGCTTGGGCAGGCCGTTGTTGTGGGCCATCAGGACCAGCGGGGCGGGAGCGGACGCGGGAGTCCACAGGGTGCCGGGGATCTCGCCGAGGGTGAATTCGCGTGCGAGTACGCCGTCGTCGAGGCGCTGTTCGGAAGTGAAGTGCATGGTCGTGCCTTTCGGGAGCTCGCGAACGGCGCTCCCGGACGACCTATCGCCCGACCGTGACCCCGGAGGGGAGCACCCATGTCGTTTCTGCGTTCACGGGTACCACCTCCTCGTTCTCTCGCACGGCCTCCGGAAAAGTAGCAGGGGTTGCCCTGGCCGGCCAACGAATTATCAGCGGTCACCCCACGGGCCCTCCGGCGCCAACGCCCTGAGTACGGTCAGTAGCTGCGGCGGCTCGACGGGGTCCGGCAGTGAGCCCAGATCCGTCCACGCGATCCAGATGTGGGTGTCCAGGCTGGCCTGCTCGTCGGGGAGCAGGCCTGTGCGCACCAGCGGTGGCCGGTCCTCGGCGAACCGGGCGACGAAGAAGTGCTCCGTGCCCGTGTACCGCTTGCCGTTCCACCGCACATCGCGGTCCACGGGCACGGACCGGTCCAGAACGGCCGCCGGGTCGAGGCCGGTCTCCTCGGCCAGCTCGCGACGTGCCGCCACCAGCGGGGTCTCGTCAGCCTCGATGCCGCCACCGGGAGGCTCCCAGAGCCAGGTTCCGTCGAACGGATCGCGCCAGCGCAGAAGAAGCAGGCGATGGGCAGCGTCCAGGCAGATGACCCGGGCGGCGGGCCGTTGCGTTGTCTCCACCACCCTGACGCTACGCGGCACTTGAAATCCCGATCAAGGCCCGACGTGTGTCCCGGCTCCCGGCGTGAGGCCCGGGGCCCGCGGCCGAGGTCTGCGGGGCGTCAACGGACGCGGAGTGTCGAGACACGAAGGCGTGTGCGTTTTTTCGCCTCCTGACGGGGCCATCTCATGGTGCGCCATGGGTCGTTGAGCTGATCATGAACAAAAACGACTCGGAGCAAGAAGCGAGGGTGAAGGTGGCGGGAGCCTACGGGCTTGATTCTCCGCCGCGCGGTAGTGCTGCGTGCGTGTGGTGTGGGGAGATGCGGGGAGTTGCCTTGGGCGCCGAGCGGCGACAGCCTCAGGACGCGGGCAGAACGAGGGGTGGCATCTGGGTGTGGCTTCGTCGGTTGCGGCGGACCGTGGTGCCGACCCTGTGGGCGGCGACGGTGATCGTCGCGCTGGTGGCCGGGGTGCGGCGAGAAATCCCGTAGGGCTTGGAGGCAGGTATTGTTTTTTGGCCTGTCGTCGCAGGGCCGATCTTTGCTCCTCAGTGCTGGCCGCCGGGGACGCAGCCGGCGCAGGCGGGTCCTATGAGTGAGCAGGCTGTGGTGGTCCGAGCATGGGCACGAGGTACTGCCGGGCCACCGCCCGCATCCGCTCGTCGTCATCGACATCGATGACCTGGCTGGGGATGACGAGGAAGGAGGCCGAGACGCGGACCATCATCTCGGCGACGACCTCGACGTCCACCTCGGCCGCCACCTGACCGGCCCGCTGTTCCTGGCGGAGGCGTTCGGCGACGAACTGCTGCACCACGGCAAGGGTGCGGCCGCCGTCGCCGGCGGTCGACAGCGTGACGGCGTCGGGCTCGACGGCCATGAGGCCGCCGATGAGGCGGTTGTGGCGGATGGCGCGCAGGGAACTGACGAAGCCCAGGACGACTCGGTCGGAGACGGTCTCGGCGTCCTGGATCTCGCGGCTGAACTGGTCGAAGTAGCGCCGGAATTCGCGTCGTACGACGTGCTCGACCAGCGTCTCCTTGGTGGCGAAACGGCGGTAGACGGTGATGCGGGAGACGCCCGCAAGGCGTGCCACGTCCGCCATGGTGGAGCGCTTGATCCCCATCCGGCAGAACTGTTCGTACGCGGCGTCCAGCAGCCGCGTGGACACGTCGTCGTCCGTATCGGCCCCGTCGGCTTTGTCGGTGGCGTCGCTGAACGCGAGTTCAAGCACCGACAGGGCCGACGGGGCGCCGGAAACAGGCCCGGTGAGGTCCGGCGGGACAGGTTCCACTTCTGCCTCCCTGATTGCGTGCGGCCCCTGGCGTTCAAGCCTCGTCTGTGCTCCCCTGTTGATACAGAGATGCTGAATGCGTTTCATCGTACCAAGCGAACTGCGGAACCACAGAGCTGCCGAACTCATGGAGGAGTTCAGAGCAATGGATGGACTCAGTAGACGCAAGATGTTGACGGCGGGTGGTGCCCTGGGGGCCGTCGGCGCGCTGGGAGCGGCTTCGCCGGCCAGCGCGAGGGCGCTGTGGACCTGGGCCCCGAGCAATTCGATAGCGGGCGAGGGCGCGGGAGTTGACCCCGAGTGGGTGTGGGACGAGGAGGCCGACAAGCTGCTCGCCTCCGTGATCGACCGCGGCGACGTGCCCAAGGTCAATGAACTGCTGCGCACCTGGACCCGCAACGACCAGCCGACCCCGGCCGGACTACCGCGGGATGTACGGGAGTTCATGGAAAAGGCGCGCCAACTGCCCTCGTGGGCGGACTGGGACAAGCTGGAGCGGGCAGCCGCGTTCAACAAGTCCCGTGGCTTTTACCTCAATCTGCTCAACGGAGTGGGCGGCGGCATGCTGAGCACCGCCATCCCCAGGGAGGCGCGCTCGGTCTACTACTCCAAGGGCGGCGCCGACATGGAGGACCGCGTCGCCAAGACGAGCCTGCTCGGTTTCGCCATCGGAGACCTGAACGCCTACCGGCCCGACGGCGATGTCATCGTGCACGCCGTCAAGACCCGCATGGTGCACGCGGCCGTGCGCCATCTGCTGCCGCAGTCCCCGGCCTGGGTGCGCAACAGCGGCGGCCAGAAGATCCCCATCAGCCAGGCCGACATCCTGGTCACCTGGCACAGCCTGGCCACGTACGCCATGCAGAAGCTCCTTGAGTGGAAGGTCCCGGTCAGCTCCGCCGACGCCGCTGCCTACCTGCACGTGTGGCAGGTGACCGTGCACATGCTCGGTGTCCGTGACGAATACATCCCGGTCAGCTGGGAGGCGGCCAACTCCCAGTCCAAACAGGTCCTGGACCCGATCCTGGCCTCCACCAGGGAAGGCGTCGAACTGACCGACATCCTGCTGGGCCAGCTCGCCGAGCAGACCAGCCCCGGCGGCATCGACCGGCCCCTGTGCAACGCGCTCGGCCGTTATCTGGTCGGTGACCGGGTCGCCGACATGGACGGCATCCCCAAGGAGCCGTTCTGGGACGGCGTCCTGGAAAGCATCTGGCCGAAGCTGGTGGCCTTCCGCGAAAAACTCATCCCCCTGCCGCTGGTGCCGCCGCTCGCCTGGACGCTCGACGAAGCGGCCCGCCAGTACATCCTGTTCTACCTCACCAAGGGCAGGGGCACCCACATCGAGATCCCCGACACCAACCGGCCGGGCACCAGATGAAGGAGGAGTGCGCAGCGATGGATGAACTCAGCAGACGCAAGGTGTTGTTGACGGGCGGAACCCTGGGCGCCGTCGGGGCTCTTGGTATGGCCTCGCCGGCCGGGGCGCGGTCCCTGTGGTCGTGGTCTCCCGCGTCGTCGATCGCGGGCAAGGGCGCGGGCGTCGACCCGCAGTGGCTGTGGGACAAGGAGGCCGACCCGGTCTTGGCCGCCGTCCTCGACCGCGGTGAAGTGGCCAAGGTCAACGAGGCGTTACGGCAGTGGACCCGCAACGATCAGCCGCTCCCGGACGGACTGCCGCGTGATCTGCGGGAGTTCATGGAGTACGCCCGCCGGATGCCGTCCTGGGCCGACCGGGCGGAACTCGACCGCGGCGCCCAGTTCAGCAAGACCAAGGGGATCTATGTAGGGGCGCTGTACGGCCTCGGCAGCGGTCTGATGAGCACCGCCATTCCCCGGGAGGCGCGGGCCGTGTATTACTCCAAGGGCGGTGCGGACATGAAGGACCGCATCGCCAAGACGGCGCGGCTCGGCTACGACATCGGTGACTTGGACGCCTACCAGCCGCAGGGCTCGATGATCGTGACCGCGGTGAAGACGCGGATGGTGCACGCGGCGGTACGGCATCTGCTGCCGCAGTCCCCGGCCTGGGTGCAGAACAGCGGCGGCCAGAAGATTCCCATCAGCCAGGCGGACATTCTGGTCACCTGGCACAGTCTGGCCACACTTGTCATGCGCAAGCTGAAAGAATGGCGCGTCAGGGTCTCCGACGGTGACGCCGACGCCTATCTGCACGTGTGGCAGGTGACCGCGAACATGCTCGGCGTCCGAGAGGAGTACATCCCGGCCACCTGGGAGGCGGCCGACGCGCAGTCCAAGCAAGTCCTCGACCCGATCCTGGCTGCCACGACGGAAGGGAAGGCGCTGACCAAGGTCCTGCTCGACATCGTGGCCGAACTCGACGCCGGCCTGACGCGTCCGCTGATCAGCGCGTTCTCCCGCTACACCCTCGGCGACCGGGTCGGCGACATGATCGGCCTGTCCAAGGAACCTGTCCTGACGCCCCTGGTCGCCGGTGCCTGGCCGCTCCTGGTGGCCTTCCGCGAAAAGCTGATCCCGCTTCCCGGCATCCCCGGGATCATGTGGACCCTGGAGGAAGCCATCCGCAAGTTCGTCCTGCTGTTCCTCGCCGAAGCCCGCCTGCCCATCTCCATCGACATCCCGGACATGAACCGCCCCTCCTGAAGGCCTGCCCGTCCCCAAGGCCCGCGACATCCGGCCCGGCCGCGCTCGGGTGTCGATCCACGCCTGGGGCGGTGGCACCCCTCCCGCCACCGCCCCAGGCAGCCCCCGCCCTGCCTCCCACGACCACCGGAGCCGAGCCCCACCCATGGACACCACGATGACATCGCTCACCAGCGCGACCACGACCCGACTCCTCCCGCCAACTGCCGGGGACACCACGCCGGGTGGGGGCGGCCATCGATGAACGATGCTGATCGCGGGCCCGGACAACCAGCCCCGCAGGACTCCGCCCTGGGCAGACGCCGCTTCCTGGGTTTCGTGCTGGCGGCGCCGACACTGGTGACCGCCGCCGAACTCATACCCGCTGACCGGGCCAGGGCGCAGGCCCCCGCGGACGGCATCCCCTCGCCCGAGGTCACCGAACTGGTGGACCTCAACGACGTGATGACGGCGGCGGCCCTGCCGACCTCCGGCCTGATCACGGTCCAGGTCAACAACGACGGCACCGTTTCCTTCGCGCTGCCGCGGGCCGAGGTGGGCCAGGGCATCACCACCTCGACGGCCATGCTGATCGCCGAGGAGATGGACGTACCGCTCGCGCAGGTGCGGGTCACCTTGGCCGACGCGCGACCGGAGCTCGTCTTCAACCAGCTCACCGGCGCGTCCAACACCACCATCTCCACCTACACGCCGGTCCGGGTGGCCGCCGCCATCGCACGCGGACGGCTGCTGCGGGCCGCGGCGGTCGAACTCGGTGCCCCTGTCGGCGACCTCACCCTCACAGCGGGAGTCGTCACCGGCCCCGGGGGCAAGAACATCGCCATCGGCGCACTGGCCGAGAAGGCCGCGGGCGTACGGACACAGCAGGTCACCGCCGAGCTCAAGCCCACAGAGCAGTTCACCGTCATCGGCACACCCCAGCGCCGTATCGACGCCCTGGACGCGGTCACCGGGCGCAAGAAGTTCGCGATGGACCTCAGCGTCCCGGACGCCGCCCCGACCATGGTGTGCCGTCCCCCGACCATCAACGGCAAGGTCGGGTCAGTGGCCAACGCCGGGGAGGTCCGCGCCATGCCGGGCGTCACCGACGTCGCGGTGATCTCGACCGGGGTGGCGGTGCGCGCCAAGACCTTCGGGCAGTGCATCGACGCCGTGCGCGCGCTGAAGGTGGCGTGGAAGGCGGGAACGGCGGAGGGCAAGTCCGACGCCTCCGTGCTCAAGAAGCTGAAGGCCGCCGAAGTGCCGCTCGGGCTGCCGCCGCTGACCCCGTACGTGGAGGGCAGCTTCACCTTCCACTTCCGCAGCAACAGCGCGCTGGAGACCAACTGCGCCATCGCCGACGTGCGTTCGGACCGCGCCGAGGTCTGGTCGAGCCTGAAATCGCCGATCGTGGCCAAGGAGACGATCGCCGCCAGACTCGGGCTGCCGCTCAGTGCGGTCACCGTGCACGTCACCGAGGGCGGCGGCTCCTTCGGGCGCAAACTGTTCTTCGACGCCGCGCTGGAAGCCGTCGAGATCTCCCGGAAGATCGGCAAGCCGGTCAAGCTCATGTGGCACCGTGCCGACGACTCCCGGCAGGGCCGCACCCACCCCATGGCCACCTCCCGCGTACGCATCGCCTACCTCGGTGACACCGTCCTCAGCTATCGCCAGCGCCACACCAGCGTGGCCACCGACCTCAGCCACGGCTTCGGGGAGATCCTCACCGCCATGGCGGCGAAACTGCCCGTGGCCGACCTCGGGTTCTCCGAGACGTTCTTCCAGCTCTCCCAGTCCATGCCCTACAACTTCGGGGTCCACAGCCGCCTGCTGAACGAGACCGACAAGAGCTTCAACACGGGCAGCATGCGCAACGTCTATTCGCCCGACGCCACCTGCGCCCGCGAACTCCTCATCGACGAGCTGGCCGCGAAGATGGACAAGGACCCCTACCGCTTCCGGCGCGACTTCCTCAAGGACAAACGGTCCAAGGCCGTACTGGAGAAGGTCGCCGAGGCCGGGCAGTGGGGCCGCCCGATGCCGGACGGCATGGCGCAGGGCATCGCGTTCCACTCCGAGTACCACGCCACCAGCGCCGTCCTGGTGGAGATCGACTGCCGGCCCGAGACCGTCAACCGACCCATCCGCAACGGTGTCACCGGACCACGCGTCACCAAGGTCGTCCTCGCTGTGGACGCCGGACTCACGGTCAACCCCCGCGGACTCGAGGCGCAGATGATGGGCTGTGCCATGGACGGCATCGCCCTGGCCCTGACCTCCAGCCTGCACCTGCGCGACGGCTACTTCCTGGAGGCCAGCTGGGACAACTACTTCTACACGCGACAGTGGAACACGCCACCCGAACTGAAGATCATCATCATGCCGGACACCGGCGAAAAGCCGGGCGGAGCAGGGGAGTTGGGTGTCTCGGCAGCCATGGCCGCGGTCGCCTGCGCATACGGCCGTGCCACCGGCGCCATGCCCACCACCTTCCCCATCAACCACGCCACGCTCTCCTTCGAACCCAAGCCGACGACCCCGCCCATCCCTCCGTCCCCGACCGACGGCCTGGACCACGCGTTCTGACGCGCCGCCTTCCGCCAACCCTCGCCCCTGATGTAAGGAGCCCTCGTGCCCCAGCACACCTTCCGCCTCAACGGCGAGCAGGTCACCGTCGACATCGCCGACGACGAACGACTGTTGTGGGTGCTGCGCGACGTCCTCGGTGTCACCGGCCCCAAGTACGGCTGCGGCATCAACGTCTGCAAGGCGTGCACCAGCCACGTCAACGGCAAGGCGGTCAACCCCTGCGCGATCCCGATCGGCGACCTGCGGCCCACCGATGAGGTCACCACGATCGAAGGACTGCCGGCCACGGTGGGCAAGGACCTGCACCCCATGCAGGAAGCCTGGCTCGACCACGACGTGGCCCAGTGCGGCTACTGCCAGCCGGGCCAGATCATGGCCGCCGTCGCACTGGTCCGCCGTGCCGCGGAGGAAGGCCGCGAGATCAGCGAGGCCGACCTCGACGGAATCCGCAACATCTGCCGCTGCGGCACCTATGCCCGGATACGCGAGGCCATCAAGTCGGGGGCCGCCCGGATGTGAGGGCAGCGAGGGGCGAGGGAAGTAGCTGATGGTCGCCACCCGATCACCGTGTGCAGGCATCTGCTGTCCCGGTCCGGCCCGGCCACCGAAAGAGGCGTAACTTGGTGCATGGGGGCGAGTGTGATGTTGCTCTGAGGAGGGACCATGACACTGGATCCCGCACGGCAGGAGGAATTCGCCGGCCTCATGGTCGACGTACTCAACAAGGGCGTGCTGGCCCTCCTCGTCAGCGCCGGCCACCAGACCGGCCTGTACGACACGATGAGCACGCTGCCGCCCTCCACGAGCGATGACATCGCCAAGGCGGCGGACCTCGACGAACGGTACGTCCGCGAGTGGCTGGGCGGCATGGTCGTCGGCGGGTTCGTCGAGTACGACCCGGAGGGAGCGCTGTACGTGCTGCCGCCGGAACACGCCGCCTCGTTGACCGAAGCCGCGGGCCCCGACAACCTCGCCGGCATGACGCCCTACATCGCGTTGATGGGCGAGGTGGAACAGCAGGTCATCGAGGCCTTCCGGCACGGCGGAGGCGTCCCGTACTCCGCATACCCCCGCTTCCAGGCGCTGCAGGCCCTGGAGACGGGCCGGGTGTACGACGCGGCTCTCGTCGAGCGGATCATCCCGCTGGTGCCCGGCCTGCCCGAGCGACTGCGCGACGGCATCGACGCCCTTGATGTCGGCACCGGACAGGGGCACGCGCCCTTGGTCCTGGCCCAGGCGTTCCCCCGCAGCCTCTTGCACGGCCTCGACCAGTCCGAGGAAGGCATCGAGGCGGCACGCGAGGAGAGCGCGCGGCTCGCCCTGGACAACGTCCACTTCACGGTCGGCGACTCGACGCAGATCACCGGACGCTACGACCTGGTGACCGCCTTCGACGTCATCCACGACCTGGCCCGGCCGCAGGAGACCCTGAACGCCGTCGCCGCCTGCCTGCGCGAGGGAGGCACCTTCCTGATGGGCGACATCGCCGCGTCCAGCAATCTGGAGGAGAACCTCGACCACCCCTTCGCGCCTGCCCTCTTCGGCTTCTCGGTCTTCTACTGCATGACCACATCTCTGGGCGCCGGCGGAGCGGGCCTGGGCACGATGTGGGGCGAGCAGACCGCCCGCCGCATGCTCGGCGAGGCCGGCTTCACCGACATCCAGACGCGGTCGGTGGAAGGGGACCCCATAAACCTCTACTACGTGGCGAGGACCAAGTCGTCCTCGTGAACCGGGGCAGCCGCGATGATCCGCACCATCGCCAGCGAATTCCGGTGCGCGGCCCGGCCCCACCGGGTAACGTGACGATCTTCGGCCGGCTGAAGCCGTACGGAGTCCTCGAAGGACGAGTACATCTTGCATCTCGACGACCGTCCCGCTGCCCGCCGTCTTCGTGCCGCCCTGGACAATCTCACGGTCACCTTCCGCGGCATGACCGCACGCCCGGATGAACACAACTGCGAATGCCACTGGGGCAGTCCGGAAGAACTCGCACTCCTGAAGACGCCGGATGTGGAACTGGATCCGGACCTGCTGCGCAGGGCCTGGCAGGCCACCGACTGGAGCGATCACGCGGCCGTGCTGCGCCGCGTCCTGCCGCAGTTCGCAAGGACCCTGGTGGCCGGTCGTGCGGAGGCCTTGTTCGGCCTGGAGGAGGCGGGAGACTCCTTCGCTCGCGCACGATGGCAGCAGTGGCCCGATGACCACGCCGCTCCGGTACGCGAGTTCCTGCACGCCTGGTGGGTCGCCAGCCTCACCGATCCGGAGGCGGCCGTTCCCGCGCACCAGGTCTTCGCGATGTGTGTCGAGGCGTCCGGAACGGTCACACCGTGGCTGGCCGACTGGGAGGAGCAGACCGGGAACCTCAGCGACCGACGCCTCACCGAGGCGGCCGCCGAGTGGGCGTACGAGCTGCTGGGCGAGAGCCTGCCGTGGTACGTGAACTGGTACGAGCATGACGAGGAGAAGATCCGCGCCGACCTGGTCGCGTGGCTGCTCGGCCACGCTGCGACGCGGCTGCGGGAGTCGGGCGCATCGGAGGATCTGCGGCACCGGATACGGTTGCTCGGCCTCGCCGACGAGGATCGTTGGAACGATCCGCACTGGCCGGGCCACCGCTACTGACGGCCGGCGGTCGGCATCGGCGTCAGCGGGCGACCAGTTCCCGGCTCAGGACGTGCTCGACCAGACAGATCAGGACCTCTTTGCCGGACTCCCTCTCGCGTACGTCGCAGAGCAGGACGGGTGTGTCCGGGTTGAGGTCCAGCGCGCGGGCCACCGCGTCGGGGGTGTGGCTGCGGATCCCGTCGAAACAGTTCACCGCGACGATGAACGGGATGCCGCGGCTCTCGAAGTAGTCCACGGCGGGAAAGCAGTCCGCGAGCCGACGGGTGTCGGCGAGGACGACCGCGCCGAGGCAGCCCGTGGCCAACTCGTCCCACACGAACCAGAACCGGTCCTGGCCGGGCGTGCCGAACAGGTACAGGGCGAGGTTGTCGCGCAGGGTGATGCGGCCGAAGTCCATGGCGACCGTGGTCGTGGACTTGGTGGCCACCCCCTGGAGGCTGTCCACCGGACGGGAGGCCTCGGTCAGGGGTTCCTCGGTGCGCAGGGGGCGGATCTCGCTGACCGATTCCACCAGGGTGGTCTTGCCGACGCCGAAGCCGCCGGCGATCAGGAGCTTGAGCGCGGTGAAGTCGGCGGGCGCCGATTGCCGCGTGCGGTCAGAGTGCGCGGAGGCCATTGATCACTTCTCGCAGGAGGTGGGCGGGAGGATGTTCTGTCCCGGAGGCGGCAGCGTCGGCGGTGGACGCGGGCGGGGTGATGTGGATCAGTCCTTGGGCCGTGAGGTCGCCGAGCAGGACGCGTACGACACCAAGGGGCAGCCCCGAGTCCGATGCGAGGTCCGCGACAGGGCTCGGGCCCTGGGCGCACAGGGCCAGCAGCGCGCGCTGTTCGGGCGGGAGCGGGCCGCGCGGGGTGGTCGCGGTGGGCCGGACGATCGCCATGAGGCCGACGCGCTCGGCGCCGTTGTCCGTGCGGGCGCGGCCTGCGGTCATGGCGTAGAGGCGGACCAGGGGCCCGGCATCGGCGTCGTAGCGGTCGGTCCAGGCCTCGGCGGAACGCTCACCCGGGCCGCCCGGGCGGTGGTTGGGGGGCTGGTCCGTCATGAGGCCTCGCCGTCCGGTGTCGGGGCGCCGTCCGACCGTACGGGCACCGTGAGGTGTTCGCGCACCCGGTCGACCAGCAGGGCCATCTCGTAGGCGACCAGGCCGATGTCGGCGTGTCCGTCGGTGAACACGGCGATGCAGGAGCCGTCTCCGGCGGCGACCACGAAGAGGAAGCCGCCCTGCAGTTCGACCATGGTCTGCACGACGCCGCCCGCGTCGAAGTGCCGGCCCGCCCCCTTGGCCAGGGAGTGGAAGCCGGAGGCGATGGCGGCAAAGCGCTCGGACTCCTCGCGGCCCATCGCCTGCGAGGCGCCGACGCACAGGCCGTCGGTGGAGAGCATCACCGCGTGCCGCACCTCCGCGACGCGGTCGACGAGGTCGTCCAGGAGCCAGTCGATGCCGCCCGCGCCGTGGTCGTCGTCCTGTTGGCCCATGGTGGTGACGGAGTAGGTCGGCGTCATCGGTCGTGGGACCCTTCGTCGTTCGCTGTGTGGTGGTGGGCCTCGGGACCCGGGGTGGTGGGGCGGGGCGGGGCGTCGCGGGTGGCCGAGGCGCGGCGTCGGCCGGAGCGCAGTGACGCCATCGTGGCGCGGGCGGCTTCCGGGGAGCGCAGGCGCGGGCCTGGGGCGGGGTCTTGGCCCGCGTCCTGGTCCTGGCGCAGTTCGGGCGCGAGGCTGGCCTGGCGTACCCGGCGCGGTAGTTGGTCCTCTTCGTCTGGCGTCGGGGCGGGGTGCGCGGTGGGGGCGGGTGGGGTTTGGGGCTGCTGGGGTGCGGCGTGCCGGGCGCGGGCGGGGAGTTGGTTGCGCTCGCGCTGGGCGGGGATGCGCGTCAGGGACGGTACGGGGGCCGGTGCGGGGCTGGTTTCCTCCGCCCGGGGCGGCTGCGGCAGGGGGCGCAGGCCCGGGTGCGGGGCCTCCAGGAGCTGCTGCGGGAGGAAGATGAGGGCGGTGATGCCGCCGTAGACCGAGCGGCGCAGCGTCACCTCGATGTGCTGGCGTTGGGCGAGGCGGTTGACGACGAACAGGCCCAGCTGGCGCGAGTCGAGCAGGTCGACGTCCGCGGCCTGGATCTTCTCGTTGGCCGCGGCGAGTGCCTCGTCGCCCATGCCGAGCCCGCGGTCCTCGATCTCCAGGACGCAGCCCGCGCCGACCTCCTGGGCGCGCACCACCACGGGGGTGTGCGGCGGCGAGTACACGGCGGCGTTCTCGGTGAGTTCGGCGACGAGGTGGACGAGGTCGGCGACCGCTGTGCCCGCCAGACGCAGGTCGGGGATGTCGTCCAGGTGGACGCGCTCGATGTCCTCGGTCTCCGCGATGCCCGCGCGCACGGCGTCGATCAGCGGGACGGGGGTGCGCCAGGCGCGGCCGGGCGCGGAGCCGGAGAGAATCAGCAGGGACTCGGCGTGGCGGCGCATCCGCGTCGTCAGGTGGTCCAGGCGGAAGAGGTCCTCCAGGTCGGTGGGGTTCTCGGTGCGGCGCTCCATGGTGTCCAGGAGTTCCAGCTGCCGGTGCAGCAGCAGTTGGCTGCGGCGGGCGAGGCTGACGTACACGCCGGAGATTCCCGTCAGCACGGCGGCGCGGCCCGCCACGGCGCGCAGGGCGGCGCGCTGCACGGTGGTCAGGGCCGCGCCGACCTGCCCGACCTCGTCCCGGACCGGGTCGCGGGAGAGCGGTGCCTCCTTCTCCAGGTCGAGGGCCTCGCCGTCGTGGATGCGGCGGATGGTGGCCGGGAGCCGGTGGGCGGCGAGTTCCAGCGCGGAGTTGCGCAGTCCGGTCAGGTCGGCGACCAGGCCGCGTCCGATGCGTACGGAGAGCAGGAGCGCGAGGATCACACCGACCAGGCCGAGGAGTACGGCGAGGCCGGAACTGCCCAGGTTCGCCAGGGAGTACGGCTTGGCGTCGACGCCCGTGTCGATCGCGCCCCGCTCGGCGTCGGCGAGCCCGGCCAGGGTGGGGCCGGCGGTCGCGTGCCAGCGCGCTGCGGTCACCGCGGTGGCGGCGCCGGATGGGCCGGCGGCGGAGATGTCGTCCTGGGAGGCGGCCAGCTCGGAGGCGGCGGGGGAGTCGAGCACCTTGCGATAGGCGGTGGCGTCCTCGGCCCGCAGGTCGGCAACCGCCGCGTCGGCGAAGGCACGCTGCTCGGCGACGGCGCCGACGAACGTACGGTAGTGGGCCGCCGACATGCTCCCGCTCGCCCGCGCGGCGTCGAGCACGGCGTCCTGGCGGCTCAACGCCTCGCGGGAACGGGCCAGTTCGAGGACCGCGCGGGAGGTGGAGGCGCGGTCGGGCTGGTCGGCGCCCGCGAGTTTGGAGCGGACGGCGAAGGCCCGGTCGACGGCCGTGCCGTAGTCGGAGAGCACGGCGGAGGCGCCGCGGCTGCTCTCGCGCCGCTCACCGAGTGAGCCCGCGCTCGTGAGCAGGGAGCGCACTCGGCCGGGCAGCGCGGCGTCGAGGGCCGCGAGGTCGGTGCTGCTGGAGCGGACGCCCGCGCGCAGCGCCGTGACGGCCTTGTCCGTACGGGCCTGCGCCGCGTCGAATTCGTCCCGGGCGGCGTTGCCGGGCGTGGCCTGGTACTTCAGGGCCGCGGCCCGCTCGTCCTGCGCCGCGGAGGTGAAGTGGGCGACGGGCCGTACCAGGGTCGCGTTGATCTGGCGGAGCTGCTCGGTGGCCGAGACCTGGGATGCGGTGGTGACGGCCGCGTGTCCCCACAGCGCCATCAGCGAGAGGACCGGCACGGTCAGCAGCGTGACGACTTTGGCGCGGATCGATTTGGGGCGCCAGCGTTCGGGCACCAGAGGGCGTGCGGGCATGACGAAGGGGCTCCTTGGCGGTGCAGGAGTGTGCGGGCGCGCGCGGTGCGTCGGGCCCAAGGAACGCGCGGCGCCGTCGTACGTGACGTGACGGCGTGCCGCGGTGGGGGAGAGGCGGGCGGGGCTGAAGTGGCCGCCCGGTCGCGGTCAGGCGACGGGGAGTTCGACCTCGTGCAGCGGACGGGCCGCGGCCTCGCTCTCGGCGCGCTCACGCGCCGTGGGGGACAGCGCGACGAACGCGCAGGTCAAGAAGAGGAAGGAGCCGAGCACCACGGCGAGCGGCAGGATGAAGGCGGTGGCGCTCGCACCGTCCAGGGGCGTGGTGCCGGCGTGTACGTCCACGGTGACGGCGGCCATGCCGGTGTAGTGCATGCTGCTCACCGCCAGGCCCATCACGAGCGAGGCGACGGCTGCGACGGCGGGCCCGCGCACCGACAGCGCGGCCCACAGAGCGGCGGAGGCGGCGACGATCGCGATGAGTACGGAGGCCGCGACGAGGGCGGGGTCGTACGAGAGTGAGCCGTTGAGTTGCGCGGCCGCCATGCCGATGTAGTGCATCGCGGCGACGCCGAGTCCGGTGCCGATGCCGCCCAGCGCGATCGAACGCGGCCGGGACTTTCCGTAGCCGGCGGTGAAGACGCCCGCGCCGACGACGGCGATGGCGACGACCAGGCTCAGCAGCGTCAGCGGGATGTCGTAGCGGATCGCGGTGCCCTGGACGGTGTAGCCGAGCATCGCGATGAAGTGCATGGTCCAGATGCCGGCGCCGATGGCGACGGAGGCACTGATCAGCCAGTTCCGCTTGGACCGCCCCCCGGCTGCCAGGGCGCGCACGGTGCAGCGCAGACCCAGCGCGGCGCCGACGGCGGCCATGGCGTACGACAGGACCGGAGTGGCCCAGCCTCCTGCCATGTGGTGCATGTGACCCACGGGATTCCTCTCACGTTGCTGTGTCGGCCCCCCGGCGATCCGGGACGCTAGCACGCAGTGGATCAATGAACCGGAGGAGCGAAATCCGCTTGATGTGAGGGTTACCGAGCAGTAAAGCCCGAGTTCACGGGCCACATGCTCATGGAACCGTCACCGGTCGCACACACAGGTGCGACTCTTGTCACGCCACGTATCGAACCGCTCGTGACACCGGGGGCGAGGCGCCCGGTTCCGGACATGCGGGACATGGTGGTGCAGGGTCCGCTCGGCGAACGGACGTATGTCCGATGGCGTGTCCACGAGTTTGATGGTGGATTAGTCACCCGAGGGGCAGGGAAATAGGTGGGGCACACGAGCACCGCCCAAGCGAGGAGCCGTCATGTCCACCTTCGTGATCACTGTCCCTGGCACCTTCCTCACCGACATCGATGAGGCGGCACGCTCGGCGCTGGAGCGAGGCTTGGCTTCTCGGCACACGGAGGTGAGCGAGGGCGAGGGCCTGGATCTGCTCACGTTGAATGAGGGCGGCAGGTTCTCGGTCCGTCTCGAAGTGAAGGCCGCGGACCGCTACGAGGCGGAACTCGAGGCGTCGCGGCTTGTCACGACGGCCTTGGAGGAAGCGGGCATCAATGTCGCAGATGCCCCGCTCGGACCGCCGGCTGTCACCGGCATCGACAGCGATCTCTGACGCGGCTTCTGCCGCGTGTGCTTCCATGCCGGAGTGAACAAGGAGAGCTTCGGAACCACTGAGGACAAGCCAGACCGCAGAGTCCGGCGCAGGACTGACGGGGACATCGCGACGTGCGTCGAGGTTCTGGAGAAAGTCCACCACACTGACGGCTACCCGGTGAACTGGCCCGAGCAGCCCGGCGATTGGCTGTCGAACGCATCCCTGCTGGGGGCTTGGGTCGCCGACCTCGACGGCCGTCTCGTCGGCCACGTCAGCTTGTCCCGCAGCGGTGAGGGCGACCTGGCCCCAGGATTGTGGAGCGAGCGCACTGGGACGCGGAGGGAGCTGACCGCGGTGGTCAGCCGCCTGTTTGTCGCCCCGCAGGCGAGAGGGCACGGAATCGGCGCACTGCTGCTCGGCCAAGCCGTACAGGAGGCGCGGCGAAGCGGACTGCATCCGGTGCTCGACGTCGTGGCTTCCGACATGGCCGCGGCAGCCTTGTATGAGCGTCTGGGCTGGAAACGCCTGGCCACGCTCGAGCAACGGTGGAGCCCGCACCAGACCGTGACGGTCCACTGCTACGCAGCCTCATCGTGATGCGGACAGCCCCGTCCCGCCCGTGCGGGGGCAGCGGCAGTTAGCCTGCCGCTTGTGATGTGGCCCGCCGGTCGCCGTACAGGTGTGGCACCCGACGACGAGGAGCTGAGCCATGACGACTACCGCCCGTGCCACCTTGCAGCACGAGGACGAGCAGGTACGGGTCACCCGCTGGGATTTCGACCCCCAGGAGAGCACGGGCCGTCACGTGCACGAGTATGACTACATCGTGGTGCCCGTCACCGACGGACGCACCGACGTGATCACCCCCGATGGCACGGTCGCCTCCTCGCAACTGCAAGCAGGCCAGTCCTACGCACGCCCGGCCGGCGGTGAACACGAGGTTGTCAACGTCGGTGATACACCCTTGGCCTTTGTCGAGATCGAGATGAAGTAGCACCTCAATCCGGCCGCCCAGGCACCCGTGCTACGCCGTAAACCGGTTGAAGCCGGTCAGGCGGGGCGAGTGACTGAACTCGATCGGATCGCCGTCCGGCGTGGAGACTGCGCTGACGATGTCCGGCTCGGGGTCGCCGAAAATCTCGAAGTACTCCACCGTGCAGTGCTCCATGACGCCACGAATGTAGGGGTCGGAGATCTTCCAATGGGTGCGGATGGCCTCCGTGTCCGCGTACAACTGGAAACTGTGCGCGAGCATGCGTTCCTCGTCGATGAAGACGTCGACCATGAGCTGAGGGCCGTGTTCGCCGGTGAAAGCGATGGCTTGCGCGATGGCTTCCTTGAACGCGGTGAGATGACCATCAGTGATGCGCATGGTGTTGCGGAAGAGGATGGTGTTGGACTCAGTGATCGCCATACACCAACCATCACGCCTCAACCACGCTTGAGGTCAAGGAGACTTGGGCGCTCACTGCCTCAGCCGTGCTGAGACCGAGGCGCGCCTGCCCTCTGCCCTTGCCTCACGCAGCTGCCGCCGGCCGCTCGCGCAGCAACAGGCCCCCGGTCAAGGCGACCGCGGCCGCGGTCAGTCCGTGGACGCCGTACGCGGTTGCCGCCGAGCCCCCTTGGTTCAGCACCATGACCATGTCGCTGACCGGGACAACGGCCATGGCCGCCAGCGCCAGCCCGAGCGCCTTGCGCTGCCCGGCCAGCAGCAGCGCGAGGATGACCAGTCCGAAGCCGATGTCGCGCATGCCCTTGACCGCGAGAAATCCCTCGCCCTGGTTCTGTGGCCAGGTCGGCAGTCCGAACCCTTCGGCCGATGCCTGCGGGTCGAAGAGGAAGAGGGCCCCGATGTAGAGGAGGAACAGGCCGCCGAGGGCGGCGAGGACGGTGGCGAGGCGCTTCATGGGCATGGCCGATCTCCAGAGGGTGTGGTGCGGAGGGGGGAACGAATCGGGGAGGGGGGCGCAGGCGGGCATCGCCTGGCTCCACCTGCCTCACCGGGCCTGCCCCGGCGTTCGGGCTTCCGGAGGGCAGGTGCCGGTGAGGGAACCTGGCGGCGCGCTCGTCGGGTCGGGCTGGTCAGGGGCGGATGACGTAGCGGCCGCGGAGGCCGCCCTCGGCGGTTGCCCGGTGGGCGTCGGCGGCCTGGTCCAGGGGGACGGTCGCGTGCACGCGGGTCGGCAGTTCGCCCGCGGCGGCGCGGGTGAGGAGCTCGGCGATCCGGGCGTGGTCGGAGGTTGTGAGCAGGGAGGAGACCGAGATTTTGCGCTCGGCGGAGGGGCCGAGACCGGGCCGCAGGCCGACGTAGGCGCCGCCGTCGCGGACCAGCGCGAGCGCCTGGTCGTTGAGTTCCGCGGCGTCGACGACCGCGTCCCATTCCGGCTCGGCGTGCTTGGTGAAGTCGGCGCCGAGGCCCCGCACGAACGCCTCGTCGCCAGGGCGCGCGAGCCCGGTCACCTGCCAGCCGCGGTCCTGGGCGAGGACGGTGACGTTGGCTCCGACTGCCCCCGCGGCGCCGGTCACCAGCAGCCGGTCGGCCCCGGCGGTCGCGTCGCCGAGCAGGTCGACGATCTGCGCGGCGGCCAGGCCGTTGAGGGGGACCGTGGTCGCGGCCAGCAGGTCGAGGCCGTCGGGGACCGGGGCGACGTCGGCCGCCGCGACCACGATCTGCTCGGCGTACGTGCCGTAGTCGCGGTCGAAGCCGGCCACCAGGCCTGCCACCCGCGTACCGGGGGCCAGGTCGACGCCCGGCCCGGCCACGTCCACGACGCCCGCGAACTCCCAGCCCAGACCGGTATGTTCGGACTGGTGCACCAGCCCGATCGTGTGGAAGAAGCCCGCTGCGACGCCGAGGTCGGTGGGGTTGACCGTCGCCGCGGCGATGGCGACGCGGACCTGCCCGGGGCCGGGCTCGACGACGGGCACGTCGATGATTTCGATCGAGTCGGGGCCTTTCGGGACGCGCACGACGGCGGTACGGAAAGTGGCAGCACTCATGGGCCTTGTTCCTTTGCGGTGGGGTGATTGCTTCCGGGCTCCATGCTGGTTTCGTTAACCTCACTGCGAAAGCAGGCACTTGAAAGTGCGTAACCCCCTCGGGCGGCGAAGGAGCGATCGATGGCGACGCGGACGGCGGCCCAGCGGCGGGCAGAGGAGAAGGCGAGCTACAACGCGTTCATGGAGGGCTGCCCCAGCCATCAGCTGCTCGAGCGGATCTCCGACAAGTGGGTCGCGTTGATCCTCGCCGCGCTCGGCAGCGACGGACCGCACCGTCCCGGGGTCGAGCACGGAGACGGCCCGCGGCCGATGCGCTATTCCGAACTGTCCCGCCGGCTCGCGGGCGCCAGCCAGAAGATGCTCACCCAGACCCTGCGCTCCCTGGAGGTGGACGGCATGGTCACCCGGACCGTGACGCCCACCGTTCCCGTCACCGTCACTTACGAGATCACCGACCTCGGCCTGTCCCTGAACCGCGTCATGATCGGCCTCAAGGGCTGGGCCGAAACACACATGACCGAAGTGCTCGCCCACCGCGAGGAACACCACCGAGCCGCAGGCGAGCGCGAGCAAGGTGAGCAAGGTGAGCTTGGTGGCTGAGCGGCTGAGCGGCTGAGCGGCTGAGCGGCTGAGTGTGATGCTCAGAGGCGGCGGGCGCGTGGAGCGGCGCGGGGGAGGAAGAACATCAGGACCCACATGATCAGCAGGCCGCCGATCACATACGGGAGTGTGGCGGTGAAGGCGTCGACGACCTCGCTGCCGCGGGCGGCGGCCGACTGGTCATGAGCGAAGAACACCACCCCGGTGAGGACGACTCCCAGGGCGATGCCCAGGTGCATGGCTGTGTTGAACAGCCCCGAGGCCGACCCGGCGTGCGCGTCGTCGACGCGGCCGATGGTGAGGTCGGTGAGCGGGGCGCCGATCATGCCAAACCCGAAGCCCAGCGCCAGGACCGGCCAGGCCATGGCGGTCATCGACAGGTTGGTGCCGTAGGTGGCGGCCAGCAGGTCGAACGCGGCCAGGGCCAGTGCCGCAAGCAGCGCACCGGCTTGGGGTGCGCGGCGTCGGTGGCGGGCAACGGCGGCCGTGGCGAGCCAGGCGCCCGAGATCTCGGCAAGGGTGAGGAGGAGGAAGCCGAGCGCCGCCTGTGACGGGCTCAGACCCAGGCCCTGCTGCATGAAGAGCGTCCAGCACATGAAGAACAGGCCCGACAGCAGCCCCAGAACCAGCTGCGCGGCCATGCCTCCGGAGAAGGGACGGCCGGAGAACAGGGACAGCACGATCAGAGGCAAGCCGCCCTTACGGGTGGCCGCCCGCTGCTGCAGGACCAGGACCACCAGCACGGCACCACCCGCGGACATGGCCGTGAACGTCCACCACGGCCAGCCGAGGCCACCGCCCGCGCTCAGGGGGTAGGCGATCAGCAGCAGTCCGAGCGCGCAGAGGACCATCCCCAGCAGGTCCGGGCGCAGAGCCCGGCGGTCGCGGGACTCGCTGATGTACCGGTGGCCGAGCACGACGGCGGCAACGCCGAGGGGAATGTTGATCAGGAAGATGGACCGCCAGGTCAGGCCGAACAGATCGGCCTGGACGAGGAAACCGCCCAGAACGGGTCCGGCGACGCTGCCGACGGACATGACGGTCCCGTAGAGGCCGAACGCCTTGGCGCGGGCGCTGCCGGAGAAGGTGACATGCAGGGTGGCAAGGACCTGCGGGATCATGGCTGCCGCGCCGGCCCCCTGGACCGCGCGGGCGGCGATCAGGGCGGCGGGGCTGGTGGCCAGAGTGCACAGCAGGGACGCGGCGGTGAAGACGCCGGTGCCATGGAGGAAGGTGCGCTTGCGTCCGTAGAGGTCACCGAGGCGGCCTCCGGTGATCAGCCCGATGCCGAGGGCGAGGGCGTACGTGGCGTGGGTCCACTGCAGACCGGTTGCCGTGGCGCCGGTGTCCTTCTGGATGGTGGGCAGTGCGGTGTCGACGACGGACGCGTCCAGGACGGCCATCAGTTCACCCAGCAGCACGACGGCGAGCATGATCTGACTGCCACGGCGCGAGGACCGTCCAGTACGAGTACGGGTACGAGTTCGAGTACGGGCAGGGGCAGCGCCCGGGCAGGACGGGGCGTTGCGGGTGTCACGAGACACGGAGCAGGGGTTCCTGTTCTGAGAAGTAGGAGAAACGGGCAGGCCGAGGCCCGCGTACGCCTACTGCGCACAGGAGAATGCCACGGAGCCCAGGCCATCGGGAACACCGTCTTCACAGCGGACAGCGCAAACCGCTCGATCGCTCGGGCGGGGGTCCGCGGGCAGAGCCCGGGAAAGACGGCTACTTGGCCTGGGATATAAGTCATCACCTCGAAGGACACGCACACGTCATGCGAGACGGCACAGGAACCGGGCCAGCATAGACGTCCGCCCGCCCCGGCGAGGAATGCTTTTCCAGGCGCCCTGCGGCGCTTCGCGCCCCATTTGTCCCGCGCCTGGCGCCTCAGGGGCTGAATCTTGCTGTTACCGCTTGTGGATCAGCGGATACAAGGACCGCCCGCACCGATATTCGTGCGGGCGGGCGGACCCTGTGCCCAGACCCCGCACAGGGGACGCTCGGTGCGCAACGCAGAGGGGAGGTGGGATGCGACCTGGACGTTGCGCGACCGGCGCGGTGTGTCCGCCGGGGCGGCGGGGCTACGCGAGTGCTTCGCGGAGGGTGTCGTGGCAGTCGATGACGGTTTCGACGCCGACGATGCCCAGGGTGCGCTTCACGGCGCTGCCGGGTGCGGCAAGGCGCAGCCAGCCGCCGGCTTGGGCGAAGGTGTGGTGGGCGCCGAGGAGAATGTTGATGCCGCTGGAGTCCATGAACGTGACCCGACGCAGGTCGAGAACGACCCGGGGGAGGGGCGCGTCGACCTCGTTGAGAGCCTGCTGCAGGATCGCGCCGCTGTGGTGGTCGATCTCGCCGGACAGGGACAGTACGCGGATGCCGTCGGTGGCGGTGGCCACGATCGACAGCCCGCCCGGTGGTCGTGGGTCTTCCGTTCCGGACGTCTCGGTCTCAGTCATGTTGGCGATACTGGCACATGATCGTCGCCTCTGGAGCACTGGTTGGATCAGGTCTGGCCTGGGGCGAAAACCACCTCTGTGCTGAGGTGTCAGATGCGTGCCCGGGGGTAGGCGCCGGGAAGGTCTATACATGGGGGAGTGAAGCGGCGTAATGGGATCAGGTCCCGAAGATGATGACGACGGTTCTCACTCGGCCGGGCACGCACTGGAGACCATGGTGGCTCTGGAGGGGGACGGCTCGTGCATCGCCCAGGCCCGTGACCTCGCCGCCGACTTCTTGACCGCGGCGCGATCCGAGCACGGGGTGCCGGTGGCGGAGCGCGGCATGGAAATGGCACGTCTGGTGGTCAGCGAGCTGGTCACCAACGCGCTCAAGTACGCCCCGGGGCCGGTGCTGGTGCGTCTGCGCATCACCGGAGAATCGGTGCTGATCACGGTGTGGGATTCCGAGCCGGTCCTCCCCGTGGTTCGCGGCGTCGATGCCGGACGTATCGGTCAACACGGCCTGGAGATCGTGCAGGCCGTCGCCCACGAGCTCTCGGTGAAAAGCGAGACGGTCGGCAAACGCATCACCGCGCGCCTGGCTCTGACCGACGAACCGATCGGTGCCGCCGTCAGCGCAGGTACGTGAGGGCGAGGGACAGTAACGACGACCCCGCAGGATGGGGCGCCAATAGAGACCGGCCTCGGTGAGCTGCACTCGGTGAGCCGTGGGACTTCGCTGCTGCTCGGGTGCGGGCCCGACAGGTTGGGCACCTGAGCGCGCACGGGGGAGAATCCCGGCCATGGTGATGGCACAGCACTGGTACGCGTCCGCCCCCGTCGTGGACGGCCTGCCCCTCTTGGATGCCCCCGGCTTCTGGGCGGCGCACCTCGCCGACCTCAGTGACGGCACCCCGGCGGAGGCGTTCGGTGTCGACGCGGCGGATGCCGGTGAGGCCCTGGAGCAGTTGCATGACCGGACGGCGTGGCCGATGTTCACCCTGCCGCTGGCCGACGGCTTCGCGATTCTCGTGCACTACAACAGCGGCGAGGAGTACACGACCACCGACTACTTCCTCACGCACCCGGACTGGCCGGCCTCCCGCGCCGCCCTCGTCCTGGCCAGCGACGACCAGGACCGCATCGGACCCGGCCTCTGCTGGCCGGAGTTGGCGGCTCTCCTCACGGCGCCCGCCGAAGCGGACGGGGTCCTCGACCCCCACGCCCGGCTGCTCCTCCTTCTTCCCGTACTGGGCGACGCGGAGGCCCTGCCCGAAGTCCTGGCCATGGTCATCGAAGCGCTCGTCGCGCAAGGCGCCCCGCCCGACTGCGAACCGCTGGCCCAGCGCCTGCTGGAGGGGCACCCCATGTGGGGCGCCGCGACATGGACGTACGACATCGATGAGCGAAGCTGGCTCTGCGACGGCGAACACAGCCCGCGCCGGACGCCGCTCGGGGAGCACCTGCCCGCGGCGCAGCGGACCGCGTTGGAGGGGGTGCTTGCGGGGCGTGCGCCGGAGGTACGGGCGTGATGGCGAAGCGTGAGGGTGGGGAGAGCCGGCCGGGTGGCCGATTTCCGGCCGACATCCTCACCTAGGTTGACTGTTACGAGGTGGCGTCGGCCCACAGTTCGGTGCTGTGGGCTCCGATGAGGGCGCTGATGTGGGTGAGTGCGTCACTGACCGGCCGCGGGTCGAGTCGGCGTCCGTCACGCAAGCGCAGTGCGACGTGATCGTCAGCGGCCTCCTTGGCGCCGATGACGGCTTGGTAGGGGACCAGGCGGGCCTCGCGGATGCGGGCACCCAGACTGCCGAGGTCCGGTCCCGCGATCTCGGCGCGCAGACCGAGACGGGTGCAGCGTTGGGCGAGGGCAACGGCGTTCGGGAGTTCGGTGTCGGAGATCGGGAGGATCACCAGCTGAGTGGGGGCGAGCCAGGCGGGGAAAGCGCCCCCGTGCTGTTCGATGAGATGGGCGACGGCTCGCTCCACGCTGCCGATGATGCTGCGATGAACCATGACGGGGCGGTGCTTGGCGCCGTCCGCGCCGATGTACCGCAGGTCGAACTGCTCGGGCTGGTGGAAGTCGACCTGGACGGTGGACAGGGTGGATTCCCGCCCGGCGCCGTCGGTGACCTGAACGTCGATCTTGGGGCCGTAGAAGGCGGCCTCGCCCTCCGCTGCCTCGTAGGGCAGACCGGAGCGGTCGAGGACGTCGGCGAGCAGGGCGGTGGACCGCTGCCATTTCTCGGGTGCGGCAACGTACTTGCCGCCGGGACCCGGGAGGGAGAGCCGGTAGCGGGTCGGGGTGATGCCGAGCGCCTCGTACGCCTGGCGGATCATCTCCAGTGCCGCCTGTGCCTCCTGGGCGACCTGGTCCAGGGTGCAGAAGATGTGCGCGTCGTTGAGCTGAATCGCCCGCACCCGGGTCAGACCGCCCAGCACGCCCGAAAGCTCGGAACGGTACATGCCTCCCAACTCGGCCATGCGCAGCGGCAGTTCCCGGTAGCTGTGGGAGCGGGAGCGGTAGATCACCGCGTGATGGGGACACAGGCTCGGCCGCAGGACGACCTGCTCACCGCCGAGGTCCATCGGGGGGAACATGTCGTCGCTGTAGTGTGCCCAGTGCCCGGAGATCTCGTACAGCTCCCGCTTGCCGAGGACCGGTGAGTACACATGCCGGTAGCCCGCTCGCCGTTCGGCGGCGCGGATGTATTCCTCCAGGGTGTGCCGCACGGCCGCGCCGTCCGGCAGCCAGTACGGCAGACCGGCGCCGATGAGTGGGTCGGTGTCGAACAGGCCCAGTTCACGGCCGAGTTTGCGGTGGTCCTTCATGACGGTCTCCTCGCGGACATCGGGCGAGTGACCGCAAGGCGAAGCCCCGGGGCACTCGCCCCGGGGCTTCGGACTGAGACATCTGTCAGCGCGCCGGGACACTCTCCGGCGTCGTCGTCACAGCAGTGGCAGCGCGCTTCATGCCGCAGACGCTAGCAGGGCGTTGCCGATGCCCACTCGGCATTTTTTCAAGGGTGTCCGGGGCGCGCAGAGGTCGCAGCCGGCCGGGCAGATCAGGTCGCTGGCGATGCCGGCGCCGTCAGTGGACGATGGACACGATGTGGCACGCGGCTTCGGCGAGCCGGCGATCTCCCCGCACCTGGGCCCGGGACAGGGCGTCCGCGGGATCGATGTTCCGCGTGGACAAGCGCCATACGGACTCTGTGTCCAGCAGCATGGTTGCGGTTGGTCGCCCGCTCGGCTTTTCCGCCAACGACCAGCGATCCGCTGCGGCAGTGACTGTCCAGCATGCGCCGCCGGGGCCCTCGGCGATCACCTGGACCTGCGCTCCTACGGGTGCCGACGTGTTTCGCAGTGTGTAGGGCAGGGCCCGCATGAAGGTGTCGAGGACCATACCCAGGGCACGCGGCTCCGGATCGGTGTCGCGGCCGATGGCGTGGCGGATCTGCTGCCGGTGAGTCCAGTGCTCGGTGAACTCCCGGGCGATGTCCAGCCACGCCGGCGCGGGCGCGACGCCTGCCCACGACACGCCCAGGGCAGCCGCGTGGAGGTCGGCTGTGGCGAACTGTTGGGCGAGCTGGGTCCCGGCTGCTGTCAGGGCATCGATGAGCGCGGCCGGGCTGTCGTCGGCGTGCGACTCGACCCATTCCTGATTCGTACGGTGGATGAACGCTTCGAGGGTCTCGCCATCGGCGAAGCCGTTCCGGTAACCGTGGCCGAGGCGGCCGTAGTAGCCGCCGAGAAGGTGGGTGGCGACGTCGTGCACCGTCCACTGCCCGGCTGCCGTTCTGCCCCAGTCGGAGGGTGCCAGACCACGCAGGGTGTCGAGCAGCGACCTGTGCTCCGGACCGAACAGCGCACGCGCGTCGATCGGGGGCCCCAGCCAGGAGCTGCCGGACACACCGTTGGACTCGGGACTCATGGGGCACAGCCTGACAGGCAGAAACCATGCCCTGCCATCGAATACCCCTCACGCCCCGGAGTGTCCGGGTACGTCGCGCTCTTGGGCCCCGACGTATCCCGACCTGCCGACTGCGACAACAGGGCTGGGACCAGACGAGCGAGAATCCAGCGCATGGATGATGCGTTCACACTTCTCCGGCGGGCTGTCGACCTGCTGCCCGAGGACGCCGTTGCTGAGAACGGCGCGCCGCTCGGGGAGGTTCGTGAGGGTGTCGCGCACCAGGAATGGGAAATCGTGCTCGACCTTCTCATCGAGATCGCGGATGTTCATCCCACGGCCCAATCCTTCTGGGAGGCCCTTGCTGAGGCCGCGCGGCAGATGATGCTCGACCGCACGCGCCGCTGGTGCCAGTGGCGGGGCCGGGAAGCCACGTTCGGAACCTTCCGTGCGACGCTGACCCTGCTGGGGACAGACGAGGGCGGACGCCGTGGCGCCTTCTCAGGGGATGGTCAGCTCCGACCTCTGTGGGACATCGGTAACCGCACTGCTGATGGAGAGCGAGATCTGAACATCGCCTCGATATGGGTGGAGTTCGCGCGGGAACTCGGCCCTGGGGAGACCGCAGATGTCCGGCTGGCTCCTCTGCGCCCCGAGCAGTGGCGGATTCTGAGGCCCGGTCACGTGATCACCATGCATGAGGGCCGACCTGTCGTCGGGACGGCCACAGTCATCGAGGTTCCAAGCCAAGCCTCGGCTACAGGTCCGCAATCCAGCGGTGACCCGGGTGCACACGGGCGAGTAGCTCGGCCAGGGCCTCGCGCTGAGTAGAGGTCATGTGCGGGACGGTCGCCTCGAAGTCCGTCTGATCCTTTCGACGGGTGTGCTTGGCCTTGAACAGCAGGACCAGTTCGGGTGCCAGATACGGGATGCCGTCGTGGGTGCGGTGAATGATGTCGCTGTAGGGAAGCCGGATCCTCTCGTCGCGTCGGCAGATCCAGGTGTCGCCGTCGTGCGGTTCGCGGAACACGTCGAGCAGGTAGTTTCCGGTCGCCGGGTCGCGGAGCCATGTCTGATGCACGGCGGCCAGCACCTCTGGTGTGGTGTCCTCCCACATGCGGCCGCTGCCTACCGCAGCGAAGACGTAGCCGGGGAAGCGGTCGCGGACTTCCGGAAAACTCGCGGCCGGAATCGCGATCTCGATGTCTCCATGCGCGCGCGTCTGCCTGCCGAGGAAGAGGTCCAGCGCCCAGCCCGAGGCCACGCACCAGGGCGTACTGATCCCGGTCAACCGCTGCGCGACCTCACTCGGAGTCCAGCAGGATGACCACTTGGCGTGCAGGGCTTCGATCTCGTCGGGTGACATCTCGATGCCACCGCTGGGTAGCTGCTCGCTCACTGCAGGAATCTATCAGCGGCGGTTTGAGGTGTGCCGTGCGGAGGACGGAAATGGACGGCTCGCGTGCGGACGGCTGCGCCCACAGCCGCGCTGGTCGAAGAGGACGACTCGATACTTCTCCGGATCGAAGTACTGGCGCGCACCGGCACCGCACCCTGACCCCGGCCCTCCATGGACGACGACTGCCGGCTTGCCGTCCGGATTGCCACAGACCTCCCAGTACACGAGGTGACCGTCCCCGACGTCGAGCATCCCCTGGTCATATGGCTCGATCGGTGGGAACAGCTCGACCCCCTCACCGACATGAGGCACAACACCACCCAGCACCTGATCGCCGATATGGAGCAGCTGCGCGAGCGCCTGGGGATCGACCGCTGGTTGCTGTACGGCGGCTCGTGGGGCTCCACACTGATCCTGGCCTACGCCGAGACGTACCCGGAACGGGTGTCGCAGATCGTCATCTCCGCTGTCACCACCACCCGGCGCTCCGAGATCGACTGGCTCTACCGCGGTGTCGGCCGGTTCTTTCCCGAGCAGTGGGAACGCTTCCTGGCGGGTGCTCCCGGCACACCGCGAGACGGCGACATCGTCGCGGCCTACGCGCGTCTGGTGGAAGACCCGGAGGCCGCGGTACGGGAGAAGGCCACGGCCGACTGGTGCGCCTGGGAAGACGCGGTCCTCTCCGGAGAGACGAACGGCGCCTCCAATCCCTACGGCGACCGTCCGCCCTCCGCACAGCTGGCTTTGGTGCGCATCTGTGCGCACTACTTCTCCCACGGTGCATGGCTGGAAGAAGGTCAACTGCTGCGCGAAGCCCATCGCTTGGCCGGCATCCCCGGTGTCCTGATCCACGGCCGACTGGATTTGGCCGGTCCGCTCGACACCGCCAGGGAGCTGGCCCGCGCATGGCCCGCCGCCGAGCTGGTCGTCGTCGATGACGCGGGCCATCTGGGCAGTGACACGTCACGCGCCCATGTGCTCAGGGCTCTTGACCGTTTCGCCCACGCCGGGTGAGTCCGAACTGCGGTCGCCGTGGGACTGTCGGCGCTGCGGCGTGGCGAGGCGGGCCCCCGCCGGTCCGTATCTCAGGCGGATCACCGTCTGCGCGCGAGCGAGGTGCCGCCGCTTCCGTGCCGCGCGGTTCGGCCACGGGCTCGTATCGCCTGTCAGCAGATACGCGGGAGTTGTTCGCCCAGGGGCATGTCCACCACCCGCCGGGCGCCGACCAGCGTCCGGAGCGTGACCCGGCCGCTCGGCCCCTGCGGCAGTACCTCGCCGATGCGGGCCGCACCCCGGCCTTCGGGGAGCGTACGCATGGTGGCGAGGGCCTCGTCGGCCGCGGAGGGGCTGACGAAGGCGACCAGGCAGCCTTCGTTGGCGACGATGAGGGGGTCGAGGCCGAGCAGGTCGCAGGCGGATGCCACCGCGTCAGGTACCGGGAGGGCGATCTCGTCGATCTCGACGGCGACGGACGAGTCGCGGGCAATCTCGTTGAGTGATGCGGCGAGGCCGCCACGGGTCGGGTCACGCAGGGTGTGGAGGTGTTCGCCGAGCGGCGCCAAGGCGCGGACGAGACGGTGCAGGGGGCGGCTGTCCGAGGCGATCTCGCTCTCGAAGCCGAGCCCTTCGCGGGTGGAGAGCACGGTGGTGCCGTGCAGACCGATCGGTCCCGAAAGGAGGATCGCGTCGCCCGGGCGGGCGAGTGCGGCGGAGGGGTGCAGCATCGAACGACGTTGCCCGATTCCGGTGGTGTTGATGAACACCTTGTCCACCGCGCCGCGGCCCACGACCTTGGTGTCGCCGGTGATCACGGGTACTTCGGCGTTGCGGGCCGACTTGCCCAACGACGCGAGTACCGAGCGGAGTTCGGACAGCGGGAGGCCCTCCTCGACCATGAGGGCTACGGACAGGGCCAGCGGCCAGGCGCCGCGCATCGCGAGGTCGTTGATGGTGCCGTGTACGGCGAGCGAGCCAATGTCCCCGCCGGGGAAGAACAGCGGGCTGACGACGAAACTGTCGGTGCTCACGACCAGGTCGGGGTGGCCGGGGAGCAGCGCGGCGTCTTCCAGCGGGCCATTCTGTCCCTCAAAGGCCGGCAGGACCAGGGTGTCCAGGAGTTCCGCGGTCAGGCGCCCTCCGGCGCCGTGGCCGAGCAGGACGCGTTCGTCCTCGTGGCGCGGGGTGGGGCATTCCATGGTCATGGCGCGTCCTCGGGGTCTCGGGTGCGGCCGACGGCGTGGAAGGCGGCGCACGTTCCCTCGGCGGACACCATGGGCGCGCCGAGTGGGTGGCGGGGGGTGCAGCGGGTGCCGTAGGCCGTACAGTCGGTGGGCAGTCGGGAGCCGGTGAGGATGGCGCCCGCGATGCACTCGGGGTCCTCGGCCGGGTGCAGTGAGCCCACGTCGAAGCGGTGTGCGGCGTCGAACTTCGTGTAAGGGTCGGCGAGTTCGAGTCCGCTGTCGGGTAGTGCTCCGATGCCGCGCCAGGCGCGGTCGGTGACGCGGAAGACTTCACGCACCGCGTCCTGGGCCTCGGTGTTGCCGCCGCGGTGGACCGCCCGTACGTACTGGTTCTCGACCTCGTGGCGCCCCTGCTCCAGCTGGGTCACGGCCATGAGGATGCCCTCCAGGAGATCCAAGGGTTCGAAACCCGTGACCACGATGGGCACTTGGTACCGGGAGGCGATCGGCTCGTACTCGCGCCAGCCCATGATCGCGCACACGTGCCCGGCCGCCAGGAACGCCTGTACCTCGCAGTCCGGGTTGTCGAGCAGGGCGGTCATCGCGGGGGGTACGAGGACGTGGCTGACCAGGACCGAGAAGTTGGTCAGGCCCAGGCGGGCCGCGTGCAGGACCGCCATGGCGTTCGCGGGCGCCGTCGTCTCGAATCCGACGGCCAGGAACACCACTTCACGATCAGGTGACTCCTGCGCCATACGCACCGCGTCCATCGGCGTGTACACGACGCGCACGTCCGCGCCGCGCGCCCGCAGGGCCAGCAGGTCGGTCTCCGAGCCCGGCACGCGCAGCATGTCGCCGAAGCTGGTGAAGACCACGCCGGGCCGGGCGGCGATGGCCATGGCCCGGTCGAGGGTCTCCAGGGGCGTGACACAGACCGGACATCCGGGCCCGTGGATCATGCGGATGCCGGCGGGCAGCAGTTCGTCGATCCCCTGGCGGACCAGTGTGTGGGTCTGTCCGCCGCATACTTCCATGATCTGCCAAGGCTGTGTGGCGGCCGTCCGCAGCTGGTCCAGGAGGCGGCGGGCGAGCTCGGGATCGCGGTACTCGTCGAGGTACTTCATGAGGCGCCCCGTCCGGAGGCGGTATCGGTGTTCTGCCTGGCGGAGGGGGCGGCGTTCGGGCCGGGGAGGCCGACAAGGATGTCGACGGCGCCCTCGGCGGCGCGGACCAGACGCGCCGGGAGCGGCACCAGCGTCCGGTCGCGGGGCGCACCGCCCACCGTCACCACCCCTTTCTTCAGGGTGGTCGTCTGCCCCGTCAGCGCAACGGGCCCTTTGGAGGAGGTCGGTTCCGGCGTGACAGTCATGGAGGCCTCCTCAGCGACTGGTGACGCGCTCGACCGTGAGGTCGAGGAAGTGGGTGGAGCAGGAGATGCACGGGTCGTGGTTGCGGATGGCCCGCTCGCACAGCCGGGTCAACTCCTCGTCGTCCACGCCCCGCCCCGTGATCGCGGTCTCGGCGATCCGGCGCAGGTCCTCCTCGATGGCGCCCTGGTTCTGCGCGGTCGGCGGAACGAGGAGGGCGTCGGTGACCGTGCCTTCGGCGTCCAGGACGTAGCGGTGGTAGAGGAGGCCGCGCGGTGCTTCGGTCGCGCCGTGGCCGGTGCCCGCGGTCGGCGGTACCTCCACGAAGGAGCGCGGCGGCGGCTCGTACGTCTCGATGATCCGCAGTGCCTCCTCGACCGCGTACACGGCCTCGACCGCGCGCACCAGGATCGACCGGAAAGGATTGCGGCACACTTCCCCGTCGAGCCCGGCCTCGCGCGCAGCCTCCCGGGCGGTCGGCGACAGCAAGTGCCCGCTGATCGCGAACCGGGCCAGCGAGCCGGTCAGATGGCGCCGACCGTCGAGCCGGGAATGCAGCGCCGTGGAATGCGGCACCTGCTCCTCGCGTACGTGGTCCGGGAAGTCGGGGACGGGGAACGCGGTGCGCGTTCCGTCGGCGCGCAGGATCGTGGGGTCGCCGCCCTCGATGGCGTACGTTTCCGGGGCGGCCAGCGCCAGGAAGTCTGCGTCCACGGTGGCGTCGGGGAAGTCGAAGCCTGCCACCCAGCGGACCGTTTCCCAGGCGTCGTCCTGGGCGCGCCTCAACTGCTCGGCCAGTGGGCGCAGTTCCCAGGGCGTGGGTGCCCGGTGGAAGCCGCCCAGGCGGACGTTGACGGGGTGGATGGCGCGGCCGCCGAGCAGTTCCAGGATCGCGTTGCCCGTTTGCTTGAGGCGCAAGCCCCGCTCCACGTGGGTGCGATGGGTGCGGGCGAGACCGATCGCATCGTCGCAGCCCAGGAAGTCGGGGGCATGCAGGAGGTAGATGTGCAGGACCTGGCTCTCGATCCATTCACCGCAGTACAGCAGTCTGCGGAGCTCGCGGATGGCCGGGGTGACGGTGACTCCGCAGGCGTCCTCGATCGCCGCGCAGGCGCTCATCTGGTAGGCGACCGGACAGATGCCGCACACCCGGGCGGTGATGTCCGGCGGCTCGGTGTACGCGCGACCGCGCAGGAACGCCTCGAAGAAGCGCGGCGGTTCGTAGATCTGCAGCCTGGCCTCGGTCACGGCCGTGCCGTGCACCCGCAGGTGCAGGGCGCCCTCGCCCTCCACACGGGAGAGTGAGCCGACGTGCAGGACGCGGGAGCCTCGGTGGGTCACGTCTCCTCCTCGATCTCCGCGAAGGCGGCGGCGTTGAAGGTGTGCAGGAAGCGTTCGGTGTCGCGGTCGTCCATGCCGTCGCGATGCAGCAGCGGGATGAGCGCGGGCAGATTCACCGATCCGGACGGGCCGAAGCAGCCATAACAACCGCGCCCGTACGCCGGGCAGATCGCGCCACAGCCGGCGTGCGTGACCGGGCCGAGGCAAGGGGTGCCGTGGGCGACGGTGACGCAGACCGTGCCGCGCCGCTTGCACTCGAAGCACACGCTGTGATTCGGGATGCCGGGCTTGCGGCCGGCCAGGTGGGCGGTGATGACCTCGAGGAGCTGGCCCTTGTCGATCGGGCAGCCGCGCAGTTCGAAGTCGACGTCCACATGGGCGGAGACGGGGGTGGAGGTGGCCAGGGTGTCGATGTAGTCGGGCCGGGCGTAGACGGTGCGGCGGAACTCCTCGACGTCCGCGAAGTTGCGCAGTGCCTGGATGCCGCCCGCGGTGGCGCAGGCCCCGATGGTCACCAGGGCGCGGGACTGCGCACGGATCTCCCGTATCCGCTCCGCGTCGGCGGCAGTGGTGACCGACCCTTCGACGAGCGTGAGGTCGTAGGGCCCGGGGCGCACGGCGCTCGACGCTTCCAGGAAGTGAGCGATCTCGACCTGCCCGGCCAGCGCGAGGAGTTCGTCCTCGCAGTCGAGGAGAGTGAGCTGGCAGCCGTCGCAGGACGCCAGCTTGAACACGGCGAGCTTCGGTGTCATCTCACAACTCCCTTACGGAGAGCAGGGATGCGGCCCGGCCCCAGTCGATCACCGGGCCGTCGCGGCACACCAGGACACTTCCGAGCTGGCAGTGGCCGCAGTGCCCGGTGGCGCAGCGCATGTTGCGTTCGAGTGAGACCCGGATCCGGTGTGAGGGCAGGCCGCGGTGGAGCAGGTCGCGGGCGGTGGCGCGGATCATCACCTCGGGGCCGCAGATGTAGGCCGTGGTGTTCTCGGGGTCGAACCGGGCGCCGTTCAGCAGGGTGGTGACGACGCCGACGTGGCCGCTCCAGGCGGGGGCCGGGCGGTCGACGGTGACCGCGCAGTGCAGTGGGCCGCGAGCCGCCGTCCAGGCGCGCAGGTCGTCGGCGTAGAGCAGATCGTCCGGAGTGCGGGCGCCGATCAGGAGATTTGGCCGCCCGTACGCGTGCGGGGCGGCCAGTGCGTCGAGCACCAAGGGCCGCAGCGGGGCCAGACCGATCCCCCCGGCGATGATCAGCAGGTCCTGCCCGGTGGCTCCGTCGAGCTCCCAGCCGGTACCGAAGGGGCCGCGCAGCCCGACCTGGGCGCCCGGACCGAGGCCGCACAGGGCGGCCGAGACCGCCCCGACCGAGCGGATGGTGTGGACGAGTTCGTGACCGTTGACGCGGGACACCGAGACCGGGATCTCGCCGACCCCGAAGGCGTACACCATGGCGAACTGGCCGGGTGCGAAGGACGCGAGGGCCGTTGGGCCCGCGGGCGTGAGGGTGAGGGTGACCGTGTCGGCCGTCTCGCCGCGCACGCGCGTCACTCGGTAGGGCAGGGGAATGCCGGTCATGGCCGGCCGCCACTGCCGTAGGGGGCGTACAGGTCGAGCAATCGGGTGCGGGACGCGTGCAGCCGGTGGGCGACCACCCGGCCCACCCATACCGCGATCGCGCGGCCGAATTCGGGGTCGTCCGCGCACATCGCCCGTACCGCCGGCGCGCCGAACTCATAGGCGCGCACCGGACTCATGGCCTTGGCGCCCAGTTGCCATACATAGGGCGGGAAGTGCCAGGACCAGCCGATCAGTTCACCGTGTCCGAGCGACTCGACGACGGCGGCCTGACGACCGGGGACATGCAGATCGAGCGCGACGACACCGGCCCGCACGATCCAGAACCTGTCGGCTCGCCGGCCCTCGTCGAACAGGCGGGTGCCCGCCTCGAAAGACACCTCGCGGGCGATCCGCATGAGCCGTTCCCGGTGTTCGGCAGGGAGAGCCGCGGCCATGGTGGTGGCAGAAGTCATCGCTCCGTCTCCCTTCCTTCCCTCTGCTTCTCGTGCTCGTCCTGCTGCAGCCGCTCGGCGAGTTCGTCGTGCAGGGCCGCGGCCTCTTCGGTGATGTCGATGCCGACCGGGCACCAGGTGACGCAGCGTCCACAGCCCACGCAGCCGGAGCTGTCGAACTGGTCGTACCAGGTGGAGAGCTTGTGGGTGAGCCACTGGCGGTAGCGGCTGCGTGGTGACTTGCGTACCGGGCCGCCGTGGATGTGGGAGAAGTCGAGGTCGAAGCAGGAGTCCCAGCGTTGCCACCGCTCGGCGTGGTCGCCGGTGAGGTCGGTGACCTCCTCGGTGGTGGTGCAGAAGCAGGTGGGGCACACCATGGTGCAGTTGCCGCAGGTCAGACAGCGGTCGGCGACATCGTCCCAGCGGTCGGCCTCCAGGCTCTCGCCCATCAGATCGCGCAGGCTCACGGGAGGCATGGCCCGGCCCATCCGGTGCCGTGCGGCGTCCACCGCGACGCGGGCTGTCGTCTCTGTCTCCGTGTCGGCCGGGCGGTGCGGGACGCCGAAGAGGAGCTCGGCGCCTTCGTCGCTGCCCACGCGTACGAGGAAACGGTGTCCGTTCTCGTCCACGACCTCCGTCAGTGCGAGGTCGAACCCGGTGTCGGCCGCCGGGCCGCTGCCCATGGAGACGCAGAAGCAGGTGGCTCCTGGTTCGGTGCACTCGGCGGCTATCAGGAACGCGTCCTTCCGCCGTTCCTGGTAGCCGGTGTCCCTGAAGGCGCCCCCGGTCAGCACCCGGTCCTGGATCGCGATGGCTCGCAGGTCACAGGGGCGCACGCCCAGGAAGGCGTACGACGGTGGGGCGGCACGCTCTTCGGTGACGGACAGCCGGCCGTCGGCGGTTCGGTCGGTGCTCCACAGCTTCTCCCGCTGCGGGTGCAGGAACGTCTTCCAGGACTGCGGGCCAGAGGAGTGCGCGAAGGCCGCGCCGTCCTCGCGGGGGACGAGACGGTAGTGGCCGGCCTCGACCTGGGTGCCCCAGCCGAAGGGCAGCTGCTCGGCCGAGGCGAGCTCCGCAAGGACCACCGCTCCATCCCGGACGGTAGGGCCGACGACTGTGCGTCCCTGGGCGGCCAGGGTCTTGATGAGGGCGTCGAGCCCGTTCCTGTCCAGGACGGCGGACGCTGGGCTGCACGTCATCGTTACCCTCCGCGACTGTGGGGGTTGTTGACGGTTGCTGATCCCAGCGTGAGCGCGCGAGCGGGCGAGGCGCCACGGGCCGCCCGGTCCTGGGCGGGGGTCGTTCGGCCCTAGTTGTGCTGTCCGGGGAGGTCGCTCAACGCTGCACCTCCGGATGTCGTGTGGTGGTCACCGGCCGCGCGGTGGGGGATCGGCAGGGCCTGTCAGCTGCACGATGTCGTCGGAGGCGACGTCGTGCAGCCTGATGGCCAGATCTTCCAGAGCGCGGCTGGCGGCGAGCTCGTCACCGATCTCCGGGATGGAGCGGTCGATCGGGTTGCGCCTGGCCACGCCACGTCCGGTGACCGTTGAGGTGTCCTGGGTGGTCAGCACGGCACGGGCGTGCGTGTCGTCGCCCTCCTCGGTGATGTAGATCTGAACGGTCCACTGCTTGGCTTCCATCGTGATCACTCCTGGGTGGAGGAGGTGGACGGGTGCGGACTTGTGCGGAGTGGGGACGCTGCTTCGCCGCGCAGGACCGGCGAACGTCTGCGGGACCTCGCTCATCTCCAGCGTGCGCCGGACCGCGCTGCGGGTCCAGGGGCGAACGGGCCGTCACCCGGCACCGGTCTGGTCCCGATCGATGCCTCGTCGGTTGGCAGTGCGGACCGGTCTCCGGTGAGCAGGTGGGGCGCCTGCGGAGAATGTGCTGATGCGCGGGCGGGAGCACGAGGGACTTGGTGACGTGCCGCACGGTCGTGCGGGATCGGTGAGGATCTGTAGTTCTTCCCGGCTCGCGCATGGGGCCTGTTGGCTCCTCGGGTGGGCCGGTCGGCCCCTGCTGCGGTACGGGCCTGTGGTGCCAGGGTCGGGACTCAAGCCCGTGACGAGCGTGCGGATGGTCTCCCTCACGGGGGCTTCCACCCGTATCCACTTCTCCAGGATGAGCGTCGCAGCTCCCTGCGGGAGGTCAACTCGCTTGCGGGTGCGCCGGTTGGGGCCGGCGCAGGCCGCTACGGCGGCTCCTCGGAAGGGGCGGACCGGTCTTCCGCCCCAGTGCCGGACCTGCACCACGCCGACGCGAGACGACGGTGGTCGAGGGGGGTCCTCGTGCGGCCCGCAGGTCCGGCATCCTCCCTTTACCAGGGAAGCCGCGTGCTGACACACTTCCACAGTGACCGTGCTCGACAGCCCTCGTTGGCTCCCCGGGCGGTCGATCGTGCTGGCCAGGGTTCTCGAGGCCGAGCCGGTCGTGGCCGCCTGCCGATCTCGGTACGACGAGTCCGCTCGGGCCGGAATGCCGGCTCACGTCACCGTCTTGTCGCCGTTCCTGCCCGCTGGTCGCCTGACGCCGGACGTGCTGGAGGAGTTGACGGGCCTTGTTTCACGGCACCGGGCCTTCGAGGTCACCTTCGCCCGCTTCGGGCGTTTCCCGAACGCTCTGTGGCTGGCGCCGGAGCCGCCCCAGCCTCTGCGTGCACTTACCGAGGCGATCGCCGCGCACTGGCCCGGGACGCCGCCGCACGGCGGGCGATTCGAGGAGGTCATCCCTCACCTGACGGTCGCCTCTGACCGGTCGACGCAGGTGTACGACGCAATCGAGGAGACCCTGGCGTCCACATTGCCGTTCACGGCACGAATAACGGGACTGCATTTGATGGTCACCGATGGTGCCAACTGGGGTGATCGCGCGCGATTTGCTTTGGGGTGACGCAGACTGCGTTCTCGGACGTCGCAACGGGGTCCTTCTGGTGCAACTCTGATGCTGTACTGACCGTGTGGAGTCAATAGCCGCGAGTGGGATAGCGGTGCTGGGCACCTTGCTGGGCGCGGGATTCACACACCTCTTCCAGCAACGCGCCACTCAGCGTGCGCGGGCTTTTGAACGGGAAGAAGAGCTCAGGAGAGAGCGCCTCGACGCGTTCTGTGTGTATGCCGGAATCCTGGTGAATCTGCGCCGGGTGCTGGTCACCCGTTGGTACTGCGCGCACGAGGACCGGCCCGAGGAGCAGGCACGCGAGGCCCGGCAACGCTCGTACGATCTCCGCTCCGATGCGCAGGAGGCGCTGTTCCGTATTCAGATGCTCACGGACAGCGAAGAAGTCCTGCGCCAGGGGCAGGAGGCTTTCGAGGGGGTAGTGGATGTCCATCATGGCGACGACGTATCCGAGTTGGACAGGCGGCGCAGAGCCGCCACCGAGTTGATTGATCGCTTCGTGGCTCTTGCGCGACGAGATGTCGTCTGAGGTTCACGCGGCGCCTGTGTCGGAACCTCGTGATCTGTGACGCTCCGTGTGGTTGCGCGCGGAGCTTCCCGGCCCTGCCGGGGACGGGTATGCACAGGTCATGACGCTCTGCGTCCAGTGCCGGGCAGGGGCCGCGGCGCGTAGTCCCGCCCGGCTCCTCAGACATGCGGGACCACGGCCACGGGGCAGCCGACGTGGTGGATGACCGCGTGTGTCACGGCGCCGAGGCGGGCGCCGACTGCCGCGTTACGGGGCTTGCGGCCCACCACCAGCAGCCCGGCGTCGCGGGATGCCTTCATGATCTCCTGTGCGGGTCCGCCGTTCACCGCCAGAGTCCGTACCCGCACCGTCGGGTACTTCGCCCGCCAGGGCTGCAGCGCGGTGGCGAGCGCCCGGTCTGCCACGGCCTGGTCCCCGCCGTGCCCGTGCGCGGCCGCCGGAATTCGGGTGGCGTGCCAGGCGTGCACGACGCGCAGCGTCGTGGTGCGGCAGGCCGCGGCCTCGAAGCCGAAGCGGATGAGGGCGTCGCACGGGTCACCCAGGGCCACGGCGAGGGCCACGACGCGGTACGGAGTCCGGTCGCAAGGGCGTCCGTCGGTGTCCGGGAACCGCTCGTCCTCGGCGCGGTTCGCCGCCCGCACCAGCACCACCGGCCGTTGCGCGTGCGCGACGGTGGCCATCGCGACGGAACCGGCGAAGAAGCCGCCGACGCCGCCGAATCCCTGACTGCCGAGGACCAGCACCTCCGCTTCCTCGGCCTCGGCCACGAGGGCCTGGACCGGGGACTGCCGCAGCTGCTCCGCGCTGATGCGGACCTGCGGATACCGTTCGGTGAGCCGGTCCATCGCGCCGCACAGGATGCGGCGCGCCCACTCCTGGGGGACCTTCAGCTCGGGCAGTGACGCCGCCTCGTCCGACAGCCCCTCCCAGGCGTGGACGAGACGCAGCGGCAGTCCGCGGCGCAGTGCCTCACGTGCCGCCCAGTCCGCGGCGGCGGCACTCTCGCGTGAGCCGTCCAGACCGGCGACGACGGGCCTCAACATGACGGACACCTCCCTCAAGGAGTGCGTGGCCGCCTCAGTCGTGGGCGACGACGGCCACGGGGCAGCGCGCGTGGTGAATCAACGTGTGGGTGACCGGACCGGCGTGCGGGCCGACGTCGCCTTCGTGCATGCGGCGGCCGACGACGAGCAGTCCGGCGCCGGAGGAGGCGGACACCAGATGTGGGCCCGCCTTTCCCTCGACGACCGTCTCGTCGACGTCCACGCCGGGGAACCTCTCCCGCCAGGTCTGGAGCACCGCTTCGAGGAAACCGCGCCACTCCTGGGCGCGCTCGGGAGCGCTCTCCAGACCTATCTCGCCGGGACCCAAGGACAACAGGGGCGGGCCGCTCCACGCGTGCATGACACGCAGCCGCGCCCCGCGAACCCGCGCGGCCTCGAAGGCGAACCCGATCACCTCGTCGCTCGGGTCGTTCAGATCGAGACCGAGAACGACGTCCCGGCACGTGGCGAGCGCGGAGCGGCGGTCGTCCTGGTCCTGTCGGCGCCCGTCCTCAGGGTGCTCTCCCGCTCGGACCAGGACCACCGGCCGGGTCGCCCGTGCCACGACGCCCTGGGCCACCGAAGCGGCCAGGAGCCCGGTGAACCCGCTCAGCCCGCGGGACCCCAGGACCATCAGCTCGGCCCGGTCCGCCGCCCTCAAGAGGGCGGCGGTCGCCGGCCCATCGACCTGCTCGTCGGTGAGCCGGACGTCCGGGCACGTCCGCGCGATGTGGCTCTCTGTCTTGCGCAGGACGCCGCGGCCCATCTGGCGCCTGATCACGTTCGCGGGATCCGAGGCCGAGGGATGGGGGCTCCAGCTGGTCGCGTGGACCAGGTGCAGCGGCAAGGAGCGGCGCAGGGCCTCGCGGGCCGCCCACAGGGGGGCGGCCAGGCTCTCCGGGGATCCGTCGACCCCGGTGATCACCGGTCGAAGCATGGTGTGGCACCTCCAGCGCCTTCGCAGCCGGTTACGGGTTCACTCCCATCGTGGTGCGCCGGCGACGCCGGGAGCAGGGGCCGCCGGTCCCTTGTCGCGGCCCGGACGGTCCGGGCGGAGCCGCGTGGCCCTGTGCGGGGGACCTTCGGCCCAGTGCGGGTGGTACTGCCGTCGGCGGATGGTCGAAGCAGGCCGATGCGAACGGGACCGCCATGCCCTGGGAGACGATCCGCAAAGACATTCCGCCGAGCGTCCCGCCCAACCTGGACGACTATGAGAAGGCACGTGCCGCCTTCTCCTGGGCGGGCGCACGCACCAAGCTCTCCGGGCTGCCCGGCGGACGCGGGCTGAACATCGGGTACGAGGCCGTGGACCGGCACGCCGAATCCGATCACGGCAGTGCGGTGGCGCTGCGCTGCATCGGCCGCGACGACTCCGTGACCACGGTGACGTACGGCCAACTGGCATGCTCCAGCGCGCAGTTCGCGAACGTCCTGTGCGCCCTCGGCCTGGGGCGGGGTGACCGGGTCGTCACCCTGCTCGGACGGTGCCCGGAGCTGTACACCGTGGTCCTCGGCACGCTGAAGAACACCAGCGTGCTGTGCCCGCTGTTCTCCGCGTTCGGCCCCGACCCCGTCGAGCAGCGGCTGCGGATCAGCAATGCGCGGGCGCTGGTCACCACCGCGGCCCTGTACCGGAAGAAGGTCGCCGATCGCCGTGCGCTGCTCCCCGAGCTGGAGTACGTCCTGATCATCGGCGAGGGCGCGGACGAACTGCCCGGCACGGTTTCGTACGAGGCGCTGATGGCCGGTGCCGCCGACACCTTCACCATCCCGCCGACGTCCCCCGCCGACATGGCCCTGCTGCACTTCACCAGCGGCACCACCGGCACCCCTAAGGGTGCCGTCCATGTGCACGAGGCGATCATCGCCCACTACGCGACCGCCTCGTTCGCCCTTGATCTGCACCCGGACGACGTGTACTGGTGCACCGCCGATCCGGGCTGGGTCACCGGGATGTCGTACGGGATCATCGCGCCGCTCGCGCACGGGCTGACCGTCGTGGTGGACGAGGGTGACTTCGACGCCCGCCGCTGGTACCGCATCCTCGCCGGACAGCGGGTCACCGTCTGGTACACAGCGCCCACCGCCCTGCGCATGCTGATGCGCACGACGCCACGGCAGGGACCGCACGACCTGCCCGACTCCTTCGACCTGACCGCCCTGCGCTTCATCGCCTCGGTGGGGGAACCGCTCAATCCCGAGGCCGTGGTGTGGGGCCGGGACGTGCTCGGGCTGCCGGTGCACGACAACTGGTGGCAGACCGAGACCGGCGCCATCATGATCGCGAACTTCGCCGGGTGCGAGATCCGCCCGGGTTCCATGGGGCGCCCCCTCCCCGGTGTGGAGGCGGCGGTCCTGGAGCGCGGTGCGGACGGGCAGATCGAGGTCGTCGACGGGCGCGTGCGTGTTCTTCAGCAGCCCGGAGTGGAGGGGGAGTTGGCGCTACGGCCCGGCTGGCCGTCCATGTTCCGAGGCTATCTCCATGCCGAGGAGCAGTCGGCGGCGGCGTTCGCCGGGGGCTGGTACCTGACCGGTGACCTGGTGCGCAAGGACGCCGACGGCTGGTACTGGTTCGTGGGCCGCGCCGATGACGTCATCAAGTCCGCCGGACACCTCGTCGGGCCCTTCGAGGTCGAGAGCGCCCTGATGGAACACCCCGCGGTCGCCGAGGCCGGAGTGATCGGGCGGCCTGACCCCGTCGCCGGGAACATCATCAAGGCGTTCGTGTCGCTCCGGCCCGGTTTCGAGGCGACCGGCGCGACACGTCGGGAGCTGCTCGCTTTCGCCCGGCGCAGGCTCGGCCCCGCCGTCGCGCCGCGCGAGATCGCGTTCGACCAGCACCTGCCGCACACCCGCAGCGGCAAGGTCATGCGCCGGCTGCTGCGGGCCCGCGAACTCGGTCTGCCCGAGGGGGACATCTCCACCCTGGAGGGCGACCCCTCGTCGTCGGAGGGAAGGAAGGAGGGGTCGGCATGAGCGCCGCCCGCACCCCGCGCGGCAACCACAAGGCCGCGGGGAAGACCGCACAGCCGAAGCAGCCCAAGACCACACAGCAGAAGCAGAAGGCGGCGCACCGGCTGGACCTCCTCCAGTCGATGCTCCGCATCCGCCGCTTCGAAGAACGCTGCGTGGAGCTGTACAGCGCCGCGCGGATCCGTGGCTTCGTCCACCTGTACATCGGTGAGGAGGCCGTCGCCGTCGGCGTCAACGAGGCACTCACCGAGGACGACGCGGTCGTCTCGACATACCGTGAACACGGCCACGCGCTCGCCCGCGGCATTCCCGCCGACGCCGTCATGGCCGAGATGTTCGGCAAGACAACCGGCTGCAGCCACGGCCGCGGCGGCTCCATGCATCTCTTCGACGCGAGCCGTCGCTTCTACGGCGGCAACGCCATCGTCGGCGGTGGTCTGCCGCTGGCCGCCGGACTCGCGCTCGCCGACCGTATGAACGGCCGGAACCGCGTCACCTGCTGCTTCTTCGGTGACGGCGCCTTTGCCGAAGGCGAGTTCCACGAGACGGCCAACCTGGCCGCGCTGTGGGGCCTGCCGCTGCTGCTGGTCTGCGAGAACAACCGGTACGCCATGGGTACCGCCCTCGAGAGGGAGCAGGCCCAGACCGATTTGGCGATGCGGGCCTCCTCGTACGGGATGGTCTCCTGGGCCGTCGACGGGATGGACGTGCTCGCCGTCGAGGACGCCGCCCGCCGCGCCGCCGAGGGCATCCGCACCGGAACCGGACCGCACTTCCTCGAAGTGCGCACCTACCGCTTCCGCGCCCACTCGATGTACGACCCCGACCGATACCGCGACAAGGGCGAGATCGAGCACTGGAAGGATCGCGACCCGATCGAACTGCTCGCCGGGAAGCTGCGGGAGAGTGGCGGGCTGAACGACGAGGTGCTCGCCCGCCTGGAGAGCCAGGTGGCCGCGGAGGTGGGCGGAGCCGTCGAGGCGGCGGAAGTGGCGCCGGAGGAACCGGCCGAGGACCTGCTGAGGTTCGTCACCAGCCCTGTGGGGGAGGCGAGTTGATCATGTCTGCGACCGAGAAGGTCAAAGGAACCACTGACCCCGCCGAACACAAGACGACGTATCGCGAAGCCCTGCGTGAGGCTCTGCGGGACGCCCTGCGCGCCGACGACCGTGTCTTCCTGATGGGCGAGGACGTCGGCCGCTACGGCGGTTGCTTCGGCGTCAGCCTCGGCCTGCTGGAGGAGTTCGGCCCCGAACGCATCCGCGACACCCCGCTTTCGGAGTCCGCGTTCGTGGGCGCCGGAATCGGAGCGGCCCTGGCGGGCATGCGGCCGATCGTCGAGATCATGACGGTCAACTTCAGCCTGCTGGCGCTCGACCAGATCCTCAACAACGCCGCGACGCTGCAGCACATGTCGGGCGGGCAGCTGCCCGTCCCCCTCGTGATCAGGATGACCACGGGCGCCGGACGGCAGTTGGCGGCCCAGCATTCGCACAGCCTGGAGGGCTGGTACGCGCACATCCCCGGCCTCAGGGTCCTGGCCCCGGCGACCATCGTGGACGCCCGGCACATGCTGGCCCCGGCCCTCGCCGATCCCGACCCGGTGCTGATCTTCGAGCACGGCGGCCTCTACAACGCCTCCGGCGACCTGCCGGCGGACGCGGGTCCCGTGGACCTGGACAGTGCGGTGGTGCGCCGGACCGGCAGGGACATCTCCCTGCTCACGTACGGCGGTTCGCTGCACAAGGCCCTCGGGGCAGCGGACGAACTGGCGGGTCACGGCATCAGCGCGGAGGTGGTGGACCTGCGCGTCCTGCGGCCGCTCGACGACGCGACGATCTGCGGCTCGGTGGCCCGCACGCACCGTGCCGTCGTCATCGACGAGGCCTGGCGCAGCGGCAGCCTCTCCGCGGAGATCTCCGCCCGCATCACCGAGCGGAACTTCTACGATCTCGACGCCCCTGTCGAGCGCGTGTGCAGCGCCGAGGTTCCCATCCCTTACGCCCGCAAGCTGGAGGAAGCAGCGCTGCCCCAGGTCGCGGACATCGTCGCCGCAGCACGTCGGGCGGTGGGTTCGGATGGCAGAGTTCACCATGCCCTCCCTCGGCGCGGACATGGACGAAGGGCTGTTGCAGGAATGGCTCGTGCACCCGGGGGACCCGGTGCACAAGGGCGACGTGGTGGCCGTCGTGGAAACCGACAAGGCGGCGATCGAGGTCGAGTGCTTCGAGACAGGGACGGTAGGGCGGCTGCTGGTGGAACCGGGAACGCGGGTGCCGGTGGGGACGCCGCTCGCGCTGATCGAGGCGCCCGGGGCCGGGGCGGCGGTCGGGCGACCGGACGCCGAGCCGGTGGCCGCACCGGCTGCGGAGCCCGCTGCCGCGACAATGGCCGAGCCAGCCGTGGAGCCCGCTGCCGCGACCGTGGCCGAGCCCGTGCCGGAGCCACCCCCCGCCATCCCTGAGCCGGCTCCCTCGCCCCCCGTCCTGGTGACAGAGCCGGTGCCGACGTCGGCTGCTGATGGTGCCGCTTCCACGAAGCCGCATGCGAAGGCGTCGGCCTCGACCACGGCGAAGTCTGCTGTCGTCGAGGCAGGGCCCCTCATCCGGCATCTCGCCGCGGAGATGGGCATCGATCTCACCGCCGTGCACGGCACTGGGCGCGGCGGCCGGATCACCCGGGCCGACATCGAACACGCTGTCCCTGCTACCGGGACGCGAGTGCGGGCCACCCCCTACGCGCGACGGCTCGCCCATGAACTCGGCCTCGACCTGGCTGCGCTGCGCGGCTCCGGCGAGAGCGGCGCCGTACGGGCGGTGGACGTGAGCGAAGCCGTACGCCTGCGAGGCGAATCCGAGCACTCCGGGACAGCGCATCCCTTGGACGGGGAGTCCAAGCGGCCGGAGCGAAGGCCGCCCACGCCCGCCGAGCCGCACGAGGACGCCAAGGCGCAGCGCGCGGCCGCGATGCGTCACGCGATCGGCGACCTCATGAGCCGCTCCAAACGGGAGATCCCGCACTACTACCTGTCCACCACCATCGACCTCGCGGCCGCCACGGAGTGGCTCCGCCGGGCCAACCGCGGCCGCTCGCCGGGCGCGCGCCTCGTTCCCGCGGCCCTGCTGCTCAAGGCGGCCGCCGTCGCGGGCCGTGACGTACCGCAGCTCAACGGCTTCTGGCAGGACGGCGGCTTCGTGCCCGGTACCGGCGTGCACCTCGGTGTAGCCGTCTCGCTGCGGGACGGAGGCCTGCTCACACCCGTGATCCACGACGCCGACACGTTGAAGCCGGAGGAACTGATGGCCGCGTTGAAGGACCTGGTCCAAAGGGCCCGTCAAGGCCGCCTGCGCGGCAGCGAGCTGTCCGGTGCCACGCTCACCGTCACCAGTCTGGGCGACCAAGGTGTGGAGTCCGTCTTCGGCGTCATTCACCCACCCCAGGTGGCCCTGGTCGGCTTCGGAGCGGTTGCCGAGAGGCCCTGGGCCACGGGCGGAATGCTCGGCGTACGACCCGTCGTGACCGCCACCTTGTCCGCCGACCACCGCGCGAGCGACGGCGCGATCGGTGCGCGGTATCTCATGGCTGTCGATCGTCTGTTGCAGAAACCGGAGGAGTGGTGAGCCAGATGAAGCCCTTGAACAGCTCGGAGGCGATGACCGTCGTCAAGGAGTCCATCACGCAGATCGTCCCGGACGCCGACTTCGACGGCGTCGGACCGGACGACAAGTTCCGCGACGCACTGGAACTCGACTCCCTCGACTTTCTGAGCTTGGTGGAGATCCTCTCCGAACGCACGGGCGCGCGGATTGACGAGGACGACTACCCAGAACTCACCACCCTGGCCGACACCGTGGCATTCCTGGTCGAGCGGACGCGATAGAGGTGTCCAACCCGGGGCTTCGGCGTGCAGACCAGCGTACGTAGCCGGCGCAAGGGCCGTCCCAGACCTGTGTTCGAGCCGGTCGGCTCATGAGCCGCGCGTCGTCTCGGAGTTGACTGACAGTGAAGGGAACGGCACCGGCCTGAAGGGAGTGAGGACCGTGCGTACGACTCTCACGCCGGAGTTCTGGGAACTGTTCGCCGTGCTGCTGGTCGCGGCCATGGGTGTGACGTTCATCCTCGCCGCGGCGCTCGACGCGCTTGCCGTCCGGCTGCTGCGCCGTCGCGTACGCAGGCCGCCGACTCAGGAGCCGCCGTCCAGTTCGGCCACCGCGAACCCTCGCATGCTCGTAGGGCGCTGAAGTCGCGGCGGATGGCCGCGGCCCGTCAGCGGTAGCCTGCCTGGCGTTGTCCGCGGGCCAGCTGTTCGGCGATTCCGGACGCCCATGCGTCGATCGCGTCCCAGTCGCGGTAGTCGCCGAAACGGCCGCCCACCAGGCGGAACAGGATACGTCCGGTACGCGGCAGTTGGTCCCGTGAGACGACTCCGGAGAACAGCCGGTGACCGCGGTAGGAGAGGCCGCCCGGCAGACTCTCGACGATCACTGGGATCTCCTTGGGGGCCATGCGCCTCCACGGGCCACGCAGTGCGTCCGGCATCCCGACGCTGAAGATCCATACGGGCCGCAGGCCGAGTATGTCTCCGTTGGTGCCAAGGAAGTCCTTTGCCTCGGCCAGCCAGGTCTGCCCGTGAACGGCACTGCCGAGTACGAACGCCCCGTACGCGTCGGCGTCGTCCACGGTCTCCATGGCCCGCGCCTCGGCCGTCAGTCCGGCCTCGCTCAGCTCCGCGGCCAGTCGCTCCGCGATCTCGCGAGTGGAGCCGTGCGCGGTCGCGTACCCCACCAGGACGTTCATGACATCACCTCCACGGCACGTTCCCTTCGGGTGAGAGGAGACGCCTTCACCGCCCGGAGTGGTGACGCCGGCCGGTCGGCGACGGGTACCGCGACCACGGGGATCGTCGCGTGACGCAGACACTCGCGGCCGACGGAGCCGTTCCAGGGGCCCTCGTACTCACCGTGGGCCGTGCGACCCACAGCGAGCATGAGGGCCCCGCGCGCGTGCTCCAGCAGCACTCGTGCCGGTGGCCCCTCGGCCAGAACGGCACGTACGGAACCGTCGATCCGCGGACCGAAGACCGCTCGTACCGTCGAGGCGAGCAGGCCGGCGGCCCGGTCACGTTCCTCCGCGGCCGTGGGCAGCGCCGACAGAGGCGCGTAGGGAGCGATCCTGTTCGCACTTGGTTCCCAGGCGTGCACCGCGACGACTTCCGCGCACAGGGCCCGAGCCTGTGACGCGGCCCAGCGCAAGGCGGCCGTGGACGCCTCCGAGCCATCGACGCCGACCACGATGTCGCGCCCGCCGGCGAGTTCCGTCATGACTTCCTCCTTGGACGTCCTCCTGCCTCACCGTGGCCCTGAGCGGCAGTTCGGGGGGAGGGACCGAGCGGCTTTTGTGGGGTGCCGAACGGCCCTCTTCCGGTGGCCCCAGAGCGGCCCTCCGCCGCCGCGGGGAGGGGCTCGCCCAGTTCGCTCGCGACCGCGTCGGCCATGGCGCGCAGCACGTCGAGGGTGCGCTCGGCCTCGGACTCGTCGACCTCGGCGATGGCGAAACCGACGTGGACGATGACGTACGTGCCGATGCCCGCTTCCGGGGTGTAGGCGAGGCACACCTCGCGTCGTACGCCGCCGAAGTCGACCATGCCCATCCGCACACCGGCGCTGTCGTGAACGTCGAGGATCCGTCCGGGGATGCCCAGGCACATCGCGCTCATCCTTTCCTGGTTCGCGGTGCGAGGAGGGCGGACGCCACCGCGGCCTGCCCATAACTGATGCCGCCGTCGTTCACGGGGACCTCGTTGCCGGTCAGGACCTGTAGTCCCTGAGCGCGCAGCAGGCGGCCCGCTTCGGTCAGCAGGCGTCGGTTCTGGAAGCAGCCACCACCCAGGCACACGGTGCGCGGGGCGCCGGCGGTGACGGCACGTTCCACGATCGCTGCGGTGACCTCGGCGACGGCGGTGTGGAACGCGGCGGCGAGGCGGGGCACTTCGGTGCCGGCGGCGAGTCCTTCGAGGAGGGCGGTGAGGGTAGGGGAGGGGTCGTACACCCACAGCCCGTCCGCCCGGGTCAGCCGCCAGGGCAGCGCGCTCGCGCGGCCGGTGCCCGCGGCGTTCTCCAGGGCGATGGCTGCCTGCCCCTCGTACGACACCGTGTCCCCCAGGCCGAGCAGACTTGCCGCGGCGTCGAACAGCCGTCCCGCGCTCGAAGCGTGCGGGGAGTTCACCCCGCGCTCCACCATGGCGCGGACCGCGCGCACCTCGCCTGCGTCCAGCCGGTCGGTGAACGGCCGGGTGAGCCACGGCGCGGTCCGGGGCACGCCCAATGGCTCCGTCCCGTACAGATAGCCCAGTGCCATCCGGGCGGGGTGGCGCACGGCGGCCTCTGAGCCCGGCAGCGGCGCGTGGGCGAAGCGCCCCACGCGGCGGTAGCCGGTCAGGTCGGCGACCAGGATCTCGCCACCCCACAGGGTGCCGTCGTCACCGAGACCGAGGCCGTCGTAGGCGATCCCGATGAACGGCCCGTCCAGTCCGTGCTCGGCCGCGACCGCCGCGACGTGCGCGTGGTGATGCTGCACGGCGATCCGGCGGTCGACGCGCTGGGCGTGCGCCCATTGCGTGGACAGATAGCCGGGGTGCAGATCGTGGGCGACCACGCGCGGGGCGATCCCGGTGAGGCGGGTGAGATCCGCGTACGAGGTCTGGAAGGCGTCGTATGTCGCCGCGTCGGCCAAGTCCCCCGTATGCGGACCCAGATGGGCCCGGCCGTGCTCGGCCAGCGTGAACGTGTGCTTGAGCTGGGCGCCGGCGCTCACCACGGGGGATTCGGAGGAGCTCGGGAGCTGAAGGGGGACGGGGGCGTATCCGCGTGCCCGGCGGAGCATGTGCACGCGGCGGCGGGTGGTCTGGACGACGGAGTCGTCGTAGCGGGCGTGGATCGGTCGATCGTGGGTCAGGAAGCCGTCCGCGACCGGCCCGAGCGTCCGCAGGGCCTCGGCGTCGTCCGTGGCGATGGGCTCATCGGCGAGATTGCCGCTGGTGACCACGAGCGGTCGGTCCAGCTCGCGCAGGAGGAGGTGATGCAGTCCGGTGGTGGGGAGGAAGAGGCCGATCCGGTCGGTGCCGGGGTGCACCTTCGGGTCGATCCGCCCGACGGCGTGGCCGGCGTCACCGAGGCGTGCTTCCGGCCGCGCCGGCGGGCGTGTCCCGGGAAGGCGCGGCCTGCGTGCGCGGAGCAGCACCACGGGCCTCTGCGGCGAGATCAGCACGGCATGCTCCGTACGGCCGATGTGCGCCAGGCGCCGCGCGGCCGCGAGGTCGGGCACCATGACGGCGAACGGCTTCACGGGCCTGCGCTTGCGGTGCCGCAGTTCGGCGACCGCCACCGGGTCGGTGGCATCGCACACCAACTGGTACCCGCCGAGCCCCTTCACCGCGACGATGCCGCCGCCCGCGACGGTCCGCACCGCGGCCCGCAGGGCGCCTTCGCCGGTCACAGCGCCCCAGGAGAGTCGAGGTCCGCAGACGGGACATGCCAGAGGTTCGGCATGGAAACGCCGGTCGGCGGGATCCGCGTACTCGGCCGCGCAGGCGGGGCACAACGGGAAGTGGCGCATGGTGGTGCGCTCGCGGTCGTACGGCAGGTCCTCGATCACCGTGGCCCGGGGGCCGCAGTCGGTGCAGTTGATGAACGGGTAGCGGAAGCGGCGGTCCGCGGGGTCGAACAGCTCGCGCAGACAGGCTTCGCAGGTGGCTGCGTCGGGTGGGATCTCGCGCGGTGCGGTCAATGCGTCGGTGTGGCTGGAGCGCACGGTGAAGCCGCTGTGGGTGGGGGTGCCGTCGTCCGGCACGTCCGGCACGTCCGTCACCTGGACGAGGCGGACGGCGGCCAGTGGCGGTGCCTGCTCGCGGATTCTCGCGACGAGGTCGTGCAGGGCATCGGGGCGTCCGGAAGCGGTGAGTTCCACGTGCCCGTTGACGTTGCACACCCATCCGTCGAGGCCGAGCGTGGTCGCCGTCCTGTGCACGTACGGCCGGAAGCCGACGCCCTGGACGCGGCCGAAGACCTCGATGTGCTGGGTGATCCGCTCGCTCATGGCCCGTCCTCCAGGGCACCGCGCGCGGTGTCGCCGAGGTACCGCACGATGTCCTCCCGCATGCTGTGTGCCACGTCGTCCACCCGCGCCGCGTCCGGATCGGACAGACCAGTGCCCGAGCTCGTCTCGCCGTCGCAGGTCTCAAGGAGGGTGCCGGGCCGCAGGAGGTTCCCCTCGCCCGAATGGGGCCGTGAACTGGGGCCAGGACGGCTGGTCGCGCGCTTCTTGAGCCGCTCGATCACGGCCCGCCCCACCCCGTCGTCGTGCCGGGACTCGTTTCCGACACCGATGACCACGATCCGGGGGGCGACAGCCATCTTCCCGCTCCTGTCTTCCTTCCGGTCTCCTTCCGCGACACGTGATCATCCTCTGCCTCCCGGAGCGGGGACGGCAGGTGCCGAACGTCCCTGACAAGGGCCGAACCGCCCCTACTCCCGCTCAGCCGGTGGTGCGACGATGACCGTGGAACCCGCTTCGCTGCGCGATCTCCGCAACGGGACGAAAGGCGGTGGGGACGATGGACCTGCCCTTGGTCGTGGGAGTCGACGGATCGGATGCGAGCCTCCTGGCGGTCGACTGGGCGGTGGACGAAGCGGCTCGGCACGGTCTGCCGCTGCGCCTGGTGCACGCGTCCCTCTGGGAGCGCTACGAAGGCATCGCGCTGCAGGGCAGCCTGGATCGGCCCTCCGCGCACGTCATGGCGGAGAACATCGTCGGAGCCGCGGTGGAGCGCGCCCGACGGCGCAACCCTGGCGTTAAGGTCTCCGCCGAGGTGGTGCGCGAGGAGGCGGTGGACGCGTTGCTGCGCGAAGGCCACAACGCCTCGGCCCTGGTGACGGGATCACGTGGCCGCGGCGAGTTGAAGGGCCTGCTGCTCGGCTCGGTCGGTCTGACGGTGGCGGCCCGTGCCCACTGCCCGGTGATCGTGGTCCGAGGCGGCAAGGCGGCGCTGGAGGGCACACACGAACGGATCCTCCTCGGCGCGGGCGACCCTTCCGCGGGTGCGGAGTCGGTACGGTTCGCCTTCCGCGAGGCCGAGGCACGCACCTGCACGCTCGACGTCGTACGCGCCTGGCGCTGCCCCGCGCACGAGACCACCGACCACCCCCTGCTGGCCGAGGAACCCGAGCATCACCACGAGGAGCGGGCGGCGGCCCTGCTCGATGCCGTGCTCCACGATGCGACGGCGGACCATCCGGCCGTGCGGGTACGCCGCACCACGGTCGAGGGGCCGGCCCGCAAGGTGCTGCTGCACCGCTCGGCCGCCGCGGACCTCGTGATCGTCGGAGCTCGGCGCAGGCATGGCCACTTCGGACTCCAACTCGGGCGCGTGGGTCACACTCTGCTGCACCACGCGGAATGCCCGGTGGTGATCGTGCCGCAACTCGTGTGACGGCATCAGCTCTTCGGGACCCTCATCAGGGGGCGAGCGAGAAGTAGTTCTCCTCCTCCTGCGTGAAGTGCAGGCGCAGTACCGTGTGCAGCCCGTAGAGGCAGGCGCGCAGGTCGTCGAGTTGCTCCGGGGTCAGTCGGCCGTCGGTTCCGGTGAGGCTGAGGTGGAGGGCGATGCGCCGGGCGAGTCGTTCGATCTCCGCGTGGGCGCGGCTCATGGTGGCGGTCGACTCGGGGCCGCCGAGTGCGGGGGCGAGCGCGGGGTAGAGCTGGTGCTCTTCGGCGTACTCGTGCGGCAACAGCCGGTCGACCAGCAGCCTGTGTGCCTCGCTCACCGCGGCGAGAGCCTTCGGGCCGGAACTGTCGGAGAGGCGGTCGGCGGCGTCGCGTACGGCCTCGAGGACGTGCCGTAGATCCTCGTGTTCGGCCGCGAACCTGTGGATCAGGGCCTCGGTGGCCGGTGGGAGGACGGGACGTGCGGCCTCATCGACCCGCAGGGCGCGCAGTGCGTTGAGAATGACCGCCGCGTCGATGCCCTCCTGGAGCAGGGCGCCGACCGCCGGGGGCAGCAGGCCGAGGGCGGCCGCGGCCATCGCGGCGAGCGACATCAGCATGCCGCCGAGTGCGCTCTGCACGGCGATGCGCCGGGAGCGCACAGCGATGGCGACGGCGTCGGCAAGGCGGTCCACGCGGTCGGTGGTCAAGACGATGTCGGCGGCTTCGGAGGAAGCCGTGGAGCCGCGTGCGCCCATGGCCACACCGATGTCCGCGGCGGCGAGCGCGGGGGCGTCGTTGACGCCGTCGCCCACCATCACGGTGACCGCGCGTTCGCGTTCGGCACGCACGGCGGCGACCTTGTCGGCCGGGTCGAGTTCGGCACGCACGTCGTCGAGGCCGAGTACGGCGGCGATCTCACGGGCGGGTCCGGCCCGGTCGCCGGTGAGCATCACGAGTCGTTCGATGCCTGCCGCGCGCAGACGGCGCAGGGTCCGGGGTGCGTCGAGGCGCAGCGGGTCGCGCAGGAGGACGGCGCCGCAGAGGTGGCCATCGACACTGAGCCAGGCGACGGCCGCGCCGTCGAGGAGCGCCCGGTTGTCGACCGAGCGCGCCCAGGCCGGCCTGTCGGCCCGGACACTGCAGCGGCCGACGGACATCCGATGCCCGTCGACGATGCCGATGGCGCCCCGGCCGGGTTCCTCGGTCACCTCCGTGGGCATCAACAGGTCCAGTCCGCGCTCGCGGGCCGCGTCGACGATGGCGTGCGCCAGGACGTGCGGGGAGAACTGGTCGAGCGAGGCGGCCCACCGCAGGACGTCCGCCGGCTTCTGGCCGGGGGCGGCGGCCACGTCGAGGGCGCGCGGGCGGCCACTGGTGAGGGTGCCGGTCTTGTCCAGAAGCAGTGTGCGGGCTTGCCCCAGGTTCTCCAGAGCCCCTCCGTCACGGACCACCACGCCGCAGCGGGAGGCGCGGGACAGGCCGGAGACGATCGCGACCGGCGCGGCGAGGAGCAGGGGGCAAGGGGTGGCCACCACCAGGACGGCAACCGCCCGCACCGCGGAACCGCTCACCAGCCAGGCAAGACCCGCCACCGTGACGGTCAGCGGCAGGAACCAGGCCGCGTAGCGGTCGGCCAGGCGGATCACGGGAGCGGAGTCCGCCCCGGCCTGCCGGGCCAGGCGCACGATCTCGGAGTAGGTGCTGTCCTGCTCGGTGGCGGTGGCCCGCAGGTCGAAGGCGCTGCCCGCGTTGACCGCGCCGCTGCGCACCTGGGTACCTGCCTTGCGCTCGACGTTCAAGGGCTCCCCGGTGAGCACCGATTCGTCGAGAACGGCTGTCGCGCCGACCACTCGGCCGTCGACGGGGACCACTTCTCCGGGGCCCACCACGAGCAGGTCACCGACCGCGACGTCGGCCAGCGGGACGGTGTGCACCTCGGTGCCGGATCGGCGTCGGGCGGAGCGTGGCGCGTGCTCCACCAGCGCACGCAGGTCGTGGGAGGCGCGCCGCCGGGCTGCGGCCTCGAGGCTGCGACCGGTCGCCAGCATCAGCGCGATCAAGGCCCCGGCGAGGTACTCGCGCACGGCCAGGGTGCCACTGAGCGCCAGCACCGCGATCAGGTCCACTCCGGCGCGCCCTTGCCGCAACGCATCCAAGACCCAGGCCACCGCAGGCGCGATGGCAGCCAGGGTGCCCAGGCCCCAGCACCAGTCGGCGATGTCCGGCGCGCCGACGGACCAGGCGATGCCACCGGCCGTCAGGGCCGCGACCGTGACGACCAGCAGAGCCGGTTCGGTCCGCGGACGCAGGGCCGCGGTGAGGAGCCGGCGGAGCGGTCCTGCCGTGGTGAAGCGGTTCATGGAATTCCTCGGTTCCGGCACCGTGTCCTTCCCCTCTGCCAGTCTCCGTCTCGCATGTGCCGCGGGGGAAGCCTGGACGCATCAGCCGTGGCGCAGGGTCACTCCCCGGCGCGGATGCCGGAGATGAGCCGTGTCGCCAGGTCGGACTGGACCATCAGATACGTGTGGCGGGTGTCGTGCCCCGGGTCCTTCCAGGTGAGGGTGACTCGGGTCCAGCAGTGCCCCATACCGCTGTCGTTGTAGACGACCTTCCACCGCGCCGGGACCCCCTTGGCGCGCAGCGCCCCGTCCTTGTGGTGTGCGGCCTCCCAGCGAGCCAGACTGTGCCGCGCGTCAGCGGTCAGGTAGTGGCGGCGCAGGGCGTCGGTCAGCCGGCCGCGGCCGGAGTCGTAGAGTGCGTCGATGTACGTGCCGTAGAAGTCGGCGACGTGGTCGACGGCGGACTGCGGGTCACCGCTGCGGCCGGACGGGGTGATCGCGGTGGCGGTGGACGTGGTGTCCGCGGGACTGCCGTTCGCGGTCGTCGGCAGCGTCAGCCCGAGAGTCAGCACCGAGGCGCACAGGGCGAGCCGGCGGACCTTGCGAGATGTGGCCATGACGTTCCTCTCCCTTCGTGAGGTGGAACGCGGATGTGCCTACCACTGAGTACAGCGCGCTGGGACCTGTGGCATCGAGGGGCAAGTGACCCTGTTTGAGGGCCCGTTCGGTACCTGATGGCGCTCACGTCCGTCGGGCCGTCGGGGGCCTCTACGCCTTCCCGCGTACGGCGGCACATGCTCTGGTGCACGGTCCTCATGCGCGTGCTGATCAGCTGCTCACCTCTGCTCGGCGTCCGCTTTGACCGCCCTGAGAGTGGCCCGCAGCGCGATGCCGACACCGCTCGAGGTCAGCGTCCAGTACCGCAGGAACCGCGCGGTGGACTCGGGGTCGGTGCAGGCCGTGCGGGCCTCGTAGGTCAGCAGGGCACGCCGCTGCCCGTACGGATGAACGACGAACGAGGCGGCCATCTTGGCCCAGCCCGGCTCGTCGAACGCCGTGAAGTCCTCCGGTGAGATCCACCGCCACTCGATCGAAGGCCGCCACACCTTGCCGACCGCGCCGAAGACCAGTTCGCGGCCGGGGACCTCGCCCAGCGGCAGCCAAGGCTGCTCACCCTTGCGGGCGAGGTCGAAAAGATCGGCGACCCGCATTGACGGGAGCGGAGGCGGAGTGCGGTCAAAGAGCCTGTCCGGCATCCCGCGCACCCACATCACCGCGTCGAACAGCGGGGCATGGACGCTGAGCAGATCCAGCCCGCGCGCGGCGTCGAAGACCGTGTCCGGCGAAGCCGCGATCGCCATGGTCTCCAGACGCGCGAAGCGGAACCTCGGGAGGACGCCGTCCAGCAGCAGTGGTGAACAGATCGAGGGCTTGGGTTCGGTTTCCATCAGATCCTCCAGGATCGCCGCACCTCGTCATCATGACTCGGGCGCCGGTTCGCAGGGCCGAACGGCCTGTGCCCCGGCGCCGACCGGCAGTGACCGCGAGGCGGCTGTCGTCGACTTCGGTCGTTCTCCTTCCTCCGGTGACGGGGAGAGCGCCGAGGTGATGCCGAACGTGACGTCGGGCGGGTGCTCAAGGGAGTTGTGGACCGTGCAGTGCTGCACCACGGCCAGCAGACCGGCGACGCGCTCGGGCGGCACTCCCGGCGCGTTCACACGGAGCGCCACGGAGGCGACGCGCGCCGGGCGGTCTGTGGCCATGGTGTAGCGGGCGTCCACGGTCAGACCGTCGCGGTCGAACGCGTGACGGTCCAGATACCGGCCGGCGTAGTGGGCGACGCAGGTGGCGAGCGAGGCGACGAAGAGTTCCACGGGGGTGGGTGCCGAGTCCGAACCGCCGCTGTCGACAGGCTGGTCGACGGCCAGATGGTGCCCGCGGACCTCGACCCCGTAGACGTCGCCCCGGACATGGACCACTTCGACCTGGTGGCGAACTGCGGATTCCCGAGCACTGCCTTCCGCGTGCCGCTGCGCCTCGGCGCGCTCGACGGCGGCAGCCTGTGCCAGCAACGTTCCGGCCAGATCCCGCGCTTCACGCGGTGTCAGGCTCGCCCAGATCTGGCCGTCGTCGTACGGCTCGCGTGGGATGTCGAGAATCACGCGCCCCGATCCGGCCGGCAGCTCCTCGGCGTCGAAGCGGGACACGGCGATGGTGCGTCCGCACTCCGTACGGGTCCGGCTGGGCTCGGTGAAGGACCTATTAGTGCTTCGTTAGGTCTTCCTGAGGGCGTCGATCAAGAGCATGTTGGTGACGTGGACGCTTATGAAGTGGGCCGTCTGCGGGCGGCGTTGGATTTCTATGTGGCCGATGTGTTCGCTTCGGTGCCGCGGAAGGATCAGCGGGCCAAGGGCGGATGCTATCTGCGGGGTCTGATGCTGGAGGGCCGGCGCAAGTCGATCCAGCCGATGGCGGCCCGGTTGCCGGACGGGAACATGCAGGCCCTGCAGCAGTTCGTCAGCCAGTCACCCTGGGAATGGACACCGGTGCGCCGTCGGGTCGCCGAGCGAGTGTGCACGGTGATCCGGCCCGAGGTATGGGTGATCGATGACGTGTCGTTTCCCAAGTGCGGGCGAGACTCGGTCGGGGTGGCATGGCAGTACTGCGGTGCGCTGGGTAAACGGGCCAACTGTCAGGTGGCGGTCAGCGTGCACGCGGCCACCGACGACGCCTCCTGCCCACTGGAGTGGGAGTTGTTCCTGCCGCCGGAGTGGGCCAAGGACCTGTCTCGTCGGCGTCGGGCCGGAGTGCCGGACGACGTCGGACATGAGCCAAAGACACGCCTGGCCCTCAAAGCACTGGACCGTCTGGCCGGGCAGGGACTGCCAGTGCCGGTGCTGGTGGCCGACGCCGGATATGGCCGCAGCGTCTCCTTCCGGCTCGCGCTGCAGGACCGCGGCTGGTCCTACATCCAGGCCGTCGAGTCCAAGGAGGTCGCCCGGCCATCGACCGCCAAGCCGCACCGGCCCCACTACGGCGGCCTGGGGCCACCCACCCTGCCGCGCTATCGCAGCCGGCCCCGCCCCCTGTCCAGCCTCGTCCAGGACGCCCACTTTGCGCAGGTCACCTGGCGCCGCGGCAGCAAGGGCGCGATGACCTCGCGTTTTGCCGTGCTGCAGGTGCGGCCCTCGGGCAAGGAGGCCCGTCGCGCAGCCCAGGAGCGGGCCGGGGGCCGCGAGCGGTGGGACGGCGTCCTGCCGCCGGAAACGCTGCTGGTCGAGCAGCCTGACCCGGACGCGGAGCCGACTGGGTACTGGATGAGCAACCTGCCTGCCACCACCCCGGTCGAAGATCTGGTGCGCTGGGCGAAACTGCGCTGGCGCATCGAGCACGACTACCGCGAGCTCAAACACGGCCTGGGCCTGGACCACTTCGAGGGCCGCTCCTGGCGCGGATGGCACCACCACGTCACCCTCGTCACCGCCGCCCAGGCCTTCCTCACCCTGCGGCGCTACAACCCAAAAGCCCCCGGCACAGCCTGACCCTCTACCAAGTCCTCGACGCCCTCCAGGACCGTCTCCGCTGCTGGACCGGCACCTGCAACACCTGCGGACGCCCCCTCACCCGAGCCAGAACCTAACGAAGCACTACTATTCCACGTCATCGCGACCTCCCATTTCGGCGGGCGTCGGCCTACACGCCCAGCACATGCCTTGCCGGTTCGGGCTGCCAGGGGCGTTTGGTCCCCTCCTGGGTGGCCGTCCGGCCCCGCATTCTCCGGCGCCCCCTGACTCGGGCGGGATCAGCGGCGCGGCGTCAGCGAAGGAAACCTGTGGCGAGCCGGACCGTGGTGAGGGCAGGATCACGTGGTCCTGCGCCCCCACTGCGGCCCGATCTGGTCCCATTCCCGGCCCCATTGGTCGTAGCGACGCCGGTCGAGCCGCCACTGGACGACGCGCCCGGCGGCGAACGTCACGCCACCGAAGAAGAGCGCGGCCCCGGCGCCCAGCATGCCGGCCTGAGCGGCTGCCTCAGCGGCAGTTGGCGGCTCCGTCGTGAGCCGTCCTCTGCTGTCCATCCAGACCAGCACCTTGGATCCGGCCCTGCGCCCGGAGTCCACCGAGGCTCGGCCGGTGTGTATGGAACCGTCCGACGCCGTCCAGCGGACCTTCGCCCGGACATGGCCTCCGTACGGGTCCTCGTCCGTCGGCACGACCCCGGCGGTGTTCTCGACGAGCACGGCACGGACCGCATGCCGTCCTTCGCGTAGCCGGGTGAAGGACTCATCGGCGGCACGAGCCGTCACCACGCCCACGAACGCGCCGCCCAGTGCGATGACCGTCCATACGGCCAAGATGATCCATGCCTCCACGAGGTCCTCGCGCCGACGCAGCGGATTGCTCCGCCACCGCCACAACAGTTGCTGCCTGGGCTCTGCCGCGTGCATGGGACCGCACCTCCTCGGCGTCGTCACAGTCAGCAAGGTGACACCTGCGAGCGAGTCAAGGCATGGGCCGACCAGACGTGAACGTAGGGCCGTTCGGGGTCAGTCACCGGCGGCGCTTGGCATGACGAGAATGCCTTGCGCTCAAGGTCGCGCCGGTACCCGGCCGGTGACTTGCGTTCAGGGCGACAGCTGGGAGCGCCGCGACCCGGGGTGCGCGGTCGGGCTGTCGGTGTCATCAACCCGGTAGTCCAGGCTGTCGGATACGTCGACCACCCCGTCCACACCTCGGCACAGCCGTACGGTGACCGCGATGAGACTCTTGTGCGCGACCGTGCCGCTCAGCGAGACGCGGCCGTCGACGACATGGACGGTCACCGCGCCGGGCGCGATGCCCAGGGTGTGCGTGAGCACGTCCCGGTCGATCTCCTCACGGATGGCCTGGTCCCTGCGCAGAAATACGCGGAGCAGATCGGCACGGCTGATCACACCGACCAGCCGGCCCGCCTCGTCCACCACGGGCAGCCGCTTGACCCGGCCCTGCTGCATCACGCGTGCGGCCTCGACCACGGTCCACTGCGGCCGTGCGGTGATGACCGGGCTGCTCATGAGGCCTTCGGCCGTCGTCGCCGCCGCCTTGGCCCGGTCGGCGGGCCGCGGGCGCAGAGCGGACATCAGCCCCACCGGGTCCAGCTGCGCTGCCTCTTTGCGGAGCAGATCCGCCTCGGACACCACGCCGACCGGACGGTCGTCGTCGTCCACGACCGGAACGGCCGTGATGTCGAACTCGGCCAGCAGCTTGGCGATGTCCTTGAAGTTGGTGTCTCGGCTTACGCGGGCGACGGATGTCGTCATCAGGTCGCTCACCATACGATGCCGCATGGTTCCCGCCTCCTTCTGCGCACGTCTCTTCCCTCCAGTTTCCGATGACCGGTGAGGACGTCTGTAGAGGCCGGTGGACCTCTGTGCGCGGCCGACCGGCCCATGCGCCCGCGTGCTCACGGCCGTGAGGGCACGTCACCGTACTGATCACGCACTGGCTGACCGGACTTGAGGTCATCGACGACTGGTTCTCGGCCATGGCGGCGGCATCGACGGAAGCCAAGAACTGGCGCCCGCTTCTCGCGGACCCTGATTGCGCGGTGCACGGTACCGAACCGCTTCTCCGCGCCATTTTGGGCCAGTTCCTGGCTTCACCTGCAGTACACCACTCAGCGGACACGACCAACAGGGCCGAACGGCCCCCGAACCGGCCAAGCAGCGCCCGAGACCGGCACCGTGCGTGTGACGGCGCCGCCACAGTCGTTCCGCAGCCTGGAGGAGAGCATGCAGACCCCTATTCCTGCAGACTCCCTATTACGGAACGTCGCAGGAGTAGGGCCACGGTGAACGGAGCATACGTGAGGGGAAAGTGGGCCATCCGGCCCTGGTCTTTCGACCCTGGCCGGATACATGCTTCCAGTGCGCCCCACTTCGGGGGCAGACCAGGAATGACGGAGCTGTTTGATGACGGACAACACCGCCGGCACCGGCGGCGCGGCGCGAGAGCCGATCAAGGTCTTCCTCCTCGACGACCACGAGGTCGTGCGTCGAGGGGTGCACGACCTGCTGGATGCCGAGCCGGACCTGACCGTGGTCGGAGAGGCGGGCACCGCGGAGCAGGCCTTTGTGCGCGTCCCCGCCCTCCGTCCCGATGTGGCCGTACTGGACGTTCGCCTGCCCGACGGAGACGGAGTGAGCGTCTGCCGTGAACTCCGCTCGCAAATGCCGGAGCTCTCCTGCCTGATGCTGACTTCTTTCGACGACGAGGAGGCACTCCTCGACGCGATCATGGCCGGCGCGTCGGGATATGTCCTCAAGCAGATCACCGGCACGGACCTTGTTTCCGCCGTACGCACCGTGGCCGCGGGACAGTCCCTCCTGGACCCCGGAGCGACCGCGCGCGTGATGGCCCGGCTGCGGGGCGGTGACCGGCAGAAGGAGGAGCAGCCGTCCGCCCTCGCCGGGTTGACGGAGCGGGAACGGGACATCCTCGCGCTGGTGGGGGAGGGGTTGACCAACCGGGAGATCGGCAAGCGGCTCTATCTGTCCGAGAAGACCGTCAAGAACAACATCTCCCGCCTGCTGGCCAAGTTGGGAGTGGAGCGCCGTGTGCAGGCCGCCGTGCTGGCCACCCAACTGACGGAGCGGCCACAGAACGGCATCTCCATGCCGCCCACGCGTAGGTAGAGCCGCTCGGGGCCCGCCCCCTCCAGGGGACCGGTCTGCCGTGCCCTCGCGGGTCACCATGCCGCCGTGTCCGCCGACTCCGGGATTCCCGCGGATCACGTCGGCTCCACCTCCGCGTTCCCACAGCATCGGTGCCAGTGGATAGGCTGGAGAAGGGCGGGGTACTGCGGACCGAGGAGGGGGTTGTGGGCGTGGAGGAACCGCTGTCGCGGATGCCTCAGATGCGGCTCGATGAGCTGTTGGAGGAACTGCAGGCGCGCATCAACGCCGCACGCGGGACGCGGGACCGCGTTCACAGCCTGCTGGAAGCCGTCGTCTCGGTGGGCCGGGAACTTGACCTGGCTCAGGTGCTGCGTCGCATCGTCGAGGCCGCCGCGCAGCTCGTGGACGCACGTTACGGCGCGCTGGGCGTCATCGGTCCTGACGGCCGGACGCTGTCGCAGTTCCTGACCACGGGACTCTCGGAGGAGGAGATCGCCAAGATCGGCCACCTGCCGGCCGGACACGGGCTGCTCGGCGAGATCATCCACAACCCCGAACCGCTGCGGCTGCGCGATCTCGGCGCTCACGAGGCGTCGTACGGCTTCCCGGCGCACCACCCGCCGATGCGGTCCTTCCTGGGCGTGCCGATCCGGGTCCGCGACGAGGTCTTCGGCAACCTGTACCTGACCGACAAGCGGGGCGAGCAGGACTTCGACGCCGAGGACGAGGCAGTGATCTCCACTCTCTCCGTGGCCGCCGGCGTGGCCATCGACAACGCCCGGCTGTACCAGAATTCGCAGCGTCAGCAGCGCTGGCTGCAGGCCAGTGCGGAGATCACCAATCACCTGCTCTCCGGCAGTCCTCGTCTCCAGGTCCTCGAACTGATCGCCCGCCGCGCCCAGGAGATCACCGGAACACGCCTCGCGGACGTGTCGGTACCGGTCGCGGGAACCGACGACCTTGTCGTCGAGCTGGCGATCGGGGGGGACGAGAGCGAGCGTCGAGGTCTGGTCGTACCCGTGGTCGGCACTCTGTCCGGCGCCGCCTACAAGTCCGGCACCCCTGTCACCTCCGCCGCCCTGGCGGACGACACGCGGTTCCACTTCGGGCCCCGCCGTTTCGATGGCCTGGGGCCCGCGGTGGCCGTGCCGCTGGGCACCGGCGGTGAGGACACCCGCGGCGTACTCCTCCTGGCGCGCTCCGCGGACGGGCCGCTCTTCACCGACGAGGAGCTGGCCCCACTGCGCGCCTTCGCCGGTCAGGCGGCCCTGGCCCTGGAGCTCGCCGAGCGCCGTCACGACGCCGAGCAGCTCACCCTGCTGGAGGACCGGGACCGCATCGCCCGCGACCTGCACGACCTTGCCATCCAGCGGCTCTTCGCGACCGGCATGACCCTGCAGAGCGCCGCGCGACTGGTCGAGCACAGGGGAGCCGCGGAAAGGGTCGAACGGGCCGTCGGGGACCTGGACGAGACCATCAAGATCATTCGCTCGACGATCTTCGGCCTCCGTACCCGCGACGAGGGCACCGCCCCCAGCCTGCGCGCCCAGGTCGCCCGAGCGGTCGGGGAGGCCGGGTCGGCGCTCGGCTATCCGCCCCGGCTGAGCATGGAGGGGCTCCTGGACACCGATGTGCCCGTGCAGGTGGCCGACCACGTCATGGCGGCCCTCACAGAGGCGCTCAGCAATGCGGCCCGGCACGCGCACGCCACGCGGGTGGAGGTCAGTGTGCAAGCCACCACCGACGAGGTCGTCCTGACGGTGACGGACAACGGCAAGGGAATCCCCGAGGGGGGCCGGCGCAGTGGTCTGGGGAACCTCGCGGAACGGGCGAGTGCCCTCGGCGGCACCTTCAAGATCGAAGGGTCGGCAGGGAAGGGCACCCGACTCGTGTGGCGTGCCCCCTTGGACGCCGCCGGCAACGCATGACGCCTCGCGGCGTGCCGCCCTTTGCCTCAGGCGCGGGGCGGAGTCGCGGCCGCGGTGGTGGGCGTCCCTTCGAAGGGTGCTGGTCTCCCCGTCGGGAACTGATCGGTCAGCCGGAAGCCGGTGACGAGGTCGGGTCGGATACGAAGGGCATGCTGCATGGCCCCCGCCACCCACGGCCGCAGCACGGACCGGTAGTGGTCCAACTCGTCGGGATGCGTCACCGGGCGCGCGTATCCGGTGACGACCACACTCCAGCCGAGGTGGGTCTCGGGATCGATCGCATCGGCTTCGTATGCCACGACGAGCCCTGGCCCCTCGGCGGGTGCCGTGAGCGAGGCGAGCGTCGTGCCGTCGTGGAGGGAGACGATGACGTCGTCGCCGTCGAGGCAGTGGTTGACGGGACGTACCGCGGGCAGCGCCTGATGGGTGAACACGATGCGTCCCAGCGAGACGCCGCCCAGGAGCCGCAGTGCGTCGGTCCGGGACAGGGAGACCAGGTGGCGGGGCGGCACTTCGCGGGGATCTCCCGCGTAGTCCGCGTACTCGTTCATCGTGCGCATCCTTCACAGCGGCTGTGTGTCGAATCAGTCTCGGCCTGACGTCAAGCGTTCCTGTGCGCGTCCATCGGGTCTAGGGCCGAACGGACCTTATGGCGGGCCTCCTCGTGGACCCGCGTGATGCGCACGTGGTCGCCCTCAGATGAACGCACACGGAATCGTGCGGTCCACACCGAGAGTGCGCATCACCTGTCCCGGCCGACGCGGAATGTGGCACAGACGGAGCCGGACGCCGTCTGCCGCGCATCGCCGGTGGAGGCGCAGGAGCAGTTTCACCCCGGAGGTGTCGCAGAAGGTGACGCCCGCCAGGTCCAGGACGACCTCCGTCCCGCCCCCCGCCGTCACCAGCATCAGCTCGGGCTCGATGCGCGCGACGGTGTCGAGGTCGAGCTCTCCTTCGAGCGCCAGGCCCGTCACTCCGTCGCACCGTGCCCCGGCCGTCAGGTGGATGGGGGTGATGCGGACGATGGGCGAGACGGTCATGGGCTTCCTTCCACGAGACAGAGGGCGGGGCGAGTCCGGTGCCTCAGGCGTGGGGCACGACGGCCACGGGGCAGGGCGCGTGATGCAGGACGGCGTGCGCCACGGAGCCGATGCGGGCCCCCACAGGCGAACGGCGGGCCCGTCGGCCGACAACGAGGAGTCGCGCGCCGGGAGCCGCCGCGAGCAGCACCTGTCCGCCGCTGCCCAGCTCGACATGCTCGATCACCGGGACATCGGGGAACCGGTCGCGCCAGGGCGCGAGTGCCTCCCGCAGGGCCTTCTCCTCGTACTGCACCAGCCCACCCGCCTCGTCCGCCAGCCGCAGCGAGCCCGGGCTGTAGGCGTAGACGGGCGGCAGGCTCCACGCCCGTACCGCGCGTACCGCGGCACCTCGCGCCGCCGCTGCCCGGAAGGCGAAGCCCAGCACCTCGGCACTGTCCTCCGCGGAGCCCTGCTGCCCCACCAGGACGTCACCCCTGTCCGGCAAAGCGCCGCCCCGCGGGACACGGACGGAGACGACCGGGCAGGAGGCGGTGGCGATCACCTGCTGACCGTACGAACCCAGCAGGAACCCGAGGAGGGCGCCGTGCCCACGTGAACCAAGGATCAGCGTTTCGGCGTGCTCGGCCTCGCGCAGCAGGGCGGCAACGGCGGTGTCCGACACCACTTCTGAAATGCACCGCAGGTCGGGGTGCCGGCCTGCCGCTCGGGTCTCGGCCTCCCGCAGAATGCCGCGGGCGGACTTCGCCGGCTCCTCCGGATCCTGCACGAGGGGCACGTCGAGGGGCTGCCAGAGCCAGGCGTGCACCAGACGCAGTGGTGCTCCATGGAGCGCGGCCTCGTCGGCGGCCCAGTCAACCGCCGCCAGGCTCTCGGGAGAGCCGTCCACTCCTACGGTGATCGCGGGGGTCATCGCATACCTTTCGCAAACGTTTTATGGGGCGTAGCGCGACCGTGTGGGCCGCTGCTCCGTCGGCTCAGCGTGGCGTCGTCGGCCGGTGCGGGGGGAGGGCCGACCGGCCCTCTTGACGTGGCCGTTCGGCGCCGTGCTGAGACGGGTCGGTCCGGCGTTGTGCGGAGGGGGACAGTTCAGGCATCCGGGCCGGGCAGCCACAGGTCGGGGCCGAAGACCTCGTAGCGGATACGCCGTGCCGGAACACCGGCGGCCAGCAGCTGTGCGCGGACGCCGCGCATGAACGGCAGCGGGCCGCACAGGAACACCGAGGCGTTCCGGGGCAGTTCGATGCCGTCGAGGTTCATCAGACCCTCGCGGGCGCCAGGTTCCTCCGCGCCGGGGTGCTCGTACCAGAAAACGGCACGGGCGCCCGGCAGTTGTCCGACCAGCCTGCCCGTCTCGGCGCGCAGGGCATGGTCGACGGGGGACCGGTCGGCGTGCAGGACCAGCACCGGGCGGGTCGAGGCGTGGGCGGTGAGATGGGCCAGGACGCTGGTCATGGGAGTGCCGCCGATGCCGGCGGAGATCAGGGCGAGCGGAGTGGTGGCGTCGTCCGGGTCGTCGAGAAAGACATCACCGAAAGGCACGGAGAGCGCCAGCTCGTCGCCCTCACGGACCTGGTCGTGCAGCATGTTGGAGACCTCGCCGGCGGGGGTGTCGGCCGTCGAGGCGACCCGCTTCACCGTGATCCGCCGCAGGTCCCCGCCTGGATCGGAGGACAGGCTGTACTGCCGCAACTGGTGCACTCCGTCGGCCATCAGAACCCGCACGCTCACGTACTGGCCCGCCCGAGCTCGCGGCGCCGGCCGACCGTCGGCCGGGCGGAGCAGGAAGGACACCACGTCCGGGGTCTCGACGCGGCGCCCGACGACCGTCCAGTCCCGCCACACCTCGCCAGGACGCACGCCGACGTCCTGATACAGGCGGGCCTCACGACTGATCAGGGCGCCCGCCATCAGCCAGTACACCTCGTCCCAGGCGGCCGCCACCTCCGGGGTGACGGCGTCGCCGAGGACCTCGGCGATCGCCCCGAACAGGTACTTGTGCACGATCGTGTACTGGTCGTCGGTGACGCCGACCGCGGCGTGCTTGTGCGCGATCCGGTCCAGCAGTGTGTCGGGGCGGGTGTCCGGATCGGCGAGCAGCGCCGTCGCGAACCCGGCTATCGACCCGGCCAGTGCGCGGCGTTGGGCCCCACTGGCCTGGTTGCCGCGGTTGAACATTCCGTCGAGAAGTTCCGGCCGGTCGCGGAACATCGCACCGTAGAAGCGGGCAGTGATCTCGTCTAGCGCTCCGGCCACGGCGGGAAGGGTGGAACGGATCACGGCGGCGGATTCTGCGGACAGCATGAGGCCTCCCGGGCAGGGATGAGAGAGGGAACGAGGAGGGGGGAAGGGCGCCGCATCGCGTCGGGCGGCATCTTCTGTCTAGCAGGCGTCCGAGCGCCATTCGGCGCTGTTGCAGGGCTCTGGACGAAGGAGGGCCGAGTGGCCCCCTGGGTTCAGGAGCATCGGTCCCGCAACCCGTTTCGCGGTGGGGCCGCTCGGCACCGGGACGCTCTCCTGGCGGCCCTTTCGCCGTATGAACATGGTGAAGCCGGACCGGACCGGGCCGCGCTGGGCGTCGTCGGTCCTGCGAGCCCGTGCCGTGCGTCGAACCCTGCTCGAACTCAGTACGCGGAAGCGGGCCACGTGCAGGCCACGGCCACGATGACGCCCACATCCAGCAGCACGCCGACGCTGAGCCACGGGTCGAACCACACCGCCTTGAGGACAAGGCCGACCCCGGCGGCGACGACAGCCGCCGTGGGCCACCATTCGCTGCCGGCGAGCACCCCGGCACCGGCGACGGCGTAGACGACCGCTGTGTACCAGGCGAGCGCCAGGGCTGTGCCTCGGGCCAGGGAGGGCAGGACATGGACGGCGGCCAGGGCCCGTGAGTGCCCCGGGTCGAACGGGGACGCCTTGTCGGGCCGCTGCGGCGCCGTCCACACGCCTATGTGCAGCAGCCCGTGCACGATCAGGAACGCCGCCACCAGGAAAGTGGTCACGACAGCACCTCCGGTTCACTCGATTCCACGCCGACCGTGCCGGGCCGGAACGGTCGAATACCTGTCGGCCGTCAAGAGGGCGTAGCCGCAGGGTGTGGGACGGCTGACGACCACCGCTCGCGCCCGGGTCTGGCCTGCTGTCAGCGTCGCCATCGGCGGCCCCCGACACGAGAGCCGTCCGGGGCCGTCGTGGAGGCCATCGGTCCCGCGCTGCACCCGCCGGTACCACGGTGGCGCCCATCGCCCGAAGACAGCTCAACTGCGCCGTGGAATCTCGTGACCGTCCGGTTCCGGAAGGCGAGAGAGCGCGGGCGGCAGAAGGTTCCTCGCCGAAGTGAAGCGGGGCGCGCGTGTGTACGCTTTGTCTGTCGGACACCCGACAGACAGGCCCCGTCGCAACCCCAGCCTGCGAGGAAGTGCCATGGCCTCTCGACTCGACGACAAGACGGTGGTGAGCCTGGTGGCCCAGGCCACGGCGGCCCCGTCCATGCACAACGCTCAGCCGTGGCGCTTCCGCTTCCTGGCGGGCGAGCGCCTCCTGCGGCTGTACGCCGATCCGGAGCGGGCCATGCCGCACTCCGATCCTGACAACCGTGCGCTGCACATCGGCTGCGGCGCGGCGTTGCTCAATCTGCGCGTCGCCGCCGCGCACGCGGACCTCCGCCCGGAGACGCGATTGCTGCCCGACCCGCAGGATCCCGCGTTGCTCGCCTCCGTGCACCTGGCTGACCCGGCCGAGCGTCCGCAGGGCGACGACCTGGCGCGGCTGCATCCCGCGATCCGGCAGCGGCACACCAGCCGGCATCCCTTCGCCGACAAGGAGCTGCCCGAGGATGTTCGGACCGTCCTGCGGGACGCTGCCGCGCAGGAGGGAGCCGAGCTGTCGTTCCCCGACTCCTGGCACGCGGAGACCGTGCTCGACCTGGTGCGCGACGCGGAAAGCCGCGACATCCTGGACCCCGACGCCAACGAAGACCTGGTGCGCTGGACCCGGCTCGGGGACGAGGCGGACATCGCCGTGGACGGCGTTCCCGAGTACGCGTTCGGGCCCCGCAAACGGGGCGGCCAGGCTCCTGTCCGGGACTTCGCCGGGCGCCGCCGGGTGGCCGACCGCGGCACGACCTCCTTCGAGCAGATTCCGCACCTGGTCCTGCTCAGCACTCCCGGCGACAGTCCCGCCGACTGGCTGCGCGCCGGCCAGGCACTGGAGCGTGTCCTTCTGGAAGCCACCCTCGCGGACCTGGCCACCTCCCTGACCTCCCACGCCCTGGAGATCCCCGGGCTGCGCCTGCTGGCCCGTGACCCGGCCTCGGGCCACGGCCAGGTGCAGATGGTGCTGCGGATCGGATACGGACCGAGAGGCCCGGCGACCCCGCGCCGCCGGGTGGCGGATGTCCTGGAGACCGGCTGACCGTAAACGCAGGGGACTGGTCAGTGTGAAGCGGGGGCGGCACGGGACCATGCTCATGGAACCAGGCGTATGAGGTTCGCCGGAGCCCGAGACCGTACGAGGCTGGTGCGTGGCTTCCGGGCGCCGGGACCGCGGCCGAGGTGGCCCGCCGTCGGCGGATATGGCCGAGCGTCGAACGGCACTGGGTGCGCCCGGCGTTGGGTTTGAACTCGCGGGGGACCGGGCCGTCTCCCGCCCGGCGGGCGCCGCGGCGCTCGGGGCTACGACGCGTCTGGGCACGACGAGGGTCAGCTGCCCGGCAGAATCCGGCTGCCCTACGGGCCTCCTGCGCACGATGACCGGGTCGCCCGGACCGAGGTTGCGGCTTCCCGGCCCGGCCTCGTCTGCTCGGCGTCCGCCCCGCCTCCACGATGGCCGATCGCGGGCGGCCGGCCCGAGAATGCCGCGCCCACGCCACCGGGTGAGCCCGGGCCCAGGGACCATCCGTCCGCCGACAGGGACTCATGGCCCATGCCGCGGGTGACTCATGGTGCGGACAGTGGTGAGGCGACACCGTCCCGCAGGCACAAAGTCCGCGGGGCCCGTTTGTCCCGGTGGTGCCCATCGCTGGGGAGAGGAAAGGGACGGACGACATGGCCCAGCCGTTACATGCGAAGAGCGGGAGCTCGACGTCGGGCGTGCCGGTGTCCCGCCGGGCCTGGCTGATGCTGGCGCTGGCCACGGTGGGTTTCGCCGTCAACTTCTGGGCGTGGGCGCTGCTGAGCCCCCTGGCCCCGCGGTTCAAGGACAGCCTCGACCTGGCGTCGTTTGAGCAGTCGTTGCTGGTGGCGGTGCCGGTCGTGGTCGGATCGCTGGGCCGCATCCCGGTCGGGGCGCTGACCGACCGGTTCGGCGCGCGCGTGATGTTCCCCGCCGTGTCGGCGGCCACCGTCGTGCCGGTGCTCTACCTCGGTCTGGCCGGACACTCCTCCCTGGCCGCCCTGTTGATCGGCGGTTTCTTCCTCGGCGTCGGCGGGACGGCCTTCGCCGTCGGCGTGCCGCTCGTCAACGCCTGGTTCCCTCCCGAGCGGCGCGGTCTGGCCATCGGCGTCTTCGGCGCGGGCATGGGCGGCACCGCGATCAGCGCCCTGACCACGGTGCGGCTGGTCGACGCCGGCAGCATGTCGACCCCGTTCCTGATCACCGCTGCGGTGCTGACCGTGTACGTCGTGACCGCCGCGCTGCTGCTGCGTGACGCACCCGGCCGTACCGTGCCGACCGAGCCGCTGACCCGCCGGCTGGCCGCCGCCGCCCGCCTCGGCATCACCGTCCAGGCATCCGCGCTGTACGCGGTCGCGTTCGGCGGCTATGTGGCCTTCTCCGTCTACCTGCCCACCTACCTCAAGACCGGCTACGGCCTGACGCAGGCCGACGCCGCCAACCGCATGGCCGGGTTCGTGCTGCTCGCGGTGGCGATGCGGCCGATCGGCGGCTGGCTGTCCGACAGCCTGGGCCCGGTGCGGGTGCTGGCGGGATCGCTGGCCGTTGTCGTGGTCGGGGCGGTCACCCAGTCGTTCACCCCGGCCCTGGCGCCGGCGGGCACCATCGCCTTCCTCGCTATGGCGGCCGCGCTGGGTGCGGGCAGCGGAGCGACCTTCGCTCTGGTGGCCCTGCGGACGCGGGCCGACCAGGTCGGATCGGTCACTGGCGTGGTCGGCGCCGCGGGCGGCCTCGGCGGCTTCCTGCCGCCGTTGGTGATGGGCTCGCTGTACGGCGCCTACGGGACGTACGCGGCCGGCCTCGCCCTGCTCGCGATCGTGGCCCTCGCCGCGCTGGCCTACACCCTCACCGGGGTCCGCACCGCGGCCGATGGTGGCGTGCGGACGAGGCCGACGGGAACGAAGGCCAAGGCGAGGACCGGTGTTTGAGCACTCCGGGGCGCGGCTTGCGGGTTGGCGGCCGACGGGGCGACATCCTCGGACCCAGCAGACCATCTGCCTTTCGTGGCCCGGCTGTTGACCTTCGGGTGGGCCGGGATCGTAGAGTCGTCTGCGGCCGGAACCGATCACGATTCGAACGGGCCCGCGGCGCCCGGGGCGGAGTGGCACGGTGAGCGCGGAGTTCAGCCCGGAACGGGCAGGCATGGACAGTGATCTGACGGAGGCGCTGGTGCGCTCCCGCCGGTTCTTCACCCGGGCGGAGGTCTCCGGGGATCTGCGCACCCTGCACCGAAAAGGCGGCCGGCAGGCGGACGAGTTCTACCGGGACCGGTGGTCGCACGACAAGGTGGTGCGCTCCACGCACGGGGTGAACTGCACCGGTTCGTGTTCGTGGAAGGTGTATGTCAAGGACGGCATCATCACGTGGGAGGCACAGCAGACCGACTACCCCTCGGTCGGGCCGGACCGCCCCGAGTACGAGCCGCGCGGCTGCCCCCGCGGCGCCGCGTTCTCCTGGTACACCTACTCACCCACCCGAGTGCGCTACCCGTATGTGCGGGGCGTGCTGTTACAGATGTACCGCGAGGCCAAGCAGCGGCTCGGCGACCCGGTGGCGGCCTGGGCCGACATCGTCTCCGATCCGGAACGCGCCCGCCGTTACAAGCGGGCACGCGGCAAGGGCGGCCTGGTGCGGGCGAGTTGGGACGAGGCGGTGGAGATGGTCGCCGCCGCGCACGTGCACACCGTCAAGGAGTACGGGCCTGACCGGCTGGCCGGGTTCTCGCCGATCCCGGCGATGTCGATGGTCTCGCACGCGGCCGGGGCACGCTTCTACTCACTGCTCGGCGGGGTGATGCTGTCGTTCTACGACTGGTACGCCGACCTTCCGGTGGCCTCGCCGCAGGTGTTCGGTGACCAGACCGACGTACCGGAGTCGGGGGACTGGTGGGACGCCGGCTATCTGATCATGTGGGGGTCCAATCTGCCGGTGACCCGGACCCCGGACGCGCACTGGATGGCCGAGGCGCGTTACCGCGGACAGAAGGTCGTCGCGGTCGCGCCGGACTACGCGGACAACGTGAAGTTCGCCGACGAATGGCTGCCGGCTCAGCCGGGCACCGACGGGGCGCTGGCGATGGCCATGGGGCACGTGATCCTCAAGGAGTTCTTCGTCGACCGGACCACCCCGTACTTCACCGGTTACGTCAAGAAGTACACGGATCTGCCCTTCCTGGTCACGCTCGACGAGGCCGACGACGAACCCGGCACCTACCGGCCCGGGAAGTTCCTGACCGCGGCCGATCTCGGCGGCGAGGCCGCCGCCGAGCACGCGGAGTTCCGTACCGTCCTGCTGGATACGGCCACCGGACAGCCGGTGGTGCCCAACGGCACGCTGGGCGACCGCTACGGCGAAGCCGGGGCCGGAAAATGGAACCTCGACCTCGGCGACACCGACCCGCTGCTGACCGCCGAGGGCGGCGGCGAGACCCCGGTCGCCGTCGACCTGCCCCGCTTCGACACCCTCGACGGTGGTTCCGCCCGGCTGCGGCGGGGGGTGCCGGTGCGCAGGGTCGCCGGGCGGACGGTGACCACGGTGTATGACCTGCTGCTGGCCCAGTACGGGGTGGCCCGCGAGGGTCTGCCCGGCCGGTGGCCGACCTCGTACGAGGACGCCGAGGAGCCGTGCACCCCGGCGTGGCAGGAGGCGATCACCGGCGTGGCGGCGGACAAGGCCGCCCGCATCGGCCGGGAGTTCGCCGCCAACGCCGAGGAGTCCGGCGGCCGTTCGATGATCATCATGGGGGCGGGGACCAACCACTGGTTCCACTCCGACACCATCTACCGCGCCTTCCTGACGCTCACCACGCTGACCGGCTGCCAGGGAGTCAACGGCGGCGGCTGGGCGCACTACGTCGGCCAGGAGAAAGTCCGCCCGATCACCGGCTACTCGGCGATCGCGACGGCCGCCGACTGGAACCGCCCGGCCCGGACCATGATCCAGACCGCGTACTGGTACCTGCACAGCGGCCAGTTCCGCTACGACCCGTTCTCCGCCGACACTCTCGCGGCGGCCGGCGCGGGAGGCCCGTTCGCCGGGAAAACCACCGCGGACGTCATCGCCCAGTCCGCGCGGATGGGCTGGATGCCGTCGTATCCGACCTTCGACCGCAATCCGCTGGACCTGGCCGACGAGGCGGAGCGCGCGGGCCGGCCGGTGGCCGAGCACATCGTGGACGCGCTCAAGGAGGGAAGCCTGCAGTTCGCGGGTGAGGACCCGGACGCGCCGGAGAACTTCCCGCGCGTGCTGACCGTGTGGCGGGCCAACCTGCTGGGCTCGTCGGCGAAGGGAAACGAGTACTTTCTCAAGCACCTGCTCGGCACCGACGCGTCGGTGCGCGCGGTAGAGGCGCCGCCGGACGCCCGCCCCCGGGACGTGGTGTGGCGGGACGAGGCTCCCGAAGGCAAGCTCGACCTGCTGCTGACCCTGGACTTCAGGATGACGAGCACCACGGTCTTCTCCGACGTCGTCCTGCCCGCCGCGACCTGGTACGAGAAGCACGACCTGTCCAGTACGGACATGCACCCCTTCGTGCACGCCTTCAACCCGGCGATCTCCCCGCCCTGGCAGACCCGCACCGACTGGGACGCCTTCCACACCCTCGCCGAGGAGTTCAGCCGCCAGGCCGCAGATCACCTCGGCGTACGCAAGGACGTGGTCGCCGCCCCGCTGCTGCACGACACCCCCGACGAACTCGCCAACCCACGCGGGATCGTGCGCGACTGGAAGGCCGGGGAGTGCGAGCCCGAGCCCGGCCGCACCATGCCCAAGCTGATCACGGTGGAGCGTGACTACGGCGCGGTGGCCGAGAAGATGGGCGCGCTCGGCCCGCTGCTCGACACGCTCGGCGCCACCACCAAGGGCGTCACCTTCGAGCTGGGGCGCGAGCTGGAGTACCTGCGCCACAAGAACGGCACCGTGCGCGGCGGGGCGGCCGACGGGCGCCCGTCGATCGCCCGCGACGTGCACGCCTGCGAGGCGATCCTGACCATGTCGGGCACCACCAACGGCCACCTGGCCACCCAGGGCTTCCACACCTTGGAGGCGCGTACGGGGACCCGGCTCGCCGACCTGGCCGCCGAGCACGAGGGCAAGCAGATCACCTTCGCGGACACCCAGGCAGCGCCCGTCCCGGTCATCACCTCACCGGAGTGGTCCGGCTCGGAGACCGGCGGGCGCCGCTACTCCCCGTTCACCGTCAACGTCGAACGCCTCAAGCCCTGGCACACCCTCACCGGGCGTCAGCACTTCTACCTCGACCACGACTGGATCACCGCGCTCGGCGAGCAACTGCCCGTCTACCGGCCACCGTTGAACATGAACGCCCTGTTCGACGAGCCCCGTGTCGGCGAGACGGGCGAACTCGGCGTGACCGTGCGCTATCTGACCCCGCACAACAAGTGGTCGATCCACTCCGAGTACCAGGACAACCTGTTCATGCTCTCCCTGTCCCGGGGCGGCCCGACGATCTGGATGAGCAAGGAGGACGCGGCGAAGGTCGGCGTGCACGACAACGACTGGATCGAGGCGGTCAACCGCAACGGGGTGGTCGCCGCCCGCGCGGTCGTGTCGCACCGCATGCCGGAAGGCACCGTCTACATGCACCACGCCCAGGACCGCCTCATCGACGTGCCCCGCACCGAGACCACCGGCAGGCGCGGCGGCATCCACAACTCCCTGACCCGCCTGCTGATCAAGCCCAGCCACCTCATCGGCGGATACGCCCAGTTGTCGTACGCCTTCAACTACTTCGGCCCAACAGGCAATCAGCGCGACGAAGTCACCGTCATCCGCCGCCGTGCCGACCAGGAGGTGACGTACTGATGCGCGTCATGGCCCAGATGGCGATGGTGATGAACCTCGACAAGTGCATCGGCTGCCACACCTGCTCGGTGACCTGCAAACAGGCGTGGACCAACCGCACCGGCGTCGAGTACGTGTGGTTCAACAACGTCGAGACCCGCCCCGGCCAGGGTTACCCGCGCCGCTACGAGGACCAGGAGAAGTGGCGCGGCGGCTGGGAGCTGAACAAGCGTGGCCGCCTCGCGCTGAAGGCCGGCGGCCGGTTCAAGAAACTGATCACGATCTTCTCCAACCCGGTCCTGCCCAAGCTCGACGACTACTACGAGCCCTGGACGTACGACTACGAGACCCTCACCAACGCGCCGTTGCAGGAGCACACCCCCGTCGCCCGACCCAAGTCCCTGATCACCGGCAAGGACATGAAGATCGCCTGGTCGGCGAACTGGGACGACGACCTCGGTGGCTCGACCGACCACGGGGACAAGGACGTGCTCCTGAACGAGGTCTCGGAGAAGATCAAGTTCGAGTTCGAGCAGACGTTCATGTTCTACCTGCCGCGCATCTGCGAGCACTGCCTCAACCCGTCCTGCGCCGCCTCCTGCCCCTCCGGTGCCATCTACAAGCGGGAGGAGGACGGCATCGTCCTGGTGGACCAGGACCGCTGCCGCGGCTGGCGGATGTGCGTGACCGGCTGCCCGTACAAGAAGATCTACTTCAACCACCGCACCGGCAAGGCCGAGAAGTGCACCTTCTGCTTCCCCCGCGTGGAGGTCGGCCTGCCCACCGTCTGCTCCGAGACCTGCGTCGGCCGCCTGCGCTACATCGGCCTCGTCCTCTACGACGCCGACAAGGTCCTGGAAGCGGCCTCCACGCCCGACGACACCGGCCTGTACGAAGCCCAGCGCGGCGTCTTCCTCGACCCGGACGACCCCGCGGTCGTGCGGGAGGCGGAGAAGGCGGGCATCCCCCGTGACTGGATCGAAGCCGCCCGGCGTTCCCCGATCCATGCCTTGATCAACACCTACAAGGTGGCGCTGCCGCTGCACCCGGAGTACCGCACCATGCCCATGGTCTGGTACATCCCCCCGCTGTCCCCGGTGGTCGACGCCGTCCGCGACACCGGCCAGGACGCCGAGAACCACCGCAACCTCTTCGCCGCCGTCGACGCCCTGCGCATTCCCGTCGACTACCTCGCCCAGCTGTTCACCGCGGGCGACCCGGCACCGGTGGACGCGGTGCTGCGCCGACTGGCCGCCATGCGCGCCTACATGCGGGACATCAACCTCGGCCGCGAACCCGACGACGCCATCCCCGAGGCGGTCGGCATGAGCGGCGAACAGGTCTACGACATGTACCGGCTGCTGGCCCTCGCCAAGTACGACGAGCGGTACGTCATCCCGCCCGCCCATGCCGAACAGGCCCACAAACTCGAAGAGCTGGCCACCGAGTGCAGCCTCGACTACGACGGCGGCCCCGGCATGGGCGGCTCCGGACCCTTCGGCGAGACCTCCGGCGGCGGCGCCCCCATCGCCGTGGAGAACTTCCACGCCCTGCGTGACCGGCAGACCTCCGACACCCCGGCCGCCCCCACCGACAGGACGACTCGCGTCAACCTCCTCAACTGGGACGGCAAAGGCTCTCCGTCCGGCCTGTTCCCGGAGCAGCCATCCGGCAGCGGCAGCGGTGCCGACGAGAACAGCGGCGGGGAGGACGAACCGAAGTCATGAGAGCCCCGAAGCGGAAGACCGCGCGCACAGTTCGCGTCGAGCCCTGGCACCCCGCCGCCTGGCAGGTCCAGTCCCTGCTGCTCGGCTACCCCGACGAACAGTTCGAGCAGCGCCTGGCACTGGCCGGCCGGGCCGCCACCACCTTGCCCGAAGCGGTCGTCCGGCCACTGCTCCGGTTCACCGCGCACGCCGAGCAGACCACCCCCGCCGACCTGGCCACCGCCTACGTGGCCACCTTCGACCACCGCAAACGCTGCTGCCCCTACCTGACCTACTACGCGCACGGCGACACACGGAATCGAGGCGTCGGCCTGCTCCGACTGAAACAGACCTACGCCGCGGCCGGATGGCGCCTCGCCGACGACGAACTGCCCGACCACCTCTGCGTCGTCCTCGAGTTCGCCGCGACCGACCCCGCCACGGGAGTTCGGCTGCTCACCGAACACCGCGCCGGCCTGGAACTCCTGCGCCTGGCGCTGAGCGAGGAGGGCTCGCCCTGGGCACACGTCCTCGACTCCGTCTCCGCCACGCTGCCCGCCCTCGCCGGCGACGACCGCGAAGCCGTCATGCGCCTGGCGGCCCAGGGCCCGCCCGAGGAACAGGTCGGCCTCGACCCGTATGCCACTCCCGTGTTCCTGCCCGACCCCGTCGTAGGAGGCCCACGATGACCGCGTCCGCGCGATCCGTCACCCTGGCGGTGGAGGCGGGTACCGGCGGCATCCTGCTGTGGGTCGTCCTGCCCTACGTCTGTCTCGCCGTCTTCGTCCTCGGCCACATCTGGCGCTACCGCTACGACAAGTTCGGCTGGACCACTCGCTCCTCCCAGCTTCACGAGAGCCGTCTGCTCCGCATCGGCAGTCCGCTGTTCCACTTCGGCGTCCTCGTCGTGATCCTCGGCCACATCGGCGGCCTGGTCGTCCCCAAGAGCTGGACCGAGGCAGTCGGGATCAGCGAGCACGCCTACCACGTCGGCGCGGTCGTGCTCGGCACGATCGCGGGTGTCGCCACGCTCGGCGGGCTGGCCATCCTGATCTACCGGCGCCGCACCGTCGGCCCGGTCTTCTCCGCCACCACCCGCAACGACAAGGCCATGTACGTCGCGCTGACCCTGACCATCGTGCTCGGGCTCTCCGCCACGGTCGCCGCGAACATCGTCGGGGGCGGCTACGACTACCGCGAGACCATCTCGCCGTGGTTCCGGTCCCTCTTCTACGTCCAACCCGACCCGGACCTGATGACCGGCGCCCCGGTGCTGTTCCAACTGCACGCGATCAGCGCGCTGCTGCTCTTCGCGGCCTGGCCGTTCACCCGGCTCGTCCACATGCTCACCGCGCCGCTGGGCTACCTGACCCGCCCCTACATCGTCTACCGCAGCCGGGACACTCAGCTCGGCGCGCGGCCCCCACGCCGCGGCTGGGAACGCACGGGGTCCTGAGCGGCTGCCCCACCGGCCGACGGTGCCACCGCGCGGTGGCCGGCCGCGGTCCGGACGGCACCGGATCGCAAGGACCTTCGGCCTTCTCCGGGGGCCCGGTGGCCACTGATCGGCGCGCTCCAGGCACAGCAGGATCAGTCGTAGATCGACTCGCCTGCCGCATCGGCCGAAGAGGCCGGAACAAGGAGCGCTCCCATGCCCGCGACCCCGAAAGAACCCGAACACAGCCCCGGGGAAGGGGCGAACCGCCCCTCCGGCACCAAGACCCTGCTCGGACTGCCGGCGGCCACCGCCCTGGTGGTCGGCAGCATCATCGGCACCGGAGTCTTCGCGCTCCCGGCGGCCCTGGCCCCCTACGGGCCGATCTCCCTCGTGGCGTTCGTCGCCGTCACGCTCGGCGCACTGGCCCTGGCCGTGACCTTCGGGGCGCTCTCCAAGCGCGTCCCGGCGAGCGGCGGGCCGTACGTCTACGCCCGTGAGGCGTTCGGGGAGTTCGCCGGATTCCTCAACGCCTGGTCGTACTGGATCACGGCTTGGGCGGGCAACGCGGCGATCGTGGTGGCGTGGGTCGGTTACGTGGAGGTCTTCGTCAACACCGGTCACAGCAAGGCCGGTTCGGTGCTGATCGCTCTGGTGGGCCTGTGGATACCGGCCGCGATCAACCTCACCGGGGTGCGCAACATCGGCGCGTTCCAGGTGATCACCACCGTTCTGAAGTTCATCCCGCTGATCTTCATGGCCAGTGTCGGGCTGCTGTTCATCGACCCGGACAACTTCGGTCCCTTCAACGCCGGCGGCCAGTCCGCGCTCGGCGCGATCTCGGCTGCCGCGGCCATCGCCCTGTTCAGCTACCTCGGACTGGAGGCGGCCTCGGTGGTCGCAGGCCGGGTCCGCGAACCGGGGCGCAACGTGCCCCGGGCCACCGTCTACGGCACCCTCGCCTGCGCGGTGATCTACATCCTGGGCACACTCGCCGTCTTCGGCACCGTCTCGCACGGTGAGCTGGGCGCGTCCACCGCACCGTTCACCGACGCCGCGAACAACATCTTCGGCGGCACCTGGGCGGGCGACGTGGTGGCCGTGGCCGCCGTCATCTCCGGCATCGGCGCCCTGAACGGCTGGACCATGCTCTGTGCGGAGATGCCCCACGCGGCGGCCCGCGACGGACTGTTCCCTGCCGCCTTCGCGAAGCTCCGGGGCGGCAACGACGTCCCCGTCTTCGGGATCGTCGCCTCGACCGTGCTCGCCTCGCTGATCACGGTGTTCAGCTACACACGCTTCGACGACGTCTTCACCAAGATCGTCCTGCTGAACGTGCTCACCGCCGTGATCCCGTACCTGTTCTCCGCCGCCGCCCAGCTCTACTGGCTTCTGGCCGGTGGCCGGGACGGGCTGCGTCCGCGACGGCTGGCCCGGGACGTCACCGTGGCGGCGGTCGCCATGGCCTTCTCCTACTGGTCGATCCAGGGCAGCGGATATCAGACCGTCTACTACGGCCTGTTCGTGCTGCTGCTCGGTCTGCCGGTGTACGGCTGGCTCAAGCGGGACCGCGGGGAGTCCGGCGAGTCCGCGCCCGTGGAGCCGGACAGCACCTCCGGCCGGGCCCCTGTCCCCGGGCCGCGGCCGGTAGAGACGGCGGTGGCGCCTGGTTCCGGTGCCCGCGGCGGCCGGACGGCGGTCATCCATTTCCGCCGGATGAACCGACGTCATCACCGCTGACGAGCACATTCGCTCACACGCGCCGGAACTTCCCCAGCGCTCCCCAGCGCTTCTCCACAACCTCCAGAACTCCTTCAGGAGCAAACGACCATGACTGCCTTTCACGTCGATTCCGAGGTCGGCCGACTCCGCCAGGTCATCCTGCACCGGCCCGGAATCGAGTTGTCCCGCCTGACCCCCCGCAACGTCGACGGGTTGCTGTTCGACGACATCCTGTGGGCCAAGCGTGCCCGTGAGGAGCACGACGCCTTCGCCCAGGCCCTACGCGACCAGGGCATACGCGTCCACTACTTCGCCGACCTGCTGGCCCAGGCACTCGACATCCCCGAAGCCCGCACCTGGCTGCTCGACCGGGTGCTCACACCGGCCACCCTCGGGCCGGCCCTGGCGGAGCCGGTACGACAGCTGTGCGCCGACCTCGACGGCGAGACGCTCGCCGGCCAGCTGATCGGCGGTGTGCTCAAGCACGACCTGCCGCTGGGCTCCCCGCACAGCCTGGTCTGGAACGCCCTGGACGACGAGGACTTCGCCCTCGCCCCGCTGCCCAACCATCTCTTCCCGCGCGACAACTCCTGCTGGATCTACGACCGGCTCTCCGTCAACCCCATGGCCAAACCCGCCCGACGCCGGGAAAGCCTGCACGCGGCGACCATCTACCGCTTCCATCCGATGTTCGCCGGGTCCGACACCACCGCGCTGCTCGGCGATACCACGGCATCGGGAGGCCCGGCCACCCTTGAGGGCGGCGACGTCCACGTCCTGGGCAACGGCACCGTCATGGTCGGCATGGGCGAACGCACCACGGCCCAGGCCGTGGAGACGCTCGCCGCCCGGCTCTTCGCCGACGGCACGGCCCAACGGGTCGTCGCCGTCCAGCTCCCCGCCTCCCGCGCCTACATGCACCTGGACACCGTGCTCACCATGGTGGACCGCGACGCCTTCACCATCTACCCGGGGCTGGCCGACTCCCTGCGCTCCTGGACCCTCGTGCCCAGCACGGACCGGGCCAGTGGCTTCGAGGTCACCGCCAACTCCGACCTCGCCACAGCCCTGGCCGAGGCACTCGACCTGGACAAGGTCCGCATGCTGTCCGCGCCGCAGGACGTGCGCGCGGCCGAGCGCGAACAGTGGGACGACGGCAGCAACTTCCTCGCCGTACGGCCCGGAGTCGTCGTCGGCTACGAACGCAACGTCACGACCAACACCTATCTGCGCAAGCAGGGCATCGAAGTGATCACCATCGCCGGAGCCGAACTCGGCCGCGGCCGGGGCGGACCGCGCTGCATGAGCTGCCCCGTCGAACGTGATCCCGTCACCTGACCGCGACCCGCGAGGACCCGCCATGAGCATCGACCTGCGACACCGCTCCTACCTGAGCGAACTCGACTTCACCGCCGCCGAGATCAGCCACCTGCTGGACCTGGCCGCCGACCTCAAGTCCGCCCGCCGCCTCGGCACCGAACAACAGCTCCTGACCGGACGGCACCTGGCGCTGATCTTCGAGAAGACCTCCACGCGCACCCGCTGCGCCTTCGAGGTGGCCGCCGCCGACCAGGGAGCCGCCACCACCTACCTCGGCCCCGGCGACACCCACCTGGGCAAGAAGGAGTCCGTCGCCGACACCGCCCGCGTCCTCGGCCGGATGTTCGACGCCATCGAGTACCGCGGCTCGGCCCAGTCGGTCGTCACCGACCTGGCCGAACATTCCGGGGTGCCGGTCTACAACGGCCTCAGCGACATCGCCCACCCCACCCAGAGCCTGTGCGACGTGCTCACCATGCGCGAGCACAGCCCCAAGCTCCTGCGGGAGATCAGCTACTGCTACCTCGGCGACGCCCGCAACAACATGGGCAATTCCCTCCTGCCCATGGGCGCCCTGCTCGGCATGGACGTACGGATCGCCACCCCCAGGGCGCTGTGGCCCGAGCCCGGCCTGGTCGCCGCCTGTCGCGCGCTCGCCACCGGCAGCGGAGCCCGTATCACCCTGACCGAGGACGTCGAGGAGGCTGTCCACCAGGCCGACTTCCTGCACACCGACGTCTGGGTCTCCATGGGGGAGTCCGCGGACACCTGGCGGGACAGGGTCGAACTGCTGCTGCCCTACCGGGTCGACGCCCGGACACTGAAGGCCACCGGCAATCCGCACACGAAGTTCATGCACTGCCTGCCGTCCCTGCACGACCGCAGCACCCGCCTGGGACAGCAGCTGTTCGACACCTACGGCCTGGACGGGCTCGAAGTCACCGACGAGGTCTTCTCCTCGCCCGCTTCCCTCGTCTTCGACCAGGCGGAGAACCGGCTGCACACCATCAAGGCCGTACTCGTCGCCACTCTGGAGGACTGAACCATGCGTATCGTCGTCGCGCTCGGCGGCAACGCCCTGCTGCACCGGGGCGAACGGCCGGACGCCGCCGCGCAGCAGGCCAACATCGACCGTGCCGTCACCGCCCTGGCCACCCTCGCCGGCGACAACGAGCTCGTCATCACCCACGGAAACGGCCCCCAGATCGGCCTGCTCGCAGTGGAGAGCGCCGCCGACCCGGCCCTGACCGTCCCGTACCCGCTGGACGTCCTCGGTGCCCAGACCCAGGGCATGATCGGATCGCTGCTCGCCAGGGCGCTGCGCGGGGCGCTGCCGGGACGGCAGGTCGCCGCGCTGGTCACCCACACGGTGGTGCGCGCCGACGACCCCGCCTTCAAGCGGCCCACCAAGTTCGTCGGACAGGTGTACCCGCGCGACGAGGCGCGCGCACTCGCCCGCGAGCGCGGCTGGCACATCGCGAAGGACACGACGGGATGGCGCCGCGTCGTGGCGTCCCCCGCCCCGGAGGCCGTCGTGGAGACCGACACGGTCCAGACGCTGCTGGCCAACGACGCACTGGTCATCTGCGCCGGCGGCGGCGGAGTTCCGGTCACGGCAGACCACGACACCGGTGAACTGACGGGGACCGAAGCCGTCATCGACAAGGACCTCACGGCCGCCCTGCTGGCCGAGGAGCTCAAGGCCGACCTGCTGCTCATCCTCACCGACGTCCCGAACGTGTACGCCGACTTCGGCACCCCGCGGCAGCGGCCCGTGATCGACGTGACCCCCACCGAACTGCGTGGCAGGACCTTTCCCGAAGGCTCGATGAAACCCAAGATCGAGGCCGCGGCCCAATTCGTCGAAAGGACGGGTTGCCTGGCCGCGATCGGGGCCCTCGACGCCGCGTATGCCATCGCCCACGGGAACTCGGGGACTCTGGTCCGCCCTGAACTGGCCATCGGGTGAACGCTGTTCGTCCGTGAACGGAGGGTGGCGCGGACCGGTGGCGGGCCCGGGACCGTCGGCATGCGGGCAGGGACCAGTGGCCCCTGCTGTCACGCCCGAGTGGGACGGAGACTTGGGGCATTCCCTGAAGGAGGCCCCTATGACCCGCACTGTCACCGCCGGACTCGACGGCACACCGGAGAGCCTGGCAGCCGCCGACTGGGCTGCCCGCGAGGCTCTGCTCCGCGGCCTGCCCCTTCGTCTGGTGAACGCCTGGGAGTGGCAGCTTCCCGCCTGCGCACCGGCGTCCGGCCTCAGCGTGCCGGCCCTGCCCGGTGATCAGCAGCGTGCCGGGGCACGGCGTCTTCTCGACGAGGCGCGATCACGCCTCACACGAAGCCACCCCGGCCTGCGGATCGAGGCCGACGCGATCTCGGGGCCGCCCGTCCCCGCCTTGCTGAAAGCCGCGGAGGACGCAGACCTGCTGGTACTGGGGTCCCGTGGGCTGGGCAGGCTCACCGGGTTCCTGGTGGGCTCCGTCGCTCTTTCCGTCCTGGCCGGTGGCGAGGGGCCCATGGTCCTGGTGCGGGCCGACGAGCACACCGAGGGCGGACGCCTTCGGGATGCCTCGCCAAGTGGCCCCTCCACGGCTGCCGTTCAGGGGGAGGTCGTCCTCGGTCTCGACCTGCAGGAGCCCAGCGACCAGGTGATCGAGTTCGCGTTCGACGCCGCGCGCCGACGCGGGACCGAGCTGCGAGTCGTCCACGGCTGGACGCTACCGCCCTACTACTACGGCGGTGATCTGATGCCGGAGGTGAACGTCGAGATGACCGCGCGAGTTCAGCGCGGGCTGGACGACGTGCTCCAGCCCTGGCAGCGGAAGTTCCCCACCGTCGAGGTGCGGACGCAGGCCACGGTGGGCGGTGCGGGTCCCCACCTGATCGAGGCTTCGCGCGACGCGGCGCTGGTGGTCGTCGGGCGGCACGTCCGGCGGGCGGTGGTCGGCACGCACATCGGACCGGTGACCCAAGCGCTGCTGCACCACGCCGCCGCTCCGGTAGCGGTGGTTCCGCACCATTGACCGACGGGTGACCGGGGGAGGCGAGGCCACGGCCGCAGGGCCCGTACTGGAACAACCGCCACACCATCACAGGGGCGCCGTCCGAAGCGGACGGGCAGTCGACCGCGGCGCTCGGGCCGGTCGGGCCGGCACCGCGGTCGGCCCGTCACTCGCCGGTGTCCAGGACCTCTTGCACGCCGCGGCGCGGCGTGACGGGGCCCTCGGGGCCGTACCCCAGCCGGATCACCATCTGCGTGTGACCGCGTCGGCCATCACTGGGCAGACGGTCCAGCCGTCCGCGCAGATCGGCCCACTCCAGCGCCTGGTGCAGGAGCGACGACCGCACGCCGTGCGCGGTCGCCACCAGCAGTACCCGCTCCAGCGCCTGACCGGCCCTCAGCCAGTCAGTCCGCCGGTCATGGGCGGTACGGAGCACCGCGAGCGCGGGCTGCGTCTCGTACGGTCGCGCGGGCAGCACCACCGGGTGCCGGTGGGCAGCGAAGTCCCGCATCGGAACGCGGTCCAGGGCGTCCTGCGGGCTCAGCGCCGCAGCGGTCAGACCCAGTGAGGCGGGATGCGGCGCGCTCGTCCAGCGGCGGCTCTCGGTCGCCCGGTCGGCGTCCATCCGGTTGCGGTCCTCCGCCACCCACGTCGTGCGCAGAACCTGGCCGGCTTCCCGGGGATCCGGGAACTGGAGCCAGGCCCCTTCGGTGTGGGCCGCCTCGGTCAGCTCCGTGAGCAGGCCCGGGGGCAACGGCCGGTCGGAGAAGGGGAAGCGGCTGCTGTGCCGACGCCACAGCGCCTCGTACAGACCGGGTGCCGCGGAGGCCCGGGAGCTGTCGGCCAGTCGTACGGAAGCGAGCAGGTCGGGCTTTTCAGGGCGGGGGAGCAGCCGGGTAACCGGTTCCCAGCCGAAATGGGCAGCCGCCACCCGCAGGTTGAAGACCGCGCAGCCCACGGACAGTTGCACGCCGCGCCCCGTGGGGTCGGTGTGCCTCAGTCCCCGGTCCGTCGCGGCGTGGATCAGCACCGTGCGGGTCTCCACATCGAGCCGAAACCGCCAGGGCTGGGTGTTGTGCAGGGACGGCGCGGCGACCGCCGCACCGATCAGTTTCTCCAGTACGGGCACGTCGAGCGTCGTGAGACTCATCGGAACTCCTCCCCGTCCACGCCCAGAGGGGTGCTTGGCCGGTCGATACCTCCCCAAGCTGCTCCCGACGGACGGAAGCGCGCGAGGGGCCGGACGGCCCCGCCTCGCTCCCGACGGTCCCGTCTGTCGGCAAAGGACTGAACGGCCCCCGCGCCGACGGACGTTCAGCCCGTGGCCGTGGACCATCCGCACCCGGTGGCGGCCCGCCGTCGGACGGGAGAGTGACTGCTGTCAGAAACCGACCGGCCCGCCCCCGAAAGGATCACCACCATGGCCGTGCACCAGCACACGAACCGGAACAACAGTTTCCACATGCCCTCGTTCCGCAGGAACCACGTCGCCCCCGCACCCGGCTCCGCCGCGGCGGCACACACCGACACACACGCCGCCCGCGCCTACATCTTCGCCTCGGCCCGCGTCCTGATGGGCTTCGTCTTCCTGTGGGCCTTCCTCGACAAGACCTTCGGTTTCGGCTATGCCACCCAGTCAGGCAAGGGCTGGGTCGACGGTGGCTCGCCCACCGAGGGCTTCCTCGGCCATGTCGCCGTCGGGCCGATGGAATCCACCTTCCACTCGTGGGCAGGGGCCGCCTGGGCGGACTGGTTGTTCATGCTCGGTCTGCTCGGAATCGGTCTCGCGCTGACGGCCGGGGTGGCCCTGCGCCTGACGGCGCTGGCGGGCACCGTGATGATGGCGCTGATGTGGGTGGCCGAGTGGCCACCGGCCCAGCACCTGTCGGATGGCTCGCCGAGCATGTCGACCAACCCGTTCGCCGACTACCACCTCGTCTACGCCGTGCTGCTCGTCGCCCTCGCCGCCGCCTCCGCCGGAGACACCCTGGGCCTCGGCCGGCTGTGGGCCCGGCTCCCGATAGTCCGCGATCACGGGTGGCTGCGCTGAACGTCACCGACGCGGTGGGTCCGCCCAGCGGCCCACCGCGTCGCCCGGCCGAAAGGGCCGGTCGGCTCCCATCCGGGACCAGCGGCCCCTGCACCGGGAGATCGCCGAACGACAAGCTCGAAGCAGCACACACACACCACAGGAGGTGGGCTCAATGCCCGGCACGATCATCGTAGGGCTCGACGGCTCCACCGAGAGCCTGGCCGCTGCCGAATGGGCCGCACGCGAGGCGGCGCTCCGCAACGCCGCGGTGGAGCTGGTTCAGGTGTGGGAGCCGGTGCCCGAACCGATGGCCCAAGCCCCCCTGCTGGGCGCCGAGACCCACCATCACTGGACCGGACGCGTCCCCCGCGAAGCCGCCGACGGTCTGCGCCGGCGTCACCCCGGCGTCGAGGTGACCGCCACACAGCGCACCGGAGCCCCGGCCACGAACCTCCTGGAAGCGGCACGTGAAGCGGAACTTCTGGTTCTCGGTTCGCGCGCGCTGAGCGGCATCGCCGGATTCCTGATCGGGTCCGTCGGCCAGGCCGTCGTCGCTCGCACCGAGGTGCCCGTGATCCTCGTACGAGCGGGTGAACAAGCCGCCGACGAACACGTCGCCGACCCGGCCGGCGTTCCATCGGCCGCCACCGCCTTCCGGCCCGTGGTCCTGGGTCTGGACACCCGCAGTCCCGATGAGACCGTGATCGGCTTCGCTTTCGAGGAGGCACGCCGCCGCCAGGCTCCGCTGACCGCCCTCCAAGCCTGGTACCCGCCGTCCTCCTATGCGTACAGCCTGGCGGCCGGTTACGACCCCAGCGAGGACATCGCCCGCGAGCACGCCGCCGCGCTCACCGAGGCGCTGCGTCCGTGGCGGGAGAAGTACCCGGATGTCGAGGTGACCGGGGTGTCCCGTCTCGGCAACCCCGCCGACCAACTGGTGGACGCCTCCCACGACGCCTCACTGGTCGTCGTCGGCCGCCGCGTGCGCCGCAATCCGCTGGGCGTGCACATCGGGGCGGTCGCCCACGCGGTCATGCACCACGCCACCGCCCCCGTCGCCGTCGTCGCGCACAGCTGACCGGCACGGCCGACCGCACACGCACAAGGAGAGACATCATGAAGGCCGCAGTCGTACGGGAACTCGGCGCACCCCTGGTCATCGAGGAGCGCCCCGACCCCGAGCCCGGTCCCGGACAGGTCCGTGTCCGTGTCGAGGCGTCAGGCCTCTGCCACACCGACATCCACGCCGCACACGGCGACTGGCCGGTCAAGCCGACCCCGCCGTTCGTCCCCGGCCACGAGGGTGTCGGCCTCGTCGAGAAGCTCGGCGACGGCGTCACCCACCTCTCGGTGGGGCAGCGAGTGGCCGTGCCCTGGCTCGGCAAGGCGTGCGGGCGCTGCGAGCACTGCCTGTCCGGCTGGGAGACCCTGTGCGAGAGCCAGGTCAACACCGGCTACGGCTGCGACGGCGGGTACGCGGAGAAGATGCTCGCCTGGGCGGACTACGCCCAGGTGGTGCCCGCCGGCGTGAGTGCCCTCGACGCCGCCCCGCTGACCTGCGCGGGCGTCACCACGTACAAGGCCCTGAAGGTGGCCGAGGTCCGGCCCGCCCAGCTCGTCGCGATATCGGGCGTCGGCGGACTGGGCCACCTGGCGGTGCAGTACGCGAAGATCGCCGGCGCCACCGTCGCCGCCATCGACGTCACCGACGACAAGCTCGCACTCGCCCGCGAACTGGGGGCCGACATCGTCATCGACGCCCGCACCCAGGACGTCGGCACCGAGCTGAAGCGGCACGGCGGCGCCCACGCCGCGCTCGCCCTCGCCGTCAGTCCGGCCGCCTTCGAAGCCGTCAACTCCGGTCTCAGGCGCGGCGGGAAGCTCGTGATGGTCGCCCTGCCACCGCACGGCACCATCCAGGTCCCCATCTACGACACCGTGCTCAACGGAACCTCGGTTATCGGTTCCATCGTCGGCACCCGCCAGGACCTCGCCGAGGTCTTCCGGCTGCACGCGGACGGCCGTACGAAGGTCATCCGGGAGTCCCGTCCGCTCACCGCGGTCAACGAATCCATCGATGAGGTCCTGAGCGGGCAGGTCAAGGCCCGTATCGTCTTCGACCTCGGCACGGAAGGCTGAAGAACCATGTCGCTTCCCCTGGTCGTCGGCGTCGACGGCTCCGAATCCAGCCTGCGGGCCGTCGACTGGGCGGCCGACGAGGCCGCGCTGCGCCGGGCGCCCCTGCATGTGGTCTACGCCTCCCGGTGGGAGCGGTACGAGGGCGCCGCGCTCGCCCGGGAACTCGGCGAGCCGTCCGCGCAGGTGAGCCCCGAGGAGATCGTGCGCGTCGCCGCGCGGCGGGCTCGTGGCCGGGCGGACCTCGCGGTCACGACCGCGGTCGTGACGGAGGAAGCCGAGTACGTCCTGATCCACGAGAGCCGCAACGCCTCGGCCGTGGTCGTGGGCACGCGAGGGCGTGGGGCGCTCGCCGACGCCCTGCTCGGCTCCGTCAGCCTGTCCGTGGCCACCCACGCCCACTGCCCGGTCGTCGTGGTCCGGGGCGATCGGGACGACCGGACCGCCGGCCGACTGTCCGCCCCCGTGGTCCTCGGCGTGACCGACGGGCCGACGCCCGCGGTGCGGTTCGCCTACGAGGAGGCACGGCTGCACGCGGTCCCGGTGGAGGCCGTACGGGCCTGGCGGTGCCCCTCGCACGAGACGGCCGACCACCCGCTGCTCGCGGGCCAGCCGGAGCGCCTGCACGAGGACCGCGCCGTCGAGCAACTGGAGGCGGCTCTCGCTGACGCCCCGCCCGACGTGAAGCTGCGGCGGCGCACCACCGAGGGCCCGGCCGGCAAGGTGCTGCTGGCCGCCTCCCACGAGGCCGGTCTGCTGGTCATCGGCCGCCGCCACCCGAAACACCTGGGACCCCATCTGGGGCGGGTCGCGCATCGCCTCCTGCACCACGCCGCATGCCCTGTGGCGATCGTGCCCGACGCCGTGTGACAGCGGCGTCCGCACACGCACCACGCGCACAGCGAAACGACCTGCGGGAGGCGTCCGGAGGGGGCCGGGATCACCCGGCCCCCTCCGACTGCTCCCTGGGCGCACAGGAACGCCCCACGTTCAGGCGGCCGGTCGGCCGAACCGGGAAGACGCAGATCTGCCAGGCGCGCGTGAAGTCGGCGAGGTCCTCGAAGGTCGCGGCAGTCCGATGGCCACGAGGGTGTGGTCACCACGGGCTTGGAGCCCGGGCATCCCCCGGGAGGTGTGATGCCGCCGTGCCGCACAAGCGGTGGCCGCTGCTGCACGGGCGTGCAGGCCGAGCGGTCGGCACGACGGTGTCCCGGGGGTTCGACGTGCAGGCCGCCCGTGCGGCTCGACGTTGTGGCCGACGGGCCGGCGCCCTGGCGGCCGTGGACTTGCGGGTCAGTGACACGGCGGCACTCCCGATGATCCGGAGCCGGTCGGCTCTCCTCGCTGAATGGAGGCCACCTCAAGGTGGGCCGACGTGATGCGGTCCAGCCGCCCCGGTCTCCTCGGACCGAAGCGGCTGGACCTGCCGTGCCTTTCCGGACGGGGTCACCTCGCCCCGTCCGGAAAGGCCACCCTCAGCCGTGGTACGCCGCGCGCATGATCCCCTGCATGTCGTCCAGCATCGGCATCCGCGGGTTGGCGGGCGCGCACTGGTCCTCGTAGGCGTTGAGAGCCTGCCGCGGAAGGGCGTCCAGGTAGGAACGCTCATCGACGCCCAGCGCCCGGAACGTCGGCTCGATGCCGACAGCGTCCCGGAGCTGTTCGACAGCCCGTGCGAGCGATTCCACGCCTTCGGCCGGGGTGGTGGCGGGCAGGCCGAGGGTGCGGGCGATGTCCTGGAAGCGCTCGGGGGCGCGGTAACTCTCGTACTTGGGCCAGCCCGTCAGCTTCGTCGGAACGGTCCCGTTGTAGCGGATGACGTGCGGCAGCAGGATCGCGTTGGTGCGCCCGTGGGCGACATGGAAGGTGGCGCCGAGGGTGTGGGACATGGCGTGGACGATGCCGAGGAAGGCGTTGCCGAAGGCCATGCCCGCGATGGTGCCGGCATTGTGCATCTTCTCCCGTGCCTCCGGCGCTCCGTCGCGGTCGGTCACCGCCGCCTCGATGTTGCCGAAGACGAGACGGATCGCGTGCAGGGCGAGGCCGTCGGTGAAGTCGTTGGCGTAGACGGAGACGTACGCCTCGATGGCGTGGGTGAGGGCGTCGAAGCCGCTGTCGGCGGCGAGCTCCGGGGGCAGCGCGGTGGTGAGCAGCGGGTCGACGATGGCCACGCTCGGCGTGAGTGCGTAGTCGGCCAGCGGGTACTTCTTGCCGGTCGCCGGGTCGGAGATGACGGCGAACGGGGTGACTTCCGCACCGGTGCCGGAGGTCGTGGGAACGCAGACCAGACGGGCCAGCTTGCCCAGCGTCGGGAAGCGGAAGGCGCGCTTGCGGATGTCGGAGAACTTCTGTCGCATGTCGGCGAAGTCGATGTCCGGCTGCTCGTACAGCAGCCACATGACCTTGGCGGCGTCCATGGGGGAGCCGCCGCCGAGCGCGATGATCGTGTCGGGGCGGAACTCCCGCATCAAGCGGGCGCCTTCCTCGACGGAGTTGATGCTGGGCTCGGGCTGGACGTTGTCGATGATCTGGAGGATGACCGGTTCGCGGCGCTGTTGCAGGACACGGCTGATCCGGTCGACGAACCCCAGGCGGGTCATCGTGGCGTCGGTGACGATCGTGACGCGGTGGACGTCCGGCATGGAGGTCAGGTAGCGGATGGCCTGCGGCTCGAAGTAGATTTTCGGTGGGACCTTGAACCACTGGAGGTTGTTGCGGCGGGTGGAGACCCGCTTGATGTTCAGCAGCTGGGCGGCGGAGACGTTGTTCGACACCGACGTGCTGCCCCAGGAACCGCAGCCCAGTGTGAGCGAGGGCAGCAGGCCGTTGTAGATTCCGCCGATCGCCCCCTGAGAGGACGGGGCGTTGACGATGACACGTACCGTCTTCATCCGCTTGCCGTACGCCTCCGCCAGGGCGCGGTCCTCGGTGTGGATGACCGAGCTGTGGCCCTGGCCGTGGAAGGCGACCATGTCGGCCGCCAGGTCGAAACCGAGGCGCTCGTCCTCGGCACGCAGCACGGCCAGGACCGGGCAGAGCTTCTCGCGCGTCAACGGCTCGTCCGCGCCGACCCGTTCGGCCTCGACGAGGATGAGGGAGGTGCCGGCGGGCACGGCGAAGCCCGCCTGCTCGGCGATCCACTCCGGGCTCTGTCCGACGGCGGCGGCGTTGACCTTCGGCTCGCAGCCCGCGCCGGAGCCGCCGGACGCGGGGAAGAGGAATGTCTCCAGTCTCGCCTTCTCCTCGGCGGTCGCGAGGTGGGCGTGGAGGCCACGGAACTCGGCGAGGGCCGCGTCGTAGATGTCGGCGTCGAGGATGACGGCCTGCTCGGAGGCGCAGATCATCCCGTTGTCGAACGACTTCGACAGGACCAGGTCGTTGACGGCCCGGCGCAGCTTCGCGCTCCGGTGCACATAGGCGGGGACGTTGCCGGCACCGACCCCGAGGGCCGGCTTGCCCGCCGAATAGGCCGCCTTCACCATGGCGTTGCCGCCGGTGGCGAGGATCAGCGAGACGCCGGGGTGCCGCATCAGGGTGCTGGTCGCCTCGACCGACGGGGCTTCGATCCACTGTACGCAGTGCTCCGGCGCGCCCGCGGCGACGGCCGCGTCACGGACGACGCGCGCCGCCTCGGCGCTGCACCGCTGGGCTGCGGGGTGGAAGGCGAACACGACCGGGTTACGGGTCTTCAGTGCCAGCAGGGCCTTGAAGATCGTGGTGGAGGTCGGGTTGGTGACGGGGGTGACCGCGGCCACCACGCCCACCGGCTCAGCGATCTCGATCATGTCCTCGATGTCGTCGCGGGCTATGACCCCGACGGTCTTCATGTGGCCCATGCTGTGCGTGACGTGCTCGCACGCGAACATGTTCTTGGCCGCCTTGTCCTCGAAGACCCCGCGTCCGGTCTCCTCGACCGCCAAGCGGGCCAAGCCGGTGTGCTGGTCCAGGGCCGCGACCGACGCCTTCTTCACGATGTGGTCGATCTGCTCCTGGGTCAGGGACTCGTAGTCGTCGAGCGCCTTCAGACCGGCCGTGACCAGTTGGTTCACGGCGACCGCGGTGTCGGACGGAAACTCTGGGCCGGCCGTGGCGCGGGTCCGCGCGTCCTGTCGGGTCATGGTGGTCTGCCTCCGTCGTCAAGGGCCGCCATGCGAGTGCGGCGGCGCTGAAGCGGGAGCGGTTTCGCGGGGAAGCCGCTTCCTTCGACCACTCTCACGCCTGGGCCATGCCGGGCGCGGGCGCCGAAGGACCCCTTCCGGGCCCGCACGGCCCGCGCGGGCGGGGCCTGTTGTCCCCGGACAGCCAGGTCTGTCGGCCCCCGGGGCGCGACGGCCCGAGGAGCGCGCGGCCCCGCGGGACCGGCGGCGGCGAGCCGTACACGAGTCGTAGACTCGCGGTCGTCAGGCCGTCACCACCCCCGACGACGCCCTCGGGCCGCCACATCGCGCCGATGGTCCCCGGAACCTGCCCGCGCCGCCCTGCGCGGACGCTCCGTCCGCGGAGACCTGCGACAGGCACCTGGCGGATCGCGGTGCCGGTGAGTCGATCCTCCTCGGCCGGCACAGGGAGCCGTTCCGCCCCTCGATGTGTCACCGGTTGGGCCGCGTGCGGGAAGGTGACGGACGGCCTGCTCGGGACGCATCCCGACCACGCACAGCCCGCTCGTCCACGCACTGCCCTCCCGCCACCTCGTCCGTCCAGGCAGTGCCCGCCGACGGGGTGACGGTCGAGCGGCTTCGCAGGAGCGCCTCCGCTACAGCGGACCACCGCGCCACGGGGGCGGCGGGGCCGCCCTGCGGGCCTCCGCCCTGCGGTGCGCCGTGCGGTCCGTGCGCTCGCGCAGCCGGTCCCGCAGCCGGTCGGCCAGTTCCCGGGCGCTGGCCTCGCGGGCGTGGACGATGACGAGGCCGCCGCCCAGCCTGATCTCGGCCCCGGCCGACCAGGGCAGCTCGACGTGGTGCCCGGTGGCCCTGACGACGCGTACCTCACCGCTCACGGGCGCGAGCCCCGGCCGGTCCAGGGCGGCGCCGATCTTCTCCTTGAGATACGCCAGCGACTCCTCGTCCACCTCTCCCTCGGCGCGCACCCGCACGGTGTCGGTGATGTCGCCGGTACCGCCGACCTTGTCAGTCATGTGTCCCACCCCTTGCCCTTGTTCCGCCCGGCATTCCGGGCCTGATGCCCGTGCCGCCCCGTTCTCCGGTCCCGCCCCCGGCCCGCTCACCTGCTGTCACTGGCGTCGGTCCCTTCCAGCGCGGCCCGCCCGGCCTCCAGCCGTGCTACGGGCACCCGGAACGGCGAGCACGAGACGTAGTCCAGGCCGGTCGCGTGGAAGAAGTGGACCGAGTCGGGGTCCCCGCCGTGTTCGCCGCAGACGCCGATCTTCAGGTCCGGCCGTGCGGCACGGCCCTCGGTGACGGCGATCTCGACGAGCCTGCCCACACCTTCCCGGTCGAGGGTCTCGAACGGGGAGGTGGGGAAGACGCCCTTGTCGAGGTAGGCGGAGAAGAACTCCGCCTCCACGTCGTCGCGGGAGAAGCCCCATGTGGTCTGGGTGAGGTCGTTGGTACCGAAGGAGAAGAACTCGGCCTCCCCGGCGATCCGGCCGGCGGTCAGCGCGGCGCGGGGCAGCTCGATCATGGTGCCGACGGGGCAGGAGACCGCCACGCCCGACCGCTCGGAGACCTCGGCGAGCACCCGCCGCACCTCCTCGCCGACGATCCGCAGCTCGCGGACGTCCCCGACCAGCGGAACCATGATCTCCGCCAGGGGCGAGCCACCGGACCGCGTGCGCTCCACCACCGCCTCGCCGACCGCCCGCACCTGCATGGCGACCAGACCGGGCACCAGCAGGCCCAGCCGGACACCGCGCAGGCCCAGCATCGGGTTCTCCTCGTGCATGCGGTTGACGGCGGCCAGCAGCTCCACGTCGTGCGGGGCCGGCACCTCGCCGCGTGCCTCGGCTGCGGCGATGCGCACCGCGAGGTCCGTGCGGTCGGGCAGGAACTCGTGCAGCGGCGGGTCCAACAGCCGGATCGTGACCGGCAGGCCGTCCATCGCCTCCAGGATTCCGGCGAAGTCCTGCCGCTGGAGGGGCAGCAAGGCCGCCAGGGCCCGGTCCCGTTCGGCGTCGGAGCCGGCCAGGATCATCTCCTCGACCAGCTTGCGGCGCTCCCCCAGGAACATGTGCTCGGTGCGGCACAGACCGATGCCCTGGGCGCCGAACCGGCGGGCCCGCGCCGCGTCCTCGGGGGTGTCGGCGTTGGCCCGCACCTCCAGACGTCGCACGCTGTCCGCGCGGGCCAGGGCACCGGCCACCGCGTCGACCGTCCCGGCAGCGTTCTCGTCGCGCGTGCCGTCCTCCAGGAAGCGGATGACCGCGGAGTCGGCCAGCGGCACCGGACCTTGGTACACAGCTCCGGCCGAACCGTCCACGGAGAGCACCGTGCCCTCCTCGACGACCGTGCCGTCCGGGGTGGTGAATCGCCGCGCCCCGGTGTCCACCGACAGCGCCTCGGCGCCGCACACGCAGACCTTGCCCATGCCGCGGGCCACCACGGCCGCATGACTCGTCTTGCCGCCACGGCTGGTGAGGACGGCCTGCGCGGCGATCATGCCGGGGAGGTCGTCGGGGGTCGTCTCCTGGCGGACCAGCACCACCTTCTCGCCGGCTGCCGCGCGCCGCACGGCCTCGGCGGAGTCGAAGACGGCGGCGCCCACCGCGGCGCCGGGCGAGGCGGGGACGCCGTGAGCGAGCGGCTCGCCGGTCGCGTCGGCGTCGAACCGCGGGAACATCAGCCGGGCCAGCTGCTCACCGCTCACCCGTGCGAGCGCCTCGTCCTGGGTGATGGTCCCTTCGTCGGCCAGCTCGGCGGCGATGGCGAAGGCGGCCTCCGCGGTGCGCTTGCCGACCCGCGTCTGCAGCATCCACAGCGTGCCGTGCTCGATCGTGAACTCGATGTCGCACAGGTCCCGGTAGTGCCCTTCCAGGGTCGCCATGTGCGCGCGCAGCCGGTCGTAGGAGCCCGGGTCCAGGCGCTGCAGCTCGGTGAGCGGCACCGTGTTGCGGATGCCGGCCACGACGTCCTCGCCCTGCGCGTCGGGCAGGTAGTCGCCGTACAGTCCGGGCCGCCCGGTGGCGGGGTCACGGGTGAAGGCGACACCACTGCCGGAGTCGGCGCCGAGGTTGCCGAAGACCATGCGCTGGACGTTGACGGCCGTGCCCAGGTCGTCCGCGATGTGCTCACGCCGCCGGTACAGGCGAGCGCGTTCCCCGTTCCAGGACGCGAAGACGGCAAGCACCGCGCGGCGCAACTGCTCGGCGGGGGACTGCGGGAAGGTCTCGCCGGTCTCGTCCCGGATCAACTCCTTGAACGTATCGACCAACCCGGCGAGGTCACCGGCCGCCAGGTGTACGTCGTCCTGTACGCCGCGCGTTTCCTTGAGCACCGCGATCTCACGCTCGAAGTGCGCGCTGTCGACACCCATGACCGTAGTGCCGAACATCTGGACAAGACGTCGGTAGGAGTCCCAGGCGAAGCGCTCGTTGCCGGAGACCTTGGCGAGACCGAGGACGGAGTCGTCGTTCAGGCCGATGTCGAGGATCGTCTCCATCATGCCGGGCATCGAGAACCGGGCGCCGGAGCGGACGGACAGCAGGAGCGGACCGTCCGGCTGCCCCAGCAGCCGGCCCGCGGCGCGCTCCAGGGCCGTCAGTCGGTCCGACACCTGGCGCCACATGCCCTCGGGTTCACCACCGGTGTCCAGGAAGGCCCGGCACGCCTCGGTGGTGACGGTGAAACCCGGGGGCACGGGCAGGCCGAGCCGGGTCATCTCGGCGAGGTTGGCGCCTTTGCCGCCGAGCAGGCCGGCCATGTCCCGGCCGCCCTCCGTGAAGTCGTAGACGTAACGGACCATGACGCGCGCTCCTCTGCTGCGGGGCTCGGTGTCTCCAGCCTCGGACGGCGCCGACACGGGCGCGAGGTGCCGCCGGTCCCCTCGGGTGGGCCGACCGGCCCTGTGCCGCGCCGGGAAACGCGGCCGGGCGAGCCCCTGGCGTCGTAGGACGACCACTCGGCATGTAGGGCCCGGCGAGACCCGGACCAGGGCCGAGTGGCCCTGGAGTCGCCGTCCGTCAAAGAGGAGGCTCACAGACATCAGGAGGTATACCGACTCGGGAGAGGACGCGTCATGCTTCACGACATCGCCGTGGGGGTCGACGGCTCGCCCGCGAGCCTTGCCGCCGCGCACTGGGCGGCTCACGAGGCACGGCGGCGGGGCACCGGTCTCCGCGTGGTGCACGCCTGGAACCGCCACCCCCGCCCCGCGCCGTCCGTTCCCATCGACTGTACCGAGCACGACTGGGCCGAGAAGATTCTGCTGGAGGTCGCAAGCGGTCTCCGGGCGGCCCACCCGGACCTTCGGATCACCGAGCGGCTGGTGTGCGACTCGACGGTCGCCGCCTTGCTCGCGGTGGGCGCCGACAGCGACATGCTGGTACTCGGCTCGCTCAGCCTGGGAGCCATCGGCGGCTTCGTCACGGGGTCCGTGTCCCAGCGCGTCGTGGCCCGCTCCACTCACCCTGTGGTGCTGGTCCGGGCGGGCCGGGGAGTGGTGGGGGACCATCTTCCCGCCGCCGACGGCGTCGCTCCGGACGAGATCCCGAAGACGCCCTACCGTGAGGTCGTCCTCGGCCTGCACACCGGCCACCCCTCCGACGAGGTCCTTGAGTTCGCCTTCGACGCCGCCCAGCGGCGCGGCACCGGCCTGCGTGTGGTGCACGCCTTCCGGTCGCCCACGCGGCCTGTGTCCGACGCGTCGCTGGTCATCGCGCCCCCTGCTTCCGGCCGCCCGGCAACGGACCAGCAGGCGGAGTCGCCCGCGCGGGCCCAAGCCCAGGCTGACGCGGAAGGCGCGGTGAGCGCAGTGCTCCGTTCGTGGCGGGAGAAGTACCCGAGGGTCCCGGTGACCGAATCGGTCATCGAGGGCCGGGCCGCTGTGGAGTTGGTGCACTCGGCGCAGCACGCCGGGCTCCTCGTGGTGGGCCGCCGCGCGAGCGGCCACCGGCTCGGCGCCCACGTGGGCCCGGTGGCGCACGCGGCGCTCCACCACGCCGGTTGCCCCGTCGCCCTGGTACCGCACGGTTGAGGCGTTCGATCGCGCCCCTGCCGGGCCGGTGCGCGGCAGGGGACCTGTACGTACGGCGGGGGCCGAAGGTCCCGATCCCTGTCAGGGCCGCAGGGCCCCCTGGGTGCCCTGCCCGGCCCTCCTCTCCTCTCGAGCCCGGGACGAGTATCGGCCGTGGAGACGACGACCCGACGAGAGGACCTGGGATGACCGCGACGGTGACAGACGGCTCTGGGACCGCCGACGCCTGGCGGAAGTTCGCCGGAGGCGAGTGGCGCGAGCGCGTCGACGTGCGCGCCTTCGTCCAGACCAACTACACGCCCTACGAGAAGGACGCGTCTTTTCTCGCCGGGCCGACGGACCGCACCCGCGCCGTGTGGGAGAAGGTCAGCGCGCTCTTCCCGGAGGAGCGCAGCCGGGGTGTCCTTGATGTGGACGCCGCCACCCCCTCTACGATCACCTCGCACGCTCCTGGCTTCATCGACCGCGACCGCGAGCTGATCGTCGGCCTGCAGACCGACGCCCCCCCTCAAGCGCGCGATCATGCCCAACGGCGGCATCCGCATGGTGGAGAACAGCCTCAAGGCGTACGGCTACGAGCCCGACCCCTTCGTCAGTAAGGTCTTCGGCAGCTACCGAAAGACCCACAACGACGGCGTCTTCGACGCGTACACGCCCGCGATGCGCACCGCCCGCAAGGTCGGCATCATCACCGGGCTGCCCGACTCCTACGGCCGTGGCCGGATCATCGGTGACTACCGAAGGGTCGCCCTCTACGGCACCGACCGTCTCATCGAGGCCAAGCGCGCCGAACGCGCCCTCCTGGACGCCGTGCCGTCCACCGCGGACGTCATCCGCGACCGTGAGGAGATCGCCGAGCAGATCAAGGCCCTGAGTGAACTGACCGAGATGGCGGCCGGCTACGGCTGCGACGTCTCCCGCCCCGCGGCCACCTCCCACGAGGCCGTGCAGTGGCTCTACCTCGGCTACCTGGCGGCGGTGAAGGAGCAGAACGGCGCGGCCATGTCACTCGGCCGGACTTCCACCTTCCTGGACGTGTACCTCCAGCGCGACCTGGCCGAAGGAGCGATCGACGAGGGGCGCGCCCAAGAGCTGATCGACGACTTCGTCATCAAGCTGCGCATCGTGCGCTTCCTGCGCACCCCCGAATACGACGCGCTGTTCTCCGGCGACCCGACCTGGGTGACGGAGTCCATCGGCGGCATCGGCCGCGACGGCCGCCCGCTGGTCACCCGCACCTCCTTCCGCTTCCTGCAGACCCTGTACAACCTGGGCCCGGCCCCCGAGCCGAACCTGACCGTGCTGTGGTCGCCGCGACTGCCCGCGGCCTTCAAGGAGTTCTGCGCCCAGGTCTCCATCGACACCAGCGCCGTCCAGTACGAGTCCGACGACCTGATGCGCCCGCGCACCGGCGACGACACCGCCATCGCCTGCTGCGTCTCCGCCATGGCGGTCGGCAGGCAGATGCAGTTCTTCGGGGCCCGCGTCAACCTCGCCAAGGCTCTTCTGTACGCCGTCAACGGCGGTCGGGACGAGATGAACGGCGAGCAGGTCACCCCCGAGATGCCGGCGCTGACCGGCGAGTACCTGGACTACGGCCAACTGGTCGCGGCCTACGACCGCGTCCTGGACTGGCTGGCGCAGACGTACGTCGACGCCCTCAACGTCATCCACTACATGCATGACAAGTACGCCTACGAGCGCATCGAGATGGCCCTGCACGACTACCCCGTGCACCGCTTCATGGCCTGCGGCATCGCCGGCCTGTCGGTCGCCGTGGACAGTCTCTCCGCCGTTCGGTACGCACGCGTGAAGGTGCTCCGGGACGCCAAGGGACTGGCCGTGGACTTCGAGACCGAGGGCGATTTCCCGGCGTACGGCAACAACGACGACCGCGCCGACTCCCTCGCCGTCGACCTGGTGGAGTCGTTCATGAGGAAGGTGCGCCGGCACCCCACCTACCGGGACGCCGAGCACACGCAGTCGGTGCTCACGATCACCTCCAATGTGGTCTACGGCAAGCACACGGGCAACACGCCCGACGGCCGCCGCGCCGGTCAGCCCTTCGCCCCCGGCGCCAACCCGATGAACGGCCGCGACAAGCACGGCGTCGTCGCCTCCGCCCTCTCGGTGGCCAAGCTTCCGTACGAGGCGGCCCGCGACGGCATCTCCCTGACGACGACGATCACCCCCGAGGGCCTCGGACGCGCCCCTGGGGAACGCGCCGCGCACCTGGTCGGCATCCTCGACGGCTACACGGCGGCCGGCGGTTTCCACATGAACGTCAACGTCCTGGACCGGACGACCCTGGAAGACGCCATGGAACATCCGGAGAAGTACCCCGAGCTGACGATCCGGGTCTCCGGATACGCCGTCAACTTCGTCCGCCTGACCCGCGAGCAGCAGCTCGACGTGATCAGCCGGACCTTTCACGGAACGCTGTGAGCACGACGACCGCGGGACCGGTCACCCGCCTGTGGTCGTCGCTTGCCGCGGTGGGGCCGGCCGGCCCTGGCGGGCCGGTGCCGAGCGGCTTCCGTGCGCGATCGCTCGCGAACATTTACGGCTGGGCCGACTTCGGCCCGCTGCGATGCCGCATCCTGCGATCACCGTGATCAATAGACTAAAGGCTGTCCCGCAAGTCGTGGTCGTTCGGGGTCCGGCGGTCAGTTGGGGATGGGGCGTGCTCCGCTTCGAGTGCCAGAAGGGTGCCAAGCGCCGCCGAACCGCTCGAACGACAAGCTCATCCCTTGATGAACTCGATGATCTGCGGGGCGATCTTCTTTGGAGCCATGACGACGGCGCCATGGTTGAGTCCGGGCAGAGTGCGATGGTCGGCCTGCGGCAGGATCTCGGTGACGGCGAGGGCGGCGCGCTGGAACGCGGCCGCACTCTTGCCACCGGTCAACACTCGGGTGGGTACGGCCACTCCTTTCCACTCCTCGGCATCGAGCGGCTTGCCTTGCTGGGTATCGCCCATGACCGCGATGTCATAGGGGAGAGTGCTGGCCAACTTGGTGAGGTTTGCCCACATCTTCGGCATGAGCTTCATGAAGAACACGGCGATGCCGGGCATGCCCTGCACCCTGGTCATGAAGTACTTGACCGCGTCGCTGTGCCGGCCCTCCGCAAGCAACGCGGTGATCTGCTGCGCGAGGTCCTTAGGCGGTCCGTCGTCGCCTTCGCCAACTACGAACGGCGGCTCGTACAGAGCCAGGCGGTCGACGTTGACTCCGGCCGCGGCCGCGCGCAGGGCGAGGACCGCTCCGGAGGACGAGCCGAACAGCGACGCCGAACCGCCGACGTGTTGGACCAACGCGGCGATGTCTTCAATCTCGCGGTCTGGGGCGTAAGTAGCGGCGTCCCCGCTGGCACCGCGTCCGCGCCGGTCGTAGTTGATCACAGTGAAGTGGTGGGCGAGGAGAGTCGCGAGTTTGGCTGTGTCCGAGCGGTCTGCCAGTGCCGAGGCAACCAGGACGACGGCCGGCCCGCGGCCCGACTGCTCGAATGCGATCTCGGTGCCGTCGGCGGAGGTGACTCGGGCCTCGGCTCCGGCCGACTGCTCTCGCGCTGTTGCCATGTTTGTCTCTCCAGTTCACGTAGGGGCCGTAATGCTGTGGGCGTGCGTTGCTGCCAATAGGACCCCCGCAGTGCAGGAAACTCATCGGTGCGCCAGGCTTTCGGTGCCGAAGTCCTCGCATCTCGGAGACGACGAACCCCCTCACGCAGAATCGAGGGCATGGGGCGGCAGCGGCAACTGGGATGATCCAGTTGTGACTGGTGTGATTACGGCATCGCAGCCGTCCTGGATAGTCCCGTTCACCGGGCTGAGCCAGCGTTCCTTCGGCAAGCTGGTGACGGTTCTGCGGCGCGAGGGTGCGGACGCCGTCGGTAGAGGGCGGCCGTGGAGCCTGCCTCTGGAGGACCGGATGCCGCTGGTCGCAGCTTACTGGCGAACAAACTTGACGATGCGGCAACTCGCACTGCTCTTCGGTGTGTCGAAGTCCGCCGCAGACCGGATCATCGACCATCTCGGGCCGATGATCGCGCTCCGGCCGCGCAGGTCTTTCGACAGGGGCACCGTACTGATCGTGGACGGGACGCTCGTGCCCACCCGAGACCACACCATCGCCGAGCGGTCCAAGAACTATCGGTACTCCACCAACCACCGGGTCGTCATCGACGCTGACACTCGCCACGTCGTTTTGGTGGGCCGCCCAGTACCCGGCAACCGCAATGACTGCAAGGCATGGGAGGAGTCAGGGGCCAAGGCTGCCGTTGGCATGACCGTCACCATCGCCGACGGCGGCTATCCGGGCACCGGACTCGTGATGTCTCACCGGCGCCGCAAAGCCGAGGAGCTGCCCGACTGGAAGGAGGCCCACAACAAATCACACAAGCAGGTCCGCGCCCGGGTCGAGCACGCCTTCGCCCGCATGAAGAACTGGAATATCCTCCGTGACTGCCGCCTCAAAGGCGATGGTGTCCACCATGCCATGCGCGGCATCGCCCGGCTGCACAACTCAACCTCTCCGGCTAGATAAGCGGCCGGATTGATCGCCTCCCACGTTCCCGTCCCTCAGAGATCATTTACGGGACAGCCCTTAGGGGCAGGCAGGCGAGAGAGAACAGCATCACTGAGAGGGACAGCACAGGACCTAAGAAGGGCTAGGCAGCTCGAACGAACTCGGCACCGGGTAGTACGCGGCGAGGAAGGCACTGATCAGGGACTGTTGGGAAGCCCAGTCGTGCTCGTCGCCTGTGGTGTCGTTCAGGCAGAACACATGGCGGTCACGACGTGCCAGGAGGCGGGCCAGACGTGGCCCGAGGCTGGGGTGGGACACGTCCAGGTATGCATAGCGCAGATGTCCGGGCACCGCGCGCGCGGTGTGAAAGGCGTAATAGTGGTGCAGAGAGGAAGCGATGGAGAGATCGTCCAGGCTTCGGAACGGGTGGCTGGCGGTGGCGTGATGGAGCTGGGGGAACCGGTCCTCGATCTCGTACAGGACGCTGCGCCGCAGCGGGTGCGGAGTGTGTTTCATCTTCTGGGCGATGACGGTGCCGAAGGTCGCCTCGATGAGCGCGCGGTTGTTCTTGCCCGCGGCGGCGATCGGCACGTCCTCGGCATTCGGTGCTCCGCGCGGGATGAGGACCGATGACGGGAAGAACTTGGTCAGTCCGTTGGCGAGGAAGAAGTCCTGAGGCGTGGTGAGGCGGCCGAGGAATACATCGTCGTTGAAGTACAGGAAGTGCTCGGACAGGCCGTCGATATGGTGTAGTTGGCTCTCGATCGCATGAGAGTTGAATGTCGGGAGCACACGCGGATCGCTGAAGATCTCTTTGTGGCTGACGATACGGAGCCCGGGCGTACGCGTGTCGAGCCAGGACGGCGTCTGCTCATCGGTGATGAGGTAGACGTTGCGTATCCACGGCGCGTTCTGGCGCAGGGAACGCAGCGAATAGCGCAGTTCATCGCGGTTCACATAGCGTGCGGCATTCGCCGACTCCTCGTGGTATGCCTCTCCGGCGCAGGCCGCACGGCGTTTGAGCCATACCGGGTCGCGGCCGTCGACCCACGTGAACACCGCGTCCACCGGGAAACGGATGTCTTCGGGCCCCGGGTGGGCGAACTCGCGGCGGGTGCGCACCGTCGGCAGCGGGCTTCCCACGGGCGCGAGCCCGGTGAAGAGCGATTCGGAGACGAACACCGGCAGACCGGAGCGGGGCACCTGGTCGGCCGCCCGGTTGGGACGCGGGGCCACCAAGGTGTCACCGTTCGCCGACCAGAATTCCACGACGCACCCGTACTTGGGCCCCAGTATCAACTGCCCCTGCGGATCACCGTAGTACCAGGTCAGGCGTATCGCCTCGGCCTTCCCCACAGCCCGCCACGCAGCTCGCGTATATCCCGGCCGAGTAGTGCGCCGACCGTGCGGGCGCGCATCCGCGGCGCAGACATAGCCGGGCCGGGTGCGACATGCCTGAGCCAGTGCCCGGTGCGCCGCGGCGCGGTCTCGGGCGGCCACGGCCACGACTGCCGAACTGTGCTCTCGCCCTCGTACGCAGAAGTAGTCGAGACCGGCGGCCTCGAGCGCCTCACGTACCTGGGCGGCGTTGGCGTTGCGGGCCTGCAGCGGGGACGGCGACGGATGCACGTTCACGACCTTGGGCACGCTGCGTACCAGGTGCACCAACCGGTCCGCTCCGGAGCACAGGGGACGACGGCGGCGTACCAGATACCCGGCCCGGATCTTGCCGAGCAGGTGACGGGCGGAAGGCGCCATGGCCAGCCCTTGTTTGAGGCGCGCTCGTGATGCCGTGGATGTATGTGCCACGAAGGCGCGCCGGGCCGGTGCGGGGGTCATGCGCCGGTACAGGCGCATCGGCCAGGAGACCTCGGGGTTGCGGAGCGTGGCGGAGGCCAGGGGCTTCTCCGACGTGTGGGCGGCCTGCTCGGCGGGTTGTGGCTCGCTCATGGTGAGATCGCCCCTCAGCTGTGGTGTCTCTGCCCAGTCAATGTCTCTTGGCCGGACATGATTGGCCCGTGTCCAACAGGGCCAGGGCCGGGGCCGAGTGGGCCGATGCCGAAGGGACCTTCGGGGCAGGGGCCGGAGACCGGCGGGTGTCCGACGGAGGGGCGGGCGGCCTTGGGCACGCAGGTTGGGGCCGGGCACCGAACGGTTTTGGTGTCCATGTGGCTGAGGCCTCTACGCTCATCTGCGGCGCCTGCGGCGGCGGTGGTCGAGAACGCTGACGTCGTGCCGTTCTCCTCGATGGGGGTGCTCGTTGAGCCGGGTCGCGAACGACAGGGTCTTGAGCCGCGGCTGTCGCGGCCGGAGCGTGTGCACCGTGGACCAGGTGACCCGGCCGAGGTACCGGCGGGCTCAGGGAGGGGACCTGGTGGACCCTGCCCAAAGGGCGAACACCGCGCGACGCTTGTGGCACAGGGAGGTGGGGACGATGCTCCAGCCGATCGTGGTGGGCCTCGACGGCTCGCGTGAAAGTGTCGCCGCTGCGAACTGGGCGGCCCGAGAGGCGCTGCGCCGTGAGCTGCCGCTCCGGCTCGTGCACGCCTGGGAGGGATTGCCGGACGCCGACGAACCGGCGGGTCTTCCCGAACTTCGGGTTCCGCAGTACTGGGCACGGCGCATCCTGCGAACCACCCAAGACAGGCTCGCGGCGCGCTACCCCCAAATTTCCATCAGCGGAGAGCAGATCAGGCGTCCGCCGGTCCCGGCTCTGGTGGCCGAGGCGGAGTGCGCCGAACTGCTCGTGCTCGGCAATCAGGGCTTCGGCGGACTCGGCGGTCGACTCGCGGGCTCGGTGGCGATGGCTGCGGTGGCGCAGATCGCGCGTCCGGTGGTTCTGGTACGCGGGGACTTCTCGGCATCGGACGAGTGCCGGCCGGACGCCTGCGGGAACCCCTCCGAGCGGACTGCGTACCGTGATGTGGTCCTCGGTCTCGACGTGCGGCACGACTGCGGCCAACTGCTCGAATTCGCCCTGGCAGCGGCTTGCTTCCGTGGTGCCGCACTGCGCGTCATCCACGCCGTGCGCCTGCCGAACGCACGAGGTGGAACGGAACCGGCGCGCAGCAGAAGGCTGCAGGGGGAAGCCGCTTGGGTGCTGGCTTCTGTGCTCGACCCGTGGCGGGAGAAATTCCCCACTGTGGACGTCCGGGCGCAGGTGTTGTACGGCCGGCCCACTCAGGAGGTGGTCCAGGCGGCCCGCGACGCCGGCCTGCTGATTCTGGGCCGCCAAGTGCGCCCCGGGATGGCCGGGAACCACGCGGGAAGGATCACTCACACGGCGATCCACCACGTGAGCTGCCCGGTCGCCGTCATCGCGCACGACGGTCCCGAAGTGCATTCCAGTGAGGCGAGGACGTGAACTCCTGATGGCGTAGGCCAGGGTGCACGGTTGCCCCCGAGGGGATCGCGGAACGCATCGGCGTGCAGCTCGGCAGCGCGGTTCACGGGTAGAAATGGCGCGCCTCAGCATGGACTTCGGGCGGCGCACAGCGAGCCGCCCGGACTCGGCCCTGTGCGGTCTTCAGTGTGGGAATGCTCGGCGCGTTGCGCGGCCTGCTCGATGAGGCCGTCTCGGCAACGTGATGGCTGCGGTACGTGACGGCTCGCTGGACGGTGGCTTGGTGACCTGGTGTGAGATTAGGTAGAAGCCCCTGGTAGGAGCAGGTATTCGAAGATCACGTTCATGAGCATCAGAGGCTCCACACGTTGACCAGCATCACCTACACCGCTGTGCTCGATGTCCAGCGGGAAACCGCCGAGCAGCTCGCGAAGCTGCTGCGCGAGCATCAGGTCCGGATCTAGACCTGCAGGGGCACCCACGCTCTGGGTGTCTTCAAGCATGCCGTTCTGGTCCTGCGCCGGTTCATCGACGAAAGTTGCCCCGACCAACGGGCCCGAGACAACTGCATCTCGACGCCGACCGCCTACCGCTATCCGCACGAGGGGCTGACCGTGCTCGCCGACCACGCCCCGGTCCTGTCCACCGCGCTGGAGCGAGCCGTGCCCGCCGGATACACCCACCTCAACCTGGACGGCACCGTCATCCGCACCGACCCGTCGCCGCTCCCGGCCCTGACAAAGCCGACCTCTGGTGGTCCGCAAAGCACAAGCATCATGGCGGGGACGTGCAGGTCATCTCGGCCCCGGACGGCTGGCCACTGTGGGTCTCTCCGGTCCGCCCCGGCCGCGAGCATGACACCACCTGCGCCCGCACGCACGGCCTCATTGACGCGACGAACCGACTCGCCGTCACCCTGGGCACCCCGAGCCTGACCGACCTTGGCTACGAGAACGTCGGCGAGGGCTTCCGTCACCCGGTCAAAAAGCCGCAGGGGCGCGGACCCGACCTCGAACAGCAGACGTTCAACAAGGTGATCCGGGGCATCCACGCCGTGGCCGAACGCGCCAACGCCCCACTGAATTCACCTTCAAGGCCGGCCCTGCGCCGGGTCACCCTGGACCCCGCCAGTACAACCCAGATCGCCCGGTCCGCTCTCGTTCTGTTCTAACTCGGACACGGCCGAACCATCTGAACGAAGATCACGAACCGTCACGAGACGTAACCGAGAAGGATTCACTACCGTCTGTCAGAGGAGTTATGGCAGTGCGGCTCGCATGGTGCTGGGAGGATCTGGCCTTGTGATGGGGGAGATACGGCAAAGATGGGCTGTCCGTCAGCGGCGGGCACTGGATGCTGCGGTCGCCCAATTGGAGAGGGATCTCAGGAGGTTGCGTATTCCCTACCCGTCTACCCGACGCGTGCAGGTTTCATTGAGGATCTCCAGGCGCTACGGACGAGCTATCGCCGTAAAGTCGTTTGGCTCTTGCCTCAGTTGTGTTCTCTTCGGGTACTCCCTAGCCTCCACGGGAGCCGGGGCTCCGCTCAGCGATGTCTCGGTGGCCATTGGTGCGTGGAAGCCAGAGTGGGGACCTGAAGCCCTGCCCTGGATGGTGATGCTCGTTCTCGGGGCATTGATGATCGTTCTTTTCATCCCGCTTCGGTCTTCCATTCGGATGACGTTGGCCGGGGTAACGGATTTATCGTCTCGCGCACCGACTTCTGGCCTGTGGCGACGGCACTACCCCGTCGAGGTACTGGCGGAGGCCATCTCTAGGTGCGCCGATGTGTACAAGGCGAGCCATCGTCGACGAGGTGATGCGCTTCTTCGGCTTGCGTGGGCGATTGCTGCATCGGAACGCCTCATTCTGCGGATGCACCGAATGTCCACGGCTGGGCGGCTCACGCGGCGGAGTGCTGAACTGAGACGACACGGCCGCATGGTGGTGGCGGCGCTGCGAGAGGCGGAAGGCCGAATCGACCGAGACGGTCCGGAGTCGGCCAAGGACCTGGCGCAGATGCTGTTGAAGGTGGCCGACCGGTACACGGAGCGCCGTGTGGGGGCAATGCTGGATGAGGACGAATTGGCGGGGTTGACCCCGGCGCATGACTGGGAACTGCTACGCATGGCAGCGGCGGCCCTACTGATTCCGTCTCTAGTGGTCGTTGTGGGCGTCTTTTCCGAGCTGCCAGAGGGTACAGACATCTACGTGTACGGGGGAGGCGCGATTGTGATCCTGGTACTGCTGTACGGGCGAGGCGTCGGGCGAGTCCTACACCTGATCGATGTAATCCGCGGCCCGTAGCCCACCGCGCGACTGGCAGTCCATCGACGCTTGGGCCGCTCAGATCGTCGCGAACCTGAGGAAGGAGATGCGGGCGCCACGACGGTGCCTCTCGCTTTCGGGAGATGCGGATCACCGCGCTGACCGGCGTCTGCGACACCTACGTCGGAGCCGACACAGCGGCCCGTCATGCCAAGTCGGTCGCAGCGGCCGACCGTATTCCAGCCCCGTACTACTGCCTCCAAGTGGCTGGTCCGCGCACAACCGGCCTCCTCGGACACGCACATCCGCCGTCTCCCGGTCCACGGCTTCGCGTTTCCATCCTTCTCAAGATCGCAGGCCCGCATGCAGCCTTACGTGGCAGCCGTGTCTTCTGCAGACCGGCCCTGCCCCTGGGACTCGAACTCCACGTCGACGACGCCCTCGACGGCTCGGACCAGGCGCGCGGCCACGGGGATCAACGAGGTGTCCGGGATGTGCCCACAGAGGGTCACCACCCCCTCCTCGACCTTGACCCGGACGGTCGAGGCCGGCGGAGGGAAGAGATACGAGACGATCTCCCTACGAACTTCCTCCGCGATCTCCTCGTCTGCTCGGAGGAACACCTTCAGCAGGTCAGCGCGGCTGACCACACCCTCCAGCATGCCGAGGTCGTTGACGACTGGAAGCCGCTTGATCTTGGCGCGCGCCAAGGTGCGTGCGGCCTGGGCGAGGGTGGCGTCGGGAGCGACGGTGAGGGCGGGAGTGGTCATCAGCTCTCCGGCGGTCAAGGCACCGGCCTTGGCCAGGTCGGACAGGCGCCGCAACTGCGTGTAGCGGTCGGGGTCGCTGTCACGGAACTCCTCCTTGGGCAGCAGGTCGGCCTCGGAGACGACACCGACGACGCGGCCCTCGCCCTCCAGGACCGGCAGGGCGCTGACCTTCCAGTCCTGCATCATCTGGACGATCTCCTTGAAACGCGCCTCGCGGCCGATGGCGGCGACGGTGTGGGTCATGACATCACTCACGATGTGCGGCGTGCCGTGCATGGTCACTCCTCGAACGCGTCGGATTCCGATTGCGGTCACAGGGTGCTTCCGCTTCCGTGTGGGGCGTACAGATCGAGTAGTCGGGTGCGCGACGAGCGCAGCCGGTGGGCCAGGACCTCGCCCACCCACTGGGTGACCGCGTATCCCAGCGCGGGGTCGTCCTTGCACATGTCCCGCACCACCACGGCGTCGAACTCGTACGCCCTGACAGGCGTCGTGGTCTCGGCCCCCAGGTGCCAGGAGTGCGGGGCGAACAACCAGGACCAGCCGACGAGTTCGTTGTGGCCGAGGGCCTCGACGACAGCCGGCCGACGGCCGGGCACGCGAAGGTCGAGCGCGATGGAGCCGGTACGGATGATCCAGAACCGATCGGCGCGTGCGCCCTCCTCGAAAAGGCGGAATCCTACCGGAAAGGACACCTCACGGGCGATGCGCATCAACCGCTGCTGATGCTCGGCCGGCAGTGCCCGCAGCATGCTGTGTGTGGTCGAAGAGTTCATGCTGTCCCCTCAGGACGTGCGTGCTGACCTGCCACGTCCAGCATGTGCCCGTGCGGTCGGCGCCCGCCAGGGGCCACCCGGGCCCGCAGACGCAGACGATGGACCCCTCTGGCCGGTCTTGTCGGCATCTGGTCCATCACTGAAGCGGCGGAGGAAGCAACATGCCTCCGATGAGGCACATGAAGGGGCTGGGTGGCCCCTGTCCATGAGCGCCTTCCTGGACGAGGATCGAAGCAAGATCGGACCGGATCGGATACGGGAGGGCCCATCATGCTTCCGCATATCACCGCAGGAGTCGACGGATCCGCCGAGAGTCTCGCCGCCGCACACTGGGCGGCCCGTGAGGCCATGCGCCGCGGCGTCTCGCTCAATCTCCTGCATGCCTGGACGTGGCACCCCCGCCCCGCCCCTTCGGTCCCCGCGGGCAGGGCCGAGCACGAGTGGGCCGAACAGATCCTGGATCGGGCGGCGGGCAGCCTCCGTGCCGCTTACCCAGGGCTGCGGGTCGTGGAGCGCCTGGTGAGCGACTCCGCGGTGGCAGCCTTGGTGGCCGCCGAGGACGACACAGAGCTGCTGGTGCTCGGTTCCCGTGGCCTTGGCCGAGTCTCTGGCTTCCTCCTCGGTTCGGTGTCCGAGCGGGTCATCGCCCGGTCCTCCCACCCCGTGGTGCTCGTACGGGCGGATGAGAGCACCGCCGACGAACACCTTCCCGCCGTGGACGGTATCTCTCCCGATGAGATACCCGAGACCCCGTACCGCGATGTCGTCCTCGGCTTCGACATCCATCACCCCGGCGACGAACTGATCGAGTTCGCCTTTGAATCCGCTCGACGCTGCCGCTCCGCACTTCGGGTGATCCATGCCTACCGTGTGACATACGACCAGCCGGTGGAGGAACCGCAGGTACCGGTCTCCGGACCGGAACTGCTGGCGGCGCAGGAACGCGCCCTACAAGCGATGCTACGGCCGTGGTGCGAGAAGTTCCCGGAAGTCCCCGTGAGGGAAACCGTCCGTGAAGGACGGGCGGCCACCGCAGTGGTGGGCGCGTCAGCGGGAGCCTCCCTCGTCGTCGTGGGACGCCGGACTCGGGACAGTCGCCTCGGTGCGCACATCGGTGCCGTCACTTACGCGGCGCTGCACCACGTCCGCTGCCCGGTGGCTGTCGTCCCGCACAACTGAGATTGCCGGGACGGCCGTCCCGGCGTCGTGCTGAGGACACTCGCGCTTGAACGGCGAGTACCTGGACTACGGAGCTGATGGCGGTATGTCACCAGACGTCGGACTGGCTGGCGGCGACGTACGTGACGGGTAGAACTTGCGGTAGGCGGCCAGGGCCGTCGGAAGTGTGGGGAAGATCAGATCGGGGCCGACGGTCTCCCTCAGGCCGTACGCCTCCAAGTCGTCCAAGAGATCATGCTTCACCCGGGCGAGAGCGAAGACCACGCCCCGCCGGGTCAGTTCACGGCGCAGGGCATCGACCGCGTCCAGGGCGGTGATGTCGACTTCGACATTGGCCTCGGTGTTGAGGACGAACCAGTGGACCGGCCCATCGCGTTGGTCGACGGCGGCCAGGGCACGACGGTAGAAGTCGTCTGCGTTGGCGAAGAAGAGTGGCGAGTCATAGCGGTAGACCAACAGGCCGGGAACCGTTCGGGCCTGGGGGTAGTCGTCCACGTCATGCATGCCGGCCACACCTGGCACCAGTCCTTCGATCGCATCGTGCGGGCGCGCGACCCGGGACAGCAGTTCCGCGACCGACAGGCCGATGGCTACCAGTACGCCGTACAGGATGTCCAGAGCAAGGACGCCGACCAGACAGCCGACTGCCAGGAGCAGCTCCCGGCGGCGAAAACCCGCCAGGCGCCGGAAGCCCGCCAGGTCGATCATGCGTATGGCGGCGTACACGACGAGCGCCCCCAGGGCGGCTGTAGGGGTGCGGGTCAGAAATGGGCTGAGGAAGAGCAGGACAGCGAGGACCGCCGCCCCCGCGATCAGCGAGTAGGCCTGCGTGCGGGCGCCCGTCGATGATGCGAGTGCCGTGCGGCTGGCGCTGCTGCTCACAGGGAATCCATGCACAGCGCATGCGCCGAGGTTGGCCGCGCCCAGGGCCAGGAGTTCTTGATTGGCGTCCAGCTCCGGCCCTTGATCGCCACGATCACGGAAGGCTCGCGCGGTGAGGATGACATCGGTGTAGCCGACCAGGAGCACTCCCAAAGCGGGCAGCAACAGGTGCGGCAGCTCGGTGAAGCCCGGCACGGCCAGGCCGGGCAGGCCCGTCGGGACCTCGCCGATCACTTTGACGCCGTGCCGGTTGTCGAGGTCCAAAATCACCACGGTCACCGTGCCGAGCACCATGGCCAGCAGAGGGCCGGGCAACACGGGGGCGAATCGACTTACGGCGAGCACGAACGCGAGCAGGGCGACACCCAACACCAGCGTGGTCGGCTGGGCCTCCGCCAGATTCCCCGCGAAGGACCAGAGCTGGGGGAAGAAGGCGGAGCCCGTCGTGTGCACGCCGGTGAGTTCTGTCAACTGATCGGCCATCATGATCAGTGCCACGCCCGCCAGATAGCCGATCAGCACCGGCCGGGACAGCAAGTCGGCGACGAAGCCCAGCCGCAGCGCATACGCGACAAGACACAGCACCCCGACGGTCATGGCGAGAGCTGCCGTCAGTGCGGCGTAGCGGGCAGGGTCCCCGGCAGCGAGCGGGCCGACCACGGTGGCCGTCATGAGCGCGGTCGTCGACTCGGGGCCCACCGACAGCAGGCGTGACGAGCCGAGCGCGGCGTACAGGGCGAGCGCGGGCAGGATCGCCCACAGCCCTGCGACCGGCGGCAGGCCGGCCACGCCCGCGTACGCCATGACCTGTGGGACGAGGTAGGCGGCCACCGTCACCCCCGCCAACAGGTCGCCCTTCAGCCACGAACGCCGGTAGCGGCAGAGGATGGCGAGCCCGGGCGCCGTGCGACGCCACTGCGCAAGGTGATCACCCGAGCTGAGGGGCATGAGTCTCCTTGTGATGCGTGTGCTCAGATCCTCGTCGGCGGGTTCGCGCTCCGGCTAGCCGCCACACCGGCCTCTGCCGGCGACACCCTGGGCCTTGGGAAGCTCTGCACAAAGCTGCCCCTCGTCCGTACCCACAGCCGGCTTCGCTGACCCGACGTGGGGCAGGGGAGGCGCGGCGGGCCCAGACTGGGGCCGCCGCGCCTGCGGCCATAGGGCCGAACGGCCCCGGCCAGGTCCCTGTGGCCCCTGCACAACCACCCCGATCGACACGACGCTGGAACCCTCAAGGGATTCCAGGAGGTGGAGACCATGCCGCGCACCATCATCGTGGGCCTCGACGGTTCGCCGGAGAGCCGGGCGGCGGCCGAATGGGCGGCCCGCGAGGCCAAGCTGCGCGGACTGGCGCTGAAGCTGGTTCATGTCCGGGAGCCACTGCCGTATCCGACGGTACAGGCGCCGCTCCTCGGCGCTGAGACACAGCAGCACTGGAGCGAGCGGGTCCCGAGTGAGTCCGCCGACGGGCTGCGGCTACGGCACCCGGGTGTCGAGATCACTGCAGAACACCTCACGGGTCGGCCCGCCGAGCGGTTGTCCGAGGTGGCGAAGGATGCCCCCCTGCTTGCCCTGGGCTCGCGTGGCATGAGCGGGCTCGGCGGATTTCTGGTGGGGTCGGTGGGCCAGGCCGTCGTTGCGCGCGCAGAACGGCCGGTGGTCCTGGTCCGCGCCGAGGAACAGGCCGCGGACGAGCATCTGATGGACCCCGCGGGCATCCCGTCCGCCGCGACTCCTTACCGGCCCGTGGTCCTGGGGCTGGCCACCGACCACGACCCGGACCCCGCGCTCGTCGAGTTCGCCTTTGAGGCGGCTCGATGCCGCGCCACCACTCTCAGGGTCGTCCACGGCTGGAATCCGCCGTCCTACTACGCATACGGCCTCGCCGCCGATCTCGACTTCCACAACGAGCTGTCCAGACAGGAAGCCGTCACCCTCAGGCGGATCCTGCGACCTTGGCGGCAGAAGTTCCCCTCCGTCGAGGTCCTCGAGGAGTCCCGGTACGGAGCACCAGCAGAGCATCTGGTCGATGCGTCCGGTGAGGCCTGTCTGGTCGTGGTGGGCCGTCGCGTCCGGCGGAGCTCCCTCGGCGTCCACATCGGACCCATCGCGCACGCTGTCCTGCACCACGCCGCAGTGCCCGTCGCCGTCGTCGCGCACGGCTGACGTACGTCGAAGGGACCACACCATGAGGGCAGCGGACGAGTCCCCCGACAACGCGCTGCGCGGTCACGTCAAAGCGCGCATCGCCTTCGATCTCGCCACGGGAAGTGAGGATCATGGAACTGCCTCTGATAGTGGGCGTCGACGGGTCGGAGACCAGTTTGCGCGCCGTCGACTGGGCTGTCGGCGAAGCCGCCCTGCGCGGCGTGCCTCTCCGGCTCGTGTACGCCTCCCTGTGGGAGCGCTACGAGGGGGCCGCTCTCTCCGAAGAGCTTGACGTGACCTCAGAACAGGTACTGGCCGACACCATCGTCGACGAAGCAGCGGAACGCGCCCGTCGCCGCGAGGCGAACGTGAAGATTTCCACCGAGGTACTGTGCGGAGAGCCGGTGCCCGAGCTGTTGAACGAGGGGCGTAACGCCTGCGCGCTGGTTCTGGGGTCCCGCGGCCGCAGCGGCATCACCGAGCTGCTCCTCGGCTCGGTATGCCTCGCGGTCGCCGCCCGTGCCGACTGTCCCGTGATCGTGCTGCGCGGCAGCCACGGCAACCTGGCAGAGTCCGCGGGGCGCGGACGCGTGGTGGTGGGGGTCGGCGAAGAGCCGGAAAGTGCGGTGGCCGTGCGCTTCGCCGTCCAGGAGGCGGCGCACCGCGCGGTGCCCCTCGAGGCGGTACGTGCCTGGCGATGCCCCGCGCACGAGACCGTCGACCATCCGCTGCTGGCGGGCGAGCCGGCCCGGCTGCACGAGGAGCAGGCGGCGACGGCCCTGGAAGCGGCGCTTTGGGACGTCCCGGCGGAAGTGGAACTGCACCGGCGTATCGCCGAAGGCCCCGCCCAGAAGGTGCTGTTGGCTGCCTCCGCCGGCGCCGATCTGCTCGTCGTCGGTGCCCGACGCCGGCACGGGCACTTCGGAATCCAGCTCGGCCGGGTCGCGCACGCGGTCCTGCACCACTCCGCCTGCCCGGTCGCTGTCGTACCGCAAAGGGTATGAGCGCCGTGACCGGCTCAGCGGCCCGCCGCATGGTCGGCGGCGCCTGCCGACCGCCGCTTCCCGGCCCTCGGCCGGGCGCCCCCGGCCCGCACCCGCTCCTGGGCCATGCCGCCCGCTCCACTCGATGACGTGCCTCGACGACTACGGAGTCACCATGCCCCAGACCGCACACCAGGACAGCACGGTACTGACCGACGCGGAACTGCGCGCCCTGGACGCCCACTGGCGAGCCGCCAACTACCTTTCCGTGGGCCAGATCTATCTTCTGGGCAACCCTCTGCTGACCAAACGCCTGACGCCCGCGCACATCAAGCCGCGACTGCTGGGCCACTGGGGGACCTCGCCCGGCCTCAACCTCGTGTACACCCACCTCAACCGGGTGATCCAGGCGCGGGGCCTGGAGGCACTGTGCGTGTGGGGGCCGGGCCACGGTGGCCCCGCCGTGCTCGCGAACTCCTGGCTCGAGGGCAGCTACAGCGAGACCTATCCGGATGTCCCGCGCGACGCGGACGGCATGGATCGCCTCTTCCGGCAGTTCTCGTTCCCGGGCGGAGTGCCCAGCCATGTCGCTCCGGAGACACCTGGCTCCATCCACGAGGGAGGCGAACTGGGCTATTCACTCGCTCATGCCTACGGCGCCGCGTTCGACAACCCGAACCTTCTCGTGGCCTGTGTGATCGGTGACGGGGAAGCGGAGACCGGCCCGCTGGCCGCTTCATGGCACTCCAACAAGTTCCTCGACCCGGTACACGACGGCGCGGTCCTCCCGATCCTCCACCTGAACGGCTACAAGATCGCCAACCCGACGGTGCTCTCCCGGCTGCCCGAGCCCGAGCTCGACGCACTGCTGCGCGGCTACGGCCACGAACCCATCCACGTCAGCGGCGACGACCCGCACGACATCCACCGAGCCATGGCCAAGGCCTTCGACCAGGCACTGGACCGCATCAAGTTGATGCAGTCGACAGCCCGCGAGGAAGGCGTGGCCGAACGGGTGCACTGGCCCGTCATCGTGCTGCGCACCCCCAAGGGCTGGACCGGGCCCGCCGAGGTCGACGGGGTCCAGGTCGAGGGCACGTGGCGCGCTCACCAGGTCCCTCTGTCCGGGGTACGCGAAAACCCGGAACACTTGAGGCAGTTGGAGGCCTGGCTGCGCTCGTACCGTCCCGAGGAGCTCTTCGACGCCGCTGGGCGGCCTGCCGCCGACGTCCTGGCCTGCATCCCCGAGGGCTCCCGTCGGCTCGGCGCCACCGGACACGCCAACGGGGGCCTGCTGGTGCGGAACCTCCCCGTTCCGTCCCTCGACCGTTTCGCCGTACCCGTCGACAAGCCCGGCGCCACGCTGCATGAACCCACCCGGATCCTCGGCGATCTCCTCGAACAGATCATGCAGGACACCTCGGAACGCCGCGACTTCCGTGTCGTCGGACCGGACGAGACCGCCTCCAACCGGCTGGGAGCCATCTACAACATCCGTACGGGTCTACCTCCCGCCGGACGCCAACACCCTGCTGTCGGTGGCGGACCACGCCCTGCGCAGCCGCGACTACGTCAACGTGATCGTCGCCGGCAAGCAGCCGTGCTTCGACTGGCTCTCCATGGACCAGGCCCGCGCCCACTGCGCCCGCGGGGCCGGAATATGGGACTGGGCAGGCTCCGCGCACGGGGACCGCGAACCCGATGTCATCCTCGCCTGCGCGGGCGATGTCCCCACCCAAGAGATCCTCGCGGCCTCCGACCTGCTCCGGCGACACCTTCCGGAACTGGCCGTGCGGGTTGTGAACATCGTCGACATGACGCGGCTGCTGCCCCGTGAGGAGCACCCCCACGGAATGAGCGACTTCGAATTCGACGGCCTCTTCACCACCGACAAGCCGGTGATCTTCGCGTACCACGGCTACCCGTGGCTGATCCACCGGCTCGCCTACCGCCGTTCCGGACACAGCCACCTTCACGTCCGCGGCTACAAGGAAATGGGCACCACGACCACACCGTTCGACATGGTCGTCCGCAACGACATGGACCGCTATCGCCTCGTCATGGACGTCATCGACCGGGTTCCCGGCCTCGCGGTGCGCGCCGCCGCCGTGCGCCAGCACATGGCCGACACCCGCACCCGGCACCACGCCTGGATCAGGGAACACGGCACCGACATGCCCGAGGTCGCCGACTGGACCTGGACCGACTGAAACCCGCCCGTCACAAAGGAGTTCACGACCATGACCACACGCGTCGGCATCAACGGCTTCGGCCGCATCGGCCGCACCTACCTTCGCGCGGCACTGGACCGGGCCCAGGCGGGCACCCAGGATGTCGAGGTCGTCGCCATCAACGACATCGCTCCGCCCGCCACCCTGGCCCACCTCCTCGAATTCGACTCGACGTTCGGCCGCATCGGCCGCGAGGTCACCCACGACGACAGCTCCCTCACCGTCGACGGCCGGCGCATCGAGGTCACCGCCGAACGTGACCCGGCGGCCCTGCGCTGGGCCGACCACGGCGCCGACATCGTCATCGAGTCCACCGGCCGGTTCCGCGACCGCGAATCGGCCGCCCTGCACCTGAAGAGCGGGGCTCACACGGTGCTGCTCTCCGCACCCGGCAAGAACGCGGACGCGACCATCGTGCTGGGCGTCAATGACGACACGTACGACCACCACAGTGACCGCATCGTGTCGGCGGCCTCCTGCACCACCAACTGTGTGGCGCCGATGGTAAAGGTCTTGCACGAGACGTTCGGCATCGACCGGGGCGTGATGACCACCATTCACGGCTACACCAACGACCAGGCCCTCCTCGACGGTCCGCACAAGGACCTGCGCCGGGCCCGCTCGGCGGCCCTCAGCATCATCCCGACCAGCACGGGAGCCGCCCGCGCCGTCGGTGTGGTCCTGCCGGAGATGGCGGGCGTCCTGGACGGCATCGCCGTCCGCGTGCCGGTGGAGGACGGCTCGCTCACCGATCTCGCGGTGGTGCTGCGCCGCGAGACGACGGCCGACGAGGTCAACGCCGCCTTCGCCGAGGCCGCGGACGGCCCCTTGAAGGGCATCCTGCGGGTTTCGAAGGCGCCCATCGTCTCGCGTGACGTCATCGGGGATCCGGCGTCCTGCGTCTTCGACCCCGCCCTGACCCAGGCCAATGGCACGCTGGTGAAGGTCTTCGGCTGGTACGACAACGAGTGGGGCTACACCAACCGGCTTCTGGACCTCACCGCGCTGGTGGCCGACCGCTGATGGACACCGGCCAGGACGGCACGGTTGCCACACCCCGCGTACAGCGGGACACAGCGGCCGTGGTCTTCGACACCGACGGCGTGATCACAGACTCCGCCCGGGTGCACGCCGCCGCATGGAAGACGGCCTTCGACGCCTCTCCGCTCTTGCGCGGCAGGCGCCCCTTCGACGTACGGGACGACTATCTTCGATACGTCGACGGCAAGTCGCGTCCCGACGGGGCAAGGGCCTACCTGGAGTCCCAGGGCCTGACCCCCACGGAGGCCGAGGTCCAGGCCGTCGCGGCCGACAAGGAGCGGTTGTACACCGACCGGCTGCGCGAGCACGGCATCGACGCCTATCCCGGCACGGTCCGCCTGCTGGGCGTCCTGCGCTCCGCCGGCGTCGCGACAGCCGCCGTCTCGGCTTCCCGGCACGCCCTCGAACTCCTCGAATACGCGGGAGTGCGCGATCTCTTCGACGCACTCGTGGACGGCTCCGAGGCCTCCCGGCTGCACCTGGCCGGCAAACCCGACCCGGCCCTGTTCCTGGAGGCGGCCTGCCGCCTGGGGACCCCCGCGGCTCGTGCCGCTGTCGTCGAGGACGCACTGGCCGGAGTCGAGGCGGGGCGCCGTGGCGGTTTCGGCGTGGTGATCGGGGTGGACCGGACCCACACGCCGGGTACCCGTGCCGCGTTGCTGAAGCACGGAGCGGACCTGGTGGTCGACGACCTCGCGGAGCTACTGGACTCGGAGGACTGACGATGCGGGCCTGAACCTGGGAGTACGAGGCATACGACCCGGCGCGGGTGCGTCTGCGCGAGTTCCTGTGCACCCTCGGCAACGGCTACTTCGCGATCCGGGGCGCCGCCCCCGAGTGGACCGCCGACTCCGTCCACTGTCCAAAGACGTACGTGGCGGGCTGCTACAACCGGCTCACCTCTCAGGTGGCCGGGCGCCAGGTCGAGAACGAGGACATGGCCGACCTGCCCAACTGGCTGCCGCCGCAGGTCCGCCACGGATCGACCCTGAGCAACCTCGTCCACGGCTGGATGCTGGCCCGTGCCCTTCGTGCCCGGCCTGCGGCTTCGTGCAGGAGGCGCCCTGAGCGCCACGGCGGGCACGCTGGACCCCGTCCAGCGTGGTTCGACAGGGCTTGAGAACAGGGCAGGCGCCCTGCGGTTCGTCCGCGTTCCGCTGCCGGAACTTTCCGTTTACGGGTTTTCGATCCGCAACCAGGGCCACTGGGGTGTCCGTCAGCACCTGCGGTCGGGGACGCTGCACCTCACCGTGCCGGACTCCGACCGCGATCCGGTCTCCGTCTCCGACCGCACGGTGTCGGGGATTTTGGGGGAGTCCTGCGCTCGCATCTGCCGAGCTGACCGGTCGGCACCGAGCACCGTGTCTGCAGGGTCGGTCGGCCCCAGGTCGCGCCCGGTCAGCCCATGGGCGCCCTCTCTCGTCCGTTGGACGATCGAAGCGTCACGAGCATGGAGGAGATCCGTTATGACGGACGACCGGTTCGGCCGACCCACGGTCCTTGCCCTACTCCCCGACGGCACCACCGTGTGCATCTCCTCGCTGACACCAGCCGATCACGGACAGGTGCGGGGACCATCTCGCAGCTCATCCGGACGCCGGCTGGCTCGCCCCGCGTGCCTGTGCAGGCCTCCTGGATCTGCAGGGCGGCGCCCAAGTGCGCTCCGCCTCGGGGGACTTGGTGGCCGGGTCCGCCGGTCTGCTCACCGGCGTGGTCAAGGACGAGGTCTTTGGCCCCTTCGTACTGTTCGGCGCGCATGGCAGCGGACCTGCCGGCTTTGAGGGGCTGGAGCAACTGCCGCTGCGCCTGCCCTTGGGGCGGGCGACCTGCAAAAGAATCCCTATCCGCGCCGACTCCGCTGAGGAAGGAACACTCATGAAGCACAACAAGGTCGGCTCCGTGATGACCAAGGAAGTCATCAGCGCCAAATACGACACCACGTTCAAGGAAGTGGCACACCTGCTGGCCCACCATCACATCAGCGGGCTGCCGGTGGTCGACGACGACGAGAAGGTCGTCGGAGTGATCTCCGAGTCCGACCTGTTGGCCCGCCAGGCGGCGACCCCCGACCGCTACGAGCCCAAGCATCGCTTCCAGCTCTCCGCGCTGTCCCGCAACTCCAAGGAGCAGGCCGCGAAGGCGAAAGCCCGCACCGCCGGCCAGCTGATGAGCGAACCACCCGTAACCGTTCACGCCGATGACACCATCGTCAAGGCCGCCCGCACGATGGCGCAGCGACGCGTGGAACGGCTGCCTGTCCTGGACGAGGAAGAGCGGCTCGTGGGCATCGTCACGCGGGGCGACCTGCTCCAGGTCTTCCTGCGGACGGACGCCGACATCCATGACGAGGTGATCGAGGAGGTGCTGGTGCGCGCGCTGTGGTTGTCGCCTCGGCTCATCGACGTGTCGGTGACCGAAGGCGTGGTCACTCTCGCCGGCCAGATGGAGCGCAGGAGTGAGACGGAGATTGCCGCCTCCATGGCGCGTCAGGTGGACGGCGTCGTCGCGGTGGTCGCCAAGCTCAGCTACCGGCTGGACGACTCACACCTCAGGCCGGACGAGCAGGCACTGCACGGCGTCACCGAAGAATGGCTGCGAAAGCTGTGAAAGCAAGCGGAAACCCATGCCCAGCAGCGTGTTGATCGCCTACGGGACCACCGACGGGCCGACTGCCCGGATCGCGGGTCCTCGACTTCCTGGGCTGCCGCCTCGGCCAGCCTTTGCTGTTCCATGAGGACTCACACCGTGTTCAGGTCGGTTCCTGCGGCCCCTACGGGCACAGCTGAGGCGCCGTGACACGCGCGCGACGGCTGTGAGCCCAGTCGGGGCCAGCCGGGCTCGAAGCAGGTCCGGTCGGCCCTGGTGGACGTGCCGGGGCGGCGCGACGCTGGGAGGGAAGGAAGACCCCAACTACGTGAAAGGTGGGGCGAGATGAGTGGCATGATCGAGCGGCTGCCGAACTGGCCGTCGGCCCTGCCCGACCTGTTCGGCTGGGTCGAGGCGGGACTGCCCGGCTTGCACACGGTGCCCGGGCTGCACGGTATCCGGATCGAGGAGTCCTTCACCGAAGGGACATACATCCTGCGGGCCGAGCTCCCCGGCATCGACCCCGCCAAGGACGTCGAAATCACCGTGACGGAAGGCGTCCTGACGCTCCGCGCCGAGCGCAGCACGGAGGCCACGGACAAACGCCACACGGAATTCCGTTACGGCACCTTCGCCCGCGCCGTCCGGCTGCCCGCCGACGCCCGCGGCGACGACGCCACCGCCGACTACAAGGACGGCGTACTGACCATCACCGTTCCGGTACCGGAGACGAAGACCGGCACCAAGACCATCCCGGTGCGGCACACCGGAGCGTAACCCGCCCGTACCGCCGGCGCCTGCGTGACCAGACCACATCGGCCGCACAGGCGCCGTGCCCACGTTCATCTGGGCGGGCAGCACCCCAAGACGGGCCGAATCGCTCTTTCTCCAACCGTTCCCGCCTCGGCCCGGTGTTGCCGGCGGTGCCCGAGCGAACCGGCAAGAAGGTGAGGGGGACGATGAAGCTGCCTCTGGTCGTGGGCATCGACGGTTCCGAGTCCAGCCTCCGGGCCACGGACTGGGCGGCCGCCTACGCGGCGCGGCATGGCCTTGTGCTGCGCCTGGTCCACGTGTCTGTACGAGAGTCGCACGAAGGCTCAGTATCCCCGGTGGAAGACCGATCCTCCCCGCACGTGGATGCCGACCTTCTGGTCCACGATGCCGCCGAACGCGCTTGGCGCAGCAAACCCGACGTGGAGTCCACCACCGAGGTGCTCTACGCGGACCCCGTGCAAGCGCTCCTGCGTGAAGGGCGGCACGCGACCGCGCTCGTCACCGGGTCACGCGGGCGTGTCGAGATCACGGAGCTGCTCCTCGGCTCGGTCGGCCTGGCCGTGGCGGCGCGCGCCGAGTGTCCAGTGATCGTGGTGCGGGGTGCTGCATTCAGTCGGCAGGGAAGGCACGAGCGCATTCTGCTCGGTGTCGGCAACAGCCCGGCAGCCGATGCCGTGGTGCGATTCGCCTTCGAGGAAGCGGAAGCCCGGCGCTGTGAGCTCCACGCCGTGCGTGCCTGGCGCCGCCCAGCCGTTGAGGGGGCCAGCCATCCTCGGCTTACCGCGCAGTCCGTGCACTTCCATCAGGAACAGGCCTCCACCCTGCTCGACGAAGCGGTGCGCGAGGCATCCATCGATCACCCCGGCGTGGTGGTGCATCGCGCCACCCCCGAACGTACCGCTCGCAAGGCACTCCTGCGCCGCTCAGCCGCCGCCGACCTACTGGTGGTCGGTGCCACGAGGCGCCACGGCCACATCGGTCTGCAGCTCGGCCGGGTGGCGCACGCGGTGCTGCATCACGCTCAGTGCCCCGTGGCGGTGGTCCCGCATCTGGGATGACGCTTACGAGGATCACGCCACGGGCGGACAGAGTGCCTTCCAACGTCACGCCAGTGCTGCCCCGCCCGCTTCGAGGCAGGCAGCAGGGCAGCAGGGGGCGCAACAGCCGGAGCCGGGGTACTGCTTCGCGCCCGAGGCTGAGAGCTGGAGTTGTCCTACGTGGACAGGACCCCTCGTCCGTCGACCGAGAGCGTGGTGCCCTCCGGCACCGCGTTCCCACGGAGTGCCGGGAACCGACGCCTCTGGTCATCGACCGTGAGCGGCGCAGTGCCTCCGAGCGTGCGGTCGGCCTAACCCGTTGACTCCGCGTCGTGGCATACACCGCAGGTCATGTGACGTGCGTCGCGAAGACCGTGACTCAGCCCCATGCCCGCCACATGCCGCGCTTCCTCACCGGTCACGCGTACGTGTTTCGGGCACACTCCACCTCCACAATGGCGGCACACAGCGACTGCCTGCTCGGTTTCGCCGGCCTCGGCGCAGTCGTAGCACCTCATGCCGATCCCCTCTCACCCGAGATCGTGACTTTCGTTCATCGTGCCGCTCGGCACACCCGTGCGCTGTGGGCCAGTCGGCCCCGCTCCGGGGACGTCCGGCCCATGTGCCCATACGGCGGAGAGTCAGCCCGGCAAGGATGGGGAACCAGGGCTGCCTTCCCCGCGTCTCCCAGGCCGAACAGGACGCCCAGACGCATGGAGTGCTCTTCAGCGCCCAGCCAGTACTCCGGTGAGGAGTACGACGTGCTGGATGAGAATGTCGCGCGGCCGTCCCCGCCGCGTCACGCGAACCTGAGCTGCTTGGGACGCTACAGCTCCCGTGCCATGGTCCCGGCGATCGGGGCCGGCGTGCGCTGCGTGACCCGGACGCCACCGGGCTCGACTACGAGGATGGGGTGCAGGAGTGACCGCGAACGCCAGGACGGCCGCCCGCTTCTGCCGGAGGCTCAGCATGGCATCCCAGTGGTTTGGTGCGCCCGTGAGGATGAAGGCGGCGATGCCCGGGTCGGCCAGGCGCTGGGTGGCGATGGCGGAGCGGGCACCGGAGGCCCGGGGATTTATCTCTGCTCGGTTGGGGTTACCCCTTCGGTAGGGTACCCGCGGGGGTATCCAGAAGGAGTGTGTGACTGTGGAACTGGCGATGGCGGCTGAGGAACTGAAGACCGTGGTCAACCGGCTGCGCCGGGCGCAGGGACAGATCGCCGGTGTGATCAAGATGATCGAGGAGGGGCGGGACTGCGAGGACGTGGTCACGCAGTTGGCTGCCGCGTCCCGGGCTCTGGACAAGGCGGGTTTCGCGATCATCGCCACGGGGTTGCAACACTGCCTGACCGATGCGGACATGGCCGCTTCCGGTGACCGGGAGGAGATGCGGGCCCGGCTGGAGAAGCTGTTCCTTTCTCTTGCCTGAAGCCGGGGCGCCGCCGGCATCTGATCGTCCGCCAGGTGTCAGATGAGGGTGTCGATGAGCATGAAGGCGGCTACGGCCAGGAGGACGATGGCGAAGGTGTGTTGCAGCAGGGTGCCGGTAACTTTGGCGGCCAGGCGTTTGCCGTCCCAGGCGCCGAGGATCGCCGCACCCGTGAAGGGGCCGATGACCGCCCAGTCGATGCCGGCGGTGGTGGCGCCGCGGGTGGCCAGGGAGGCTATGGAGTTCGCCGAGATGACCAGCAGGCTGGTGCCGACGGCGGCCTGCATTTCGAAGGCCAGCACGGTGACCAGGGCGGGGACGGCGAGGAAGCCTCCGCCGACCCCGAGCAGCCCGGTCAGCGCCCCGAGTCCCACGCCGGCGCCGGCGGCCTTTGCCGGTTGCACCACGGGCGTCCGAGCGGCGCTCGCCTGGCCGGGACGCAGCATCTTCGCGGCGGCGAGGGCTGCGATGGCGGCGAACGCGGCGGTCAGTACGGGCTGGGGCAGGCGCGAGGCGGCGGCTCCGGCCGCTGCGGCGGGCACCAGTCCGGCCGCGGCGAACAGGGCACCGGCTTTCCAGCGGACGTTGCCGGTGCGGGCGTGGGCGTACAGAGCGGTGAGCGAGGTCGCGGCGACGATGATCAGGCTGGCGGTGGTGGCGGCAGCCGGGGTGAAGCCGAGCAGATAGATCAGCGCGGGCACCGCCAGGACGCTGCCGCCCCCGCCGAGCGCGCCGAGCGCGAGGCCGACCACGGCTCCTGCGAACAGGGCCAGAATCAGCGCGCTCACGCTATGACACCGCCGCCGCCCTGGCCGGTGACCGGCAGGCCCTCTCGAGCCCAAGCGACCATGCCGCCGGTGACGTCGGTGGCCTCGATGCCGCGGCCGGCCAGGAGCTTGGTGGCCTGCTGGGAGCGGTGACCGGAGCGGCAGATCGCCACCACCGGCCTGCCCTGAGCGGAGGGCGGGAGCGATGCCCCAGCCATCAGGCGAGACAGCGGCAGGTGCAGCGCGCCGGGCGCGTGTCCCGCCGCCCATTCCGGTGTCTCGCGCACGTCCAGCAGCACGGCCTGGCCGTCGCGGGTGCGTTGGTGAGCCTGTTTCGGGGTGAGGCGGCCGGGGCCGCGGCGAAGAAGCGGAAACATCGTCGGGTCACTTTCGTGCAGGTGGTGCGGGCGGGCTGTCAGTCGGTGGCATCGGGGCGGGTGAGGGGCAGTCCCGCCTCGGTGGCGGCGTCGAAGCCGTCGTCGACGGCGACCACGTCACGGCCTGCGGCATCCAGCAGGGAGGCGGCGATCGCCGCGCGCATCCCGCCGGCGCAGTGCACCCACACCACCCCGTCCGGCACCTCGCCGATACGCCCGTGCAGCTCGTGGATCGGGATGTGGACCGAGCCGTCGATGTAGCCGTCCGCGCGCTCGGAATTGCGGCGTACGTCCAGGACGACCACGTCAGCGCCACGCTCGCGCACCTGGGCGAGGCCGGCGAAGCGGGCGCGGGGGAAGGAGGCGAGCTCTTCGCCGGGACGGATCCAGTCGGCCTGGTCGCCGGTCGCGGCGGCGGCCGGGCGGTCGATGCCCACCCGGGCCAGCTCCCGCTGTGCGTCGGTGATCTGCTCAGGAGTGTCGGCGAGCAGGGTGACGGGCTTGCCCCACGGGATCAGCCAGGCCAGGTAGGTGGCGAGCTTGCCCTCGCCCTCGAAGTTGAACGACCCGGCCACGTGCCCCTCGGCGAAGGCCATGCGGCTGCGCAGGTCCACCACCCATTCGCCCGCGGCCAGCCGGGCTGCGATCTCCTCGGCGTCCGCCCGCCGCGGCGGGGTGAGGTCGATCGGTGCGGGCCCTGCTGCGTTGGCCGGGCCCATGTGCGCGTAGTAGGCGGGCACGTCGTCCAGGCCGGCGAGCATCTGCGTGACGAAGGTGTCCACATCCAGGGTCAGCGCGTCGTTGGTGACGCGTTCCTTGCCGATCGTGGTCGCGTCCCCCTCGGCCTGCGAGGAGGAGCAGAAGCTGCCGAAGCCGTGGGTGGGCAGCACCGGTACCTCATCGTCCAGCTCGTCGACCAGGCGGTGGGCGGAGGCGTGCTGGGCGCGGGCCAGCTGCTCGGTCAGCCTGGGTTCAACCAGATCCGGGCGGCCCACGGTGCCGATCAGCAATGATCCGCCAGTGAACGCCGCGACCCCGCGCCCGTCCTCTGCAAGGGCGTAGGAGGTGTGGTGCGGGGTGTGCCCGGGAGTGGCGATCGCGCGCAGCGCCAGGCCATCGTCCACCGTGACCGTGTCGCCGTCGGCAACCGGGGTGCGGGCGAAGGACACCTGGGCCTCGGCCGGCACCAGGTAGGTGGCGCCCGTCACCCGGGCCAGTTCCAGACCGCCGGTGACGTAGTCGTTGTGCACGTGGGTCTCGGCCACGAAAGCGATGCGCACACCGCGCCGGGCTGCCGCGACGATGACCTGATCGATGTCACGCGGCGGATCGATGACCACCGCGGCACTGGGTCCGCCGGCCAGGTAGCTGCGGTTGCCCAGGCCCTCGAATTCCAGGGTGTCGATGAAGAACACGACGACGACTCCTCACGAACGGTGGGACGGTGTACCCCGGGGGGTATCTGACACTCACCCTAACAGCAATACCCGGGGGGGTATTCCAGAGATGGACGGCACCCCCTTGCCAGGCGCCGGCTCAAGCTGCGCGGGTACCCGGTGGGGTATAGAGGAAACGGCCGTTTCCTGCCAGTGGGAGTGCTCATGTCCTACGACCGCACCGTGTCTGGCGCGGCGGCCGACATGCAGTGGCTCTCCCGCGTCGCCGCCGTCCACGCCCGGGTGATTTCACCCGGGCACGCCGCGTGCACAGTCCGCGACCGACAAGTAGGTCAAGTGAGCGGCTCGAGTACGGCACGCAAGCGCATCCAACCGATCCGAAGAGGGCAACTGCGGCTGCTTTCGCCTCAAGTCGCATCGGGTGGCGGCGCGGCTCCTAGAGTCTCCGCCTGGGCCGGACAACCAGCCTTCACGTCTTTCGAAGGAGAACCATGACCAGTGTGGAAGTGTCCCTCAAAACCCTGCTGACCGAGGCCGAAGGAGCGCTCGGAGCCGCCGTCGTCGACTACACGAGCGGCATGGCGCTCGGCACGCTGGGCGGCGGCAAGGACCTGGATCTGAACGTCGCGGCGGCCGGCAACACCGACCTGATCCGCGCCAAGGTGCGCACCATGGAGATGCTGGGCCTCAAGAGCGAGATCGAGGACATCCTCGTCACTCTGGGCACCCAGTACCACCTCATCCGTCCGGTGACCGGAAGGTCAGGGAACGGTCTCTTCATCTATCTCGTCATCGACAAGGCCCGGTCGAATCTCGCTATGGCGCGCCGCCTCCTCAAGCTCACCGAGGAGCAGATCGAGGTGTGAGCCCCGGCGCTTTTTCTACGCCCGCTACTTGAAGAATTGTTCAAGCCGCTAGCTCTGCATCTTCCGAACTCTCGGATCGAGTGGTCCCGGCCGGGGAGGATGGGACGTCACGCCGGGTGCGGCGGCGGCGGTCAGGGCCGCCGCACCCCCGTCTCAGGGCCTCATCCGCGTCAGGAGAGTGAGAGATCCCGTGCAGGCGCCCCTCTACCAGGTCAAAGCAGAGTTCTTCCGCATGCTCGGGCACCCGGTCCGCATCCGCGTCCTGGAACTCCTCCAGAACGGACCGGTATCGGTACGGGACCTGCTCATCGAGATCGACGTCGAGCCCTCGAACCTCTCTCAGCAACTCGCCGTACTGCGCCGCTCCGGCATCGTCGTCTCCACCCGCGAAGGCACGACCGTCACGTACGCCCTGGCCGGTGGCGATGTCGCCGAACTCCTGCGTGCGGCACGCCGCATCCTCACCGAACTCCTCGTCGGCCAGACCGCCTTGCTGGCCGAACTCCAGGACTCCGAGCAGCATCAATAGGCGTCGTGACCGGGCGTGTTCAAGCGTGTGGTCCCAACCGCCGGGCCAGACGACGGTACGCAGCCGTTCCAGCGGGGCAAGTGCCGGCACATCGGTCACTTGAGATCCATCTCCTTGGAGCGCAGCTGCTGGAGGAAGGCATCCCCAACCTTCCGTGGCGGTCCTGCACGCGGTCACCGATCCGGTATGTGAGACGACGAACCGGCAACTCGCCAACGCGCCCGTCCGGCCCGCCCCCGGAAGGGGCCGGGCGGTCCCCTGGCGAGGCCGACCGGCCTCTTCGGGCGCTCGCCCGGACGCGAGGATGGTGGTGACGACGGGCACGCGCATCCGGCAGGAGGGGGAGGGCCATGCTTCTCCGGGTGAGCACACGCTTTCGGTGGCGGCGCACGCACCCGTCCGAAGATGGCACCGACAGCACCGAAACGCTTCCTCTTGCCAGTCCTGATTTCGCGCGCTCGTCCGGATCGACGGAACGTACCGCCCCGGTGTTCGTCGACTCGACGGGCCGTCGGGGCCGGGTCGTGCGGCGTCTCGCGTATGGATTCGGCGCGCTGTGTGTCGCTTACACGATCGCGCTTGCGCTCAGCTTCATGGGTGCGGCGCCCTTCGCCCCCGGAACGTTGCTGCCCATCCCCGGAGTACCGTCCGACGAGCCGGGCACGGTGCGGCGGACACCTCCGACGCATTCGCCGGGTCCCACCGCGGCGCCAGGACCCGCGAGTCCCTCCTCGACAGACCTGCCCAGCCGGCCCGTGCCGACATCATCCGAGCCGGCCGATCCATCACGCCCCAGCGGCAGCGCGTCGAGCGCCGCGTCACCGCCCGGCACCACGGCCCCCACTCCCTCCGTGACGAGTAGCGGCCGACCGACGCCGAGCGCGACGCCGAGTACGACGCCGAGTACGACGGGCCCCGGCCCGACCTCGGACACCAGCGAATCGGTGACGGGGCCCCCACTCGGCACAAGGGGCACACCATCCGCAGCCAAGGTTCCTGCACCGTTCACCGGCGATGGGCCCTGGGTGATCGTCCTCGTCGCCTCACCTCTGACTCGGGCGACCCGGTCATGACTCCCTATCACCCGAGGGGCCAGTCACGGACCGGGCGCGTCCTGCCCGCGGAGCGGCGGCGCGGGGCGGTGTCGCGCCCAAGAGTCGCTCTCCTGCTGCTGATCCTGTGCGTCCTGGCCGGCATCCTGTTCCTGCACGGCTACGTGCACGGTGACTTCGGCGCCGACCATCGGGTCCGTGCGCCGGTATCCGCGACCGACCGGGTTCCGGCGGCGGTCCTGCGCGGCGGGCCCGTCGTCGACACCACCGGCTCCCGGACGAGCAGCCACCGCCTCCCGGACCATGTGGTCGCCCTTACTTTCGACGACGGACCGGACCCGACATGGACGCCGCGGGTCAGGGAGGCACTCGACCGGCACGGAGTGGACGGAACCTTCTTCGTCACCGGCGCGGCGGCCGCTCGCGAACCTGGCATCGTCCGTGACCTGGTGGGCTCAGGTCATGAGATCGGCGTGCACACCTTCACCCACCCCGATCTCAGTTATCAGTCCCAGGGGCGGTTCGACCGCGAACTGGCCCAGACCCAGCTGGCGCTGGCAGGAGCGGCCGGCATCCACAGCTCGCTGGTGCGCCCGCCGTACTCCTCTCACGCCTCGGACCTGGACAACAACTCCTGGCCGGTGATCCGGCGGCTGGGAGAAAAGGGGTACACCAGCGCATTCGTCGACATCGACAGTGAGGACTGGCGGCGGCCGGGGGCGGATGCCATCGCCGCTCGCGTCACCCGGCCCCTGACCGGGCAGGGCGCCGTTGTACTGCTGCACGACTCAGGCGGCGACCGGTCCCAGACGGTGCGGGCTTTGGACCGGATCGTCACCGAACTCAAGAGCCGGGGCTACCGCTTCACCACCGTGACCGGCGGGTTGAGCGCTGCGGCTGCGCATCGGCAGGTCGGAGGCACTGAACTGTGGAGTGGTCGTGTGTTCGTGGCAGCGGTCGTGGTCGCCGATTGGCTCGTGCCCGTCCTCGCGGTGCTCCTCGCGGCGGTCGGGACGTTGATGCTTGTCCGGTTCGTCGCGATGCTGCTGCTGGCCCACCACCACGCGCGTACGCGTCGGCGCCCGGGCTTCTCCTGGGGCCCGGAGGTGACCGCCCCGGTCAGCGTCGTCATCCCCGCCTACAACGAACGCGAGTGCATCGCCCAGACGGTGCGGTCGGTCGTCGAAGGCGAGCACCCGGTCGAAGTCGTCGTCGTGGACGACGGCTCAAGTGACGGCACCGCCACCATCGTCCGCTCCCTGCGCCTGCCCGGGGTGAGGGTCGTAGGGCAGGCCAACCGGGGCAAGGCCGCCGCACTCGAGCACGGTGTCGCACTCGCCTCCCACGAGCTGATCGTGATGATGGACGGCGACACCGTCTTCGAGCCCACGACCGTGCACCGTCTGGTGCAGCCGTTCGCCGACCGGCGCGTCGGGGCCGTGTCAGGCAACACCAAGGTCGGCAACCGTGGTCGTCTGCTGGGCACCTGGCAGCACCTCGAGTACGTGATGGGCCTCAACCTCGACCGCCGTATGTACGACCTGCTGGGTTGCATCCCGACGGTGCCGGGCGCCGTCGGGGCGTTTCGGCGCACCGCACTGCGCCATGTCGGCGGCATGAGCGACGACACCCTGGCCGAGGACACCGACATCACCATGGCGCTGCACCGGGGTGGTTGGGAAGTGGTGTACGAGGAGGGGGCGCGCGGCTGGACCGAGGCTCCGACCGGCATCGGTCAACTGTGGCGGCAGCGTTACCGCTGGAGTTACGGAACGCTGCAGGCGATGTGGAAGCACCGGCATGCCGTCGTCGAGCGGGGCCACGCGGGCCACTTCGGGCGCTTCGGTCTCGCCCTGGTGGTGCTGTTCACGGTCCTCACCCCGCTCTTGGCTCCGCTGATCGACCTGTTCCTGCTGTACGGGCTGATCTTCCAGGACCCGGTGCGCACCGCCGTGGCGTGGTGCGGGCTGCTGGGGGTGCAGATGCTGTGCGCGGGATACGCGCTGCGCCTGGACGGTGAGAAACTACGGACACTGTGGGCGCTTCCGCTGCAGCAGATCGTCTACCGGCAACTCCTGTACCTGGTCCTGCTGCAGTCCTGCGTCACGGCGGTCACCGGCGGCCGGCTGCGCTGGCACAAGCTCCGGCGCGTGGGCGGAGTCACCGTGGAGCCCCGTCCGAAACGGCTTCCTGCGGCGCAGCCTCCGCCGCCGCCCAGGCCGTCAGGGACCGATGTGACGCGGCCACTTCCCGTGTCGTCGCCGAACTCCGTGTCGCGAACCCCGCCCCTGCCTGGACCGGCCTCGTCGGACCGGGCGACCGCCACCCGCGCGACCGAGACCGTACGCCTTCCGGGCAGCGTTCCGCGCAAGAGCAGTCGCAACCTCTATCTGGACTTCCTGCGCGCCCTGGCCCTGGTACGCGTGGTGATGTACCACACCTTCAACTGGGCCTGGCTCACGCTGGCCTTTCCCGCCATGGGCGTCATGTTCGCCCTCGCCGGTTCACTGATGGCTCGCTCCCTCGACCGCCGTGACCGCACGGCGACAGCGGTGGTACGCGCCCGGATGCGCCGACTCCTGCCACCGGTGTGGCTGTTCGGGCTGATCGTCGTGGGCGTGATGCTGCTGAGCGGCTGGCGCCCGGACGAGGACGGCGACACGTCCACGACATGGCCCGCGATGCTGTTCTGGGTCGTTCCTCTGGGTGACCCGCCCGCCGCACCCGACGACTGGGCACAGGAGATCGTCGCACCGCTCTGGTACATCCGCGCATACCTGCTGTTCGTCCTCTTCTCGCCCCTGCTCCTGCGGATGTTCCGCAGGTTGCCCCGGTCCTGCGTGATCGGCTTCCTGGCCTTGGCGGCCGTTGCACAGGCCGAGATCACTCCGCTGCCCGCGCGGGTCGAGGACTCCGTGGTCGACCTGGCCATCTTCGGCGCCTGCTGGTTGCTGGGTTTCGCCCATCGAGACGGCATGGTCAAGGAGCTGTCCACCGCTCTGGTGTGGACGCTGGGCGCGGGCGTGATGGCGGTCGGCGGATGGTTCGCGATGACCCATCGGACGGAAGAGGGGTACGACCTCGGGGCGATCCCCCTCGCCCAGGCCCTGTGGTCGTTCGGATTCGTCCTTCTCCTGCTGCGCTTCGGCCCAAAGGACGACAGCTGGGTGATTCGCCACCGGCCGTTGCACGCGGCCGTGGTGTGGTTCAACGCCCGCGCCGTGACGATCTATCTGTGGCACGAAGTAGCTCTTGTGTGCGGCATCCTTCTCGTCGACCAGATGTGGAAGGTGCCTGCGATGGAGTCCTACCTGCCGCTGGACACCCAATGGTTCCTCTTCCTGGTGGCGTGGCCGCTGATCGTCGTCGCGGTGCTGCTGATCGGATGGACCGAGGACTGGGCGGCAAAGCGTCCATTGCGCCTTTGGCCGCGGCCTGCGGGCCGCGGCCGATGAGAACCGGGTGCGGTGACCGCCTCAAGGAGAGCAGGCGGTTCAGTCACGGTAGCGACGGTGGTCGTCGCCCTTGCCCATGTAGTGCCGTTCTTGTATGACCGTCTCGCGTTCACCGGGCCGTTTGACCATCCCGGGAGTACCCATGAAGGCCATGAGGCCGAGGATGCCCGCGGCCAGCAGGGTGAATCCGACGACGAAGGAGCTGGGGCCGAAGAGGATGCATGCTCCGGAAACGGTCGCGCCTATGAGAAGCAGGGGAACCATGACTGCCTTCCTTCGTATGCCGCCAACTCGCTTGTCGGGCTTCAGGCCTGTACAGGCCACGAGTGGGAGCGCAGGTACAACCGGTGATGAGCGGTTGGGTCCGTCCTGCCGCGGCGGCCGGGCATTTGTTTGTGCCATCGGCAAGTCGATCGCCACCAACGCTCCCTTCTGATGCAAGTTCAGTGTCTGGCGCCGGCCCCGGACGGCACAGGGGCTGAGCGGGTAGGGGCCAGGCCGAACGGCCCTCTACGCGTATGCGGCGGCTCACACCTTCAGCAGGAGGGGTGAGCCGACTGAAGGGCGGCACATCGCCTCGGCACCGAAATGGGCGTGACGAGCGTAGAGCGCCGCGCCGTTGGCGCCGTTGCTGTAGACGCAGGCCGAGCTTCGCCTCAAGCGCCGTCGAAGTCGAATCCGGTCCGGCCCGGGTGCACGAAGTTCGTCGCCCCCTCCGCCGACAAGGCTCAGCCTTTCGGCCCCAGTAGGGAGCCGTGGGAACGGCTGCCTACAGGGGTGATCGCGGACGCCGTGCGGCATGTACATCGGGGGTCATCACCGCTGTCCCTCATCTGTGGTGGCGGGCGTCGGCAGTGCGTCCGCAGCGCCGGAATGCGGCCGAAGTGGCACCGAAGGCGATTGTGTCCGAAAGTTCCGTTTGCGGGGCGCCTGGAAGGCAGTTGTCTGGTGGCAGGCACAGGCTCCACAACCAGCCCTGGAGGGGTCATGACCAATCGCATGGATCAACCGCGAAAGCTTGATCTCGTCGGTAACCCGGTGCTCGTAGGAGGGTGTGGCACGGGCCACGAGGCGACCTTGCACTATCGCGTCGGTGACGGTCACGTCGAGGTGACCGGCCACTTCAGCGCGGGGGGCGGCACCGGGGAGCACGGCCAGTTCCAGGTCGCCGCGGACGTCAGCCGCGTCAAGTTCAGCTCCGATCAGATCCTGGTTCAGGTGTTCGAGAAGAGCCCCAAGGACGGCAGCGAGATCAACGTGGTGACGGTGCCGGTATTGTACGGGCCCCGGATCGTGCCCGGTTACTACGGCTACCGCGAGCACAAGGTGGTCAAGGGCGACACCCTGTCGGGACTTGCGAAGGCGCATTACGGAGACGCGTCATTGTTCAAGCGCATACAGCGCGCCAACCCGGACCAGATCAGTGACCCCGACAAGATCATCCCGGGACAGGTGCTGCGGATTCCCATCGGCTCCTGAACGCACCGCCTCACCGTCGCGTGGGCCGGGCAACGCCGAGGTCTGTGACCGGGCCTGCCTCCGGGCATCGATGCGGCAGACATCGACCCGCCAGAGGGTGGTCACCGGGGCGTCCGGCCTCATCCGGGGTCGGACGCCCGCTGTGCGGGCGCACCGTACCGTGGCACTTCTGCGGTGCTCCGCCCGGCCGGGTGGAGCACCGCGCGGGCGACCAGGCGGGTGTAGTGCCCCACGGCTCTGTGCGACCACCGAACGATACGTCTGACCTGGGGCCATCCGTATCCGCGGGCGTACGTGTTCGGCCAGGGAACGGCAACGACCGGACACCGCGCATGGCGAATGGCGCGAACGGCCGTGGAGTTTCGCGACAGTGGCCAACCGGGGCCGCGGGCCCCCAGGACGAGGCCGAGGGCGTGTGCGGACTCCTTGGTCAGCACACGCGCCGGCCTGCCGCGGAGCACCGCGTGGTGTACCGGCACGGCCGGATGAGCGACCTGGCAGCCTGCCACCATCTGCGACAGCAGACGCCTGCACTCCTCCAAGGCCGCACGCTCGTCCAGGGAGCCCAGCAGCGGCCCGTGCCAGATGTGCAGCACCCGCAGCGCGGCCTTGTGCCGGGCGGCCTCCTCAAAGGCGTAATGCAAGGCAGCCGCGGAATGGCGTCTGCCGTCCCAACCGACGCCCACCCCTACGACGAACAAGGGCTTCCGTCGCACGTCGGATTGAGCCTCGGGGACCACCACCACCGGGCAGCCGGCATGCGCGATGATCGGCCTGGGGCGAAGCGCCTCCCCGGCGAACAACGCCGGGAGTCTGTTCGGCCGCCGTGCGCCGACCACCAGGGCCGCCGCCGCACGGGCCGGCCCGCACAGCGTCCGAACCGAGATGTCCGCCACGGCCGACGTGGAGATCTCCAGTTGCGGATGCTGCTGACGGACGGAGGCCACGGCTTTGCGCAGGTCCTCTTCCACCGGGTTGCGCCCCTCGTCTCCGCGCCGACGCTCGGGCGCATACGGCTTCTGGCCAGGCGCCCCCTCGCCGACGAGGACCAGCATCAGCGGCAGTCCGCAGCGGCGCGCCTCCTCGGCTCCCCAGTCGACGGCCGTACCGCAGGGCCGGCCGGCTTCAACGGCGACCACGATCCTGTTACCGGGCGACGACGTCATCGGCGATCAGCTCCCCGGACTTGTGCCGACGCTGCGGCCATCCAGTATGTGGCCCACGCAGTGGCGACGGCAGATACCGGAGACGTGGCGGCCGAGGCTCGGCCCCCGCGTCGCTCGGTGAAGGCCAGCCAGAACGCCGGACAAGGGACAGCCTGGGCGAAGGAGGTGTGGTTCAGGTCAGCGGACCAGGACACCCTCACCGGGGCGGGGTACGACGGCCGTCCAGCCCAGCTTGTGATCGATGCGGTCGCGCAGGGCGGCGGACGCGGCTGGTTCGCCGTGGACGAGGTAGGTGGTGTGCGGGGGAGGGGCGGCACGCAACCAGTCGATGATCTGGCTCGCGTCGGCGTGCGCCGAGAAATGGGGTACGTCGGCGACCTCCGCCCGTACGGGCACGTACTCACCGAACATCTTCAGCACCCGCGCCCCGTCCACCAGGTCCCGCGCCCGGGTGCCGGCCGCGGCGAAGCCGACCACCACCACGGCGTTGCGAGGGTCCGGGAGCAGGCGGTGCAGATGGTGCAGGACACGGCCGCCGGTGGCCATGCCGGCCGATGAGACGATCACGGCGGGGCCGTGCACGCTGTTGATGTCGATTGAGTCCTGGACCGTCCGCGCGGCGAGGAACGGCTCGGGGCTGAGCGCGGCCTCCCCCTGGGCCAGTACCTCCGGGCGCAGTTCCACCGATTGTTCGCGTATGGCGTCCCGGTACACGTCGAGGGCGGCCAGTGCCATGGGGCTGTCCACGTACACGGGGACGGACCGGGGCAGGATGCCCGTGTCGCGCAGTGCGCTCAGCTCATGCAGGACGACCTCGGTACGGTCGATCGCGAAGGCGGGAATGACGACGGTGCCGCCGCGGGCGAGGGCCCGCGCGATCACGGAGGCGAATGCCGACCGCCCGGACTCCCGGTCGTGGTGACGGTCGCCGTATGTCGACTCCATGAGCAGCACGTCGGCACCTGCGAACGGTTCCGGGGGCAGCAGCAGCGGGTGTCCTGCCCGCCCCAGGTCACCGGAGACGGCGAGGGTGTGGCCGTCCTCCAGCGTGAGGTGGGCCCATGTCGAGCCGAGGATGTGCCCGCCGTGGTGAAGGGTCAGCCGGGTGCCGGCCATGATCTCGACGTCGTCACCGACCGGGATGGGGTCGAAGAACGCCAGCGTTTTCTCGGCGTCGGAGTCGTTGTAGAGCGGCTTGGCCGGCCGGTGCTTGGACCAGCCGTGCTCGTTGGCGTGCCGAGCGGCTTCCATCTGGAGCCGGGCGCTGTCACGCAGCACGATCCCGGCGAGGCGGGTGGTGTGGGCACTGGCGAGAATCGGGCCCCGGAAACCCTGCCGGACCAGCCGCGGCAGATAGCCGCAGTGGTCCAGATGAGCGTGGGTGACGACCACGGCGTGGATGTCGGTGACGTCGCGGCCGAACCGTTCCCAGTTGCGCCGCCGCAGGTCCGCGAACCCTTGGAAGAGGCCGCAGTCCAGGAGGATCCGCGCATGGTCGCTCTCGACGAGGAACTTGCTTCCGGTGACCGTCCCCACGCCACCGAGGAAGCTGAGCAGCGCCGGCCGTGGAGCGGCCGTAGCGGGGTTCGAGGCTGTTTCGGTCATGGTTTGCCCTCCTCCGTGAAGTGGGCCGGTTTCACCCTTGCATGCGGAGCGTGCGCTCCGGATGGGCCTGAACGGTCCTTGAGCAGGGCCGATCGGCTCATATGGTTCCCCGTCGGCGTCGAGCACGCGGCTCGCGGACGAATCAGGGCTGGAGGGGGTGTTCGCGCCGATCCGTGGTCACGATGTCACGGTCTGCGCTTAGGGCTCTGCGGTGAACCGCACGCTCGGTAGGGTGGGAATCGTGGGCCTTTGGGCGGGCTGTCCCCTGTCTGCGTGTACCGGTCGGAGGATGCGATGAGTGGGGAAGAGCGGGGTGGGACTGGTCAGCAGCTGCCCAAGCTGCGGCTGGATGAGCTGCTGGACGAGTTGCAGGCGCGGATCGACGCGGCGCGCGGGGCGCAGGACCGGGTGCGCAGCCTCCTGGAGGCGGTTTTGTCGGTGGGGCGCGAGCTGGATCTGCCGCAGGTGTTGCGTCGCATCGTCGAGGTGGCCGTGGTCCTGGTGGACGCCGGGTACGGGGCTCTGGGGGTGATCGGTGACGATCGCAGATTGTCCGAGTTCCTGACCGTCGGCATCGACGACGAGGGCCGCGCGGAGATCGGTGATCTTCCCAGCGGGCACGGCATCCTTGGCGAGCTGATCCGGCATCCGCAGCCGCTGCGACTGCCCGAACTCTCCGAGCACCCGGCCTCGTACGGCTTCCCCGAGCACCACCCGGCGATGCACTCGTTCCTCGGTGTACCGATCCGGGTGCGTGACACGGTGTTCGGCAATCTCTATCTCACCGAGAAGCGTGGGGCGGTGGAGTTCGACGCCGAGGACGAGGCGGTGCTCTCCACGCTCGCGGTGGCGGCCGGGGTGGCCATCGAGAACGCGCGGTTGTACGAGGAGGCCAGGCTGCGGGAGCGGTGGCTGCGGGCGAGTTCGGAGGCCACCAACGCCCTGTTGTCCGGGGCGCCGAGTGCCGAGGTACTGGGGCTGATCGTCGAGCAGGCCCGCGTGATCGCCGCCGCGGACGTGGGGATGATCGCGGAGTATGTGGCCGGGGCGGAGCACCTGCAGCCGACGTTCGCGGTAGGAGTGGAGGCGAAACTGCGCAGTGGACTCGTGCTGTCCGCGCGGGACGGTTTCATGGGCGCCGCGCTGTCGGCGGCGGAGCCGGTGGTGAGCGCGGACATCGAGCACGACACCCGCGTGGGGGCGCAGGGGGCGCCGTGGGCCGGGCTCGGCCCGATGGTGGCGGTGCCGCTGGGCTCGGGCGGCAAGGGGCGTGGGGTGCTGCTGCTGGGGCGGGTGGCTGGGCAGACGCCGTTTGTCGATGCCGACACGGGGCCGCTGCTGGGCTTTGCGGGACAGGCGGCGCTGGCGCTGGAACTGGCCGAGCGGCGCCGTGACACGGAGCAGATCACGCTTCTTGAGGACCGTGACCGGATCGCGCGCGACCTGCATGATCTGGCGATCCAGCGGCTCTTCGCGGCGGGAATGACCCTGCAGAGCACGCAGCGGTTCGTGGATCACCCCCAAGCGGTCGAGCGTCTGGCGCGGACCGTGGACGACCTCGACGACACCATCAAGATCATCAGGTCGACCATCTTCGGCCTCCGGTCGCACGGCGGGACCAAGGAGGGAGGAGGTCTGCGCGAGCGGGTCTCGGACGCGGTGCAGGCATCGGCGAGCGCGTTCGGCTTCTCACCCGCGCTGCGCATCGAGGGACTGATCGACACCGAGGTGGACCCTGATGTGGCCGGTCATGCTCTGGCGGTCCTGGGAGAGGCCCTCAGTAACGCGGCCCGTCATTCCGGGGCGCGTTCGGTGGACGTTCATCTGCGGTGTTCTGAGGGGGAGTTGACGGTGACGGTTTCGGACGACGGTTGCGGGGTGTCCCAGAGTGTGGCCCGCAGCGGGCTGAAGAACCTGGAGGAGCGTGCCCTGGCGCTGGGTGGAGTGCTCACGCTCGGTGAACGGCCGGGGGGTGGCGGTACCCGGCTGGTGTGGCGGGTACCGGCGCGTTCGAAGGAGAATTGAGACAGCCGCCGGAGGCGCTTCTCACTGGAGTGCTTGCCGCGCCGTACGGCGCGGCGAGGCGGGCCCCTCCGGTCCGTATCCCAGGCGGATCACCATCTGCGCGTGCTCACGCCGCCGGCGCGGGGCGGGGGTGAGCAGTTCGCGTAGGTCGGACCACTCCAGTGCTTGGTGCAGCAGCGATGCCCGTACGCCGTGGGAGGTGGCCACCAGAAGGACGCGTTCCAGTGCTTGGCCTGCGCGCAGCCAATCCGTCCGCCGGTCGTGTGCGGTGGACAGCAGGAGGATCGAGGACCGTGTCTCGAAGGGGCGCGCGATGAGCGCGGTTGCCTTCCGGTTGGCGGTGAAATCCCGCATGGGGACGTGCCCGCGAGAATCCTGGACGCCCTGGGCCCGCGGTGGCACGCCGAGCCGCGTGCCATCCGGATCGTGTGACCAGCGGCGGCTTTCCGTCGCCCGGTCGGGGGTGGTGGCATTGCGGCGTTCGGCTTCCCCGGTGAGCCGTAGCAGACGGTCCGTGTCGTCTGGTTCGGGACGGCCCAGCAGGGCCCCCTCGACGTGCGCGGCCTCGATGAGCTCGGCGATCACGGGCGTGGGCAGGGGCCGGTCGGAGAAGGGGAAGCGGCTGCTGTGCCGTCGCCACAGCGCCTCGTACAGGCCGGACGTCGGGGTGGAGGTGCGCGCGGTGCGGCCGAGGCGCACGGCGGCGAGCAGGTCAGGTTCGTGGGGCCGCGGCAGGAGCCGGGTCACGGGCTCCCAGCCGAAGTGCGCCACCGCCACCCGCAGATTCAGGAGCGCTCCACCGACCGAGACGTGCAGGGCTCGCCCGTGCGGATCGGTATGCCCCAGGCCGCGCCCTCGGGCGGCACGGATCTCCAGGGTGACGGTGTCCGGATCGAGCCGGAAACGCCAGGGCTGGGTGTTGTGGATCGACGGTGCCGCCACGGCCGCGGACACGAGCGTCTCCAGTGTGCGGACGTCGAACGTCGGGGAAGGCATCGGAACTCCTCCTTGCCCTTGCACCGGAATGTTCCGGTGACCTGAGCGTGGGGTTCCGAGGGGGACAGGGGTAGGGGCCGGAGGGCCCGGCGTGGGGCCGGACGGCCCTCGGCCCGTACGTCACCTGGCCGGGCGCTCACCCGTCTCCGTGTGTTCGAGGTGTGAGGCGAGGACTGCCGCTTGGACCCGGCGCTGCACGCCCAGTTTGGCCAGCAGCCGGGAGATGTGGTTCTTGACGGTCTTCTCGGAGAGGTAGAGCTTCTTGCCGATCTCCCGGTTCGTGAGACCGTCACCGATGAGCGCGAGGATGTCTCTCTCCCGTGGAGACAGGCTCGCGAGTTCGGGGGCGAGCGTGGGCGAGTCCTTGGGATCCGCGCGCAGGGAGCGCATGAGGCGGGCGGTCGTCTCCGGGTCGAGCATGGACTGGCCGGAGGCGACGGTGCGAACGGCCGCGATCAGGTCGGTCCCCTTGATCTGTTTGAGCACATAACCGCTGGCCCCGGCCATGATCGCGTCGAGCAGAGCGTCTTCGTCGTCGAACGAGGTGAGCATCAGCACGGCTAGTTCCGGCATCTGGCTGCGCAGCTCGCGGCAGACCGAGATGCCGTCGCCGTCCGGGAGGCGCACGTCGAGGACGGCCACGTGGGGGCGCAGGGCCGGGCCGCGGACCAGCGCGTGTTCGACGTTCTCGGCATCGCCCACCACGGAGATGTCTGGTTCGGCGTCCAGCAGGTCGGACAGGCCACGTCGTACGACCTCGTGGTCGTCCAGCAGGAAGACCCGGATCGGGTCCTGCTCCGTGTAGGTGCGCGCCTCAGTCATGACGATCCCTCGTTCCCCGGTGACTGACGGACTGCGGGTTCCGTGACGACGATCATCATGCTCGGGGGCTGTGGACACTAGGGCCGACCGGCCCTATTACGCAGCGCGGAGACCCCTGACGGCTCCGGCGCCACGGCCCGATGTCCCTCCCGCATCGCCCACCCGATGAGACCGCCCTTCCAGTATGCGCGCCCACGTGCCCACGAGGGGGTACGCCCGCGGGGAACAGGGGACGGAGGCCCGGGACCGTCGGCTCGCGTCAGCGCAGACTTGCGCTGCCGTACGGGGCGTACAGGTCCAGCAGCCGCGTACGCGCCGAACGCAGGCGGTGGGCGACGATGCCACCCGTCCACAGCGCAACCGCCAGGCCCAGCGCGGGGTCGTCCTGGCCGGCCAGCCGGACCGCGACGGCGTCGAACTCGTAGGCGCGGACCGGCGTGGTCGCCTCGGCGCCGAGATGCCAGGAGTAGGGGGCGAACAGCCAGGACCAGCCGAGGAGTTCGTTGTGGCCGAGGGTCTCGATGACCGCTGACCTGCGGCCGGGCACGTGCATGTCGAGGGAGACCGTGCCGGTGCGGATGACCCAGAACCGGTCGGCGTGTCCGCCCTCCTCGAAAAGGCGCGTTCCCTGGGGGAAGGACACCTCGCGGGCCATCCGCATCAACCGTTGCCGGTGCTCCGCGGGCAGCGCCCGGAGCATGCTGGGGGTGGGGGGTGCGTTCATGGCGTGCCTCCAGGCGTGCGAACTGTTGGGCCGCTCCCAGCGTGGTCCGGTACCGCGGGCCGGTCCATGGGCCACCTGGTCCCGTGGCTGGGCCGTCCGGTTCTGCGGTGTCCGGCGCACCAGCGTGTGCCTGGTCTGGAAGGAGAGCCCCGTCGGCCCTCAGCGGTGGGTCGACCAGCCCTTCTTCCCGTGTTGCGGCGGCGGGATGATGCAAGTGGAAAAGCGTCTCCGTTCCTTTCGAGGCGGCAGGATGACGCACGGAGACTGCTCCCCTTACCGGTCCCGTGCGAGGCCTCCTGCCGGGAAGGCCACGGTGGAGTCGGTGCCGCCGTGGCTGCGGCCGGAGCGCGGGAATGCACCGGCCGGGTGTCCGCGCGGGCCGACCGCGCGGGCGCTTTCCTGTCCGGGGTGAGGCGACGCGGCTGCGGCCCCCTGCGCTGGGGCCGGTTGGTTCCCGAGGGGGCCCTGCGGCCCCTGCACTGCCCGGCACGGGGCCGTGAAGCTGATGGCGGACCCCGATCCAGGAGGTAGGATCATGTCCCGCACTGTCACAGTCGGCATCGACGGTTCGCCCGAGAGCCGGGCCGCGGCCGAATGGGCCGCCCGGGAAGCATCGCTGTGCGGCCTGCCGGTGAAGCTGGTCCACGTCATGGACTTGGCACCCGAGCCCGTGGCGCAGGCCCCGTTCGTCGGTGCGGAGACCCGGCAGTACTGGGGCGGACGGCTTCCCCGTGAGTCCGCCGAAGGCCTGCGCCTGCGCCACCCCGGAGTCGAGGTCATCAGCGAACAGGTCGCCGGTCGGCCCGAGGATGTCCTGTTGGCCGAGGCGAAAAACGCCGCGCTCCTCGTGTTGGGCTCGCGCGGTCTGGGCGGGATCGGCGGCTATCTGGTCGGTTCAGTCGGCCAGACTGTCGCGGCCCACACCGAGACACCGGTGGTCCTGGTCCGTGCCGGGGAGCAGGCCGCCGACGAGCACACCATGGACCCGGTGGGTGTCCCGTCGGCCGCGAGCCCGTACCGGCCAGTCGTTCTCGGCCTTGACATCGAGCGCCCTCATGACTCGGTCATCGCCTTCGCCTTCGACGCGGCAGTCCGGCGCGCCACGGCCCTGCGGGTCGTCCATGGCTGGCAGATTCCTCCGTACTACGCGTACGGCCTCTCCGCCGACCCTGAGATCGCCGGTGAGCTGGCTCGGCAGCAGGCCTCGGCCCTGAGCGGGACTCTCGTCTCGTGGCGGAAGGAGTTCCCCGCTGTCGAGGTCGTCGAGGAGTCCCGCCTCGGGGCGGCGGCCGGCCACCTCGTCGATGCCTCGCGGGAGGCATCCCTGGTCGTCGTGGGCCGCCGGATGCGTGGGCACGTGTTCGGCGTGCACATAGGCCCCGTCACGCACGCCGTGTTGCATCACAGCGCCGCTCCCGTCGCTGTCGTCGCGCACGGCTGAGGCAGGGACTGCGGCAGAGCGCGTCGCGGAAAAGGACCGACGATCAGGAAAGCCGCGGCCTCACAGGCGGGAGGGCCGCACCCGCCTCAGAGGTTCGCCGAGTGGTCGGGAACGTACGTCTGCAGGCGGCGCGGTGGCCGCTCGTAGCCGGACGACGGTGGCCGTGGCGGAAGTTCGAGGACCGGCGGCGGTACCTCGTGGTACGGCACGGAGTCGAGCAAGTGGGCCATCATGTTCAGCCGGGCCCGCTTCTTGTCGTCGCTCTCCACGATGTACCAGGGGGCGTCCGAGATGTCCGTGTGCACGAGCATCTCGTCCTTCGCCCGGGAGTACGCCTCCCAGCGGGTGATCGATTCCAGGTCCATCGCGGAGAGCTTCCATCGCCGCGTCGGATCCGCCAGGCGCCGCCGGAAACGCTCCGCCTGTACCGCGTCGCTCACCGAGAACCAGTACTTGCGCAACAGGATGCCCCCCTCCACCAGCATGCGCTCGAAGACGGGGCACTGGCGCAGGAACAGTTGATGCTCCTCTTTCGTGCAGAAGCCCATGACGTGCTCCACGCCGGCCCGGTTGTACCAGCTCCGGTCGAACAGCACGATTTCCCCGGCGGTCGGCAGATGCTTCACGTAGCGCTGGAAGTACCACTGGGTCCGCTCGCGTTCGGTCGGTTTCGGCAGCGCCACGGTCCTCGCGACCCGCGGGTTGAGGTGCTCCGCGAGCCGCTTGATCGTGCCGCCCTTGCCCGCCGCGTCCCGTCCTTCGAACACGACGACCAGCCGGGCCCCGTCGGCCCGCACCCATTCCTGCAGCTTCACCAACTCCGTCTGCAGGCGCAGGAGTTCCCGCTCGTACACCGCGCGCGGCAGCTTCGCCGTCTTCTCGTCGGCCATGCGGCCTCCTCCACCCGATGACCCTCCGCCCGATGACCCGTGAAGTCACCGTGCCAGGTCGAACACCGGGACGACACCGTGTTGACGGCGGAACTTTGCTCGTCTGCCGTTATGGGCCGATCGGCCCTTCGGGCGCCCCCGTTCAGCCCATGGGCCTCACACCAGGCCCGTCGGATGCTCAAGGTGTCGAAAGGCTTGGAGGAGACCCGCGATGACCGACGACGCGCTCAGCCGACCCATGGCCCACGCCTTACTCGCGGACGGCACCACGGTGTGCATCCGTCCCACGACAGCGGGCGACCACCAGCAGTTGCAGGGGCTGTACGAGGAGATGTCCCCCGACAATCTGCGGCTGCGCTTCTTCGCGGTGAGCCGGGCCTCGGCCAAGGCGGCCGCCGACCGCGCCTGCGCGCCGCCGCGCCACGGCTACCGGGCCCTGGTGGCCGAGACGAAGGGCCAGATCATCGGCCTGGCCGAGTACGACACCGCCGGTGGCGACGACTCCGCGGAGATCTCCATCGCCGTGGCCGACGGTCTGCACCACCGGGGGATAGGCACGCTCCTCGTGGAGCACCTCGTCTCCGCCGCCCGCACGGACGGCATCACCACATTCACTGCGGACGCGCTGAGCGAGAACCACGAGGTGCTCCGGCTCTTCGCCGACCTGGGCCTGCGTACGGCCCGTCACTTCGAGGGGCCGGAGGTCCGGTGCACCATCGAGCTCGGTGAGGACGCCACCTACCTCGCCGCCGTGGAAGAGCGCGGTCGCGCCGCCGATGTGGCAAGCCTGGAGCCGTTGCTGCGGCCGGACACGGTCGCCGTCGTGGGCGCCGGGCGCAGGCCCGGATCGGTGGGGCGGGCTGTACTGCGGCAGCTGCACACAGGCGGTTTCACCCGTCGGCTCTACGCGGTGAACCCCGGCGTCACCTCGGTCCTCGGCGTCCCCTCCTATCCCTCGGTCAGTGCACTGCCCCGCACACCCGACCTCGTGGTCGTCGCCGTGCCGGCGGCGGCGGTCGCGGCCACGGCGGAGGAATGCGGCAAAATGGGCGTGCGGGCCCTGCTCGTGGTCTCCGCAGGGCTCGACAGCGCTCAGGCCCAGGCGCTGCTGGGCGCTTGCCGCACGTATGGGATGCGCCTCGTCGGCCCCAACTGTCTGGGCGTCTCCAACACCGACCCCGCACTGTCCCTGGACGCCACGTTCGCCGCCGACCATCCACGCCCCGGTACGGCGGGCGTGGCGGTCCAGTCCGGCGGTGTGGGAATCGCCCTGCTCGGCGGGCTCGCCCGGCTCGGCATCGGTGTCTCCTCCTTCGCCTCCCTCGGCGACAAGTACGACGTCAGCGGCAACGACATGCTCCAGTGGTGGGAGAGCGACGGCCGTACCCAACTCGCCCTGCTGCACCTGGAGTCCTTCGGCAACCCACGGGCGTTCTCTCGCACCGCCAGGCGTGTGACCCGCCGCATGCCGGTCCTCACGGTCGACGCCGGACGCACCGACGCGGGCCGTCAGGCCGCCGCCTCGCACACCGCGGCCGCCGCCACCCGCACCATGACCCGCCAGGCCCTGTTCACGCAGGCGGGCATCACCGCCACCCGCTCCGTCGGTGAACTCCTCGAAAGCGCGGCCCTGATGTACTCCCAGCCCCTTCCGGCGGGCATCCGCGTCGCGATCGTCACCAACGCGGGCGGCGCGGGCGTCCTGGCGGCGGACGCCTGCGCGGAGGCAGGGCTCTCCCTTCCGCCCCTCACATCCGAAACGATCGACGACCTGCTGGCCGTGCTGCCCGACGGCGCCTCCGTCGGCAACCCCGTGGACGCCACCGCGGCCGTCACCGAGGACCAGCTCAGGGCCTGCGTGGACCGGCTCGAACGCTGCGCGGGCATCGACGCGGTGCTGCTCGCCCTCGTCCCCACGGCGGTCGCCACGGCGACCGGCGACGACCTCATCCGGGCCCTCACCCACGCGCCTAACCCCCGGGGCCGGCCGGTCGTGGCGGTACGACTGGAACAGGATCAGCCCGTCAGGCTGCTGCCCGCCCTCGCCGGAACCGTACCCTCATACGCTGAACCCCAGGCGGCGGCACGGGCTTTGGCCCACGCCGCGCAGCGGGCGGCATGGCTCGGCCGGCCCGCCGCCACGGTCCCGGACCTCGACGGGACAGACACGCGCCGGGCCCACGAGGTGGCCGAGGCCTACCTCGCCGCTCACCCGGACGGCGGCTGGCTCGATCCGCGCACCTGCGCCGAACTTCTCGCCTGCTACACGATCCCGCAGCTCCCCTGGGCCTGGGCGGAGACGGAGGACGACGCCGTGCTCGCCGCCGAACGGCTGCGCGGAACCGACGGCCGGGTGGTCATGAAGGCTCACTGGCCGGGGCTGCTGCACAAGAGCGAACAGCACGCCGTCCATCTCGACCTCCAAGGAGACGCCCAGATCCGGGCCGCTTTCCGGGACTTCGAGACCCGGTTCGCGGGCCTGCTCACCGGCGTGGTCGTCCAGCCGCTCGCCGAACGCGGCACGGAGCTGTTCACGGGAGTCGTCCAGGACGAGGTCTTCGGTCCGCTCGTGCTGTTCGGGCTGGGAGGCACGGCGACGGAGGTCCTGGCCGACCACGCGGCCCGCCTCGCCCCGCTCACCGACCGCGATGTGCACGACCTGATCACGGCGCCGCGCTGCGCACCGCTCCTGTTCGGCGCCCACGGCAGCGGCCCGGTCGACCTCGAAACCCTGGAGCAGATCTTGCTGCGGCTCTCCCGCATGGCGGTGGACCTGCCCCAGCTGGCCGAGGCCGACTTCAACCCCGTGATCGCCGCACCGGAACGTGTCACCGTCCTCGACGCGCGCGTACGCCTGCTGCCGCGCCGGCTCCAGGATCCCTATCTGCGCCGACTCCGCTGAGGAGGAGGCCGGCTTCACCGAGAAGGGAACAGCCATGAAGCACGACAAGGTCGGCTCAGTGATGACGACGGATGTCGTCCGCGCCGAGTACGCCACACCGTTCAAGGAGGTGGCCCGGCTGCTCGCCGCCAACAGGATCAGCGGGCTGCCCGTGGTCGACGCCGAGGACATGGTCATCGGAGTGATCTCCGAGACGGACCTGCTGGTCAGGCAGGCCGAGGCGCCCGAGCCGAAGCACCGCCACCGGTCGGCCGGCCTCAAGGCGTGGACACGCGGCGCCAAGAGGCAGGCGGCGAAGGCGAAGGCCCGTACCGCCGGCCAGCTCATGACCACGCCGCCCGTCACCGTGCACGCCGACGAAACCATCGTCGAGGCCGCGCGGACCATGGCGCGGCGACGTGTGGAGCGGCTGCCGGTCCTGGATGAGGAGGAACGGCTCGTCGGCATCGTCACCCGCCGCGACCTGCTCCAGGTCTTCCTGCGTACCGACGCGGCGATCCGGGACGAGGTGATCCAGGAGGTACTGGTCCACGCCCTGTGGCTGGCCCCCCGCACCATCGAGATCTCCGTGGAGGAGGGAGTGGTCACGCTCGCCGGCCAGTTGGAGCGCAGGAGCGAGACGGAGATCGCGGTCTCCATGACCCGGCAGATCGACGGAGTCGTCGCGGTCGTCGACAAGCTCCACTACCGGCTGGACGACTCACATCTGCGGCCCGACGACCAGGCACTGCACGGTGTCGCCGACGACTGGCTGCGTAAACTGTGAATGGAGACGTAGCGCCATGCCCAAGAAGGTACTGGTCGCCTATGCGACCACGAACGGATCGACCGCCCGGATAGCCGATGCCATCGCCGAGGTGCTGCACAAGAACGGCCTCACGGCCGAGGCCCTGTCGGCACGGTCGGTGGCGAGCCTGGACTCCTACGACGCCGTGGTGCTCGGGGGAGGACTCTATGCCGGGCGCTGGCACAGGGACGCCCGTCGCTTCGTCCGCCGTCACCACCGCGCGCTGGCCGAGCGCCCGTTGTGGCTGTTCAGCAGCGGCCCGCTCGACGCCACGGCGTCGGAACGTGACATCCCGCCCGTACGGGGGGTGAGGCGAACCATGGACCGCCTCGGCGCGGAGGAACACCGCACCTTTGGAGGATGCCTGGAAGAAGGAGCGAAAGGCTTCGTCGCGCGGAAGATCGTGAGCTCCGGCAAAGGCGGAGACTTCCGGGACTTCCCGCAGATCGAGAAGTGGGCGGCGGGCATCGCGAGCGAACTGACACGGGCCCGCCACGGCTGAACGCGCACCGGCACGGCGGGCGGACACAGCGCCCGCCATGTCGTGCGGAAGAAGAAGGTTCACGCCTCAGGGAGGCAGCCATGAAGGCTCTGATGTTCCACGGCCCCGGCAAGCGATCCTGGGAAGACGTTCCCGACCCGGTGATTCATGACCCCGGCGACGCGATCGTACGCATTGACGCCGTCACCATCTGCGGCACGGATCTGCACATCCTCAAGGGCGATGTGCCGACCGTCGAGTCGGGTCGCATCCTTGGCCACGAAGCCGTCGGCACCGTGCACCAGGCGGGGCCATCGGTCACCACCGTGCGCCCCGGGGACCGTGTACTGATCTCGTGCATCAGCGCGTGCGGCCGCTGCCGCTTCTGCCGGTCCTCGCAGTACGGGCAGTGCCTGGGCGGTGGCGGCTGGATCCTTGGGCACCGCGTCGACGGCGTACAGGCCGAATACGCCCGGGTCCCCTTCGCCGACACCTCCACCCACGTGCTGCCCGACCAGGTCAGCGACGAGAGCGCACTCATGCTCGCCGACATCCTTCCGACCGCGTACGAAGTGGGAGTGCTCAACGGTCAGGTCTCGCCCGGAGACGTCGTGGCCGTCGTCGGAGCCGGTCCCATCGGCCTCGCCGCGATCCTCACGGCCCGCCTCTTCAGCCCGAGCCGCGTCATCGCCGTCGATCCCACTCCCGCACGGCGGGAGGCGGCCGCACGGCACGGCGCGCAGCTCACGCTCGACCCCTCCGACGACGTCACCGGCCGGATCGCTGAACTCACCGACGGACTCGGCGCGGACGTCGCGATCGAGGCGGTCGGTATTCCCGGCACCTTCGAGGTGTGCACCCGGCTGATCCGACCCGGCGGACGCGTCGCCAACGTCGGCGTCCACGGCCGTTCGGCCACCCTGCACCTGGAGGACCTCTGGACCCGTGACGTCACGATCACCACGGGCCTCGTGGACACGTACTCCACACCGGCACTGCTGCGCATGGTCGCGGCCAAGCAGTTGGACACCGCGGGGCTTGTCACCCATCGGTTTGGTCTGCACGAGATGCAGGAGGCGTACGACGTCTTCACCCGGCCCGAGGAGAGCGGAGCGCTCAAGGTCGCGCTGTTCGCCTCGTGACCCTGTTCCGTTCCGGTGCCGAGCAAGCCGGCCACGTGGCGGCCGCCCTCTGCGAATTCGTACAGGCTCGGACGGGGCGGGCACGACGCGAGGCAGTCCCGTACGGCCCCGATCGTGGGGCCGGTCGGCCCCTGCCCGCGCCGCAGGCGGGCGCGCAGGCTGGCACGGGAGACAGGACACCGACCCGGGAGGCGACGGACATGAGCGTGCGCGTGGGGATCAACGGCTTCGGGCGCATCGGCCGGAACTATCTGCGCTGCGTACTGGACCGCGCCGAGACCGCCGGCCGGTCCGCCGTGCAGGTGGTGGCCGTCAACGACATCACGTCCCCGGCGACGCTGGCCCATCTGCTGGAGTACGACTCGACCTACGGGCGGTTGCGGCACACCGTCGAGCACGACGACACCTCGCTCACGGTGGACGGACAGCGCATCGCGGTGACGGCCGAGCCCGACCCCGCCGACCTGGCATGGGCCGATCACGGCGTGGACGTGGTGATCGAGTCGACCGGCCGCTTCCGCACCCGCGACGAGGCGGGCCGGCACCTGAAGGGCGGGGCGCGCAAGGTACTGCTGTCCGTCCCCGGCAAGGGTGTGGACGCCACGCTCGTCGTGGGCGTCAATGAAGCCACCTACGACCCGGACCAGCACCACGTCATCTCCAACGCCTCGTGCACCACCAACTGTGTGGCGCCGATGGTGAAGGTGCTGCATGAGCACTTCGGCCTGGTGAAAGGGCTGATGACCACCATCCACGGCTACACCAACGACCAGGTGGTGCTCGACGGCCCGCACAAGGACCTGCGGCGGGGCCGCACCGCCGCCGCGAACATCATCCCGACCAGCACCGGAGCCGCCCGCGCCGTCGGCCTCGTCCTGCCGGAGCTGGCGGGCACCCTGGACGGCATCGCCGTGCGGGTGCCGGTCGAGGACGGCTCCCTGACCGACCTGAGCGTGGTCCTCGAACGGTCCGCGACCGCGGACGAGATCAACGCCGCGTTCTGCGAAGCCGCCGACGGAGCTCTGAAAGGCGTCCTGCGGGTGTCCGACGCGCCGATCGTCTCCCGCGACATCATCGGCGATCCCGCTTCGTGCGTCCTGGACGCGCCGCTCACCCAGGCGCACGGCGACCTGGTGAAGGTCTTCGGCTGGTACGACAACGAATGGGGGTACACCCACCGGCTCCTCGACCTCACCGAGTTCGTCATGCCGTCCGTACAGCCGCGTGAAAGGCGGCAGGGACGATGAAGCTGCCTCTGGTGGTCGGAGTCGACGGGTCCGACGCGAGTCTCGTGGCCGTCGACTGGGCGGTGGACGAGGCGGCCCGTACCGGCCTCCCCCTGCGCCTGGTGCACGCCTCCCTCTCGGAACACCACGAGACCGCGCTGCCCCATGGCGATGTGGAACGCCCCTCCGCACAGGAGACGGCGGAGAGCATCGTCGAATCGGCCGTTGCGCGCGCCCGTCGGCGTAACCCCGGCATGGAGATTTCGGCGGACCTGGTGCACGACGACGCGGCGTCCGCGCTGTTGAGTGAAGGGCACAACGCCTCGGTCCTGGTGACGGGCGTGCGAGGGCGTGGAGAGCTGGCCGGACTGCTGCTCGGCTCGGTGAGTCTCGCCGTGGCCGCCCGTGCCTACTGCCCGGTGATCGTGGTGCGCGGAGACAAGGCGGGCCTTGAGGGCGCACATGAACAGATCATGCTCGGTGTCGGAGACCCCGAGACCAACAGTGAGGCCGTGCGGTTCGCCTTCCGCGCGGCCGCGGCCCGCAAGTGCCCGCTCGATGCCATACGTGCCTGGCGGTGTCCCGCGTACGAGGCCACCGACGACCCCCTGTCCTCCGACGCACTCTCCCGATACCACCGGGAACGGGCATCGGCCCTGCTCGACGCCGCTCTCCACGATGCCGCCGCGGATCACCCCGAGGTCCGGGTGCGGCACAGGACGGTCGAGGGATCGGCGCGCAAGGTACTGCTGCGCCGTTCGGCCGCCGCGGACCTCATGGTCATCGGGGCTCGTCGCCGGCACGGCCACTTCGGCCTCCAGCTGAGCAGGGTGGGGCACACGCTGCTGCACCATGCGGACTGCCCGGTGGCGATCGTGCCGCAACTGACGTGAGCTCGGAACGTTGCCCGTCCCGCACTGCCGAGGAGCACGCCATGACCCCGCTCACGAACGTGACCCGCGGTGACCTGGCGGCCGTCCTGCGAGGCCTACGTGCCGTCGTCTTCGACACGGACGGAGTGATCACCGACTCGGCCCGGGTGCACGCCCTCGCACGACGACTACCCGCGGTACGTGGACGGCAAGTCCCGCCTCGACGGCACGGAGGCGTTCCTGGCCTCACGCAGGCTCGAACGCTCCGTCCGGACCGTGCGGGGAGCGTCGCCGCCGAGAAGGAGCGGCTGTACGTGACGCGGCTGAGCGAACACGGCATCGACGCCCATCCCGGAGGCGACGAGGCGGCCCGCCTGGACCCGCCGGGCAAACCGCGGCCCGACCTCTTCCTGGAGGCGGCACGCCGCCTCGGTGTCCCCGTCGGACGGGCCGCGGTCGTCGAGGACGCCCTCGCGGGGGTCGAGGCCGGCCGGCGAGGAGGGTTCTCCCTCGTCATCGGCGTGGACCGCGCGGCAACCGAGGGCTCGCGCGAGAGACTGCTGCGGCACGGCGCCGACCTCGTCGTACGCGACCTGGAGGAACTCCTGCTGGGAGGTACACCGAAGTGACGGACCGGACCTGGGAGTACGAGGGCTACGACCCCGCGGACGAGAGGCTCAGGGAGTCGCTGTGCACGCTGGGCAACGGTTACTTCGCGACCCGCGGGGCGCTGCCCGAGTGCACGGCGGACGACGTGCACTACCCGGGCTCGTACGCCGCGGGCTGCTACAACCGGCTCGTCTCCGACGTGGCCGGACGACAGGTCGAGAACGAGGACATGGTCAACCTGCCGAACTGGCTGCCGCTGCGTTTCCGTCTGCCCGGCGACACGGACGCAGGCACGTGGTTCTCCCCGGACACAGCGGCCCTGCTCGACCACCACCAGACCCTGCACCTGTCCAGCGGCCTGCTGGAGCGCCGGAGCCGCTACGCCGATGGTCAGGGGCGCCGGCTCGTCGTCCGTCAGCTGCGCCTCGTCCACATGGCCGACCCTCATCTGGCCGCCCTGCGGACCGAGTTCACGGCAGAGAACTTCTCCGGACGTCTCGAGGTCGAGGCGGCACTCGACGGCGCCGTCACGAATGCCGGCGTGCCCCGCTACGGCGATCTGGACGGCAGCCATCTGACGCACGTACACACCGGGACCGCCGCCGTCGACACCGTGTGGCTGCGCTGCCGTACCCGCACGTCGGACATCCGCGTCGCCATGGCGGCCCGCCTCGCCGTGCCCACCACCGTCGCGACCCGCCACACGGCCTCGCGGGCCACCCAGCGCACGCTCCTGCAGCTCACACCGGGCCGCACCGTGACCGTCGACAAGACCGCAGCCCTGCACACCTCGCGCGACCCCGCGATCAGTGACCCGTTGCGCGCCGCACTGGACCGGGTTCAGGGGGCGCCGGACTTTGACGAGTTGCTGGACCGGCACATCAGTGCCTGGGACCAACTCTGGCGCCGGGCCGAGCTGGAGGTGCCGGGGGAAGCGGGCAGCATCCTGCGCCTGCACCTCTTCCATGTGCTGCAGACCCTTTCCCCGCACACCGCCGAACTCGACGTCGGCGTACCGGCCCGGGGGCTGCACGGCGAGGCCTACCGCGGACATGTCTTCTGGGACGAACTGTTCGTCCTGCCCTACCTCAACCTGCACTTTCCCGAGGTGTCCCGCGCCCTGCTCCGCTACCGCCACCGACGCCTGGAACAGGCCTGTACGGCTGCTCGCGGCATCGGCCGGGCGGGCGCACTGTACCCCTGGCAGAGCGGCAGCGACGGGCGCGAGGAGACGCAGGAACTGCACCTCAACCCGCGCTCTGGGCGCTGGCTGCCGGATCACTCCCGTCTCCAGCACCACGTCGGCTCGGCCATCGCGTACAACGTCTTGCAGTACTGCGAGGCGAGCGGGGACATCGAGTTCCTGCACACCAAGGGTGCCGAGATGCTGTTGCAGATCGCCCGCTTCTGGGCGGACTCGGCCACCTACGACGAGAGCCTTGGACGGCATCGCATTCGCGGTGTCGTCGGGCCCGACGAGTACCACGACGCCTACCCGGGCGCGAAGGAGCCGGGCCTCGACGACAACGCGTACACCAACGTCACCGCCGCCTGGGTGCTGGCCCGCACGCTGGAAGTGCTGCGCAGCCTGCCTGCCCCGCGCCGCCAGGAACTCTTCGAGCGGACCGGCCTTGACGGAGGTGAGCTGGAAGTCTGGGAGGACGTGTCGCGCACCCTTCACGTGCCCTTCCACGAGGACGTCATCAGCCAGTTCGACGGCTACGGCAGCCTGATGGAACTCGACTGGGACGGCTACCGGAAGCGCTATGAGGACATCCGTCGTCTGGACCGGATCCTGGAGGCGGAAGGGGACACGGTCAACCGCTATCAGGCCTCCAAACAGGCCGACGTCCTGATGCTGGGCTATCTCTTCTCGCCCGCCGAACTCCAAGGGCTGTTCCGGCGGTTGGGATACCGGCTCGACGAGGCCACCTGGCGTCGCACCGTCGATCACTACCTGCACCGCACCAGCCACGGCTCCACTCTCAGCGGCCTGGTCCACGGCTGGGTCCTCGCCCGTGCCCGGCGAGCCGATGCGTGGAGCTACTGTCAAGAAGCCCTGCGGGGTGACATCGCCGATCTGCAGGGCGGCACCACCGGAGAAGGCATCCACCTGGGAGCCATGGCCGGCACCCTCGACCTGGTCCAGCGGGGACTGACCGGGCTGGAAACCAGGCAGGGTGCCCTGTGGCTCGACCCGGCGCCCCTGCCGGAGCTGTCCTCGTACGGTTTCGCTCTCCGATACCAAGGTCATTGGGGCGTGCAACTGCGCCTGGAACGGGGGGTGCTGAAGATCTCGGTGCCCGCGTCCGACCGCTCAGCCGTCGATGTCCGCCTGGCCGATCGGTCGATCTGTGTCCGGCCGGGGGAGACGTGTCGGCTGCTGCTTCCTGACTGAGCACCGCGCGCCTTGGTGCCCCGTCAGGCGTGCGGGACGATCGCGACCGCGCAGGTGGCACGGTGGATCGCTTTGTGCGCGGTCGCTCCGAGGCGCGGTCCGGCGGAGATGGGGCGGCCGAGTACGAGAAGGCTTGCGGTGGAGGAGGCGTTCACCAGATGGTGGCCCGCCGCACCGTGGACGAGCCGCTCGATGACCCGCGTGCCCGGGAACTTGTGCTGCCAGGGGGCGAGAGCGGACGTGAGCAGGTGTGACTTCGTCACGGCGGGCGCGGTGGCGTCGGTGCTGGGGCCGAGCGGATGCGTCCAGGTGTGCATCACGTGCAGTGGTGCGTCCCGGAGGGTCGCCGCGAGGAAGGCGAACTCCAGGAGTTCGTCACAGGGGTGGTTCAGGTCAAGGCCCATCAGCACCGGGGCGTAGGGCCCGGCCGCGGGGCCCTGACGCGCCTTCGGGGCTTCCTCGCCCGCACGGACCAGGAGGACCGGGCATGTGGCCCGGGCGGCGACGGCCAGGGCCACCGAGCCGATCAGGGCACCTGTCACCGACCCGAAGCCGCGTGAGCCGACCGCGAGCAAGGCCGAGGTTTCGGCCGCGGCCAGCAGCGCCTCCACCGGTGGCCCGGTGACCTGCTCGTCAATGATGCCGAGCGCGGGATAGGTGTCGGAGATCTTCAGGACGGCTCGGTCGAGGGCGCCGCTCTCCCGATGGAACGGGACTTCGATCTCCGGTAGACGGGTTCGCTGCGACGGCTGGTCAAATACATGGACGAGGTGCAAGGGGAGGTCACGGAGCAGGGCTTCACGCGCTGCTTCGTGTGCTGCTGCCAGGCTTTCGGGTGAGCCGTCGATGCCTGCGGTCACGGGTGTTCGCAAGGACATGGTGTGCACCTTCGTGGCTTGTTGGGTACGCCGGCGGGCGGGGCCCACAAGTCGGCTCAGCCGTGCGGGACCACCGCCACCGGGCAGGCCGCGTGGTGCAGGACGGCGTGATTGACCGGACCGAGCTGCAGGCCGAGGTGTCCCTTCCGGCGACGTGCGCCGACCACCAGGAGATCGGCCGTGCGGGCCGCGTCGAGGAGCGCGTCGCGTGCGTGGCCCTCGACGATCTGGCGGCGAATCCCGATGCCGGGATGGGAGGCCGCCGTACCCCGCAGGGCCTCTTCGACCTGTTCCTCGCCGCGGCGCTGGTGCTCGTCGGACGTCCTGGCGGGGAAGTCAGGGGCCTCGCGGGCCGGGCAGCGCCAGGCATGGATGACCGATACCGCGGCCTTGTGGGTTTCCGCCTCGCGCAGAGCGAACTCCATCGCGGCGTCGGCTTCCCGGGGTTCGTCGAGCCCGACGGCAACACTTCCGAACCCGCGGCTGAGGTTCCTCTCGCCGCCGCGTACGACGATCACCGGTGACGTGGCGTGCGCGGCGACGGACAGGCCGACCGAGCCGAGCAGCAACTCGGCGATCTCGCCGCGCCCTCGATTGCCCACCACGATCGCACCCGCCTCGGAACTGAGCCGTACCAGAGCGGCGGCCGGATCCTCGGACAGCACGTCACTCGTCACCTTCAGGGAGGCCGCGCGGCGCAGTGCGCGCTCGACCGCTGTGGCGGCGATGTGATCCGAGAGAACCTGCACGGACGTCCGGTTGATGCCGAACGACGGCTCGTGACCCTCGTACCACTCCCACCTCGACGCGTGAACGACACGCAGCGGCACACCGCGTGCCGCGGCCTCGTCCACCGCCCAGTCCAGTGCGCGCAGGCTCGGATCCGAGCCGTCCACTCCGACCACCAGAGGCTTGTCCACGGTGTCACCGCCCTCCGCCGTGCCTCCTCGCGGAGGCCCTACTGCGCACGGTTCCACCGAGGCGTTCCGTGGGGGAGGGGCGAACGGGCCCAGGAGGGGGGACATCCGGCCCCTACCGAGGGCGATGGCCACCGCGCACAGTGAAAGCGAGGTCCGGCGGAAGGAGGCGCGATGTCCACGCGGACGCGCATCGCTGTGATCGGCGTCGGAAACGAGTTCCGGCGGGACGACGGCGTGGGATGGGCCGTGATCGCGCGGCTCCGGGAACGAGCCGCCGTGCGCCCCCTGCCGCCGGGGGTGCTTCTGGCCACCTGCGACGGCGATCCCGCGCGGCTGATCGGGTTGTGGGAGGGCGCGGACCTCGCGGTGGTCGTGGACGCCGCCCACGCGCATCCCGCACGTCCAGGGCTGGTGCACCGGCTGGCACTCGACGCGGAGGCCCTGGACCGGCCCCGGACGACCAGTTCGCACGGGCTCGGGCTCGGGGAGGCCGTCGAGCTCGCCCGAGTCCTGGGCCGGTTGCCGGGCCGGCTGGTCGTCTACGCGGTCGAGGGCGCCGACGACGCGCTGGGAACCGGCTTCTCGGCGGCCGTCGAGCCGGTGGTGGCACCGCTGGCCGAAGACATCGAGAACGAGATCGTCCAGCACCGGGACGCCGCGGCACGCGGGTGAGGCGCGGCCATGACGGAGCGCGACGCGGTCCACTTCGAGGTGCTCGGCGCGGTCCAAGGGGTGGGTTTCCGCTTCGTCGTGATCCCGCCCGACGCCGCGAACTGCGCCGCCCGCCCGACCGAGCTCCTCGATCCCGGAGGCCGCCGCTTCCACTGCCCCTTCATCAAGAGGAGTTACGCCGATGACGCACCGCGGCAGCCGTGCCCTGCACGTCGGCTCGCTCTCCCGCGTGGAGGCCGAGGGCGCCCTGCACCTGCGTATGCACGACGGCACGGTCACCGAAGCACGGCTGCGGATCTATGAGCCGCCGCGGTTCTTCGAGGCCTTCCTGCGGGGGAGGGCCTACACCGAGGCGCCCGACATCACCGCCCGGGTGTGCGGAATCTGCCCGGTCGCCCATCAGATGAGCGCTTGCGCGGCCATCGAGGACGCCTGCGGCGTGGCCATCGATCCGGCCCTGCGCGAACTGCGGCGGCTGCTGTGCTGCGGCGAATGGATCGAGAGCCAGACGCTGCACATCCACCTCCTGCACGCACCCGACTTCCTCGGCTGCGACGGCGCCATCGAACTGGCCCGCACTGCCCGCACGCAGGTCGAACGGGGACTGCGTTTGAACCAAGCGGGCAACGCGATCCTCGAACTCCTCGGCGGCCGCGCCGTCCACCCCGTCAACGTCCGCGTCGGCGGTTTCCACCGCACCCCGCCCCGCAGTGCGCTGCGGCCGTTGGCCGAGCAACTGAAACGGGCGCTGGAAGATGCCTGGCAGACCGTTCACTGGGTGGCCGGATTCGACTTCCCGGACGCCGAGGCCGACGCCGACCTGTTCGCCCTGGCCCAGCCGGGAACGTACGCCATCGAAACCGGCACCCCGGCGGTGCTGCGCCCCGACGGGACGCTGGGCACCTTCCCGCTGCACACCTTCCTCGACCGGGTACACGAGGAGCACCTTTCGCACTCCACCGCCCTGCACTCCACACTCGACGGGCGCCGCCACCTCACCGGGTCCCTCGCCCGTTTCGCGATCAGCGGCCGGTGGCTGTCGCGCACCGCCGTCGAGGCCGCCCGCGCGGCCGGGCTCGGAGACCCGTACGAGGGAGTGGTCTGCCGCAATCCATACCGCTCGATCCTCGTCAGGGCCGTGGAGGTCGTGTACGCGATCGACGAAGCGCTGCGGATCATCGAGACCTGCGAGCCGCCGCGGCGTCCGTACACCGACGTTCCGCCCGTCGCGGGCACCGGCCACGGAGCGACCGAGGCCCCGCGCGGACTCCTCTACCACCGCTACCTCCTGGACGCCGAGGGCACGGTCGCCGACGCCCGCATGGTGCCGCCCACCGCGCAGAACCAAGGCGCGATCGAGGAGGACCTGCGGCGCACCGCCCAGACCGCCATCACCGAACAGGGCCTGGACGACGCGGAACTGAAACGGCTGTGCGAGCGGACGATCCGCAACCACGACCCCTGCATCTCCTGGTCCACCCATTTCCTCGACCTGACCGTCGAGCGCACCTGACCCCAGAGGAGGACACCGTGCTCCACACCCCGCGCACCGTGAGCGACGTGATGACGCACACCGTCGTCGCCGTCGGCCGTGAGGCCCCTTTCAAGGAGATCGTCGCGCTGATGGAGCAGTGGAAAATCAGCGCGCTGCCCGTTCTCGCGGGCGAGGGCCGGGTGATCGGCGTGGTCTCCGAGGCGGACCTGCTGCCCAAAGAGGAGTTCCGCGACAGCGACCCCACCCGCACCGACCAGCTGCGACGCCTCTCCGACCTGGCCAAGGCCGGCGGGGTGACCGCGGGCGAGGTGATGAGCACTCCCGCCGTCACCGTCCACCCGGACACCACACTCCCGCAGGCCGCTCGCATCATGGCGCAACGGCACATCAAGCGACTCCCGGTGACCGATGCCCATGACCTGCTCCAGGGCGTGGTGAGCCGCAGCGACCTCCTCAAGGTGTTCCTGCGCACCGACGAGGACCTCGCCGACGAGGTGACGCGCACCGTGACCGCCTTCCTCTTCCCTGGCCGGACCGTCACCGTCGCCGTGGAGAGCGGCGTGGTCACCCTCGGCGGAGAGATCCGCGACCGGACCCTCGTCCCGGTCGCCGCGCGCCTGACCCGGGCCGTCGAAGGCGTGGTGGACGTCCGCATCGCCCTGACGGAACCCGACCGGTCACCACCCCGTTGAAGTACCTCGACGAATACCGGGGCCGCGGCAGGCAGTCGACCCTTTCATCACGAGCGACACAGGCCCTTGAATCTGCTGAGAGATGGCCCTCTCGCGGCTGAGGGGCCGTGCCCGGGGTCGTACCCGGTCGTGCATTCTCTGGCGGTACTGTGCGCAGGCCTCTTGCACTCCCGCCAACGGACCACGTCCGCGGACCCGACGAAAGGCCCCATGCCGTGGACTTGGACGAGATGTTCGGCGAAGGCTGGTGCGTAACCCTCGCCGCCCACCCACTCGCCGAAACGCTCCGCCTGATGGGCGTCACTGGCCCCGTTCCCTGCCCCGAGGGCGTGGATCAAGCCGCCCGCCTTCTGCAGGAGAGCCAAGGCGAAGGCGCCTTCCTGCTCGGCCGCGAACTGCCCGGCGGCTGGACCCTCATCATGGAATTCGAAACCTGGATCGGCTTCGGTGACGAGGTCCTGCGCACCCTCGCCGCCGGCGGCCAGACCGCCGTCAGCGCCTACCGCGACCCCGACACGAAGACGGCCGCCATCGCTCACGACGGTGCCATCCTCGGCCAACTCGACCTGACGGGCGGCTACTTCGACGGCCCCTCCGGCAGCGTGGACACCGCCCACCCGGTCGTCGGCTCCCTCACCGCGGCCGGCTTCGACGCCTCCGACGCGTGTGTACCCACCGGCGAAGCCGACACCGAAGAGCCCGACGGCTGCCTCATCCTCGCGGTACGCGTCCTGACCGGCATTACGCTCACCTCGGCCGACTTCGAGGGGCCTTGGACCGGGGGCCACCGATCGGGGCCGCGGTGACCCTCCCGTCAGAGACGAGGAACCTCGCCGAAGATCATGCGATGGCCGCGGGCGGTGTCCATGTACTCGCGGACACGGTGGATCAACCCGTCCCGGAGCTCGAAGACGAAGCAGTAGTCGTTGGCGTAGTGGCTGCCGTTGGCCAGGGTCGCCGTCATGGTCTCCTCCACGATCACCCGCTCGCCATCGGCATAGAACCCGTGGAAGGTGACGTTGACGTCGCGCACGAAGAAGCGCGGGAATTCGTCGGCCAGGAACCGCACGATCCTCTCCCTGCCGACCAGATGACTGGGACCCTCCAGCGCGACGGCAGTCGCGTTGCCCGGGGGCGCCTGCCACTCCGCGTCTTCGGTGAAGACCGCGGAGATCCGGTCGGCGTCGTGGCTCGCGAACGCCTTCCAGGCGTCTTCGACGATGGTGCGGCTTGGCTGAGGCATGCCAAGACCCTAGACAGCGGAAGGTGCAAAGGCTGGCGGCTTTCCGACACCACCCCGGCCCGCCACCGCGCCACGCCCGGCGGTCGGGCCCGCCTCACCGGGCTTGCCGCCGACGAGGCCGCCGCCACCGCCCTCTACCTGGCCGGCGACCAGAGCACGTTCACCACCGGCGCGGAACTGTTCGTCGACGGTGGCGCCACACAGCTCCAGGTTCGCCGTCCACGGCCTCCCCGGACAGAGAAGCTAGCCCGCGTACGCGACCACGTCGTCCACCGACGCATTGCCGCCGCAGATCACCAGGCCGAGCCGCGTCTCGTCGCCGGTCTTGGCGAGGATGCGGCGGGCGGCCGGGAGGAGGCAGCCGGCCGCGGGCTCCGCCCACACCTTCGCGTGCTCGGCCAGCTCCCGGACCCCGGCAAAGGCCTCGGCCTCGGGCACGACCAGTACCTCGTCGACCAGGTCGCGCACCATGGTGTAGGTCAGCGGTGACACCGTGGGCGCACCGAGCGTGGTGATGCGTGTGTCCACGTCCACCTGTACCGGCCCGCCGTGGGCCAGCGCCTGCGACATCGCGTCGGCGCCGGTGGTCTCCACGCCCCACACCCGCACACCGGGCCGTCGCGCCCGCAGTGCCGCCGCCACACCGGCGATCAGTCCGCCACCGCCGATGGAGACCAGGACATCCGTCAGCTCACCGGCGTCCTCAGCGAGTTCGAGCCCCACGGTGCCTTGCCCCGCGATCACGACAGGGTCGGCGAACGGATGCAGGAGCGTGAGCCCTTCGCTCTCCAGTTGTTCCATGAGCGCGAAGGCCTCGGCCATGGTGGGGGTCAGCCGGACATCGGCGCCCGCGGCACGGGCGCTCGCCACGGAGCGGGCGGGTGCGGCCTGCGGCATGACCACCGTGGCTCGCACGCCCAGGGCGGCCGACATCTCCGCCACGGCGACCCCGTGATTGCCGCCGGACACCGCCACCACACCGGCCGCGCGCTGTTCGTCGGTCAGCGTGAGCAGCTTTGAGACGGCGCCCCGTGCCTTGAACGAGCCACTGCGCTGCAGCAGTTCGAGCTTGACCGTGACCGGCACGCCCAGCAGCGCGGCCAGCCCGGGACTGGGCAGTGTGGGAGTACGCACCACGTGGCCAGTGATCCTGGCCGCTGCGGCCTCCAGCTCCTCGACACCGATCATGGCGCCCCCTCTGACTGTGTTGTGTCCTACGCCGTCCTCGCCTGCACGATACGTGGGCGTGCTCCGGAACGGTCGTGCAGATCAATCTCTTGGTCAACTACGTGGTCCGTGAAGGGGCGACGGCTTGGGCGGCCGGTGGAGTGGCGACGCGTGATCTGTCTCGTCGCGTGACCCGTACTGCCGAGCGACGTGATCACTCGATCGTGAGTTGTTCCGCTCCCGGGCCGGGCAGCACGGGATGCTCGCATGGACGGCGCGTGACCGGCGTCGTCCGGATGTCCACGGGGCGGGGGGCTTGATATGACACAGCCGACGGATCGGCGCGGAGGCCTGGACGGCCAGGCGGTACTGCTGGCGGCCGGACTGGCCGACCTGGCGGTGAGCACGCTGGGCTCGGCGCTGGGGACGGTTCGGGGGATGCTGCGACGCTCCGACACCGCCGAGCTGGCGACGGAGGCCGAGCGTGAACTCCTGGCGCGCGGCCGCCTGGTGCTCGACCGGTACGCGACCGTGCCCCCGCCGCACCTGGAGAAGCTGGCCCGGCAGGCGCTGGCGCGACGGGCCGCCGATGACGTCTGAGGCGTGGGAGCCGGACGCGTTCAAGGCCCGCGTCGACGAGACACTGCACCGGTTCGTCGCCGATGAGGCGGACCAGTTCGTGGCCATCGACCCACTCCTGGGCCCCGTGGCCGGGCAACTGGAGGCGGCGGTCGCGGACGGCAAACGGCTGCGGGCGGCCTTCTGCTACTGGGGCTGGCGCGCGGTGGGACAGCCGGACAACGACGCCCTGGTGCGGGCGGCAGCCTCCATGGAACTCGTGCACGCCGCGGCCGTCGTCCACGACGACCTCATCGACGACAGCCCGCTGCGGCACGGACGGCCCACCGCCCACCGCGCCCTGCGCGGCGCCGTACGCCGTCGCCCGCGCGCCGACGCCGCGGCGAGGTCGTTGGCGATGCTGGTGGGGGACCTGCTGATGGCGCTGGCCGGACACCTCTTCACCACCAGCGGGCTGCCCGCCGCGTATCTGGCCCGGGCCCGCCCGCTGTGGTCGGTGATGGCCCGCGAGCTGATCGCGGGGGAGTGTCTGGAGATCCTACGCACCGGAGCCGGTCCGGACATCACGGCGTCGCTGAAGGTGATCCGCTACAAGACCGCCAAGTACACCGTCGAGCAACCCCTGCTCATCGGCGGGGCCCTGGCCGGCGCCGGGCCCCGCCTCCGCGAGGGCTACGAAGCGTACGGGCTGCCGCTGGGCGAGGCGTTCCAGCTCCGGGACGACCTGCTGGGTCTCTTCGGCAACCCGGACCTGACCGGCAAGGCCAACGCCGACGACGTACGCGGTCACCGGCCGACAGCGCTGCTGGCGGAGACCTGGCGCCTGGCCGGGGACGACGAGCGGGAGCGGCTGCGTGCCCTCCTCGGCAAGCGCGACCTGGGCGCGGAGGGCCTGCACGAGGTGCGCCACGTGATGGACAGGCTCGGGGCGCCCGCCCGCATCGAAGCCATGATCAGCGCGCGGGTCGAGGAAGCACTCGACGCCCTGCACGCCCTGGATGTGCCGAGACACGCCGAAACCGCCCTGACCGGGTTGGCGCGTTCGGCGGCCCTCCGCCTGTCCTGACCCTCGCAGCAGACATGCAGTGACGCAGCAGACGCGGCGATCGCAGCAGACAAGGACCCCGCCATGAACTACACCGAGGCATCGATGGACTCCCTGCGCCAGGCGGGGGACGAACTCGCCGACGCCACCGTCGCCGAACTCTTCGAACGCGGACAGGTCGGCACGTTCAACACCCTGATGCGGTACGTGTCCACCGCCGGCGCACCCCTGCCGGACGGGCTTCCGGAGGTCGCTCGCGAGTACCTCGAAGCCACCCGTACCCCACCGGCCTGGGTGGACTGGGGAGAGATGGAGAAGGCGCGGCTGTTCTTCATCGACAACAACGTGCACATCTCCACCGCGCTGTCCTTCGCCTCCATGCCCGCCTGCTACGTCGTCCCGCACGTGGCGAAGCTGCTGTCGACCACCCACGGACTGAAGTACCCGTCCAAACGGATGGCGGAGACCGGGCAGTTCACCGTCTACCTGATGCAGCCCGACGCCTTCGAGAGCGGCAGCCGCTTCATTCCCGCCGCCCAGAAGGTCCGCCTGCTGCACGCCTCCATCCGCCACCACCTCGCACGCGAGAACCGGTGGGAGACCTGCGCGTTGGGGACGCCGATCTGTCAGGAGGACATGATCGGCGGGCAGATGTTCTTCTCGATGCTCGTGCTGGACAGCCTGCACCGCTTGGGCATCCACATGTCGACGGAAGGCGCGGAAGCGTACTACTACGCCTGGCGCGTGGTCGGTGCCATGCTCGGCGTCGACCAGGAAGCCGTACCCAAGACCCTCGACGACGCCCGCCGCTTCCTCGACCTGTACATGGTGCGGCACATGGGACCCTCCGAGGAGGGTGCGCATCTGACCCGGCAACTCATCGACCTCTACGAGGAAGTGGTGCCCGGGACCGTGCTCGACCCGATCGTCTCCGCTCTCATCCGCTTCCTCGTGGGAGACACCTGCGCCGACTGGCTGGCGGTTCCCCGCACTCCGTGGGACGCCGTCGTCAAGGCCGTGCCCCATCTTCTGGGCGTACTGGAGACGATCGAGGACCGTTCCCCGCTCGGCGCCTGGGCGCTGGACCGCCTCGGCCATCTGACCAGCGTTCTCGAACTGTCCTCCCTCACCCGCGGACGCGTCATGCACTACGCCATCCCCGAGCAGCTCAAGAAGGATTTCGGCGTCTCCCACGCGGTCCCGCGCACTCACCGCTGGACCCCACCGGCCGCCACGATCCGCTGACCGCCGCTCCCGCCCCCCAGCAGCTGCGGCGGTCTGCTGCCTTGCCCGGACCCGGATCAGCGGCCCCTCGCCACGTCTGCCCGGCTGGGCTGGGTGAAGCGCAGCATGGTGCCGGAAGGGTCGAGGAAGGCGCAGTCCCGCGCCCCGTCGGGCCGGTTGATCGGTTCTTGCATCACTTCGATGCCCGCGGCCGCGACGCGCTCGAAGGTCGCGTCGCAGTCGGTGGTGGCAAAGACCAGGCGGCTCAGCAGGCCCTTGGCCATCAGCTCCTCGTACGACGTGCGGTCGGCCGGTGAGATGTCCGGGTTCTTGGCGGGTGCTTCGAGGATGATCCGCACGAGGGGCTGCGCAGGGGAGTGGATGCTGACGCGCCTGGCGGCGCCCTCGGGGGCGACATCATCGCTCACCTGGAAGCCCAGCACGTCGCGGTAGAAGTGGAGCGCCTCGTCGATGTCGTGGACGGCCAGAGCGCAGGAGGAAAGCTCGAGATCGGTATCGGTCATCGCCGCTCCTTGTCTCCTGCGGGGTCAACTGCGGGGCCTGCTGCGGGGTCTGCTGCGGAAAGGAAGACGACGTCGAGATCGTGGAGCCGGTCGGGGTCGGTGTCGACGGCGATGCGGGTGATCTTCTCGTCGTGGATGGTGAACGTGAAGAGGGCCTTCGGCCGGCCGCGGTGGGACCACACGGCCGCTGGGGTCCCGTCGACCAGGGCGAGTCGGGCCGCCTGAGCGCGTCCGGTGAAGAAGGCGGCCACCTCGTGGGCGCCGCGCATCTCTATGGCCACGGCGTCCGGGTCGAGCAGGTCCAGCAGGGCGGCGAAGTCCCCGCTGCGGGCCGCGGTCAGAAAAGCCTCGACGATCTCCCGCTTGCGGGATCGTGCGGCATCGGACGCGTCACCCGCTCCCCGCACCCGCTGCCGGGCCCGGCTGGCGAGTTGCCGGGCCGCCGCCGGTGAGCGGTCGAGGATGGTTCCGATCTCGGCGAACGACACGGCGAAGACGTCGTGCAGGACGAACGCGAGCCGCTCGGCGGGCGACAGCGTGTCCAGCACCACCATCAGCGCTACGCCGACCGAGTCGGCCAGCAGTGTCTCGTCCTCGGGGTTGGCCTGGCCGTTCGGGTGGGCGTTGGTGTGCGGCACGGCGGGCTCGGGCGGCAGTGTCCCGGTCGCGTCCTCACGCCGGGCCCTGCCCGCCTCGAGCATGTTCAGGCAGACCCGGGCGACGATGGTGGTCAGCCACCCGGCCGGATTCGCCACCTGCCCGGTGTCCGCGCGACTGACTCGCAGCCAGGCCTCCTGCACCGCGTCCTCGGCGTCGCTGGGGGAGCCGAGCATCCGGTAGGCCACCGCGTGCAGGCGGCTCTTGTGCTCGGTGAACTGTGCGCTGAGCCAGTCCTGTTCGGCCATCTGTCACATTCCTTCGTCCGGTTCTGTCATACGTACTGACCGGCGAGAGCACGCAGATGTGACATCCGTGCCGGTCCCGATGCGGATGTCTGGCACCTATGTGACCGACATACAGGGAGACATGGCATGAAAGCGCACGTCAGCTCGATCCTTCTGGGCGTTAAGGACATGGAGCGGGCCAAGCAGTTCTACACGGAGGGGCTCGGCTGGAAGGTCAAGAACGACTACGGCGTCTCGGTGTTCTTCGAGTCGGACGGAGCCTCGCCCGTCGGCTTCTACGCACGGGAGGGGCTGGCCGAGCAGGTGGGCACGGCGGCTGAAGGCAGCGGCTTCAGCGGGCTGGTCATGACCTACGTCGTCCGCAGCGAGGCGCGGGTCGACGAGGTTATGGAGGAGGCTCAGAAGGCCGGTGCCACGGTCCTCAAGCCGGCCGGCGCCCTGCCGTGGGGCGGGTACGGCGGAACGTTCGCCGACCCGGACGGCTACATCTGGAGTCTGGGTTACAGCGCCCGGGGCGCCGACCAGCCCTACGCGGAGTAGCCGTGGGCTGCTGGGGCTGAAGGTCGGCCGGTGCGGTGGAGCTGGGCCTCAAGGCAGTTCCACCGGGTAGGCCTCGCCGAAGTCGGCCGAGCGGCTCACCTTCTCCCAGGTGGTGGCCTCGGTTGTCTGGCGGCGGGAGTAATCAAGCGCCATGGCCGCCGCGTTCACTCCCAGCGGGAGGTGACTGGGGACCTCGGCGCGGTGCACCGTGCGGACGATGATCTCGGCGGCGCGGCGCGGGTCCCCGGCCGCGCCGACCATGTCCTGCCGCACGCGCCGGTTCATCTCGCCGACCGTTGCGTCGTATGCCTCGGGAATGTCGTGCACCGTCGTCTCAAACTGGGCGCGGACGTCGGCGTCCTCCGCTGTCTCGATGGGTGAGACGTTCGCGTATCCGGCGTTGTTCACGAGGACGTCGACCCGCCCGAAGTGGGCCACGGCCGCATCGAATGCGTCGCGCGCCGCCTGCGGATCGGTGACGTCCAGGCCGAGGGGGAGCACGCGGTCGGCGTAGCCGGCGAACTCCTCGGCGAGGACCTCGGGGCGGCGGTGGCCAGGGCGCGGCCGAGGCCGTGGGATGAACCGGTGATGAACCAGACCTGCTGCTGCTCGGTGCCGCGGCGCGCGGCAGGGCTCAGTGCTCGCGGTGTCACTGGCGCAGGCGCCCCTGAACCTGGAGCGCAACGTGTCGACCGAGGCCGTGCGCGCCTTCAAGCTCGTCACGCTGGAGGAGGTCGCACGGATCGCCGGGGAACTGCACCGGCTCCTGGACCTGACCGAGGAACAGGCCGTGGACACGATCGCCACCGCGACCAGCATGGCCGGGGCGCTGTGGCAGATGGCCACCCCCGGCCCGCTCCTGCGACAGCTCTACACAAGCGATCCTCGGTTCGGCCATGCCCTCGTCGAGGTGGAACCCCGCTTGCGCCGCGTCCTCACTGGCCTGCTCATCGGCTTGCGCGCTGGAACGCCTGTGCAGTGAGCGGCAGTTGGGACGGCCCATCAAGGCTTCGCCGGGTCGATACCCCGTGGGACCGCCCTGCTGGGGGTGCGATGGAGCGGCGCCAGGAACGCTAGGCGGCCAGGAGCTCAAGCGTGTCGATCACGCGGTTGGAGAAGCCCCACTCGTTGTCGTACCAGGCGACCACCTTGATGTGGCGACCGTCGACGCGGGTGAGTTCCGCGTCGAAGATGGACGAGGCGGGGTTGCCCATGATGTCGGCCGACACCAGGGGGTCGTCCGAGTACTCCAGGACACCGGCGAGCGGTCCCTCCGCCGCGGCACGGTATGCCGCGAGCACGTCCTCGCGCGTCACGTCGCGGGCCACGGTGGTGTTGAGCTCGACGATCGATCCCACCGGAACCGGCACGCGGATCGAGTCCCCCGACAACTTCCCCGCCAGGTTGGGCAGCACGAGCCCGATCGCCTTGGCGGCGCCCGTCGTGGTGGGCACGATGTTCACGGCGGCGGCGCGGGCACGGCGGGCGTCCCGGTGCGGACCGTCCTGCAGGTTCTGCTCCTGCGTGTAGGCGTGCACCGTCGTCATGAATCCGTGCTCGATCCCGGCGAGTTCATCGAGCACCGAGGCCAACGGTGCGAGCGCGTTGGTCGTGCAGGAGGCGTTCGAGACGATCGTGTGCAACTCGGCGTCGTACGCGTCGGTGTTGACGCCGAAGGCGAGCGTGACGTCGGCGCCGTCCGAGGGCGCGCTGACGAGCACCCTCTTCGCGCCCGCGTCGAGATGGGCGCGGGCCGCCTTGGCCGATGTGAACCGGCCCGTCGCCTCCAGCACGATGTCGACACCGAGTTCGCCCCAGGGCAGCTGCGCGGGTTCGCGCTCCGCGAGCACCGTGATGCGGCGGCCGTCGACGACGAGAGTGTTGCCGTCCACGGTCACCGGGCGACCGAGCCGTCCGGCCGTGGTGTCGAAGGCGAGGAGGCGCGCGAGGGTGGCGGGCTCCGTCAGGTCGTTGATGGCGACGACCTCGAGACTGCTGTCACGTTCGAGCAAGGAGCGCAGCACGTTGCGTCCGATGCGGCCGAATCCATTGATGGCGATACGAGTCATGAGTGGTGTCCCTTCCAGTCGCCACCAGCCTCGCGTGCCGGGACCGGACGTGGCCCTGGCGTGAGCGCCATGGTTCAAAAGGATCGCGCCAAAGCGGGGACACAGAGCCGTGGGACTTCCTGTGGGCTGTTGACGTGACTACTCGCCCCGGGCGAAGGTGCGCCGGTATTGGCTCGGCGTGGTGCCAAGGATGCGCTGGAAGTGCGTGCGCAGGTTCGCACCGGTGCCGAGGCCCACGTCGTTGGCGATCTGCTCGATGCTTCGCTGGGAACGTTCGAGCAGCTCACGGGCCATGTCGATGCGGGCGCGCATCACCCACTGCATCGGCGTGTATCCGGTGTCCTCGACGAAACGCCGCGAGAAGGTGCGAGCCGACACCGCCGCGTGGTCGGCGAGCACGTCAAGGGAGAGCGGCTCGTCGAGCCTGCGCAGCGCCCACTCCCGGGTCGCGGCGAACCGCTCGCCGAGCACCTCCGGCACACTGCGCGGCACGTATTGCGCCTGGCCTCCGCTGCGGTAGGGGGCGGCGACCAGACGCCGCGCCGCGTGATTGGAGGCGGCCACTCCGAGATCGCCGCGCAGTATGTGCAGACACAGGTCGATGCCGGAAGCGGCTCCGGCGGATGTCAGCACGCTGCCTTCGTCGACGAACAGCACGTTCTCGTCGACCTGGACGAGCGGATGCTTCGCTGCGAGCGCCCGTGTGTAGTGCCAGTGGGTCGTGGCGCGCCTGCCGTCGAGCAGCCCGGCGGCGGCGAGCGCGAAGGCACCCGTGGAGATGGCGGCCAGCCGAGCACCCCGGTCATGGGCGGCCCGCAGCGCGTCGGCAACGGCCTGCGGCGGATCGTCCCGGTCCGGGAAGCGGTACCCGGGGACGAAGACGATGTCGGCCCAGGCGAGAGCGTCCAGGCCGTCGGCGACGTGGTACGACAGCCCGTCACCTCCGGTCACCAGACCGGGCGCCGCACCGCACACCCGCACCTCGTACGGCATGCTCGCCCGGGTCGTGAACACCTGCGCCGGAATGCCGACGTCGAGTGGCTTGGCGCCCTCCAGCACGAGGACAGCTACACGATGAAGGCGGGAGGAAGGCACGGTCACGCTCATCAGAGTAGGCGGCGCGACACATCAGTCCCGTGCATCCCACAGACGCTCAGACCCTCTGGCCGTCAGGGCGGCGCCGTTCCCCGGCGGACGTGCCCTACCCAGGGGAAGGCACGTGTTGATTCGGCCATGCATTACCCGGCAAGAGTTGGGCACTCGGAGGTTGCACGACAGAGGGCTCAGCAACCGCACAGTCCGCGGGCGGCAGGTTCACCCGCTCCAGGCTGCGCGGAGGGCGGGAAACAGGTGCCGCAGGCCGGACTGAGGGCCCGCGCATACCGACGACACTTGACGATAGGAATGACCATGATTGTCCTTGGCGTTATTTTGCTCATCATCGGCGTGCTGGCCGGTATCTCCTTGCTGACGACGGTCGGCGGAATCCTGGTCGTCGTCGGTGCTGCGCTGTGGATCCTGGGCGCGACCGGACGCGCGGTGGGCGGACGCAAGCATTATTTCTAGAGACCTCATTGCCAGAGACCTCTAGAGGAAGCATCAACCGGTCTCCACGCACCCTCACGGACGACCAGCCGGCCACCCCCACGGGGAAGAGCCGAGCGTAAGAGCAAGGTGCCCGCCCCTGTGTCCCGGGGGCGGGCACCTGCTGTGTGGTGGGTCGATCAGGGCAACCGGCGGTCCGAGAGACCTGGGGCCTGAGAGCCCGGCGTGGTTCAGGATTTGCGTGCAACGGCACCGAACTGCGGGAGCACGGAAGTGGAGTTGGGCTCGGCGCGCCATCGCGCGCACGACACCAGGCCCGGGTCGACGAGGTGCAGCCCGTCGAAGAAGGAGCTGACCTCCGCCCGACTACGGGCGGTGATCGGAGGTGTGGCGTTCTCGTTCCAGAACTTCATGGCCTCGACATTGCCCTCGCCACCCAGGTCGGTGTCGGTGGTGGGGTGAGTCAGGACGAGATAACTGCCGGAGGGGACCGAGGCCATGATGCGGCGCACGATTTCTTGTGCCTCGCGGGTGTCGAGGACGAAGTTGAGGATGCCCAGCATCATGACCGCGACGGGTTGGCCGAGGTCGAGGGTTGCCGACGCACCCTCCATGACGGCGTCCGGGTCACGGATATCGGTGTCGATGTAGGCGGTGGCTCCCAGGGTGGTGCCGGTCAGCAGGCTGCGGGCGTGGACCAGCACGATGGGGTCGTTGTCGACGTAGACGATCCGGGATTCGGGTGCGATCCGTTGGGCGATCTCGTGCGTGTTGTCGAGGGTCGGCAGCCCGGTTCCGATGTCCAGGAACTGCCGTACTTCACAGTCGGCGGCCAGGAATTGGACCGTGCGGCCGAGGAACTGGCGGTCGGCGCGGGCCACATCTCGGATCACCGGAAACATCGAGGCGACCTGGCCGCCTACTTGCCGGTCGACCTCGTAGTTGTCTTTCCCGCCGATCCAGTAGTTCCATACACGTGCGTTGTGCGCGACGGCGGTGTTCAACCTGCCTGACACATCCGTGGTGTTCGGCTGGCCCGACACATCTGACGGGTGTTGGCTCTCAGTCACGTCTTCCCTCTCTTGTTCACCCGCGTGCCGTGGCCCTGGCGGCAGCGGATCGCTTGCCAGTGTGGTGTACGTGGATCACTGCGTCCGGGGATTCGGAGTTCTCAAGGGCAGAGGTGCAGAAGGCACAGGGCAGCGGGCAGTGAACACTGCGGCTGAGCAACATGCTCAAGGGTGTCCGCCAGAGAGCGCCAGCGAGGGCCGCGGACGGTCAGATACCCGACGTGTGGCTACCGTTGGCTGTGGGTGGAGCCTGGTCTGCCTGCGGTGTGCTGCTCGGATGCCGTCGGCGGGGTGGGGCGGCCATCCGAGAGGCGACCGCCCGCCGTCGTGGGGCGCCGGGTCCGGTGCCGGGATGCCGTGGCGGGTGAGAACACGGCGGCAACCAGCATGAGCAGCAGGACCGGGACCATCGCGGCGCGCAGCCCGTGGTGCTCGCCGAGGAAGCCAAGAGCCGGCGGTCCCGCAAGCAGCGCCACGTAACCGATCCGGGAGGTCAGTGCGACGCGGCCGGCGGTGTCCGGGCCGGACTCGCCGGCCGCGGAGAGAGCCAGCGGGAAGCCGAGAGACGTACCGAGGCCCCACAGGAGCACGGCGCACCCGGCCGCCACCGGGGAATCGACGAAGGACACCAGGGAAATCCCGACGGCCGTCAGCAGCGCACCGCAGGCCAGCACCGCCGGGCGGCCGAAGCGGGCCACCACGGGGCCGCCGGCGAAGCGGCCGGCCGCCATGGCGGCGGCGAATCCCGCGTACACCAACGACCCGAGTCCCGCGGGCATGTCGTGACCGTCGACCATCAACAGCGGCAGCCAGTCGGTGGCGGCTCCCTCGGCCAGCGTCATGCCGAGCACCACGCCGCCGATGAGCAGCAGCCGCGCATCGAGATACAGCCGGTGTTCGCGGACTCCTCCGTCGGCGCCGCTCGCACCGGTGTCGGTGCCACACGTACCGTTGTCGGCGTCGCTCGTACCGGTGTCGACGATGGTCGATGTTCCGGCAGCGGGCTTGTCGGCATTCCGTGGGCGGCGGCCGACGCCGGGACGCAGCCTGGGCAAGGCGAAGGCGAACAGCGCGGCGGCCAGCACCCGTACGCCCGCCAGGTGCCAGGGCACGGGGAAGCCGACCGAGGCACCGGCCACCCCGAGGCCCGCCCCGACCACGGTGCCGAGGCTGTAGCAGCCGTGCATGGCCGGCAACACGGGGCGGCCGAGTTCTTGCTCCACGCCGGAACCGTCGACATTGCTGGCCACCTCCGAAAGCCCCATACCGGCGCCGAAGAGCAGCAGCCCGAAGGCCACCACCAGGGCCGAGGACAGGGCCGCGCCCAGCGCCATCACCCCCACGCTGGCCAGGACGAGGGTCATGCACGTGACGATGACGGGGCGGGTGGAGAACCGCGCCACCAGGGCGCCGGCCGCCAAGATGCCCAGCATCGAACCGACCGACATGCCAAAGAGCACCAGGCCCATCTCGGCGGTCGAGGCACCCAGCCGGTCCCGGACGTCAGGGGTCCGGGTCACCCAGGTGGCGAGCGCCAGGCCCGGTATCGCGAAACACAGTCGCAGGGCTATGAGGTGACGGCGGATCAGCGGATCCATGGGGCGCGAGCCTCCGGAAGCAGGACAGGGGTTGTGGCCGCCCACCCTAGCCACGGCCCCACCGCCTCCGATCTTCGGGCAAGCACCGAAACAGATCTCATGGCCGGGAGCCCAACGCGGGCAGCGCGGGAAGACGCGACGCGGAGTGAGTACTCACTCATTTACGGAGTGAGTACTCACTCCGTAAGCTTGTAGTCATGACAGCACCCAAGGAGAACCAGACCCCCCGCCGCCGCGCCCCCGGCATGTCGCCGGAGCAGCGCCGCGAAATGATCATTCGGACCGCGATCCCGCTGATCGCCGAGTACGGCGCCGCGGTGACGACCGCGAAGATCGCCCGCGCCGCGGGCATCGGAGAGGGCACGATCTTCCGGGTCTTCGCCGACAAGGACGAGCTGCTGCAGGCCTGCATCGCGGAGGCACTCTCACCCGAGCACGCGGTCCGCGAGCTCGACGCGATCGACGTGTCCCAGCCGCTGCCCGACCGGCTCGCGGAGGCGGCCGAGGCGCTGCAGGCGCACATGTCCAGGATGGGCGCGATCATCGGCTCGCTGGGGCATAGCGGCGGCAAGCACCCGGGCACGGTGCGCGGCGCGGGCCGCGAGGAGTCGACGGTCCGTATCCGCGCGGCTCTCGTGGAGCTGCTGGAGCCCGACAGGGCTGCTCTGCGCCGACCGCCGGAGCAGATCGCTGCCCTGTTCTTCGGGCTGTTGTTCATCCAGCCGCGAACCGAGGACGAGCCCGACCTGACCCCGCAGGAGCTGGTGGAGGTCTTCCTGCACGGGGCTCTCACAGGCGGTTCCAAATGAGCGCGCCACGAAGGCGCTTGGCGGTGACTGGTCTGGCGGCCCTGGCCCCCGCCCTGGTGTGGCTGGCCGTGGACCCGCTGTTGGGGCACCGGGTGCGGATCGCCGACGGCGAGCAGACGCTCGACATCGGCGCCGGGGCTGTGGTGGTCGTCGCGCTGCTCGCCTCGCTCTCCGGCTGGGGGCTGCTGGCTGCCCTGGAGCGGTTCGGGGTACGGCGCGCCCGCGCCATCTGGACCGCGGTGGCCGGCGCCGTACTGGTCGTGTCTTTCCTGCCCTTGACCGGCGACGGCATGGACGGCCGTACGCGGACCGCACTGGCGTTGATGCACCTGGCGGTGGCGGCGGTGCTGATCCCGGGGCTGGGCGGCAGGTCCTCCAGAGTGGGAGTCAGTGAGGTGAGCAGGCGACCGGCGCGGCGGCACCAAGTAGGCGGCGAACAGTAGGCAGTTCCGCACCCCTTATGTTGTGACCGCTTCCACCCGTCAAGGACGCCGCGGCGTCTGTGCCGCCGCCGAGTTCGGAGTTCCACCCATGCTTTTCGACATCGCCCGCAGCGAACTCGTCGACATCTTCGGCGAGGAGCGGATCGCGACCTTGCCCGCGACCGCCTTCCCGCCCGCCGTCGCGAACACCGAGGGCGCCCGCCTCCTGCAGACCGTGGGCGCCCCCACCGGGACGCTTCTACTGCGTCAGCCCGACGAGGACGACGGCCTGCTGCCCCTCGTTCAGGACGTCGTCCACATCGAGCACTTCACGGACGCGGCCCAGGGCGCGGGGGAGTGGCCCGTCATCGGCTGGCTGCTCAACGCGCACCTCGCCCTTGACCCCGTGTCCGGGAGGGTGCACGCCTTTGACCTCGACCAGGAGACCGACGTCGAACTCCACGCGGATGTCTCCTCTCTCCTCCAGGTCACCCTCCGACTCCAGTGCCTGCTCGAGAGGTTCACCTTCAGCGGCGACGAGGACGAGGAGGAAGCCGAGTTCGAGCGCCTGGACGCCGAGGTCGACCGCATCCGCGAGGAGACGAGCAGCATCGACCCGCTGCCCTTCCGGGACGGCGAGACCGTCTGGGCGGCAGTAAGCGATGAGATCGCCATGGGCCAGCGCTTCTAGGAAACAGTCACAACGGCGGCAACCCCGGCAACCGCCATGAGGCGACCGCCTCGTTGCCGCCATCAACGAGCGACGAGCCACAAGCGACGAGCGACTGAGACCATCACTCTCCCTGTCATGTCTGCCCCGTCATGTCTGTCGGGCCTCGGCGAGCCGGTTGCTGCGGTCGATCTCCGGCATGTGTGTCTCGGCCCAGACCCGCAGAGCGGAGAGCGGCTTTTCGAGGGACAGGCCGAGCTCGGTGAGTCGGTAGTGGACGGCGGGCGGAACGGTGGGTTCCACGCGGCGCGCGACCAGGCCGTCACGAACCAGACCCTGCAGCGTGACGGACAGCATCTTCTGCGAGATGCCCGGAATGGCACGCCGGAGTTCCGCGAACCGGATCTCGTCGGGTTCCGTCTCGGCCAACACCTTGACCACCATCGACGTCCATTTGGTGCCGATGCGGTCGAGCAACCGGCGGGTCGGGCAGAGCGGGTCCAGCAGATCACCGCGCTCACCGGCCCGCCGAGTGGGTTCGCCGGGCATGGACGTGGTCACCTGCGTCTCACCACCTGAGGGGAAAGTGCCGTCTTGGAAGGACCAGGCTAGTTCCCTAGCGTGACCACGTCACCATTCCTCACCCCCCTCCTCTCCACCGTTCCTCACCACCGTTCCTCACCACCCCACCCACCCCTGGAGTCCCTCCATGCCCGAACTGCGACGCGTCGCCGTCAACGGAGTCGAACTCAACGTGGCCCTGGCCGGATCGGGTCCGGCCGTCCTGCTCCTGCATGGCTTTCCGCACACCTGGGAGCTATGGACAGACGTCATGGCCGACCTGTCCGGCCGCTACCGCGTCATCGCTCCGGACCTGCGCGGGTTCGGAGCGAGCAGCCCGGCCGCCTCCGGGTACGACGCCGACACCCTGGCCGAGGACGCCGCAGCGCTCCTCACCAGGCTCGGAGTGTCCTCTGCCGCAGTCGTGGGTATCGACGCGGGCACCCCGCCGGCCTTCCTCCTCGCGCTACGCCACCCCGGTCTCGTCCGACGACTGGTCGTCATGGAGTCCGTGCTGGGCGGGCTGCCCGGCGCCGAGGACTTCCTTGCCGGCGGGCCGCCGTGGTGGTTCGGCTTCCATACCGCCGCGCGCGGCCTCGCCGAGACCGTACTGGAAGGCCATGAGCCCGCCTACATCGACTGGTTCCTGCACGCCGGCACGCTCGGCGACGGAGTGCCCCCTGCCATCCGGGACGCCTTCGTCCACGCATACACGGGCAGCCAGGCGTTGAGCCGCGCGTTCTCGTACTACCGGGCCCTGCCCGACAGCGCACGGCAGATCGCGCGGGCCGTCACCACCGCCCGCCTGACGGTGCCCACGATGGCGCTGGGCGCCCAACCGGTCGGCGCAGCACTGGAACGCCAACTCCGCCCCGTCGCCGACGACCTCACAGGACACGTCATCGAAGACTGTGGCCACATCATTCCGCTGCACCGACCGAACGCCCTGCTCACACTGTTGAAGCCGTTCCTGGCCGGGGAGGACGCGCTTGCGGCATGACCAGGGCGGACGGCGGCCATCGACACGCGTGCTGCCAAACGGCGCGAGCGTCTGGCCCCGAATCACGCGGTGTCGTCCCTCGGCAGCCGCTCCGGCAGCCCGAGCCGCGGGAACTGATCGTCGTGGAACGTGATGATCTCGGTGATCGCCCCGTCGGTGATACGCAAGACGTCGATCGTCAGCGGCAGGTACGCGCCCTCCGGCTCCTGCCAGAGGTAGAAAGCGACGGCGGGCTGCCGGTTCACCGAGGTGAGGATGGCGCGCAGGCCCTTCATGCCCTCGAAGCCGCCCTTGACCCAGTCATCCACGACCGCGTCGCGGCCGATCTGGATGCCCGGCGTGGGCGGCATCGAGCAGCGGACGTCGTCCGCCAGCATGGTGGCGAGCCGGCTGACGTCCGTGGCCACGCTCGCGTCCGTGTAGCGGCGCACCAACTCGCGCGTCCCGGCGTCCTGTTCGCCGACGGTCCAGTCCTGCCGCTCGGCGGGTAGATGCTCCCGCATGCCGGCGCGGGCCCGCTGCAGCGCGCTGTTCACGGAGTTGACGGAGTCCCCAAGGGCCTCCGCGACCTCCTTCGCCGGCCAGCCGAGCACATCCCGCAAGATCAGCACCGCCCGCGGGCGCGGCGCGAGATGCTGCACTGCGACCAGGTATGCCAGCTCGATCGTCTCCCGCGCGACCGCGACGGTCTCCGGCTCGTCCGCGTTGCCCGCGGGCAGCTCGTCGAGCAGCCGGTCCGGGTAGGGCTGCAGCCACAGCACCTCGCCGCCGCTCGCAGGCTCAGGGCGGCGCTTGGCGAGCAGATCCAGGCAGGCGTTGGTGGCGATCCGGTACAGCCAGGCCCTGAACGTCGACCGCCCCTCGAAGGTCTCCCGCCGCCGCCAGGCGCGGAGGAAGGTCTCCTGCACGGCGTCCTCGGCGTCCTCGAACGACCCGAGGATCCGGTAGCAGTGCACGTGCAGCTCCCGCCGGTGCCGCTCGGCCAGCCCCGAGAACGCCGGCTCGTCGACCTCGCCCAGATCACTCACGCCCAGCTCCTTCAGCCACGTCTCCGCACTCATCACGTCATCCTTCCGCCGCGTCATGCCCTGTCGTACGTGTGACGCAAGTGGGCGCGAAAACTCATCACTGGGGGCGGCCGGCCGCCCGCTTCCGTGCGCCAGGTCCCAGACGGGCGGTGACATCCCGGGGGGTGAGCGCGGAGTGTTCCGCGGTGCATTCCACGACGACGCGGACCGGGGCGTCGCAGTCGGTGTGGCGGACGTCCAGTACCGGGCCCTCGGAACCAAGGGCGTACGTCTCGCCCCACTGGCTCAGGGCCATCAGGACGGGCCAGAGGTCCCAGCCCTTGGGCGTCAGGCGGTACTCGTTGCGTGCGCGGCTGCCCGGCTCCCGGTAGGGGACGGCCGTCAGGACGCCGGCGGAGACCAGCTTGCGGAGACGGTCGCTGAGGACGGCCTCCGACAGGCCGATGTGGCGGTGGAAGTCGTCGAACCGGCGGACTCCGTTCACCGCGTCCCGCAGGATCAGCAACGTCCACTTCTCCCCGACCACGTCGAGCGTGCGCTGGACGGGGCAGTTTTCCGTGCTCGCCTCAAGCCACTTCATCACGCCATCGTAGGCGCCTGGCTTCACCGTTGACAGTCAGCCGTACGCACAGCTAGCTTCATTTGCAAAAGTCAGACGGAAGGTGCTCGACCGTGGGACGCACGCGTACGTATCGCTGGGATGACCCCGCGGCCCTGGCGGAGGCCGCCACCCGCATGGCCGGCATCGACTTCCTGCGCGAGCTGCAGGCGGGGCGGCTGCCGGGCGCCCCCATCAGCCGGACCGTCGACTTCAGCCTGGACGAGGTGGAGCCCGGCAGGGCGGTCTTCTCGCTGACTCCGGGCGAGGAGCACTACAACCCGATCGGCAGCGTGCACGGCGGCGTCTATGCCACCCTGCTCGACTCGGCGGCGGGCTGCGCCGTCCAGTCCACGCTCCCGCTCGGCACGGCGTACACCTCACTCGACCTGACGGTGAAGTTCCTTCGGCGGATCACCGCGGACACGGGCCCGGTGCGCGCCATCGGCACGGTTGTCAGCAGCGGGCGTCAAACCGCCCTAGCCCAGGCACAGTTGGTCGACGGGACAGACCGGCTGCTCGCCCATGCCACCAGCAGCTGCATGCTCTTCCCGGTGCCGCCCGCACGCGGGTGAGGCGAGTGCGGTGAGCCCTCCGCGTCCTGGCCGGGGGCCGTGGCCGACGAGGGGGTCACCGTCCCTGGCAGTGAAAGCCGTGCGCTAGCGGAAGCCCTGCACGGGCGGAGGCCCTCCCTGTGCGGGCCGCGCCGCGTTTTTCTTGGCCTGCCGGAGCGACCCACCATCGATCAGTGGGCCTCTGTCAGCGCCGCGTGCGCGGCGGCGAGGATCTGCTCGGACTGTGGTGAACCCTTGGTGGCCCGGGCCAGGACGAGGGCGCCGAGCATGGTGCACAGCCGGGTGATGCCGTCCTGGTCATCGGTGGCGAGCCAGTCGGCGAGGTCAGCCACGCCCTGCGCGTAGACACGGCGTGCCTCACCATCCGCATGATCAGGATCCGTGCCGGCGCGCGCCATATCGGTGACGAGCGCGGCGGCCGGGCACCCGTCCGCCGTGCTGTCGCGATGCTCGACGGAGAGGTACGCGTCGAGCAGGGCCCGTTGGGCCACGTTGCGCTGCCCGGCGTGCTGGGCGAGCCCGTCCTGGTAGCGCCGTGTGAATTCGGCAAAGGCGTGAGCGGTGGCCTCGTCGACGAGGGCTTCCTTGGACGTGAACTGCTTGTAGAAGCCGCCGTGGGTCAGCCCGGCCTCCTTCATCAGGTCGGCGACGCTGACCTGCGTGCCCCGCTCCCGGAACAGACGGGACGCGGTTTCCACGACCCGTCGGCGGTTCTCCTCCGCCTGGGCTTGCGATACGCGGCCCATCGGCCACCTCCCTTTCTGTGCCCGGCCTCCGGTTCGGACGCCGACCTCCCAGTTGGATGTCGAGTGGAATCTATTCTAGACTCGCCTTTAGATGTTGAGCGACATCTAAAAGCGCTCGGGTGGCAAGCCGGAGCGCACCCCATCGAGATCTGGATCTGACGGAGTGGTCATGGAACTGAAGAACGCGGTCGCGGTTGTCACCGGCGCCAACCGGGGGCTCGGCCGGGAGCTGGCCGCCCAGCTCGTGGCGCGTGGTGCGAAGGTGTACGCGGCGGCCCGCAATCCCGAGACTGTGGACCTGCCGGGCGTCACCCCGCTGCGTCTCGACGTGACGGATGAAGCATCGATCCGGGAGGCGGCCCACGCCGCGTCCGACGCGACACTGTTGATCAACAACGCCGGTATCTCCACCGGCGCACAGCTGATCGCGGGCGACCTGGACATGGTGCGCCGTGAGATGGAGACGAACTTCTACGGCCCCCTCATCGCGACCCGCGCCTTCGCCCCGGTCATCGAGGCCAACGGCGGCGGCGCCGTACTGAACATCCTGTCCGTCCTGTCCTGGATGCACCCGGCCGGCCTCGGCTCCTACGCCGCCTCCAAGGCCGCCGCCTGGGCGCTGAGTGACGCCTCCCGCGAGGAGCTGGCCCCCCGCGGCATCGCCGTCTCGGCACTGCACGTCGGCTACATGGACACCGACATGGCCGCGACCGTGCCCGCCGACGGGAAGATCGCGCCTGCCGACGTCGCCGCCCAGGCCCTGGACGCCCTCGAGACGGGCCTGCCGGAGATCCTCGCCGACGACACCACCCGGTACGTCAAGCAGAACCTGTCCGCCGCGCCGCACGCGGCGTGAGGCGTGGGCCGCAGGCGGTGTGGGAGGTGGGCCGCAGGCGGTGTCCACGCCCAGCTCCGAACCCGACGCTGAACGAGGGCTGACCGTGGCCCCGACCCCGCACCGACGGGGAGACAGAAAACCGCTGGAGAACGACGATGAAGACCTTCCTGATCGAGAAGTACGGCACCAAGGGCAACGGGTCCGGAGTACGAGCCGCCGAACGCCCCGACCCCCAGGTGGGCGCCGACGATGTCCTGGTCAAGATCCACGCAGCGAGCGTCAACCCGCTCGACCTCAGGCTCCGCGACGGCGCCTTCAAGGCGTTCATGCCGTACGAGCTCCCGCTCATTCTGGGCAACGACCTCGCCGGGGAAGTCGTCCAGGTGGGCTCGGCCGTCACCCGGTACACGGTCGGCGACGAGGTCTACGCACGGCCGGACAAGGACCGCATCGGCACCTTCGCCGAACTCATCGCCGTCCACCAGGACGACGTGGCGCTCAAGCCCGCCACGCTCACCATGACGGAGGCTGCGTCGCTGCCGCTGGTCGCCCTGACCGCCTGGCAGGTCCTGGTCGAGCGGGCGCACGTACAGCCGGGCCAGAAGGTCCTCGTCCACGCGGGTGCCGGCGGCCTCGGCAGCATCGTCATCCAGCTGGCGAAAGCGCTCGGAGCACACGTCGCCACCACCGCGAGCGCCGCCACCGCCGACGTCGTCAAGGGGCTCGGCGCGGACGTCGTCATCGACTACCGGACGCAGGATTTCGCGATCGCGCTCGACCACGACTACGACGTCGTCCTCGACAGCCTCGGTGGCGACAACCTGGCGAAGTCCTTGCAGGTCCTCAAGCCGGGGGGCCTGGCCATCAGTGTCGCCGGTCCGCCCGACGCGGCCTTCGCCCGCGAGCTGGGCGCGAACCCCGTTCTCCGCCTGGCGATGAGCGCCCTCAGCCTCAAGACCCGGCGCCAGGCCAAGCGGCGCGGCGTGACGTACTCGTTCCTGTTCATGAAGGCCAGCGGCGACCAACTGCGCGAGCTCACCCCATTGATCGACACAGGCAAGATCCGCCCCGTCATCGACCGCGTCTTCCCGTTCGACGAGACCCTCCAGGCCCTGCAGTACGTCGAGAAGGGCCGCGCGAAGGCCGGCAAGGTCGTCGTCACGATGGTGTGAGAACCCCGAGCACATGAGCCCCTCATCCCATCCATTTCCCACCCCCCATTGCCATCCCCACCCCCATACTTCAGGACCCGGTCATGAGTGCACCGCTGCGTTCCCCCGTCCCCGTCCCGTCATTGACGTACAACAGCGTCCCGACGCGTTCCGTGTCCGTAGGTGGTGTTGACTTCGTCTACCGACAGCTCGGCCCCGAGAACGGCGTTCCGGTGATCCTCCTTCACCACCTGTCCGCGGTCCTGGACAACTGGGATCCACGCGTCGTCGACGGACTCGCCGCACGACGCCGGGTGATTGCTTTCGACAACCGCGGCGTCGGCGCGTCCGGCGGTTCCACGCCCACCACCATCGACGCGATGGCCCGTGACGCGGCCCGGTTCATCCGGGCTCTCGGGCTCGAGGAGGTCGACCTGCTGGGGCTGTCGATGGGCGGTTTCATCGCCCAGGTCCTCGCGGCCGAGGAACCCGGCCTCGTACGCAAGGTCATCCTCGCGGGCACGGGCCCCGCCGGAGGGCCAGGCATCGATCAGGTCACCAAACTCACCGTTCGGGACACCCTGAAGGCCGTTCTGACCCGCCGTGACCCGAAGCAGTTCCTCTTTTTCACCGGCACCCCGACAGGCCTCAGGGCGGCGCACGCCTTCCTGGAACGGCTGAAGGAGCGTACCGGCGAACGTGACAAGGCCATCTCGCTACGGTCACTCCGTGCGCAGCTGAAGGCCATTCACCAATGGGGCCTCCAAGCGCCGACGAACCTGTCGCACGTCCGGCAGCCGGTCCTGCTGGTGAACGGCGAGAGCGACCGGATGGTACCGAGCGGGAACACCCTCGACCTGGCCGCACGGCTGCCGCGGGCGGAACTCGTGCCCCTGTACACCGACGCGGGACACGGAGGGATCTTCCAGTACCACGACGCATTCGTCGCACGGGCGTCGCAGTTCCTCGAGGCGTAGCCGGGGCCGCTGCGTAGCCCGCAGAGAGCTAGCGCCCCGGCGGCCGGGAGCCGCGCAAAGCGCAAGCCGCTGTGCCTCCCGGCAAGCGATGACGATTGTTCGCGACCAAGCGGTACACACCATGGGCGGCCCAGCGCAGAAGAGGAAGCGTCAGCAAAGCGCCCAGCACCGGCCACGCCCGGCCCGCACTCAAGAGCGCCTTCGCCACGGCTTGGGAACCTCCGGACACCGTTCCCGCCGGAGTCACCCACAGCACCTCGTACGCGGCTCGTTCCTGGGAAATACCGAGCGCCTCCAAGTCCGCGAACTGCCAAGGGGTGATCTCGCAACGGGGCCGGACCCAACGCTTGACGAACCTCACCGAACTGGTGCAAAAACCGCAGTCTCCATCAAAAATAAGCTCAGGCTGAATCCTCATGCCTCCAGCATGACGTCCGCATCGCAACGCTGCGGATCCGCAGTTGCTCAACACACCCTCTTGAAGGCACACCTTTGACCTGCACTCGGACGTGACTGTCGGCCAGCGATCGTCGTTGGTTCACCGATCACCCACGCGAGGTCCGGAGGGCACAAATGACGCTGGGGCAGGGCATCTTCGTGGCGGTCGTCACGGCTGTGGTGGGCGTGCCCCTCCTGGCCCTGATCGCCGGCTGGGGATTCGGGGACATGGGATCGGAAGCAAGACCGCCCCAGGGCGACGGAGCCGCCAAGGACGTCAAGCGCGTAACTCTGGACAAGGACAAGAAGGACAAGGACACCGCGAACGCGCGCGACGGCTGGGACGGGGAGGCGACTCTTGGCTGCTGCGTCGTCCTCGTCGTCGCCGTGGCCATCGTGCTGGTGGAACTGGCGGTGGCCGACCCGGGGCCGAACGACGGCCATGTCCGGGCGATCGCCACCATTCCGGTGCTGATGGCGGCGGCGGTACCGGTCCTGCGGTACCGCAAGGGCGCGCGCGGTCTGCTGCTGATGCTGCACGCTTCGGGCGCGCTGACGCTGGCAGCGGCGTGTCTGAGCGTCGCCGCCTTCGTCACCGGGCCGCCGCCCTACGCGACGGGATGGATCCTGCTTGCCGTCGTCGCGGCAGGTGCGGCCATCACGTCCGTCGTGGCCCTGGTCCGGGCGCAGGTGACGCTCACCGTGGTCCCGGTAGCTGTCGCCGTGCTGGTCGCCGTCTTCGGTGCGATCGCGCACTCCCAGTACGACTCGCCGGGCTACGCCATGCGCTTCGGGAATCCCGTGCGTATGCCGTTGCCCTCCCAGTGCGTGGCGGGCGAGGCGATGGGGTGTGTGATCACGTGGGACGAGGCGCGGCACGGGTCGTCCCCCGCCTTCACCCAGGGTCAGATGGTCACCGTCCACTTCAGTCCGGAGGGCAGGGAGCGTTACGGGCGTTACTACCGGCTCGGTGGCTTCTACAAGCCCGGGGACGACAACGACCCGACTCTGGTCTCCCTGGACACCCGGGCCGTCGAGGACAACGCGTATGTAACCCTCGGCTATCGAGCCGACTCCTTCACGCCGTTGGGGCGGTTGCGTCTGCCGGGGCTGATGTGGGCGGCCCTGCCCCTCCTCCTGTGCCCGCTGGCGCTGCATCTGTACCTCGTCAGGGACAGGGCGGCGCAGCCGCTGCGGCGGTGCGGGACGCTGGTGCCCGATGGGTGGCGGCGGCTCGGCAGGGCGAGCGGGTGTGAGCAGTGAGCACGGAGCACGCACCGATCATGAGGGCCCGTAGGCGTAGCTTCCCCTCCAGCGGCCGGGCCCTCCGGTCCGGTGTCGCCCTGCTGACGGCGGGCGTCCTGGCCGCCGGGTTGCTGACGCCTTCCGCGAAGGCGTCGGATGCGGCAGCCGCGAGGCTGCCCGCCGTCGCGTCGTCGACCGAGCCGGGACGCGAACACGCGGAAATCGCACAGGAGGCCATGACAGACCCCCTCGGTCAGGCGGGCATGGAGGCCCACGATGCGCTCCACATGAAGGACGGCAGCCGTAACCTCGCGATCATCTGGTTCGACGTGACCGACTTCCCCCGCCACGTCTACCGGAGGATCACCAAGAATTTCGACAACCTCGACTTCAGCATCGGGTTGCCTGGCAGCAGGAAAAAGGCCGACCGGCGACGCTACGAAGGGCGCGGAAGACTGCTGCGTCATGTGGGAAAGGAAGCGCTGTTCGAGCGCCTGGGGATGTCGCCCGACCGAACCGTCCTGGAACTCACCGCGGTCAACGTTCCGATGAGCCGTGCGGAGGGGGCGTACGACGCGGCCGGAGTGCATGCGGAAGCCGTGATCTACGAGAAGATCCTGCGGCCGTTCCTGCGGGAACTCGGTCTGTCCGGCGAAGAGGTCGACAGGCTCCTGGGCAAGGCCGTCGGGGGATTTTCCGACCGGGCGCGCTGCCCCGTGTGCTACAGGATCACGATCAGGATTCCCGCGGACAAGTTCGCCTCTCTCGTGTCCTTCCATCCCAGGGAGAAGCCGGAGCGGGCGAACCGGGTCGGTGCCATCGTCGCCATCGGTGTGAAGCTCGTCAGGAAGTACAAGGCTGCGCAGAAGGCCAAGGCCGAGCAAGCCATGCCGGTGAATGGCGGGTCCGCCACCGACTGCGTCTCGAAGGAGGCGAGCAGCGGCCCCCGGCCCCTCATGGCGATGGCCCTGCCGCTCGCCGCCCCCGCGGGCGACTGTGGTGAGGGCGGGAAAAGAGTCAGTTCAGGGGCTCTTGGGCGGGCCCTCGAAACCCCGGCCGGGGCCGACGCCTACGGGGGCGTGGACTTCTCCACCCTGGAGATGCGGTACATCTCCGACGGGGTGGACGGCCTCAGCTATGCCTACTCCGGTGAGCCGCTCCCTGACGGGCACCAGCAGGACCCCGGTCTCGGCGCGCGGGTTGTCCAGGATTTCGGCTCGGATCTGCGGACTTGGCTGGCACTGGACCCGCAGAAGTTCTGGGTCAACCTCAATCCCGCTGAACCGGACCGGATCGTCGACGCCGCCCTGGGACGGACCAACGCCGGCCGGGTGATGCTCGAGGCCGACCTTGAGATGAAACGGACGAAGGCCAAGATCCTGCACCCCGATGCGGAAACCGGAAAACGCTTCTGGCGGGACGTCCGATCGTCCGCAAACGGTTCCCTCTGCCTCTCCTCCCGCATGTGGATCGTGCCGGGAAAGATCGAGATCCATGAGGACGGCGAGAGGCTGCACATCCTCAAGGCGCCGCTCGACGTGAAGACGGAGTCCTTGAACGTCGACGCCCCCGACACGGGGTCGTGCGCCACCGACCCCGCGACCGACGCCCACAACGAGAACTTGGACCGGACCCTCGTCCTGCCCGAGATCAGGAAGGCGGTCAACACCGCACCCGAGTACGCGCCCCTGCGCCGGGCGTTCCTGGCAAGGATCGTCGCTCAGTGGGTGACGAAGCGTCACCAGCAGGGCCACCACACGTCCTTCGACGGTGTGATCGCCGACGGGAAACCGGCTGTGTCCACACCCGGTGGCCGGAGCCCCAGGGATGTCTTCGACGACTACGTCCACTCCTACCGGCACAAGGAGTTCGACATCACCCGCAGAACCACCGAGGGGCGGGTCACGCGCGTCACTCGGTACGTCTACGGTGGCGCGGACTTCACCCGGGTCGATCTCACCTCGGTCGGGGCGGCGGAGATGCGTGAGCGGTACCCGCGGTTGGCTGAATCCGCAGCGGCTTCCGTCGACCGGCAGGTGACGGCCGCCGACGGTTCCGTCTGGCTGGGTGGTTCGACCGCCCCCGCGGAGGAGGGGTTTTGGAGCGGCCTCAAGGACGACGCCGTCCGGATGACGGGCGGGAATGGTTTCATCGTGTCGATGACGGCTCTCTTCGTGGTCGGACTTCTCCTCAAACTCCGCGGCCGTGTGCGCCGGCGCGGCCGGCCTGCCGCCTGACCAGTCCCACCGGCGCCGCCCCTTCTCTGCCCAGCCGAACTTCTCTACCCAAGCGAGAGCATCGCCTCGGCGACTTCGCCAACCGCCGCATCGGGAATCGCGGTGGCAGCCTTCTCCAGGACGAGCAGCCGTGCCCCGGGGATCTCGCGCGCGAGAACCTCACCGTTGCCGACGGGGAAGAACGGGTCGCGGCGGCCGTGGACGACGAGGGTGGGGGCCTCGATCTCGGGCAGGCGCTCGCGCCAGCGGGGCTTGCAGTCGAGCCGGGAAAAAACCATGCCCAACTGGTTGGCCATCTGGACCGCGGGTGTGGTGCCGGGTGTGCGGTCCCAGATGCGCGCAGCGATTGCGCGCGCGGCGACGGGGTCATTGCCGAGGATCTCCGCGCCGGTGGCCGCGAACTCCGCCACCGCCTCACGGTCGCTCCACTCGGGCATCGGGCGCGCGAACAGTTTGCCCATCGTCGCCTGATCATGGTCGGGGAGGTCATCGTCGGGTGGGCCCGGGGCAACCGCGCGGGTGCCGGCCAGGGTGAGCGCCGAGAACGCGCCCGGATGATCGAGCGCGGCCACCTGGGCGACCATCCCGCCGACGCCGATCCCCGCGAGGTGCGCGGGTTCCCCGCCGAGCGCGGCAGCAAGGGCCGCCGCGTCGGCGGCAAGGCTGCGCAGGGTGTAGGCGGGCGCTTCGGGGTCCGCAGTCGCCGACTCCCCGCTGTCGCGCAGGTCGTAGCGCACCACGCGGCGCCCACCCGCGGCGAGGCGCGCGCACAGGGCATCGGGCCAGGAGAGCATGGTCGTCCCGCCCGCGAGCAGGACGAGGGGCGCGTCGTCGTCACCGAACGACTCAACGCCCAGGGCGATCTCATGTGCGTGGACAGTCGTCATCGGATCACCGGGAAACGTCGTAGGTCAGGTGGGTCGCGGTCGATGTAGCGCTCACGCTCCGCTGCACCAGCGTGCGTGGCACTGCTCCGGTGAACAGCGGTGTCCCGTCACCCAGCACGACGGGCGCGAGGTGCAGTGTCAGTACGTCGACCAGCCCTGCGTCGAGCGCCGAGCGGATCGTGGCACCGCCGCCCATGAGGACGACATCGAGGTCCCTACCGCTGTCCGACGACGCCACCTCCGCACGTTTGCGCGCGGCGGCGACGGCATCGGGCAGACCGGTGGTGACAAACGTCCAGTCGAGATTGGTCGTGCGCACCGACTCCGGGGGTGAGCTGGTCACGACGATGAACGCGGGCTTGCCGACCTCGCCGGCGCCGTAGCCCGTCGTGTCGTCCCAGCCCCCCGGCCCGTCGACGATGTCGAAGAGGTGACGGCCCAGGACGACGGCGCCCGAGCGGGCGGTCCCCTCACGCAGGAACCGGCGGTCGTCGGGGTCATCGGAAAAGGCCCACGTGTGCAGGGCTTCGCCACCGGTGCCCAGGCCGTTGTCCGGGCCCGGATCGGGCCCGGTGACGAAGCCGTCGAGAGAGACAGAGATGTCAGCGATGATGCGCGTCATACCAGGGCAGACTCGATCCGCCGCCCGAACTCATCGCGGGACGCGATCCTCTTCGGCGACCGCGGTCTGCGCGAAGCGGCCGGTGATCTGCGTGGGGAGGGCAGTCCTGCGCCGGGCGATCACAAATGCCGAGACGTATGTGCCTGACGTGGCGCCTGCACGTCCGGGTGCGCGGAATCGGTGGCGGCCGCTTCGCGCAGGACGAGGTCGAGCAGTCCGGGGAAGCGACGGTCGAGTTCCGGGCGCCGCAGGCAGTTGATGCGGCGCGTGCCCTCGTCGCGCTGACGGATCACTCCGGCCTCGCGCAGGACCCGGAAGTGCCGGCTTGCGGTCGACTTGCCGACGGACAGGTCGAAGCGGTTGCAGGCCACCTCGGGCCGCGAGCTCAACGCCCTCACGATGCTGAGGCGCACCGGGTCGTTGAGGGCTGTCATCACGGCGAACAGGCTCATGTCCTGCTCGTCGGGGTGGAGCAGCGGGGAAGAGGTTCGGCTTGCCATGTCACCAGTATCCACAGGCCTCCCGAGATTCATGTTCGCATTTAGACGAACATGTGGTTACGGTGGCTGCTACCTGCCCATGGAAACCACGACGCGAAGGCATCGCCTTGACCTCCTCCCCTTCTCCCACCTCCGTCCATGAACCGGCGGCGCCCATCGGCGTCGGCATCGTGGGACTCAGCGCTCACGGCGGCTGGGCAAGCACGGCACACGTCCCGGCACTCGCCGCCCTGCCTGACGCCTACGCGCTGCGCGCACTCAGCACCAGCAGCGCGGATACCGCGAAAGCTGCCGGGGAGAAGTTCGGTGTTCCGCTGGCTTTCGGCAGCGTCGAGGAACTGGTGGAGCGGGACGAAGTGGACCTGGTCGTCGTGACCGTGAAGGTGCCGCACCACCGCCAGCTGGTCACGTCCGCGCTGGCCGCCGGGAAGACCGTGCTGAGCGAGTGGCCGCTGGGCAACGGAACCGCCGAGGCCGAGGAGATGGCCGCGTTCGCACACACCCGGAAGCTGCGCGGCTTCGTCGGACTCCAGGCGCGTTCCGCCCCGTCGGTCCGCTACCTGCGTGACCTGATCGCGGACGGCTACGTCGGCGAGGTGCTCTCGACCAGCATCATCGCCTCGGGAAGATCGTGGGGGTCCACGTACGACGACGGTGGCGCCTACCTCATCGACCGCGACAACGGCGCCACCATGCTGACCATCCCGTTCGGCCACACCCTCGACGGCCTCGCCTCGGTCCTGGGCTCGTTCACCGAACTCAGCGCCACGACGACCACCCGGCGCGGCACCGTGCGCCACCGGCAGACCGGGGAACGCGCGGCCATGACCGCGGAAGATCAGATCGCCGTCACCGGCACCCTCGAATCCGGCGCCGTCGCCTCCCTCCACTACCGCGGCGGACTGGCGCGCTCCACCAACTTCCTGTGGGAGATCAACGGAACCGAAGGGGACCTGAGGGTCACGGGCGACTCCGGGCACCTCCAGTTCGGCCTGGTCACCATCCACGGCTCCCGCGGCAAGAGCAACGAACTCGCCGAGTTGCCGGTCCCCGACCGTTACGACGCGCACGCGCCTGCCCTGGCCGCCCTCCGCGGGACGACGGCCCACAGCGTCGCCCACGCCTACGACCAACTGCGCGGCGACCTGGCCGCCGGCACCCACCACATCCCCGACTTCGCCCACGCCGCACGCCACCACCGCCTTCTGGACCAGATCCAGAACGCAGCCGCCACAGGCGAGCGACAGCGGGTCACGAGCTCCTGACGCCACCGCGGCATCGGATGACGGCGGGACTCGCCTGGGGAGGGATCCCGGCCTCCTCGTGCAGCACGTGCAGGAGGCGGCCGAGAGGCAGGACACGGCTTTGCCATTGCGGTGAGGACGGAGGCCGGCTCGTCCACAATCAGGACGCTGCCCGATTGCGATGTTGAGCAACCCCAATGGGTGCCGGCCAAGCCCCCTGTCTGCCACTCCGCGCCGGAGAGTCCGATGGCTGCGCCGAGCATGCTGTCCAGCCCGTTGTGGAGTTCCGCGGTGACGGCGCAGACCTCCTTCCAGCCCTCCGCCAGTCACCCTGCACATCGTCGCTCACCCCGGCGCACCGTGCCCCGTCGTGCCCGGCGAGGCGGGCGATCAAGCCCCGTCCGTGGGTGCGCCGTTGGCCTGTCGCTGGCCGAGTTGGCGCTCCAGCTCGCTGCGGAGCTGTTCGGGGAGCTGGCCGGTGAGCCCCCACGTGACGATCTGTTGGGAGACGTCGCGCAGTTTGGTGTTGGTACGCATCGAGACGTCGCGGAGGACGGTCCACGCATCATCGGGGCTCAGCTTCCCCAGCGCGATGACCACGCCGATCGCTTGGTCGACCGTCGCGTGGGACCACACGGCCTGCTTCAACTGCTCGACCTCGTCTTGCAGTTCGATGACCGTCTCGGACTCGTCGGCTGCGGCTGGGGCAGTGCGCTCAACGCGGTTTGCGTCAATCGACAAGGCAAGCTCTCCGAGGTCTGGGGATGTTGCTCTGTCCACAGAATTCCCGTTGATCATGGAGAGCGCAACTGTGGCCCGCCCGGCCCACCTTGTACACCGCGCCTCGGGGTGGTCGAAGTGATCCAGGGCGCCGATGGCAGCTCACCACCTGTGCGCTCAGGAGCCGGCTTCCAGGTCAGAGGCAGCCCTTGTTGCTGACGATTTCGTGGGCGAACAGGTGGAGTGGCTGGTTCACCCTGCGGCTGTACCCCTCCAGGAGGGTGAGCGTTTGGCCGATGGAGCAGTCGAACCTTGCGGCGAGGATGCCCTTCGCCTGTTCGGTCACCCTGGCGTGGCTCAGGTGTTGATCGAGTGAGGTGTCGCTCGGCGAAGGCACGGTCGGGCGTGCTCCAGTGCGCTCGGCGCGCATGGATCGGGCGAACAGGCGCACGGCGACTGCCTGAAGGCGCATCTTCGTTGCTGTGGCCTGCGCGCGTGTGGCCCTGTTCTGGAGGGTGGCGGCCCGCTCGCGCTGTCGTTCGCACGCGTGGGCCCATTGCTCCCGCCAGTCGGGCCGATCGGGATCGAAAGCAGGAAGTGTCACGCTCTTACCCCCAGTTGGTGCAGTGCTGACCGTGACAAGTGTTCCTGTCCTGAGGAGGCAGTGGAAGGCCCCGTGAGTCGGAGGGCGATGAGTTGTCAACTTCTGCCTCGATCCGGTGCCCGTATGAGCTCAGCCCGACAGACCGCTGACCGCGTCGCCGACGTACTTTGCCGCGAGGACGATCAGCACGGTGATCATGATGGCCCCGTTGGGGGCAGCCATCGACGCTTTCCACTCGCACGAGCACCTTCGCTGACTTCGGGCCGCCGAGAAGGTAGATGCCGAGCGGTAGCAGGGTGCACAGAGAGGCGGTGAGTGCCATCAGGACGGCGGCGACAATCTTGTCGTCGGCGGAGCTGTACGCGCGGCGATGGAGACGGCGCCGCCGATCGCCAGGACCAGGTTTTTCGGGGTGGCGACCGCGAGCGCGGCGGCAAGTCCGGCCGATTTCCTCGGGGTGAATCCGCCGCGGCCTACGGCAACGAAGAAGCTGTCGGCCGCGCCATCAGGTCCAGCGGCATCCCGCGCCCCGCGGCCTGTTCGTCACCACCAAGCTGTGGGTCCAGGACGCCCCGGCCCAGGATCACACTCGCCGCGCGTTCGAGACGTCCCTGACCCGGCTGGGTCTGGACTACCTCGACCTGTACCTGATGCACCAGCCCTCCGCAGACGTCTACGGCCAGGGGCGCGCGATGGAGGACCTCCACCGCGAGGGCCTCGCGAAGTCGATCGGTGTCGCCAACTTCTACCCCGACCGCCTGGTCGACCTGATCGTCAACAGCGAGATCACTCCGGCCGTCAACCAGTTCGAGACCCACCCCTTCTTGGTGATGGGGGGTATGCGTGAGGAGGAGGGTTCGAGCCCCGTCTCGTGAGACAGCTAAAAGTCTGGGGAGTCGGGCGCGCGAGGGCCCAGGCGGCGCAGGTCCGCCGCGCGGCTCCCGGCGGGTTGGAGATCGGACCACGGGGACAGTTTCGCGCCCGCGGTGCCGTCGCTGAGTGTGCGCGTTGCAGCCGTCTGGTTGCCGTTGCGGGCCGGCGTCGGTGCGGGTGTGGTGTGTCCCAGGAGGTCGAGGGCGGCTCGTGGGCCGTGGTCCCGGCGGGCTGCTGCCACCGTTTCCAGATCCCATACGACCTGGCCGACCACGGTCCGGCGTGCACCGCGGGCCTCCACCGTTCCCTGCACCAGCAACAGGCCCGAGTGGAAGATGGTGTGGGCGCACGCCGCATGGGAGTCCTCGAAGAAGGCGAGGTCCACCAGTCCCGAGCCGTCCTCCAACGTCACGAAGATGACGCGTTTGCCGGAGGGGATGGGCGGGGTCTGGGTGGAGGCGCGCACGCCGGCCACCAGAACCGTCTGTCCGGGGTGCAGGCGCTTGAGGTGGGCGGCGTCGGTGGCGCCGATCTCGCGCAGCAGCCGGTGATGGTGCTCCATCAGGTGCTGGGAGACGTCGATCGACAGGACGTCGAGTTCGGCGCTCATCCGTTCGCGGCTGCTCATCTCGCGCAGCCCGCTGGGTTCCGCTCCCACCAGGTCGCCGCCCAGGGCGAGTTGTCCGTCGGTGGTGGCGCGGTTGCGGGTGTGCCGGTGCAGCTCGCGGGCCTGCAGCAGCAGGTCGCGTCGGGTCAGCGCGCCCTTGGTCGCATCGAGGGCGCCGATCTGGATGAGCCGCTCGGCGATCGGCAGTGAGGGGCGGGCCCGCTGCCAGAAGTCCTGCAGTGAGATGTAGGGCTGGTGGGCGGCGATCCGGGCGGCCTCGGCCTCGCTGATTCCCTTCACCGTGGACAGGGCCAGGCGCACCCCCGGTCCGCCCGTGGTGTCTTCCACCCGGTGTGCGGTGTGCGAGCGGCTGATGTCCACGGGCAGTACGGGTACGTGGTGGCGGCGGGCGTCGGCGACGATGACCCGCATCGGCCACATGCCCGGATCGTGCTCCAGCAGCCCCGCGTACAGGGCGGCCGGATGGTGGGCCTTGAGCCAGGCCGACTGCACCGCCGGCACGGCGAATGCGACGGCGTGTGCCCGGCAGAAACCGTACGCACCGAATTCCCGGACCGTGGACCAGACTTCGTCGACCACCTGAGGGGGGTAGCCGCGCTGTGTGGCTGCCGCCTTGAACCACGCCTCGACACGGGGCAGCCGCTCGGCATTGGCCAGGGCGCGGCGGGCGACGTCGCCGGCGGCGAGGTCGCAGCCGGTCATCTTCGCGAGGATCGCGATGATCTGCTCGTGCCAGATCACGACGCCCATCGTGTCGTCCAGGATCGGCTCCAGATCGGGGTGGGGATAGTGCGGGGCCGCGCCGTGGCGCGCCGCGATGAACCGGGCGGGCATGCCGCCCTTGACCGGGCCGGGGCGAAAGAGGCTGATGTCGGCGATGACGTCTTGCATGTGCCGGGGCTGCAGCCTGCCCACGAGATCCATCTGGCCGGGCGACTCGATCTGAAAGCAGCCGATCGTGTCCGAGCGGCGGATCATCTCGAATGTCGGCTCGTCGTCGAGGGGGACGTGGTCGGGGTTGTCGAGGTCCAGGAGCTTGCCGGTGGTGCGGTGGATCTCGGTGACCGCGTGCGCCATCGAGGACTGCATCCGCACCCCCAGTACGTCCAGCTTGAGCAGGCCCAGGTCTTCTACGTCCTCCTTGTCGGCCTGCAGCATCGGGTAGTTGCCGCCGGGGGTGGGCTGCACCGGCAGCCGGTCCAGCAGGGCGGCGTTGGACAGGATCACGCCGCACGGGTGCATGGCGTAGCCGCGCACCAGCGCGTCCAGGCCCTCGGCCAGTTCGAAGAGCTGCCCGAACTCTTCCTTCCTGGCCCTGAGTTGACGTAGCTCGGGCAGTTCGGTGAGCGCGGAGCGGATGTCGCAGGCCCGGATGTGCGGAAATGATTTGGCGATCTCGTCGACGGTCTGGGGGGCGATGCCCAGCGCGAGGCCGGTGTCGCGCAGGGCGTGGCGGGCGCGGTAGGTCTCGGGCATGCCGGTCACCGCGACCCGCTCCCGCCCGAATCTTTCAAAGATCTTGTCGTAGACCTCCAGGCGCCGCGCGGACTCCACGTCCAGGTCGATGTCGGGCAGCGAGGTGCGCCGCTGCGACAAGAAGCGTTCGAACAGCAGCCGGTGCTCGAGCGGGTTGGCGGTGGCGACGAACAACGCGTGGTTGACCATGGACCCGGCGCCGGAGCCACGGGCGGCGACCCGCACGCCCATGGCCCGTACATCCGCGACGACCTGGGCGACGGCCAGGAAGTAGCCCTCGAAGCCGAGCCGGCCGATGACATCGAGCTCATGGTCCAGCTGGCGCAGCGCGACCGGGTCCTCATCCAGGCCGCGGGCGAGCATGCCGGCCTCACAGCGCCGGCGCAGCAGCCGCATCGGTCCGCCGGGCGAGCGGTCGGCGCCCACCACGTGGGGTTCGGGGAAGTGCGCCCGGCCCATCCCCAGGCCGGCTGCGGTCAGGGTGCAGGCGTCGGCGGTCGCCTCGGTCTCGGCGAGCAGCGCGGCCGCCCGTTCCCTGCCGTGCCCGGCCGCCGCGGCGATCCGCGCGGCGGCCTCGCTCATCTCGCCGGGCCCTTTGAGCCAGCGCCCCCCGCCGTCCAGGCTGCGCCGGTCGATGGGCCGCAGCAGCCGGGCCGCGTCCAGGACGTCCGCGAGCCGGTGCTGGGACGGGTCGGCGTAGCGGACGGCACCGGACACCACGACCGGCACGCCCAGCTCGTCGCCCAGCTGTACGGTGCGCGCCGCCAGCCGCAGCGAGCCCGCTCCGGTGCCGCTGCGGCCCAGGTCGACCGCCTCCAGCCGCAGCCCCCGCCCCGCGACCACCCGCCATGGCGCCAGCAACTGCTCGGCTCGGTCGGGACGTCCGGCCATCAACGCGGCGGCGGGCTGTGACGACGGGCCAAGCAGCACCACCAAGCCATCACCCAGGTACTCCTCCAGCACCGGCCACGGCACGAGAGGCACCCCGTCCACCGGCGAGGCATGCGCGGCCGACACGATCCGGCACAGCCGCGCCCAGCCACCCACATCCTGCGCCAGCAGTGTCACCCGCCAGCGCGCCTCCACCACATGCGCACCTCCGCGCACCGGTACGCGACGCCGCCCGCCCCCGGGCTCCGTCACGGAGACGGGCGCAACGCCAAGATCGACGCCGAACAGGGGCCGGACCCCGACGGCCTCCGCGGCCTTGGCGAAGCGAACGGTCCCGGCCACCGTGTCGCGGTCGGTCAGCGCCAGGGCACCGATGCCGCGCTCGGCGGCACGGCGCACCAGAGCGTGGGGGAGCGAAGCACCGTAGCGGGGGGAGTAGCCCGAGGCGACGTGCAGGTGGGAGAAGCGGGAGACCGGCGAGGTGTTCACGCTCCCACCTCCGATCCACGAGACATCATTCAAGCCAGATGGCTCGATCTGTCATCAATGTATCGAACATAAATCGAACACGGCGAGTCGCGTTTGTCTGTACGCGTCGTGGCGGAGGGTGCTGTGACTGAGCGCGATGGCCGGTGGAAACCGCTGGCTGGCGGGCTGAGCACGATAAGTGGCCTGGTAGCGGGGCGTGCGGCGATGCGAGTGGGCAGCTGGCCTGCAGCGCCCTGCAGGAATGCCGCTGATGCGCGGCGGTAAGGTCGGCCGCCCCCTGAACCCGGCGTCGGCCCTGCCTATGCTGCCGCCATGGGTTTGGATCTCACGCTGCTCATGGCGGATTGGAAGTACTTGAGCGCCATACCCGTCGAGAAGCGGGTCGAGGCACTGACCGATGCCTCCCTCGGGCCACCGGAGTTTGAAGACGAGTACGGCCGCGGCGAGTGGAGCGGCGGCTGGGTGTGGCTTCCGGACCGGGAGTCCGCATGGTGCGCCGAGTACGACTTCTTCACCACCACCGGCTCCTTTCGCCCGCACGCCCGCGCAGGGGATGCGTGGGACGACATGCGGTCCCACGCCGACGCCTCTGTGCGTGAGGCGATGGACACCCTTCTCAGCGGTCTGATCTGGGATGCGGACCCGGCCGACGATCCTGTGCCGACTGGCGGCGGGGGGTTCTTCCCGGCGGCCACCGACCGCTGGCGCCCGCGTGTCCTTGTGGTGTGCCCGCCCGAGGCCCTGCCCGGTAAGGCCCGCGCCTGGACGCAGGTGGCATCCCGCCTGGAGGAGCTACGCGACCCGTTCGCCGCCGAGTGCCAGGGCTGGGCAGGGCGGCCGGACAGCTTTGAGGACTTCACCGCGCTTTTGCGTGAATGGGGCGACGTGACCACAGAGGCTGCGCACCGAGGTTGGGGGCTGGTGGGTCTGTCCTAGCCGTCGGCCGCGAGAGGAGCGTGGCCTGCAGGCGCCGCAGACCGCGAAGTGAACGCCACGGTGGGCGAGCAGCGGTGGCGTCCGCGTGGGCTGGGCAGGGCCTCCCCGATCGCCCCCTCAGAGACCCCATCGCCCCTCTCTGAGACAGGGGTGTTGTCGGTGGGTGCTGACAGGGTGCGTGCATGACGGATAGCGAGAGAGCGCGCCTGACGCGGATCCTGAGCGGGTTGCCGACGGCGGCCCGAGGACTGCTGTTGCGGACGGACTGGGATTCTCTCCGGCACGCCTACGGCTCCGGCGAGGACACACCGCTCTCCCTGTGCTCCCTCCTGGACGAAGATCCCGCGGTTCGGTCCGCGGCGTTGGCCGCGTTGGACATGGGCGTGCTGCACCAGGGCTCGTTGTACACCGTCACCGCGCCCGCGGCCCTGTTCGTCGCCGCGATCCTCGACCAACCCGTGGGTCCTACCGAGCACGAGGGGCACTTCCCGTGGGATGACGGGCCGTCACACAGCCTGCGGGCTGCCCTGCTCGGCTGGCTGGGCCAGGTGGCCGAGGCGGCCGCCTACGGGGAGGACCCGGTGCGCGACCGCATGGACTGGCAGTGGGAGCCCTGGCACGAGGCGAATCGACGCCAGCCCGACCCGGACGAGACAGCCGCACTGCTCGCGTGCCGGGAGATACGCCCCACCGTGTACGACGCCATCGAGCCGTTCCTCTCCGATCCTGATCCCCACGTCCGCGAGGCCGCGCTCGGTGCCGCAGTGCCACTCCTGTCCACACCACAGCTCGCCGACCGGGCACCGCGCGCCGCCACACTTCTGCGGGCACGGCTGAGTGTCGCGACGGATCGACGGGAGCGAGCGAATATGGCGCGGGCGCTCGGCGTGTGGGGGATGGACACCTCCGACCTGCTCGCCGACACCGACCCAGCAGTGCAGGTCTGTGCCGCGCTCGCTCCCGCCCATGTCGATCGGCCACGCGCTCTCGCCGTCCTCCTCGACGCCCTACGGGACCCGCGAACGACGGACGGCTGGTTTCCCGAGCCACTGGCCGGGCTCGACGGGTGGTTTCGGTTCACTGTGCTGCGTGCCGCGCTCGCCCTGGCCGAGACCTTCGAGGAGGTGGCACCCGTGGCGCTCACCATCGTGGCCGCCGCTGACGCGTCGGTCACCGACCACGAACGCGGGCCGATCCTGCTCAGAGCCTTTGCTGGTGGCTACACCCCGGCCCATCCGCTCTCTCTCGCCCAACGCGACCTGTTGCGGGCCTTCGTGGACACCGACGAGGCGGCGGGCGCCATCGCCGGGAACAGCTTGTGGTTCCGCGCGGCCGGGCTGCCCGAGAACCGGGAGGGCATCGCCGCGTTGCTGTGACCGTGCCCGCCACCGCAGCCCGCACGCTGCACCCGTGACGCGCCCCGCCTGAATCAGGGCACTCAGTTCAGAAGTCTCTGAACTGTTCTCTGAACTGCACTGGCGCGTGGGATGCCAACACCCCGTGGGCTACGAGGCATGCTGGTCCAGTCGGTCGGCTACGGGGCCGCGGCCCGGAACAAGGCCAAGAGGGCTTGAGCCGGCGGGGAGTCGGCGTCGAAGAATTGCGTGCCCAGCCCGGGGGGCACGGCCGTTCCGTGCATGCGGACCTCGTGGCACGTGAAGCAGAAGGCCGCCTCGAAGAGTGCCAGGTCGAGTGAGTTCTCGCACGCACGGATGCTCCAGCCCGGCGAGAAACCGCAGCGGTGCTGCTCGCTGCCGGGCAGATTCTGGATCAAGGTGAGGGCGTCGGCGGCCTCGCTCCCGGCCCAGCTGGCCCCGGTCCTGCCGGGATACGACGCACCCCGCCTGTCCGGGAGGGAGGTGATCCTAACGACCTGGATCAGCACGGTGGCAGCCACGGCTTCGGAGGGGAGCAGCATGGGCACAGTCTGCCCGCAGGGGCGGCAGCCAGCTCAGGCAGGCACGGGTCCTGCTCACATGCCAACCTATGCGCCGGAGATCAACTGGGAGGTTGCACCTGCCCCGTGCGGCCGAGAGTGGTGGGAAGATCGGCGGGTGAGCACGAGAAAACCGCCCGACGTCGAGTACGCCTTCGTACTCAATGCGAGCGAGATCGACATCCTTCCAGGGGTACGGGGAGACCTGGCGGAGCCGCTGGCATCCGGCCCCGCGACGGATTTGGCGCCGATGCTCCTCGCACTTGTCGACCGCGGGGTGATCGAGGTCTGCCGCTACATCCCGTGGACGGCGCCCGACGGCGCCAAGGGCTTCCAGCCGGGACCACCGATCTCACGCGAAGACCTGCCGGGAGTACTTGCCTGCGCCGAGGAGTGGGACTACCCGGACGACTTCGAGTGGCTCGGCAAGCTCACGCTGGTCCTCACCGATCACCAGCGGCAGGGCGGTTGAGCACGTATCGGGGTGTGGCCGGCAAAGATGCTGGACGTGCGTGCTGAGCCCGGACAGAGGCGGAGCCGAGCAGAGGGTCTCCTCCCAGGGTGGCGATGAGTCATTCCCTCGCTGGCGGCGGCAGGCAAGCAGCTTGCCCTTCCTGGGTGGCGGTGCGAAGTGCCGCGGCGATGGCGGTGGTTGTCGGGTTCGCGTGTTCGGTGTGACGGGTCGCGGCGAACAAGAGGCGTTGGATCGGGTGGTCCGCGATGGGAGTCGTACGGATTCCGGGTGTGGTGGGGTCGATGGCCGTGCGAGGAACGAGCGCGGTGGCGAGGCCGGCTCGCGCGAGGGTGAGCTGGGCGGCGATGTCGGCGGTGATGTAGCGGGGCGCAGGGGTGAAGCCTGCCCGGTGGCAGGCTTGCAGGATGGCTTGTCCGCAGTCGGTGGTCGGCGGTGGCACCGCAAGGTCGTGCGTGGCGAGTTGCCGCAGGCTGACGGGTCGGTCGTCGCCGTGGTCGGCTGCGGTGACGACGAGCAGTGGATCGTCGAGCAGGGGGGAGACGTCGATGCCCTGGGGCGTGGCGTCGGGTAGGTGGTGATAGCGCTGCCCGAGCACCACATCGACGGTGCCGAGTCCGAGCTCGCGCAGTTGTGCCTGGTCGGTCACGAGGCAGGTCACGGTGAGCTGGGGGTGGCATGAACCCAGTGCGGCGAGTGCGGGGGCCACGATCCCGGCGACGGTGGACGGCAGCGCGGCGAGCGTGGCGGTGGCGCCGACCGTGCCCTTGACCGCGGCGACGGCACTTTCGGCCTCCTCCATGGCGGTGAGGATGCGATCGGCGTGTTCGAGGAGGACATGGCCTGCCTCTGTCAGCGCGACGGTTCGCCCGGCGGGGCGCAGCAGGTCCACGCCAACGTCGGCTCGCAGAGCGGCCAGTTGCTGGGATACGGCGCCTGCGGTCAGCTCCAGGGAGTGGGCGGCCGCGGTGATGGAGCCCCGGGCGGCGACGGTTTTGAGCATGTACAAACGGCGAGGATCGAGCATGACTCGATAGATTAGCTAAAGGGTGCCATCAGGAAAGAGACCCTTGACCTGCCGAGTTGCCGTGGGCGATCTTCAGGCCATGGAAACTTCTCAGTGCATCGCCGCCGTGGCCCGCCCCATCCACGATTTCGGTGACGAGTTCATGTCCGACGGGGCGACCGCCGAGATAGGCCTGCGTGCCGGCTTCCCTCCGGGCCGCGGGTTCTACTGCCGCGGACGTTTCGGGGTGCTCGGCGAGGCACCGGTCACGGTGGTTCAAGCGGCACAGGGCTTCCTCGGCCCCCGGCTGGTGACGACCGGCTGGCTCGCGGGACAGCCCGTGATGCCCACGGAAGAGGCGGTCACCTGTTACGCGCAGGCTGTTCGCGCCTGGGGACGCGCGCACATTTCCGCCGACGTCGACGTGGAGCGCTTCAACCGCCTGGCACAGCAGCTGATCGATGCCGCCGACGCCGACGCACTGCCCCTGTTCGCCGGCTGGCGCGTGCAAGCGTGCCCCGACGACGACCCGGTCGGCGCGGCCATGCAGCGCGTACACGTACTACGGGAACACCGGGGAGCCTGCCATCTGGCGGCCGTGCGCCTGTGCGGACTCAGCGCCCGAGCAGCCATGGTCATCGACCTCGGCGTCGAGCAGGCAGCCCACTTCGGCTGGCAGGAGCCGCAGCCGGTCGACGCGTCCCAAGTCCTGCGTCGGCAACGCGCCGAGAGGATCACCGACGAGATGCAGATGCCGCTCTACGCCCGTCTGACGGACCGGGAGCGCATTGAGTTCGCGCGGCTCGTCGGCGAGCTGACCTCCCTGACAAGGGGGCCGGCCACGCCGTCAGCGGTCTGAGTGTTCCATTGGGCCTCTGACTGCTCTAGTTGGTCTGTGTGAGCCGGGGGAGTGATTCGGGTGGATGGAGGTGCCGTTCTGGGGTTCGACAAAGCGCTGGCCTTCCCCCACTTCGGCTGAAGCCATGACGGCCATCGCCGCATAGTCCCACCCACCGCATAACAGACGGAGCGGGCCGATTCACTCCGGGATGATCAGCCCGCGTTCGCGCAGCCGCGGCAGGCATGTCTTCAGGCAGGCCTCCACCGTTACGGCGTCCGTCCGGACCAGGAGATCCTCGTGGAACGGGTTTCCGCTCGCGACGAATGTCCATGGCCTCCGGCCGTCGCGCATGCGCTCGGCATCGGCTTTGACCAGCACCGTGACGCCCTGCTCGGCCAGCGCTTCCATTACGCGCACCACATCCACCGAGGCTTGTCCTTTGCGCCGCTTATCGAACAATCAGCAAAGCTACACGGGCATCTCAGCCGCTTGCTTGACGGCTTGGGCCGTGAGGCGTCTCGTCGGCCGACGCGACGCTCACGCACCCTGCCTGGCGTCGATCTCGGCGATCAAGGCCTCGATACGCGTCTTGATCTCGTCGCGGATCGGGCGCACGGCCTCCACGCCCTGGCCTGCGGGGTCTTCCAGTGCCCAGTCGAGGTACTTCTTGCCCGGGAAGATCGGGCAGGCGTCGCCGCAGCCCATGGTGATGACGTAGTCGGATGCCTGAACGGCCTCGGTGGTCAGGATCTTCGGCTTCTGGTCGGCGATCTCGACGCCGACTTCCTTCATGGCCTGGACGGCGGCGGGGTTGACCTGGTCGCCGGGGATGGAGCCCGCGGAGCGGACCTCGATCCGGTCGCCCGCGAGGTGGTTGAGGAATCCGGCGGCCATCTGGGAGCGGCCCGCGTTGTGGACGCAGACGAAGAGCACGGAGGCCAGGGGAGAGGTGGTCATAGGGGCTTCCTTCGTAGTGATGAGCGGTCAGCAGGGTGCTGGGCAGGGGGTGTTCAGGCTTTTGGAAGGGTGTCGAGCAGGTCGGTGATGTGCGCGTCGATCTCGTCGCGGATGGCGCGTACGACGGCGATGGGCGCGCCGTCGGGGTCCGGAACGGGCCAGTCCAGGTAGCGGCGGCCGGCGACGATGGGGCAGGCGTCGCCGCAGCCCATCGTGACGACGATGTCGGCGGCCTGGACGACTTCGTCGGTCAGCGGTTTGGGGTAGGCGTCGGCAAGGTCGACGCCCGCTTCGACCAGGACCTGGGCGACCCCCGGCTCCACGTCGCCGGCCGGAGGCGTGCCGGCGGAGGACACCGTCACCCGCTCTCCGGCGCGGTGCGCCAGAAGCGCGGCGGCCATTTGCGAGCGTCCGGCGTTGTGGCTGCACACGAACAGCACCCGCGGCGGCCCGCTGCCCGTCGGGTTTTCGGTGTGGGCGAGCGCGTCCAGTCGTTCGCCGGCCAGTCGCTCGGTCAGCATCACCAAATGTGCGCGGACGCGGGCGTGCCCGGCGAGGCGCTCGTAGGAGTCGATGAGCAGCAGCTGCACGGTCTCCGCCGAGAAGCGGCCCGCATGCCGCAAGGCGAGACGGGCGACACCGGCCCAGAGCCGCTCGTCGGGGAAGACGGGCGTCGGCGATGCGGCCATGTGGCAATCCCTTCGACGAGCCGTACGGTCCAGCCCGGACTGGTATCAGTGCAGAATGATGTGACAGTATCAGCCCATGCTGACTTCAGTCGACGCTGATGTGATTCGGGTTCTCGGTGACCCGCTCCGTCTGAAAATCGTGACCCTGCTCGCCCAGGAGACGCTCTGTACGACGCACCTGGTGGAGGAGACCGGCGCCAAGCAGACCAACCTCTCCAACCACATGAAGGTGCTGCGTGAGTCCGGTCTGGTGGAGACCGAGCCGTGCGGCCGCTTCACCTACTACAAACTGCGCCCCGAGGTCCTGGCCTCGCTCTCCGAGCAGTTCGCCGAGCTGGCCGCCTCCGCCCGTACCGCCGCCGACAACAAGAGGGCCTGCTGATGAGCCGCACGGAGACCACCCCGCAGACGGACCAGGGCGGGCCGTCCGGCGAGGGCATCGTCGCCAAGCTCTCCACCCTCGATCGCTACCTGGCCGTATGGATCTTGCTGGCCATGGCCGTCGGCCTCGGCCTGGGCCGACTGATCCCGGGCATGGATGACGCGCTGGCGAAGATCGAGGTCGGCGGCATCTCCCTGCCGATCGCGCTCGGCCTGCTCGTGATGATGTACCCGGTCCTGGCCAAGGTGCGCTACGACAAGCTGGACACGGTCACCGGTGACAAGAAGCTGATGGCATCGTCGCTGGTCATCAACTGGATCGTCGGCCCGGCCGTCATGTTCGCGCTGGCCTGGATCTTCCTTCCCGATCTGCCCGAGTACCGCACCGGGCTGATCATCGTCGGGCTCGCCCGCTGCATCGCCATGGTCATCATCTGGAACGACCTGGCCTGCGGTGACCGTGAAGCCGCCGCCGTGCTGGTCGCGCTCAACTCCGTCTTCCAGGTCATCGCCTTCGGCCTGCTGGGCTGGCTCTACCTCGACCTGCTGCCGGGCTGGCTGGGCCTGGGCGACGGGGAGCACCTCGACATCTCCATGTGGAAGATCGCGCTGAACGTCGTCATCTTCCTCGGCGTCCCGCTCCTGGCCGGATTCCTCACCCGCCGCGTGGGCGAGAGGAAGTTGGGCCGCGAGCGGTACGAGGCCGACTTTCTTCCCAGGATCGGCCCGTGGGCCCTGTACGGGCTGCTCTTCACCATCGTTATCCTCTTCGCCCTGCAAGGAAAGACGATCACCTCGCAGCCGCTGGACGTCGTACGGATCGCCCTGCCGCTGCTGGTGTACTTCGCCGTGATGTTCTTCGGAACCTTCCTGCTGGGCAAGGGACTTGGCCTGGCCTACGACCGCACCGCGACCCTCGCCTTCACCGCGGCGGGCAACAACTTCGAGCTCGCCATCGCGGTCGCCATCGCCACCTTCGGCGTCACCAGCGGCCAGGCGCTGTCCGGCGTCGTGGGTCCGCTCATCGAAGTGCCCGTGCTGATCGGCCTGGTCTACGTGGCTCTGGCCTGGCGCAGGAAGTTCAGCGCCCAAGCGCTGACCACGGCCCCGTGACGCACACGGCGGATGTGGTGGTCATCGGCGGCGGGCAGGCAGGGCTCGCCGCCGGCTACCACCTGCGCCGCCTTGGCCTGGACTTCGTCGTTCTCGATGCCCAAGCTGAGGCGGGCGGCGCCTGGCGGCACGCCTGGGATTCCTTGCACCTGTTCTCCCCGGCCGCCTACTCCTCGCTGCCCGGGCGCCCGATGCCCGGCCAGCCGGGGGAGGTGTACCCGGATGCCGCGCACGTCGTCGGCTACCTCAGCGAGTACGAACGCCGCTACGAACTGCCCGTGCACCACGGCGTGTACGTAAGCGCCGTGCACCGTGACGGCGACCGACTGCGGGTCGAAAGCGCCGGCGGCACCTGGCGGGCCCAGGCGGTCATCAGCGCGACCGGCACCTGGTGGCGCCCCTTCATCCCGGCCGTTCCCGGCAGGGCCCAGTTCCGCGGACAACAGCTGCACACGGTCGAATACCGCAGCCCGCGCGACTTCACCGGCCGGCGCGTCGTCGTGGTGGGCGGCGGCAACTCCGGTGCGCAGATCGCCGCCGACCTCGCCTACGACAGCGACCTGACCTGGGTCACCCAGCGTCCGGCACGTTTCCTGGCCGACGACATCGACGGCCGCGCCCTGTTCGACGTGGCCACCGCCAGGCGCCGTGCCCTGGACAGCGGACAGTCCGACACAGGGGGTGTGGCTTCACTGGGCGACATCGTGGCCGTGCCGCCCGTCCGAGCGGCACGCGACGCCGGACTCCTCAAGGCCCAGCCGATGTTCACCCGCCTCACCCCGGACGGCGTCGAATGGGCCGACGGCACCCGGGCACAGGCGGACGCCGTCATCTGGTGCACCGGTTTCCGCCCCGCGCTCTCCCACCTCGCCCCGCTCGGCCTTCGCGGACCACGCGGGCACATCCCCACGCACGGCACCCAGGCCGCGGACGAACCGCGCCTGCACCTGCTCGGCTACGGCGACTGGACGGGACCGGCCTCGGCCACCCTCATCGGGGTCGGCCGCCCCGCCCGCGACGCGGCCAGACAGATCGCCGGCCAGCTGCACTGAACACGCAGGGTCGGACAGGCTGCCGGGACGCGGCCATCTCGGTGGCCGGCGGCGGCAGTCGCCCGGCGGAGGTCCTGGCCCAGCGTCTGCTGCTGGTGATCTACGCCTACGGCCGGATGCTCGCGCCATCGCCGAACAGATCGCACATGCCACCATCACCGGTGCTTCTTCCCGAGCAAGGTGCCTATGAGGACAGCACCGAGCGTGAGGAGGGCGGCAGCGACGGCGAGCGCGAGGGAGAAGCCTTCCGTCGCGGCGTGCTGGGGGTCGCCGCCCTGGGCGGCCAGGTCGTCGCTGTGGCGCGAAGCCAGAGCGACAAGCACCGCCACCCCGACGGCGCCGCCGACTTGCTGGACGGAGCTCAGGACGGCCGAGCCGAGTCCGGCGTTCTCCTCGGTGGTGCCCGTGAGCGCGGCGACGGTCAGGGCGGGCAGACTCAGTCCGCATCCGAGGCTAGAGACGAGCATGCCGGGCAGAACGCCGGAGGCGTAACTGTCGCTCGGTGCCACGCCGGACAGCAGCAGCAGACCGATCGCGGTGATCAGGAACGAGGTGACCAGGGCCAGGCGCACGCCGTATCTGAGGACTGCTCGGGAGGAGAGCCACATGCCCGCGAGGATGCCGACACCGTAGGGCAGGTAGGCGACGCCGGCCGTGAGCGGGCCATAGCCCAGCACGGTCTGCAGGTGCACCATCAACAAGAAGGCCATCGCGTACATGGCGGCGGAGAACAGCAGCGTCGCCCCATTGGCGACGGCGCGGATGCGCAAGGACAGGAACGCCAACGGCACCAGCGGCTCGGCGGTCCGTGCTTCGGCAGCGACGAAAGCGACGGCCAGAAGCAGGGCCAGAACCATGGACCCGATACCAGTGGTGTCACTCCAGCCTGTCTCCCCGGTCCGGAGCAGGCCGTAGACCAGGGACACCAGGGCGCCGGTGCCGAGAACCGCGCCAGGTACGCCGATGCGCACCGTGCGCCCTGCCCGGCTCTCGCTGACCAGGTGCGGGAGCAGCGCAACGGCTGCAAGGGCCACCGGCAGGTTGATCAGGAAGATCCAGCGCCAGGACGCCAGGCCGGTCAGCGCGCCGGAGATCACCAGGCCCATCGTGCCGCCCAGAGCCGCGATGCCGCCCCAGATGCCAAACGCTTTGGCGCGCCCCTCGGTACCCGGGAACAGCAGCGTGATCAATGCCAGCGCGGCCGGGCTGGCCATGGCCGCTCCCGCGCCCTGGACGAACCGCCCGCCCACGAGCTGCCAGGGCTCCTGTGCGAGCCCGCAGAGCAGGCTGGCCGCGCCGAACAGCGTCACCCCGGTCAGGAAGACACGCCGGCGGCCCAGCAGGTCGGCCATGCGACCGAACAGCAGCAACAGCCCGCCGAAAGCGAGGAAGTAGGCGTTGACAACCCAGGCCAGTCCTGTGGTGCTGAAGCCGAGATCCTCCCGCACGCTGGGCAGTGCCACGCTCACCACGTTGTCGTCCAGGACGAGCATGAACTGCACGAAGCACAGCACCACCAGAGCCGGTCCCCGGCGCCCAACGGTGCTGCCCGTGGCTGTGGTTGGCGCCGATGTCATGCCGGGCGTCCTGTCCTCGTGCGTGTCCCCTGTGAACTGCGGTGGCGCCCATGGTGCGTTGGGTGGTTGATCAGCATGCGAATGACGCTATGCACCGGCTGCGCTGACCGCGATGCGCTACCAGGCCAGGGTGTATCGCGTTGAGGACATAGGCTCGAAGCCATGACCAATGCCGCGATGGGAGACGTCCCGCCCGGGGTGGGCGCGATAGTCGTCGGGAACTTTCCGCTGGCGTACGGGCAGTGGTTCATCCCGCACAGCCATCCCCAGCACCAGTTGGCCTGGGCGCGGCGTGGTGTGCTCGGTGTCGCCGTCGAGGACGCCTACTGGGTCCTGCCACCCACACGGGCGCTGTGGCTGCCCGCGGGGGTGGTCCACCGGACCGGCGCGACCCGCGAGGCGGTGCTGTGCAGCCTGTACTTCGATCCAGACAGATGCGACCTCAACTGGGCGGACCCCACGCCGGTCGGAGTCGACGGGCTGCTGGCCCACCTGATCGCCTACCTCAGCCGTGAGGACCTCCCCGCCGACCCGCGGCTACGGGCCGAAGCGGTCGTGCAGGATCTGCTCCGGCCGTTGCCGGCCACGCCCATCGATGTCCCGCACCCCACCGACGACCGCGTGCGTGCTGTTGCCGACGCGCTGCTCGCCGACCCCGCGGACGCACGGAGCTGTGAGGCGCACGCACGGGCCATCGGGGTGAGCCGACGCACTCTGACCCGGCTGTTCGTCCATGACACCGGCATGCACTTCGACCGCTGGCGCACCCATGTGCGGCTGCGTGCCGCGCTTCCCCTGCTCGCCGAGGGCCAGCCCGTCTCCCGGGTCGCACACACCGTGGGATACGCGACACCAAGCGCCTTCCTCGCGGCGTTCCGGCGAACCGTCGGCACGTCGCCGGGCCGCTACCTCAACAGCGACACTTCGTTCGAGGCATCCGCTGCGAGCGCTGCCGATGCATGACCGATGCCATTGGTCGCGGACCCGTCGTGATCCGCTCGGCGGGCAGAAGTGTGCAGCCCGCGTCTCCACCGAACAACGGTTCAGGATTTCCTGAATTCAGGAGTTCATGTACTTTCCAGTGGTGCTGACCGTCGCCCCTGACATCGAGGTGCTGGCCCGATTCGGCCGCGCGCTCGCCGACCCGATCCGCTGCCGGCTCCTGCTCGCGCTGCGGGAAGCCCCGGCTTACCCCTCCGACCTCGCCGACGCTCTCGGGATCTCCCGCACCAGGCTGTCGAACCATCTGGCCTGCCTGCGCGACTGCGGTCTGGTGATCACCACGCCCGATGGGCGCCGTACCCGATACGAGTTGGCGGACGAACGCCTGGGGCACGCGCTGGATGACCTGCGCGCCGCGGTGGTCGCGGTGGAGACCGACCGCACCTGCGAGGACGCCGCGGCGAAGGGCTGCTGCTGATGGCGGCGATATCCCTCGGCCCGTCCCCGGCTCGCCGCGACGCGCTGGCTCGCCGCATCCGACTTCTGGTCGCGGCGACCATCACCTACAACGTCATCGAGGCGATCGTCGCGATCACCGCAGGAACGATCGCCTCCTCCACCGCACTTGTCGGATTCGGCCTGGACTCGGTCATCGAGGTCTCTTCGGCCACCGCGGTCGCCTGGCAGTTCTCCGCCCGCGACCACGCCGTACGCGAGGCACGGGAGAAGGCCGCGCTGCGGATCATCGCCGTCTCTTTCTTCGTGCTCGCCGCGTACGTCAGCGTCGACGCCGTGCGGGCCTTGGCCGGAGCGGGTGAGGCCGAACGGTCTCTTCCTGGCATCGTCATCGCTGCCCTGTCGCTGGCCGTGATGCCCTTCCTGTCCGCGGCTCAGCGCCGTGCGGGTCGCGAACTCGGCTCCGCCACTGCGGTCGCCGACTCCAAACAGACCCTGCTGTGCACCTATCTGTCCGCCGTCCTGCTGCTCGGTCTCGTCCTCAACGCGACACTTGGCTGGTCCTGGGCCGACCCGTTCGCGGCCCTGGTCATAGCCGCCGTCGCGGTCAAGGAAGGCCGGGATGCCTTGCAGGGCAAGGGCTGCTGGGCGCCCTCGGTCACTGCCGGTGCGGCGCCAGCGGACAAGGAGGGTGCAGGCGCCTGCCGGTCCGGCTGCGACTGCTGCTGCACCGCATGACCGCATGACCGTCCCGGGTGGCAGGGGCTGAGTGGACCTGCCCATCCTGGACGGCCGCCCGGATGCTTTCCCGCCGGGGTCAGGTCGCGGCGGCCGCGGGTGTCAGCAGCTGCCCCATCCCAGCCAGCACGGAAGGCTCGACGCGGTAGTAGACCCAGGTGCCGCGCCGCTCGGAGGTGAGCAGCCCGGCCTCCTTCAGCTTCTTGAGATGGTGGGAGACGGTGGGCTGGGAGACGCCGACATCGGAGATGTCGCACACGCACGCCTCCCCGCCCTCGTGCGACGCCACGGCCGAGAACAGGCGCAGGCGCACCGGATCGCCGAGCGCCTTGAACATCCGCGCGGCCTTTTCCGCCTCGTCGGCGTTCATCGGCCGTTCGGTGAGGGGCGGGCAGCACGGCTCGACGCCCTGCGTGTCCAGCAGCGGCAGCACCTTCGTGTTCGACATACGTCTATGTTGACACATGTCGAAGCAAAGTCCCAGGCGCAGCAGTGCCCCGGAGGGGGCCGCCTCGCTGCTATGCGCCGCGGCGGAGGTCGGCCGCGAGGCGCCGGGCGACGCGCTGCGCGTCGCGGCCCACGCCCCGCAGGGAGGCCGAGGACAGGCTGCGCTGCCACTCCAACCCTACGAAGGCGAGGCGCGGCGCCGTGAGAGAGATGCCGTCACGGTGGAGGGGGCGGCCGTCCGGGTCGAGTGCGCCCAGGGGTGCCAGGTAGCCGAGGTCGGGGCGGTATCCGGTGGCCAGGATGAACGTGTCGACGTCCTCGACGGTGCCGTCCTGCCAGGTCACCTTGGAGCCCTCGGCCGAGGCGAAGACCGGACGTCGATCGGGAGCGCCGGCGGTCAGTGCTGCCCGATAGCGGCCGTCATCGATGACCGCCATGGTGGCCGGGCGCTTCTGGAAGCGGCCGAGCGGGGCGATGTCCAGGCCGGTGACATTCAGCCAGAAGTGCAGGTCGCGCCCAGCGAGCGGGCGCTGCTTGAACCACTTGACCGGCGCCCGGCTTGCCAGGCTGACGCGGGCATGGGCGGCGAGTTCGGCCGCGACCTGCACCGCCGAGTTTCCCGCCCCCACCACCACGACCCGCTGCCCGGCGAACGGCCGAGGCGCCCGGTAGTCGGCGACGTGCAGCACCTTGCCGGTGAACGAATCAAGGCCCGGCAGGGCGGGCAGCGTCGGCCGTCCGAAGCCACCGGTGGCCGCCACCACGGCGCGCGCCGCCAGCAGGCTGCCGTTCTCCAGGGTGAGCGTGAACAGTGCGCCGGCCGCGCGGACTTCGCGCACGCGGTGCCCGGTGCGGATGTCCGCGTCCAGCCGGCTCGCGTACCGGAGCAGGTAGTCGACGACCTCGTCCCGGTGCGGGTAGCGCTCCGGGTCCCCGCCGAAGGGCAGCCCGGGCAGCGAGCTGTACCGGGCCGGGGAGAAGAGGGTCAGGCTGTCGTAGTAGTGCGGCCACGATCCGGCCGCCTGCCTAGATGCCTCCAGCACCATCGGTCTCACCCCTTGCCGACGCAGGGCGTGGGCCGCCGCCAGGCCGGACTGCCCGCCGCCGATGACCGCGACATCGATCTGCTCCATGACGATCTCCCGAGCCTTCCTTGTTTCGATAAACGCCTATGTTGACGCCTATCGAAACAGGTGGCATGCTGGCCGCGCAAGCCATCGACAGGTGTCGAAACAACGAGGGAGTCACCATGAGCGAGTCATCCCAGCCGATCGAGTCGTCCGAGCCGACCGCCCAGGCGTCCACCACCGCCCTGCCCACCGTGGTGATCGGAGCCGGCCCGATCGGGTTGGCCGCCGCCGCGCACCTCGTCGAGCGCGGTATCGAGCCGCTGGTCCTGGAAACCGGGGCCTCGGCGGGCAGCGCGGTGCGCGAGTGGAGCCACGTACGCCTGTTCTCCACCTGGGGCGAGGTCGTCGACCCCGCCGCCGAGAAGCTCCTGGCGCCTACCGGCTGGTCCGCGCCCGACGGCGTGACGTACCCGACCGGCGGCGACTGGGCCTCCCGCTACCTGCAGCCGTTGGCCGACGTCCTGGGGGAGCGGGTCCGCTTCGGCGCGACCGTCACCGGCGTCTCCCGCCTGGGCCGTGACCGCGTCGTCGACGCCGACCGCGACCAGCAGCCCTTCACCGTGCACGTCGCCTACGCCGACGGGCGCGAGGAGCGCATCATCGCCCGCGCCGTCATCGACGCCTCCGGCACCTGGTCCACACCCAGCCCGATCGGCGGCGACGGACTGCCCGCGCTCGGCGAGAAGACCGCAGCCGACCGCATCTCCTACCGCGTGCCCGACCTCAAGGACCCTGCCGTACGCGCCCGATACGCGGGCAAGCGCACCGCCGTCATCGGCTCCGGAGCCTCCGCCTTCACCGCGCTCGCCTACCTGGCCGACCTCGCCAAGGACACCTCGGGCACCCATGCGCTCTGGGTCCTGCGCCGGGGCATCGGCGGTGCCACCTTCGGCGGCGGCGAAGCCGACCAGCTCCCGGCCCGCGGTGCACTGGGCCTCGCCGCGAAGGCAGCCGTGGACGATGGCCACGCCGACGCCGTCACCGGCTTTCGCACCACCGCCGTGGAGAAGACGGGCGATCAGCTGACCCTGGTCTCCGAGGACGGCCGTCGCCTGGACCCGGTCGACGAGGTCATCGTCCTCACCGGCTTCCGCCCCGACCTCTCCTTCGTCTCCGAACTGCGCCTGGGCCTCGACGAGCGCCTCCAGGCTCCGGTCGCGCTCGCCCCATTGATCGACCCCAACGTCCACTCCTGCGGCACCGTCTACCCCCACGGCGTGGGCGAGCTCTCCCACCCGGAGAAGGGCGTCTACCTCGTCGGCATGAAGTCCTACGGCCGCGCCCCGACGTTCCTGGCCATGACCGGCTACGAGCAGGTCCGCTCCATCGCCGCCGCCCTCGCCGGAGACCAAGAAGCCGCCGAGCGCGTCGAACTGACCCTCCCGGAGACCGGAGTCTGCGGCGGCGCGGGCCTGTTCGACGAGCCCGAAGCCGCGCAGGAGCAGGGGCAGAAGCAGGACGGCGGCGGCTGCTGCGCTGCGCCCTCCACCCTGCAGATCGGGGTCGGCGCGTCGGCCTCGACCGGCGGCTGCTGACCCGACTCCCCGCACTCGTCCGGGATTTCAGGGCTCAGGTGATCTGGTGTGCAGCCGCAAGCCGCAGCCGTGACTTGGGGGCGGGCAGAACGGTGGTGATGCCTGGGTGGCCGCAAATTTCAGTTGATCTGGCCCCCGGCGTCTGAATACTGACTCTCGTCATAGGTGATCTGGTCTCTCTGTGGCGTGCGAACTGGACTAGGGAAGGGCCCGCGAGATTGACCATGCACGATGACCAAGTGCACGTGACGGCCGAGAGCGTTGCGACCTTGATCCGGCGACAGTTCCCACAGTGGAGCGACAAGGCGATCCAGCTCCTGTCGTCGACCGGGACGGTCCACGCCATCTTCCGTATCGGGGACGATCTCTCCGCGCGTTTCCCTCTGCGTCTGGCCGATGCCGCCGAGACGCTGGCGGTACTGGAACGGGAAGCCCAGGCGAGCGCGGAGCTGGCACAGGTGTCCCGGTTCCCCGCTCCAAAGCCCGTCGCCTTGGGGAAGCCCGGAGCGGGTTACCCCATGCCGTGGTCGGTGCAGACGTGGGTGCCGGGAACCATCGCCCTGGATGCCGACCCGAGTGGGTCGCACGCTTTTGCCAAGGACCTTGCGGCCTTCATCGCAGCCTTGCGGGGTGCCGAGACGCGGGGGCGGCGATTTAGCGGCGAAGGGCGGGGTGGCGTTCTCGCTCACCACGACGACTGGATGGCGAAGTGTTTCGAGGAGAGCGAGGGGCTGCTCAACGTGCCCCGTCTGCGCCAACTGTGGAGCCGGTTCCGGGAGTTGCCGCGCACAGGTGCCGACGTGATGAGCCATGGCGACTTGATCCCCGGCAATGTACTGGTCGCCGGAGACCGACTCAGCGGCGTACTCGACACCGGCGGCTTCGGCCCGGCCGACCCGGCGCTGGATCTGGTCAGCGCCTGGCACCTGTTGCAGTCAGGCCCGCGGGACGTGCTCCGGGGGATCCTGGCCTGTGACGATCTGGAGTGGGAGCGAGGCAAGGCATGGGCGTTCGAACAGGCGATGGGTGTCGTCTGGTACTACGTCGCGAGCAATCCGCCGATGAGCAAGATGGGCCGACAGACACTCGCCCGCATTCTCGAATCGACGGAGTGATGCCGCCTCGACCGCAAACCCTGGTAGAGACGATCGCGTGCCCTCCCTCCCACCGACAAAGGCATCAACAAGAACAGATCAGCTGAGACGGCATATCCCGCCCTGCCCGAGACCATGATCCGTCGACGCACTCGGGGGCGACCAGCCTCACTCCCAGGGCCCCGTCCCCTCTTGAGCAAGCCAGGTCTGCGACCGTTTCCTTTATGGCGTCTGGTTGGATTCGGGCATGGTCAACGGTAGCCACGAGAATTCAGGTCTCTCCAAGAGCACTTGGAGCGACGCAGATTTCGAGGGCATGGGGTGGCACGACGCCACCATCCACGGGTTGTCCGTCCAGCCGACTGACGACATCCTGCCGCGTCTTCTCCTGGACCTGACTACATCGTCCGCTGGGTCCACCCGGTCCCGCCCGCCACACATTTTTCGTTCTGGGTCTCTCCGGCGACACTCGTCTTCGAGGATGTCTTCGACCTGGAGGGTGACCTCGACTTCAAGGGGGTGGCCATGGACCTGGAGGTCGACACAGTGCACCGGCTGGTGCCGGATGATGCTCGCCCGAACTTTGCACACTGTCCGCTCTGGCACATCGAAGGCCACGCATTCGACTTGAAGTTCCGGGCCTCGGGCTTCCATCAGTACTTCCGGCAGGTTCCAAGGCTCGTATCCCGGCAGGCATTGCCCTACGCCGAACGCGGGGGTTGTGCCTTCACTGAACGTGGCTTCAGCTGATTGCTGATCTGCCGAGGCATCTGCCAACAGTAAGTACAGCAAGCGCGTCGTCATAGCCTGGTCGGCCAGACCTTGAATCGCCGTCTGACGGGCAGGCGCCCTTTCGCCCTTTCGAGGAGCGGGGCCATCGGCACCAGCCTCAGGAAACGGACTCTTGCCTGCGGTCAGGGTGAGGGACGCGGCGCGGGGAAATGGGGGTCGCGGTCATGAGTACGGCGAGGATCGCGAGCAGCGCGGCAGCGCCAGGCCAGCGGCGACCAGCCCGGCGGTTTGCCACGACCACGGTCCCTAGCCTGGGCGGAGCATGTGGAAGGCCGTACATCCGCAGCCAACTCGACACGGCGTGACCGCCCGCCGTCGTAGTCGCTGTTAGGGGCGCTGCCGGTGCGCTGGCAGGGGCATTCGCGTCGGCACCGCCGGGCCGCCAGCGGGCTCGCACCACTGCGGGCCCTGCGGGTCCCGACCACGGGCAGGCGGTAGGGAGCACTTGGAAGCATGCTGGCTGCATGATGACCGTGCTGCTTCTGGCCGACGACGACAGGATCAGGTCCTTGCGCCCGCTGATCCATCACGGCCCGCACTACCGCGTGATCTCCCACGCCGCCGACCCCTCTGTTGCCCTGGCGCAGGCCAGGGCTCTGCTCCCGGACATCGTCGTCATCGACACCGCCGTTCCCGGGACCCCGGCAGAGCTTGCCGCGACGTTTCGCGCGCTACGTAACTTGGATCCTCCCAGCGGCGTCATCTGGCACGTCTCAGCGGAACCGCCCCTCCCATCGCGCCTATTCGAAGAAGCCGAGGGAAAGGTCCACACCGTCCGGCACGGAGACGAAGCCGCCCTGCGCGCCGCGCTGCGGACCATCGGCCTGCGCCGCGCCAGCTGCGACCCCGATCAGCCCGCCATCTGATCGGCGCGACGCCGGCCGGTGGCCTTGCCACGAGCTGCGTCCAGGAGCTGAAGGAATGAGCAGCGACAGGAATGGGCAGCGGCACCTGGCGGCAGATTCCAGGGCGGGAGTGTGAAGTGCCGCGAAAGGGCACCAGGTGAGGGAAGCGTTGGTGATCAGAGTCCGGGAGCGTTCGGGTGAACCGCTCCCCGGCGCTGAGGCACCCCGACCGCCCGACGTCCCATGAGAGAGAAGCCAGTGGTTCTGAAAACGTTCGGCTGGTCGTTCGCGGTCACCGCGCTCGGCCTGGTCGCGGCGGTGTTTTACGGCGGATGGACGGCCATCGGGGTCGTGGCGATCCTGGCGATCCTCGAGATCTCGCTGTCGTTCGACAACGCGGTGATCAACGCCGGGATCCTGAAGAAGATGAACGCCTTCTGGCAGAAGATCTTCCTCACCATCGGCGTCCTGATCGCGGTCTTCGGGATGAGACTGGTCTTCCCCGTCCTGATCGTCGCGGTCAGCGCCAAGATCGGCCCGGTTGAGGCCGTGCGCCTCGCGGTCAATGACAAGGATCGGTACCAGCAGCTGGTGACCGACGCTCACCCGTCGATCGCCGCGTTCGGCGGCATGTTCCTGTTGATGATCTTCCTCGACTTCATCTTCGCCGACCGTGACATCAAGTGGCTGGGCTGGCTCGAGCGCCCGCTGGCCAAACTCGGCAAGATCGACATGCTGTCGGTCTGTATCGCGCTCATCGTCCTCATGGTCTCCGCGATGACGGTCGCCATGCACGCTCATCAGCACGGTGGCACGCACGTGAACAAGTCCGAGACGGTGCTCCTGTCCGGTGTCGCCGGACTCGTCACCTACCTCGTCGTGGGCGGACTCTCCAGCTTCTTCGAGCGCCGCCTGCAGGACGAGGAGGAGCGTGAACAGGCGGCCGAGAAGGAGGCCAAGAACAGCGGCAGCGGCGCGCCCGCAGTGGTACTGGCCGGGAAAGCCGCCTTCTTCATGTTTCTCTACCTGGAGGTCCTGGACGCGTCGTTCTCCTTCGACGGTGTCATCGGCGCCTTCGCCATCACCAACGACATCGTGCTCATGGCGCTGGGCCTTGGCACGGGCGCGATGTACGTCCGTTCGCTCACCGTCTACCTGGTCCGCCAGGGCACCCTGGACGACTACGTCTACCTGGAGCACGGCGCGCACTACGCGATCGGCGCCCTCGCCGCCATCCTCCTGGTGACGATCCAGTACGAGATCAATGAGGTCATCACCGGCCTCGTCGGTGTCATCCTGATCGCCTCGTCGTTCTGGTCGTCGGTACGCCGCAACAAGAGGCTCGCGGCAGCCGAGGAAAGCGAGGAAAGCACCGTGGCAGCCCGAAGCGGGGGCTGAGAGCCGCGGCGCAGCGGCAGCGACGTAGCAGTGGCTGCCGAAGAGCGACGCCGGGAAGCCGGCAGCGGGTGATCGTCGTCTGCGGCTTGTGGCGCAGTGCCCTTCGTTGGGAGCATCTCCGCATGTTCGAGTTGCTCCCCGAAGTCGGTCTCCGGCTGCCCGGCGGTGTCGGCATCCTCCGCTTCGGCATGGACGAGCGCGCCGCCCAGTGGGCCGTCGCCACCGTCGCGGACGTTCGCGACGGCTGGGTCTGTGGCGCCCGCTGGGCTTTCAGCGCGCAGTACCAGGGCCTGACGCTCGAGGCATACGGCGACACCACGGACCGCCACGGTCGGCACCAGGAAACCGCTGGCGTGGCCCGAATCGGCCTCACCCGCGACGCCCTCACGCTCACGGCGCCCTCTGCCTGCCCCGTTGTCCTTCGCGGCATCGACCTCTTCGGCTATCCGGCCGCCGAGGTTTCGTATGCCTTGGGGGACGGCCTGCCCCCGACGCTGCGGGTCAGCGGCGACGGTCTCTACCTCAGCGCCGTGTCGGCGCACGCGGAACCCGTGTCTGTCGAGAGCTGATCACGAAGGCGAAGCCGGCGGCCTTCAGGGCGTCTGTGCGGCGGTCCCTGCCAGGGGGAGGCAACGACCGCCGCAAGGACACAAATGGTGTCAGCGCCCTCAGGTCAGGGTTGTACCCTCAGCGCCCACAGCGCCCTCTGGGCCCCGGCCTGGCTGTGATCACTCCTGTCCCGCCGTCGGGTCCATCCACATGACCTCCCAGGTGTGCCCGTCGAGGTCGTCGAAAGCGCGGCCGTACATGTAGCCGTGGTCCTGAGTTTCACCGCTGGGCGAGCCTCCTGCGGCGATCGCTCTGTCGACCAGCTCGTCGACCTTTTCACGGCTGGTTGCGCTCAGCGCGAGAAGCACCTCGCTCGACGTGGTGGAATCGATGATCCGCTTCTTCGAGAACTGGGCGTACTTCTCGTGGGTGTGCAGCATCACGTGGATGTTGTCGCTGAGCGGGATCGCGGCCGTCGTGTCGTCGCTGAACTGGTCGTCGGCGGAGAAGCCCAGTTGGGTGAAGAACTTCTTGGATGCGTCGAGGTCGCGGGTGGCGAGGTTCACAAAGATCATCTGCTGGCTCACGAAGACGTGCCTTTCCTCTGGTATGTGACGGTGCAACAGCTGGCGGAGGCGGATCAGGTGGTGGACACGGATCAGGTGGTGGGGGCGGATCCGTGCATCTGCCGAAGAGCACGCATCACCGATCACCGCCTCTCCTGCTGAGGCCTTTGGATCGTAGGAACCCGGGGCGTGCCTCGTGCGTTGATTCGATCAGGTTCGAAAGCTGGCCTGCGACGAACCGCGCAAGTGGGGTCGTCGACGAACGGGGAGTGCGGATCCGTGATTCGCGTGCACATGTCGGCCGAGCGACTGGCCGGTCTGCGCTGGGCGGTCTCACCGGTGGGAGAGTTGGCCGCGGCCTTGGTCGCCATCGCCGAAGCGCCGAAGACGCCGCCCCGGCTTCAGCACGTCAAGGCGTTGCTGTCCTCGGGCCGACTGCCGACCCTCGCAGCCGTAGCGCGCGGCTATACCGCCTACCTTCCGGAACTGCTCACTCCGGCGCCACGTTCCTTCTTGCCGACCGTCGAGGACCAGTTGCATGCCCTCGCGACGGCGCCGACGCGCACGGTGAGCACTCAGTTCACCGCCTTCCTCGCCGGGGGACAGGACCGCAGGAGCCGCTGTCCCTGGCTTGGGGAGGGACAGTTGGAGGGGGCCGACGAGCAGGTGCGTGCTCGGATCGAGGTCGGTGAGAGCGAGCTGCGTGAGCGTCTTGCGCGCGAACTGCACTGGCTGTGGTCGAAGGCGATGGCGCCGTACTGGTCGCAGACCATCGCGAGCTTCGAGGGTTTCGTCGAACGGCATGCCGCCGTCGCAGCCCGTGAAGGCCTCGGCAGCGCCCTGGCAGCCCTGCACCCCTCGTTACGCTGGGAGGAAGGTGCCCTGACCGTCACCTCGGGCTATGACGGAGAGGTCCCTGGAGGTCATCCCGTCGCGCTCATCCCCAGCCTCTACCTGGACCGCATCGGCCTGCACGCGCCCCTGCGCCCCGGGGATGCCCAACTGGCCATCCCCATGGGCACCTCGGATGACACCAGCCCCCGTATAGCCCCCGTCCTTGGCGCGACCCGGCTGGCGATCCTTCACAGTCTGGCCCAACCGCGCACCACCACGGCGCTGGCGACAATGCACCATCTCGCACCCGCGACGGTCTCCTTCCACCTCTCCCGCCTCCTCGCCGCCGACCTGATCCAACGCCAACGCGACGGACGACACGTCCACTACCGCCACACCCCGCGGGCTCGGGCCATCTTGAACCCCGCCCCCTCGACCGGCCCGCCCACGCCGTAGACCGGCACGACGGCCACATCCCCGGCAACACAGGCAAGACCCCCTGCGGCGCCACGGCGGACTCAAGTCGCTCGACCGGTACGCCACTTGCCATTGCGGGGGAGCCGCCTCCGCGCCCCATCTTTTACGAAAGTCGCCCCCGCCCCCGTTCGACCTGGAACTTCGGGTCGACCTCCCGTCAGCAATTAAGTGAATTGCGACATCTGGCGGCTCAAGGCGATATCCGACGGCTTGGGCGGCAGTCTGGGTGCCGCGGGACGAGACACCCTTCCCCATCGCGCGGGCGCCGCCAAGCCGGTGCCGTCAGTCCGCTGAGGGAAGCATTTTCGGCGTGGATCGGGTACACGCGCGATATGTCTACTCACAACTACACCGTGTTGGCGGCCGAGGGTGGCGGCTCGCTGGTATTCGTCGTCGTTGGCCTGGCCGTCGTTCTGGGTCTGCTCGCCATGTTCATCAGTGGCCGGCGCCGCACGGCCCGCCGCACCTCGCCCACCAGGCCCTCCCACACCGCTCGTTCACCCCACGGAGAAGCCCAGCGCGGCATCACATGGCAGACCCCCGCCGACGACCCCGAGCAGGGCCACCCCCATCCCTGACCGGGGCAATGGGCTGGACATTGGCTCCCGGTTCGGAAGGCGCCGGGTATTGAGCGCCACTTGTTCTCGCGTGGGAACCCGTACGACTCCGCATGAAAAGGCCGCCACGGGGCATCCGTCGTTTCTGAATCAGGAGGAAACAATGACCATGGCGGAGCCGTCGGTTGAGCGAGCGGAACAAGAGCCCACCTTTCCTGGGCGCCGGGAATCTGGCGGCGGGACAAGCGGCGGCGAACCGCCGGAGGATGCCCGCCAAAGGGTCAACCGACGCTGGAACGAGATTCTCCAGGAGACCAGGGTCGCGCAGACCGGCGTGCAAATCCTTTTCGGGTTCCTGCTCAGTGTGGCCTTCACTCCCTTGTTCCGGGAGCTGGGCACATTCGATCGAGTCATCTACGTCGTCACTGTCGTTCTCGGCGCCTCAGCAACAGGTTCTCTGATAGCGCCGGTATCCATCCACCGCTTCCTTTCCGGCCAACGCATGAAGGATGAAGTGGTCGAAGCCGCGGGCCGCTTGATGATCTGCGGCATGGTGCTCCTCGCCCTGACCATCGGCTGCACGCTGTTGCTGATCCTGCGCCTCGTGGTCCCTGGTGTCTTGGCCGAGGTGCTGGTCGGGGCGGTCATGCTCTGGTTCGGGTTCTGTTGGTACGTGCTGCCGATGCGCCTGCGCCGCCGCGCCGCCGCACGCCGCAGCGGCGAGGCCGGCCTCCGGCCCTAGAAGTGCGCCGCACTGCGAGAGGCGCTGGCGGCGGGACAGACCGCCTCCCAAGCGCTCACGCCTTCCTCGCGGGGCGGCATGCGCCGGCGCTCCAGGAAGGGCGGCAGGTCGTGCGCCGTCGGCGTCGACCTGCCGCCCTTCCTCGTCAGCAATCGCACGGGCCTGCTCGCGCGCTGCCCTGGACCGATGAGTGTTTTGCAGGCTCTGCATTTTTGCGTAGCATGCAACACGCGAATGAGGAGACGGCTGCCGCGGGCAGTTGGCGAGAGCGGAAGAAGCGGGCGACGCGGGCCGCTCTGGTCGAGGCGGCGGTACGCATCGCCGCGGAGCGCGGGGTGGAGCACACCACCGTCGACGCGATCAGCGAGGCCGCGGGCGTTTCACCACGCACCTTCTTCAACTACTTCGACTCCCGCGACGAGGTCTTCGTCCTGGTCGGCGCGGAGGCGAGCGCCCGGGTCCGCGATGCCGTACTCGAGGCGCCACGCCGGCTCTCGCCGCTCGTCGCCCTGCGCGACGCGATGGCGGCCGAACTGCAGGAGACCGAACAGCAACAGGAGCTGTGGCGGCTGCACGCCGAAGTGCTGCGCCGGTCTCCCGAACTCCTCGCTCGCAGTATCGGGGCGCACATGGCAGACGAGCTCGGCCTGGCCGAAGCCGTCGCCGAGCGGATCGGCGCCGGCTCGCCCCTGTTCTCCAAAGAGCGTGCGGAGAACACGGAAGCCGAGTCCCAGCAACGACGACGGGCGCTGGGGCTGTACCCACGACTGGTTGCTGCCGTCGGGACCTCGGCCGTACGGATCGCGGTGGAGCACTGGTGTGTTCACCAGGACCAGGCGGCCTTCGAGGACGTCTTCCTGGAGGTCTTCGACCACCTGGCGGCCGGTCTGCCCGAGCCGCCAGAGGCGGCCAGGTCCGGGCGGCGCTGACCGGATCCGCATTTTTTTCTGGAGCCCCCTGCGCATGAGGGGGCCCAGCGTTGAACTCTGAAAGAGACGATGTGACTGCAACAGCGGTGCCCCAAGAGGCGCCCTCAACCTCCATGTCCAACCGGCAGATACTCCAGGCCATGTCCGGGCTGATGGCGGGCATGTTCGTCGCCATCCTCGCCGGGACCGTGGTCTCCAACGCACTGCCGCGGATCATCGCCGACCTCGAAGCCAGCCAGGCCTCCTACACCTGGGTGGTCACTGCCGAACTCCTGGCGATGACGGCCACCGTGCCGCTGTGGGGCAAACTCTCCGACCTGTACAACCAGAAGCTGCTGCTGCAGCTCTCCCTGGCCATGTTCGTGGTCGGCTCGCTCCTTGCCGGCTTCTCCCACGACGTGGGACTGCTCATCTTCAGCCGCGTCGCCCAAGGCATCGGGGCCGGCGGCCTCACGGCCCTCGCACAGGTCGTGATGGCGGCCATCATCCCGCCGCGCAGGCTCGGCAAGTACGCGGGCATCTTCGGTGCCGTCTTCGCCGTCGGCACGGTGGCCGGGCCGCTCATCGGCGGCGTCCTGGTGGACACCTCGTGGCTGGGCTGGCGCTGGTGCTTCTTCATCGGCGTACCCTTCGCGCTGCTCGCCATCGTGCTGCTGCAGCGCACCCTGAAGCTGCCCACCGTCCGCCGCGAGGCGAAGATCGACTTCCTGGGCGCGTTCCTGATCGTGGCGGGCGTCTGCGCGCTGCTCATCTGGGTCTCGCTCGCGGGCAACCAGTTCGACTGGGCGTCCTGGCAGACGGCTGCCCTGGTCTGCGGGGGAGTGGCGCTGCTCGTGGCCGCCGTCTTCGTGGAATCACGGGTCCCCGAACCGATCATCCCGCTGAGCATCTTCCGTAACCGCACCGTGTCCCTGACCACGCTGGCGAGCCTGCTGGTCGGCCTGGCGATGTTCGGCGGCACCGTCTTCCTCTCCCAGTACTTCCAGGTGTCCCTCGGAAAGTCGCCGACGATCGCGGGTCTGATGAGCCTGCCGATGATCCTCGGCCTGCTCGTGTCCTCCACGGTCGCGGGGCAGCTCATCAGCGCCACCGGCCGCTGGAAGATCTACCTGGTCATCGGCGGCGTCGCCATGACCGTGGGCCTGGGCCTGCTCTCCACGATCGACGCCAACACGCACTTCGGTCTGCTCAGCGTCTTCATGGCGGTGATGGGCATCGGCGTCGGCATGCTGATGCAGAACCTCGTCCTGGCCGCACAGAACGACGTGCCCGCCGCTGAACTGGGCGCCGCCACCTCGGTGTTGTCCTTCTTCCGCAGCCTGGGCGGCACCATCGGCACCAGCGTCCTCGGCGCGATCCTCGCCAACCGCGTCGCCAGCGAAATGACCAAGGGCCTGGACCAGGCGGGCGTCCCGGCCGGCTCCGGCCAGGCAGCCGGTCACGGTGTGCCCGACATGACCACGCTGCCGGCTTCGATGCGGGAGATCGTGGAGCACGCGTACGGCGTCGCCACAGGCGATCTGTTCCTGGTGGCCACACCGTTCGCTCTGCTCGCGCTGATCGCCGTCCTGTTCATCAAGGAGAAGCCCCTGAAGAACACGAGCGGCATGGAGCGCCTCGCCCAGGAGTCCGACACGGCCCCCGACAAGACGGCGGCGGCGCCGATCGGTTGACCGCAGGACGCGTGCTCGCGACGTGAGCCCGAGGCGCAACGGTGGACCGTTGCGCCTCGGGCTTCGCGGTCTTGATCAGTACGGCGCGGCGCCATGACGAGGTCGCCGACCACCTGCAGTCCCACCCGGGCCGCGAGCCGAGCCGTGCGCTGGGCCTCGATCCGATCGACGTGGACGAAGGGCCTCTCGTACAACCCTTCGGCCCCTTGGATCGTCTACGGCACCGTTCGGCACAGTTCCAAGGAGAGAACCTCATGCCCCTGCCCTTCCGCACCGTCGTTGCCGCTGCGGCCGTCACCACGCTGACCGGTGGCCTGCTCGCCGTTGGTCCGGTGGCGCCCGCGACCGCTGCTCCTGCCAAGCTCGCCGATGACTTCAACGGTGACGGGCATCGGGACATCGCCGTCGGCGCGCCGTACAAGACCGTCAATGGGGCGGAGGCCGCCGGTGAGGTGGTCGTGGCTCTGGGGGCGGCCGACGGCCTGACGACACAGAAGGTCGCGCTGACCCAGAGCTCTGCGGGAGTGCCGGGCACGCCGGAAGACAGTGATCATTTCGGGATCTCGATGGCCAGCGGTGACCTGGACGGCGACGGATACGCGGACCTCGTCGTGGGCGCCGACGGCGAGGACGTGGACACCTACGAGGGCCAGGGCAGCGTCACCATCCTGTGGGGCGGCGACAAACCGTTCACCAGCAGCACCACGACCACCGTGCAGAACCCGCAGCAGCACCAGGCCCACGGCTACGACGTCGCGGTGGGGGACTTCACCGGCGGCAGCGGCGCGGACCTCGCGGTGATCGAGCCGGGCGCGATCGCCGTATACAAGGGCGGCCTCGCCCGGGACAGCAAGCCCATGCCTTCGTACAACCTGGCGGTCCCGGGTGCGGGTCTGCGGTACACGGAGGCTGCCGTGGGCGACGTCAACGGGGACGGCAAGGACGACCTCGCCGTGACCGGCGACGCAGGGACCGGACGCCCGGGCACTGACATCTTCACGGGCCAGGAGGGCAGTCCCAACCGGATTCAGCGCGTGTACGACGGCGACACCGCCGTCGCTCTCGGCGACATCAACGGTGACGGCTTCGACGACATGGCCACCTCCCTCACCTGGCCCCAGTTCTTCTCCGTCGACGACCCCAGCGACGGCTCGGGCTACGTCACCGTCCGCTACGGCAGCCGAACGGGCTTCGGCGACCCGGTGACCCTGCACCAGGACAGCACCGGGGTGCCCGGTGCCAACGAGGACGGCGACAACTGGGGTGCCTCGGTGGACATCGGTGACATCACCGGTGACGGCAAGGCCGAACTGGTCGTGGGCGCCAACGGCGAGCAGCTCGGAGACCTGGACAACGCCGGCGACGTCACCGTGTTCCGCGGCTCGGCTTCGGGTGTCGCGCAGTCCGCAGTGGTGCGCATATCCCAGGACACCACGGGTGTCCCGGGCGCCGCCGAGGCCGGGGACCTCTTCGGTGCACAGGTGCGGATCGCCGACTACGACAACAACGGCAAGGGCGACCTGGCGGTGACAGCCTCCTTCGAGAATGACCGCAGCGGTGGCCTGTGGACCTTGCCGGGCACGTCGTCCGGCCTCACCGGCTCTGGCTCCAAGTCCCTCAGCTCGGCCGACTTCGGCCTCGCCAAGGGCTCGCGGTTCGGTGAGAGGCTGCACGACTGAGTTGAGTGGCCCGCCATGGGCCCCCGCCGGGTCCGGGGTCCGGGGCGTACGGGTGACCGGGTGGGGGCGCGACGCGGGCGTGGCTTTGGCGGCGCCTGGCAGGACCAGGCTGCCCTTGACCGTGTCCTTGCCCCCTCCCGGCCGCCACCCCGCGCACAGGCACCAAGCCAGCCTTTTCCCGTGGCCGGGCGGCGGAGCCCCGGACGCTCCACCGGAGTGTCCACGCCGGGTGGGGAGCAAGTACGCGCGGTCCAAAGTGTGCCGATGCAGCCCTCTCCGCAACCGCGCATACCGGCGAGTGAACTGAGGCCCGGCCGTCACTGGTATCTCGCCGCGGTCGGGGTCGCCGTCGTGCTGTTCGTGCTGGGCGTGAGCGTCGGCGTGTACCGGTTCGCCAAGGCGATCGACGCCGTGGACCATGGCGATCCCTACGCCAACGGGGACACCATCACCCTGCGGCTCGCGCCGGAGAGCCAGAAAACGATCTGGGTGAAGTATCCGGGACCCTCGCCTGGTCCGGAGTGCGACATCACCGGTCCCGGCACCCCGCGTCTCACCGAGCCGGGAGCCGATGTGTTCCTCACCCGGGAGGAGACCTGGACGCCGCTCTCCACCATCGAGGTGTCGCAGGCCGGCGACCACGCGATCACCTGCTCGTCCCACGCGCTGTCCCGGTACGCCCTCGGGGAGGCCGGAGGCCTCGCTGCGTTGGCGGGCTGGCTGGTACTGGCCATGGCCCTCCCTGCCCTGGGGATCGGTGTCGGCGCTGCCATCATCCTGGCCACTGCCGTGCGCCGCAGGCGGCATCGCAGGCGGCTGATCACCGAATGCTATGGCTGCGATGGCGATCAGGCCCCGCACCTTGATCTGTTCGCTGGTGCCGGTCCGGACGCGCGTTGAACGCCCGCGCGGCGCACCGCCGTTGTGTGCCGCTGTGCCGCTGTGCTCCTGGGCCGCGTGCACCAGGCATCCAGCATCGTCATCCGTGAGATCGTGACCGCCCGCGGCCTCAAGTGACGGCGGGCCACCCGCGAGGATGCAGCGCCCATGGGGGCAGCATCAAGGAGGCATCGCCCAACAAGGCAGCGCCAAGGAGGCAGCCCCACATGAGCACCACCCCCCGCACCACCGTCACCAGCGAGGCCGATGACATTCGCGGTTTCTGGACCGGGCTCGGCCTGCCCGGGCTGATCGACGTGCACACCCACTTCATGCCCGAACGGGTTCTGCGCAAGGTCTGGGACTATTTCGACACCGGTGGTGCCCTGATCGGCGGCCGTCCCTGGCCCATCACCTACCGGCGGGAAGAGGCGGAGCGCGCGGCCCTGCTGCGCGACTTCGGTGTGCGGGCCTTCACCTCCATGCTCTACCCCCACAAACCCGGCATGGCGCGGTGGCTGAACAACTGGGCGGTCGAATTCGCAGACGCCACTCCTCACTGCCTGCACACCGCCACCCTCTACCCCGAACCCGACACCGGCACCTACGTCCGCGAGGCCCTCGAAGCCGGCGTACGGATCTTCAAGGCGCACATCCAGGTGGGCGCGTACGATCCGGCCGACGAACGGCTTCAGACGGCGTGGGGGCTGCTGGCTGAGGCCGGGATTCCTGTGGTGATGCATTGCGGTTCGGGGCCCGCACCCGGCAAGTACACCGGCCCGGAGCCCGTGGCCCGGGTCCTGGCCCGTCACCCCAGACTGCGCCTGATCGTGGCGCACATGGGCATGCCTGAGTACGAGGAGTTCCTCGACCTCGCCGACCGCTACGAGCAGGTACGCCTCGACACCACGATGACGTTCACCGACTTCACCGACAGCTTCATGCCCTTCCCCCGCGAGGCCCTTCCCCGCCTCGCCGACCTTGGTGACCGCATTCTGCTCGGGACTGACTTCCCCAACATTCCCTACCCCTACCTCCATCAACTCCAGGCGCTGGAACGGCTGGGACTGGGGCGCGACTGGCTGCGGGCCGTGTGTCACGACAACGCGGCAGACCTGTTCGGCCTCTGACGTCGGCGCGGGCGCTCCACGTCGGCCTATTTATCGCTCCGCGGACGACCGGCTTTGCCAGAGGTCTTGACAACTCGATTGGTCTGGACCAGCTTTGCGCACAGTAGCGGTGGCCACCGGCTCTCACCTTCGTCCTTCGCTTCTCCCCTGGAGGCATTCCGTGGACCGTGTACGTAAGGGCAGAGCTGGCGTTCGCCAGAGAATCGGCGCGGCGATCGCCGTCGGTGCCGCTGCCGCGCTCGCCGTCACCGCGCTCGCCGCGCCTGCGCAATCGGCGGACGCCACGGCGGCGGAGGCCAAGGCCGCGGACGTCAACGTGGCCAAGAACGCCGGGTTCGAGTCGGACCTGAGCAACTGGACGTGCACTGCGAACAGCGGCGCCGTCGTCACCTCGCCCGTGCACGGCGGCGCCAAGGCGCTCAAGGCCACCCCGGCCGGCCAGAGCAACGCCGAGTGTTCCCAGATCGTGACGGTCAAGCCCAACTCCACGTACAAGCTGAGCAGTTGGGTGCAGGGCAGCTACGCCTATCTGGGTGCCCGCGGCACAGGCACCACCGACGTGTCGACCTGGACGCCGGGCAACACCTCCTGGCAGCAGCTCTCCACCAGCTTCACCACCGGCGCGAACACCACGTCGGTCACCGTCTACACCCACGGCTGGTACGGACAGAGCGCGTACTACGTGGATGACGTGAGCGTCCTTGGACCTGACGGGGGCGGCGGCACCGACCCGGTGGAGATACCGGCGGTTCCGGCGGGCCTCAAGGCGGGCACGACGACGTCCACGTCGGTGGACCTGTCCTGGACCCCGGTGTCAACGGCCACCGGATACACCGTCTACCGCGACGGCATCAAGGTCGCCTCGCCCGGCGGCGCCTCCACCACGGTCACCGGGCTCACTCCGGAGACCACCTACAACTTCCAGGTGAGCGCCACGAACGCGGCGGGGGAGTCCGCGAAGTCGACATCGGTGTCCGTACGGACCCCCAAGGGCGGCGGCGGAGACGGTGGCACCGTGCCCAAGCACGCACTGACCGGCTACTGGCAGAACTTCGACAACGGCGCGACCGTGCAGAAGCTGCGGGACGTGTCCTCGCAGTACGACATCATCGCGGTCTCCTTCGCCGACGCCACCACCACACCAGGGCAGATCACCTTCAACCTGGACCCGGCCGTCGGCTACGCCTCCACCGCCGACTTCAAGGCGGACATCGCCGCGAAGAAGGCCGCCGGCAAGTCCGTGATCCTCTCGGTCGGCGGCGAGAAGGGCACCATCTCCGTCAACAGCGACGCCTCCGCGACCGCGTTCGCCAACAGCGCCTACGCGCTGATGCAGGAGTACGGGTTCAACGGCGTCGACATCGACCTGGAGAACGGCCTCAACCCCACCTACATGACGAAGGCGCTGCGCCAGCTCTCGGCGAAGGCGGGCCCGAACATGGTGCTCACGATGGCACCGCAGACCATCGACATGCAGTCCACGTCGGGCGGCTACTTCCAGACGGCGCTGAACGTGAAGGACATCCTCACGGTCGTCAACATGCAGTACTACAACAGCGGTTCGATGCTCGGGTGTGACGGCAAGGTCTACAGCCAGGGCAGCGTGGACTTCCTGACCGCGCTCGCCTGCATCCAACTGGAGGGCGGTCTCGATCCCTCGCAGGTCGGGATCGGCGTCCCGGCGTCGACGCGCGGCGCGGGCAGCGGATATGTGGCCCCCTCGGTCGTGAACAACGCCCTGGACTGCCTGACCCGCGGCACCGGCTGCGGCTCCTTCAAGCCGTCGAAGACCTACCCGTCGCTGCGCGGCGCCATGACGTGGTCCACGAACTGGGACGCGACAGCGGGCAACGCATGGTCGAACGCGGTCGGCCCGAAGGTGCACAGCCTTCCCTGACGCACGACCCGGCGGGTCGGAGGGACCACCCCCGGCCCGCCCCCGACCACACCGCCCTCCCGCCGTGCGCGATCCCGGCTGACCTCAACCGCCGAGACTGCCAACGTTCCCTCTCGACTCTGTGCCGCGTGCCTGGCCGGGTGAGGGATGGGCACCTTGGAGGCATGGGATTTCAGCTGCGCAATGGTGCGCACGGCTACGGGCTAATCACGAAGGCGCTGCACTGGGCGATATTCGTGGCCATGGCCGCGCAGTTCGCAGTGGGGTATCTGCTTGACGCCGACGACAGCGGGCATGGGCGGGGTCGAGGGCGTGGGCGGGGCGGGGACTCGGGGAAGGGACGAGGCCGTGGGCGGGGGCGGCGAGGACGGTTACGGCCCCTTCGGCGATGACACGCTGCTCACCGTCCATGTGGTGCTGGGGGGCGCGATACTGGTCCTCGGCCTGGCCCGGCTCGTATGGCGGTTGGCCACACCCCTCCCACCGTGGGCGCCCGCCTTGACCCCACTGGAGCGACGCCTGGCACACGGCACCGAGACGGTCTTGTATGCGGCCACCTTCGCCATCCCGCTCACCGGCATCGCGTTGCTGCTCTCCGGTGACGACCTGCTCGTCGCCCACATCGTGGCGCACCTCGTCTTCTTCGCCGCGTTGGCGCTGCACGTCGGGTTGGTGCTCAAACACCAACTGATCGATCGCGGCCACTTGCTGCGCCGCATGGCATGAAGCCAACGCACTTATCTGCGCCGCGTCGGCGGGATCAGGGCAATCTGGTACGAAGACCTGACCGTGCTGTCACGGCTGATGAGTGAGGTCGTCGGAGCGTCCGGCCCTGATCCGGGGCCACTGGGAGATGGGGCGTCCATTGCGGCGGAAGGGCTGCTCTGGGGGTGCGTCCTGGTCGCGCGGGTAGCCGGGAGGCGAGTCCTCCCACTGTTCCTGGCGTCCGTACGCGGTGAGGTCCATAAGGGCGTAGCTGGTGTCCATGACCTCCACGCCGCGCAGCGTCGTCCAATACGTCTCGTAGACGCGGTCACCGTCGCGCAGGTAGCAGACCAGGTGCATCCTGCCGACCTGGCGGCCGACCAGGAGTTCGTCTAGGGAAGGGAGCGCCGAGTACCACGGCACCTGCCAACCCATGAAGTCCCGGTAGCGGCGGCTTTCCTCATAGGGGCCCTGGCAGAAGACCGCGTAGGTGATGTCGCGGGAGTGGAGGTAGGACAGTTCCTGCACCTGGGCCGTGACCCAGGTGCAGCCCTCGCACTGCCCGGCGGCGTCGTGGCCGTCGTGCCACATGAAGTAGTACGCGATGAGCTGCCTGCGTCCTTCGAACGCGTCGAGCAGGGTGACCGGCCCGTTCGGCCCGGTCAAGGCGAGGTCGGCGGCCACCTCGACCATGGGCAGCCGGCGCCGGGCTGCGGCGATCGCGTCGCCTTCGCGGGTGTGTGCTTTCTCGCGCAGTCGCAGTTCGTCGAGTCCGGACTGGAAGGTGGCCCGGTCGACGACCGGTGGCAGCGCCGATGTGCGCTGGACATCCCTGTCCAGGTCCGCCGACTTCTCGGGTCGCTCGTGTGCTTTGTGCTCGGTCACGGTCGTCTCCCATCGTCGTACGCCATCTGCTGGCACCGGTCGTTTCGTGTCAGCCGGCGGCTTCCGGGGTGTCGGGGCCGGTCTGTTCGGCCAGCTCCTTGATCCGCAGCAGGCGTGTGTCCCAGGACTGACCGATTCGGTCCAGTTCCCGTGCCAGAGCGCCGAGCTGGGCGCCGATGGCGAGGTGAACCACTTCGCGCCCACGCTGCTCGGACTCCACGAGCCCCACCTCGCGCAGCACCTCCAGGTGCTTGCCGATCGCTTGGCGGCTCACCGGCAGGACCTTGGCCAGCGCGGACGCCGACATCGGGCCCTCGCCGAGCCGGGTGAGTATCGCCCAGCGCGTCGGATCCCCCAGGGCGGCGCACACGACGTGGAGGGAGGCGCTCACCGGGTCGCCGACGGGGCCGACGCGGACTTCTCGACGAACACCTTCGCAGCCGCCAACTCGATGATCCACCCCTCGTCGTTGCCCTCGCGTTCCTTCAGCCACGCGGCGGCGTCGTCGGCGAGGCTGGAGAACCCGCTTTCGACGACGCGCAGCGTCACCCCTCCACCGGACCGCTCGTCGATCCAGAACTCGACCAGTGTCGAGGGCGTCGACTCATCCCGCGACGGGGTGCCGATCCACCGGAACGAGGCATAGCGCGGCTTGTCCAGCGTCACCGTACGGAACCGGAACTCTCCCAGTGTCGGGTGGCGCAGCACGGCGACGTCACCCTCGTGCCGCAGGTCGGGGTCGCCGTCGACCGTGCCGTCGTTGATGTACCAGCCGGGACGTGCGATCAATTCCCACACGCGCTCTGCGGGGGCGTCGATGTCGATCTGCCGACTGATCCGGTCGAGCTCGGCGAGTTCGGTGTCGGTACGGGTCGTGTCGCTCATGGCTCGCTCCTCAGGGTTGCCAAATACTGACCTGCAACACAACGATTGCACATGAGGCGCCGACCTGCAACCGGTGGATTGCATATCGGTGCCCGGTGGCGAGCGGGCCCGGCACCTCATCGGCCAGGTGCAGCGCACGAGCGGAGGCGGCTGGGCGCTGGCCTGGTCATGCGGCACCGCCGCGCGATGGGGGAGGTAGGACTCCCTGCTGGAAACAGGAACACAACCAGCCCCTCGCGGGCTGAGCGAACCGTCCGCACGGCGGGCAGCCGGGCACTCGCTTTACCGAAGATCACCCGTAGGGCGGCCCCGGCCGGACCTCACGTCGCGTCGGCGAACGTTTGGCGAGCCCACTCCCGGACCGTGACGCCGGGCCGCCCGAGAACGGTCTGAACGTCGTCGCGGACCACGTTCTGGAACTTCATGTTGCCGGCGACCGCCTGACGTATCGTCTGCACGGCGCTTTGCATGTACAGGCCTTCCGCGGCAGAAGGGATCTTTGCCACGCTGTCGGCCAGGTCGTCGGGTCCCATCGAGGTGTAGGTGATCTCCCGGCCCAGCACGTCGGTGAGGATGTCGGCGATCTGCGGGCCCGTCAGCACTTCCGTGCTCAGCCAGTAGTCGGCGCCGCCGTGCTGCGAGGGCCCTTCACGCAAGACCTCGGCGGCGACGGCAGCGATGTCGGCGGTGTGGACGTAGCCCTGCGGTGCCTCCTGCCACCAGCCGGTCAGCGTGCTGGTCTCGCGGATGGGGGCCGCCCATGCGTCGCCGTAGATGACGTTGGGGTGCAGGTGCGTCCACGCGATGCCGCTCGCCTTGATGTAGGTCTCGATGAGTTGATGCCACGAGAAGTGCGGGATGTCGTCGTCTCCCGAGTTGAAGACGCCGAGGTGCACGAGGTGGGACACGTCGGCGGTGACGGCGGCGTCGATCAGCCTCTTGCTCTGATGCAGCATGTCCGCGGTGTAGCCCGTCAGCAGAAAGACCCGGCTCACGTCCTCCAGGGCCTGCGCGTAGTGCGCCGGATTGTCGAGATCGAGTACGACCGCGTCACGCCCCTCCGCACGCCACCGCTCCGCGACTTCGGGCCGACGCGTGGCCAGGCGCACCGCGAGATCGCCGTCGTTCGCGTCGAGTTCCCGGACGATCTGCGATCCGACCTGGCCGGTTGCCCCGATGATCAGGACTGTCTCCATCGCTGTTTCCCTTCGAATGCGGTCTGAGGGCGCCGCCCGGCCCGGGTGCACCGGTCGTGAGCTTCCTGGGGGATCCAGAGCCTTCCGGCGTCGTCGTCGGCCGCCCACGGCGTGCGGCGCGGGCCGGCAGTGGCGGGCCGCCGCGCGGTCCGTCTGACGTAGAGTCTTAACGGAATGCGTTCCGCTTAGACGTTAAGTGGAACGCATTCCGGAAAGCAAGCGGAGACGACCGAAGGATGCCTCACATGTCCGCCACCCCCCGCCGGACCAGGAGTGACGCGCTGCAGAACCGCGAGCGCCTGCTGGAGGTCGCCGCACGCGTCTTCGCGGAGAAGGGCATGGACACCGCGCCGGCCGCGATCGCCAAGGAGGCGGGCGTCGGTGTCGGCACCCTTTACCGGCACTTCCCGACCCGGGAAACCCTCCTCATCGCCGCCCATCACCGCCAGCTCTCTCTCGTGTGCGAGACGGCAGCCGACCTTGTGTCCCGGCACACGGCGGCCGAGGCCACCCGGGCGTGGCTGGAACACTTCCTCGACTACGCCATGGCCAGCAGCGACATGTGCACGGCCCTCAACGCGGCCATCGCCTCCGAGGCCGACCCGTTCGCCCACGCCCACGCGCTCCTGAGCGGCGCCGTCACCACCCTCCTCGACGCGGGTGCCCGGGACGGCACCCTGCGCTCCGACATCGCGCCCGGTGATGCCCTGCTCCTCGTGGGTGGTATCGCCACCGCGGCGCAGTGTGCCACCAGAGAACAGGTCCACCGCCTCATCGGACTCCTTATGGATGCCCTGTCAGGCCCTCGACCGTGACCTGGTCCGGCGCTGCCCTCACAGGTCGAACACCAGTCGGCGAACCGCGGATTAGCAGGGCCCCTGAACCCGATGTCAGAGGTCATGGTTCAAGCAACCGATGGCGCCCGCTGCCATATCTCGCACTGCCTGCGTTTGTGGGACAAGCCTTCGAGGCCGGCGTCAGAGTGATCGGCGGTGCGGCCCCGCACCGCCGATCGCCGTGCTGCTGTCGCTGAGGCCGGTCTACGACGCGGGGTTGGTCTTCATGGTCTTGTGGATCCAGCCGACGTAGGCGGGTGCGTTGGTGTAAAGGCCGGGGCCTTGTGAGCAAGGGACATCGGGGGCGCCGGGCCCTGAAGTGACGCCGATCAACTCCCAGCGTCCGTTCCGGTCCTTCTGGATCTGGGGTCCGCCGGAGTCCCCGAAGCATGCCATGGCCCTGGGTACGGTGCTGATCGTGCACAGCCGGGTCCGGTCGGCGTACCCGGGCGCGCACTCCGATTTGGCGCCCCTGCGGGCGTTCAGCTCCTGCAGCCGGTCGGGAAACGCGAATTCGGTGTCCACGGTCGTGCCGAAGCCCAGGATGCGGGTCGGCGTGCCGGGCTGTGAAGCTCGCTTGGCAATCTTGATGGGCTGGCCGGCGACAGGGCGGTCGAGGCGGATCAGCGCGATGTCGTTGATGTTGGCGGCCTTGTTGTCGCCGTTCACATAGCGGGGGTGGACGAAGAATCGGTCGATCTTGCGGACGGTGCCGCCGGATTTGCGGTGTTCGCTGCCCAGCCGCACGACGCCCTCCAGTTCGAGGCCCTCACCCTTGACGCAGTGGGCGGCCGTAAGCACCCACTGCTTGTCGATCAGTGATGCCCCGCAGTTCCCGTCGAGCAGACCGGCATCGGGAGCCGACATCGGAACGGTCGCCATGAAGGGGTAGCTCTGGGTGGAGTCCGATCCGTTGACGATGGCTGTGGCGCTGCCTGCCATGAGGGTGGCGCAGGCCGCGGCGGCGAGAGCGCCGGCGGCGGCGGCGCGGGCAACACGGCGGTGCGGTGGCTTGAAGCTGAACACAGAGGTTTCCCTTTTTCCTGGGTGGATCTGTACGTACTCAGCCTCGTGACACGGGGCCCGCCGGACCATCCGGGCAACTGGTCGCTCGAAGGTGGGGCCAGCCCCCGCCCTGTACTGGGGGAAGTCGCGAAACCCATTCCTGACGGGCACCACCGAATTCGTCGTGGCCGGACTGCTGCCCGGGCGCGGCCGACTGTCAGTGCACGTTGCTACGTTCCAGCCGTTCGCAAATCACTCGTGCAGAGGAGTATCACATTGGGATCTCAACTCAACCCGTGCCTCGCCTTCAATGGGGATGCGCGGCAGGCGATCGAGTTCTATCGGGATGTCCTCGGCGGCCAGCTGGACATGGGCACTTACGCCGAGTACGGCTCCCCGGACGTGCCTCACCCTGACAAGATCATGCACGCCACGCTCCGCACTCCAGACGGTTTCACGCTGATGGCATGGGACGTTCGGGAAGACATGCCCCACACCCCGGGCAACAACGTCGCGGTCTTCCTCAACGGCGACGACGCCAAACTCCGCGACTACTTCGAGAGGCTGTGCGCCGGCGGCACCGTGACGCTGCCCCTGGAGAAGCAGTCCTGGGGTGATGAGGCCGGATCGCTCGTTGATCAGTTCGGGATCACCTGGATGGTCAACATCACTCAGCAGCCCAGCTAGATCAAGGGCAGCATCCACGTCCGAGTCCGGGAACACGATGGCCACGGTCCTCGCATCGATGATCCCTCACCTGTCGCGGCAGTCGGCCGCACCGCGGAAGACGTACGCCGTCATCAGAGCCGTGATCGGCACTGGCCCCAGACGGGCCGTCAACTCCTCGATCACGGTGGCTCGGACGGCTGGCCCGCCGCCGCGTTCCTCGACGGCCGCACGCAGCGGCGTCCCGGCGAGGAAACCGGTGGCGATGTCAGCGACCGACGCTGCCCGGCCCTCCAGGGTCAGCTCCTGTTCTTCTTCGACAGTGAACCCGGCGGACGCCAGGTCGTCGGCCACGACAGCGGAGTCGGCGTAGCCGTGGGGGACCGATGGGAGGAACTGCGGCGGGTCACCCGGAAAGGCCCGCTCCAGCCCGGCCTGCAGCACCGCTCCGAAGCCATGCGTGCTGAGGGGACGAGGTATTGCTCGTAGACCGCCGGCATGGACTCGGACCACCGCCGGTCGGCGTCGATTCCGGTCACCTTCCCAACGTAGCGCCACCTGGGGATGCCCCTCCAGCGCCTGCGCATGTCCGTACCTGTGCTTCCGCCGATCCACCCGGCCGCCCAGGAGAAGCAGAAGCCGCTGTCGTCACGCGTCCCGCCGGTCGAGCTCAGTCTGTCGGTGTCGGTGTAGGCGTGGTGCAGGCGTCGGCAATGGCCTGTGTGTCCCAGTAGAACGGACGGACCTCGGTGATCCGCCCGCTGGTGATTCTGATGGCTTGCAGGATCGGGAAGCTGAGTTCACGGCCGGTCGCACGGGCGCGCGCACGAACCTGTGTGAGCACCACCGCGGTCTCGCCGGTGGCAAGGAACTTCTGGTCCACCATGTCGAACGACTCCCAGACCTGTCCCATTTGGAGGAAGAACTGCGTCATGCCGTCGTGCCCACGCCACATGCCGCCATAGGGCAGGGCATCTGCTTGATGCAGTTCGACATCCGGCGCGAAGAAGGGGGCGAGCAGGTCGAATGATGCCTCGCCAGGGCCTCCGGCAGCGAGGTACTTCCCCTCGGCCGCGTACATGCCCGTGAGGAGTGCCAGTGAGTCCGTAGTAGATGACGTCGTCATGCCGCCAGCATGGCCAGCGTAGGCGGCCCTTGCTGGCGGCAATCAGACGTCGTTGTGTAACGCGGTCCTCGTCTTCCGCGACAGGACCTGGTAGGGCCGGGCCCGACGGTACAGGCAAAATGGGGCACCGAACCGGGGGCGACTCCAGTCCCTCCCAGAAGGGTCAGCTGCCGGTGGTGCCGAGGTCGTCGTTGCGGCCGGCGGCCAGCCGGGACCACTGGGCTGCGGGGCGCCCGTCAACGCGCCAGACGCCGCGGTCACCGGCCTCCCATGGCTGGGGCCAGCCGGCGGGTGAGTCCTCCCAGGTCTCCTGTCGTCCGTAGACGGTCCGGTCCATCAGCCCGTGGCTGGGCGACATGGCCTCGTAGCCGCGGATGGTGGTCCAGTAGGTCTCAAACACCCGGTCGCCGTCGCGCAGATAGCAGGAGAGCAGGAAGAACGGTCGGCCGGCCAGGAGTTCGTCGGCGCATTCGCGCACCGAATACCAGGGCACGTCCCAGCCCATGAAGTCGCGGTAGCGCACGCTCTCGGCGTAGGGGCCCTGGCAGAAGGTGGCGTAGGTGATGTCGCGGGAGTGCAGGTAGGACAGTTCGCGGACTTGGCCGTTGAAGAACGTGCAGCCTTCGCACTGTTCGGCGGCGCTCTGCCCGTCGTGCCACATGTGGAAGTAGGCGATCAGCTGCCGACGGCCCTCGAACACCTCGAGCAGCGGCACCGGTCCCTCCGGGCCGGTGAGCGAGATCGAGGCGTCGACCTCGGTCATCGGCAGCCGCCTGCGGGCCGCTGCGATCGCGTCCCCTTCACGGGTGTGTGCCTTCTCGCGGTTACGCAGCTTGTCGATCTCTGCCTGCCAGGTGGCGCGGTCGGCCAGCGCGGGCCGCGCCAGGGCTGTCTCGTGGTCCGTCGCGCTGTTCGTCGGGCGGGTGGTCGCACTGTTGGTCGCGTCAAGCGTCATCGTCGTCTCCAGTGTCAGTCGGGACGTGGGTGGATCAGCTCGTGCGGGGTGAACTCGTGAACTGGGCGATTGCGGTCAGGTTGTGGCTGTGGCTGTGGCTGTGGCCGCGGCGGCGTTCGGCGTCAGGGCCAGGAGCTGTTTGCTGTGGCCGGGCAGCTCGTTTTCTGCCAGGCCGGTGAACAGATTCCTCAGCGGCACCATCTGGTCGACCAGAACCGTGTCGTTGGACAGGAGCAGTGTGGGCACCAGCGTGTCGAGTTCGGCGTCGCTCAACATCTCACCCAGGGCGCAGAGGAGTTCTGCTTGGACGCGGATGCGCTCCCGGAGGCCCATGTTGCCGCCGGCATGAGTGATGGCGCGCGCGATGGTCCAAGTGTCCTGTGCGATGCGGTTCTCGAAAGTCGTGTGTGCGCCCGCGGAGATGGTGGCGGCGGTGGCGCTGGTAAGGGCGTTGACGATGGTGACATGCGCGAGGATCTGGTCGGCGTTCCATTCGCCGGGCGGTGGAGTCTTGCGGGTGGGGGAGTCGGCCACCGTGGCGGCGGCCTCCAGCAGCGCGTCGTAGGCCCTGCGGAGCGGGAGGGTGTCCATGAACGTGCCCTTCGCGTACGGGGGGTGGTGCCGGTCGGAGTAGGTGGGGTGGGGTCTTGGAACGCCCCTGGCTACCGCCCTGCCGGGCGGTAGCCAGGGGCGTGGTGAGCGCGTCGGTGCTTGTATCGGTTCCTGGGGGCGCGGGAGCTCGTACGCTCGTACGCCGTTCATCCCGGGTCGAGTGTGGCCGCCCGGCCGGCGGCCTGGGCGACACGCGTGATCTTGGCCAGGCGGCGATGCCGATCAGTGGTGAGCGCGGCTATCCAGCGGGCCGTGGTGTCCGGTGCCTGGGGTGATCGGGAGCCCCTCGGCAAGTGTGGGCGCGGTGGCCTGACCACGCTCGGGCATCAGGTCCGGCAGCTCACGGCGGTTCGGGTTGGCCGGCGCGGCCGGGACACATGGGCGTTGATCACGGATCACGTTGCGGCGGTTGTCGTCCGAGGTTGGCTGTGTGCCGAACCCGCTCAGGATCTCGCGCTCGATGCGGGGGATCGGTCATTTGAGGGGCTCCTTCACTGCCGCCCTATGTGCAACTCAAAGGTTGCACAAGGTGAGGCCTTATGCAACCCCGGGGTTGCACAACCGCGATGCTGGGCGATCACGCCCACTCGAGCTTGGACCGACGGCACGCGGCCGTCGATGGGAGAGGCGCAGGCGCGAGCATCCAGGACGGCCGGCCGACAGCCCTCGCCCGGTCAACACCAAATCCGGTCGCACAGCCGCCCGTCCGGCCGGGTAGCCGCTACGCTCCGAATGTCAACCGGAATCACCATCCGTGAATCCACAGCCGGGAGGACGGCATGAGCGACCAGCCGTGGACCACCGAGGAACTCGCCGACCTCGACGAGACGATCACCGCTGCGCGAGAGACCGGCAACGAGGAACTCGCCTCCTACTGGCAGGGCATCCGCGACGGCAAGACACCCACGACCGACTGGGAGACGCTGCGTGTCGACCTATACGCCAAACACGGCATCGACGTCAGTGGCTCAGCGGCATAATCAGGCGCCATGGCGCCCCAGCACCGCAAGGCCGGAGCCCGCATCGTCCTCGGCCCCACCGCGGTCCAGCAGGCAGCACGCTTCAACCCGGCCGAGGAGATCGCCGTCGACCGGGCTCTTGCCGTGATCGCCGCAGATCCGACCGTCGGCACCATCCGCCCTAGGATCGAGCAAGGTGGGCCGATGTGGGAGTACCGGGCCCCGGGCACCGAAGTACGGATCGTCTACACCTTGACCATTCGACGGACGATCGTCACTGTCGCCTACTTCGAAGTGTGAGGCAGCCGTGACCGACTGGACCCCGCCTCCGCCTGGCGACGCCCGCGAGCAACTTCCTGACAGTATCCTCGCATTGATCGACGTGCGGCCGTACACGTCCACCGCATGCGAGACCGCGCAGGCTCTCACCGCGGCGGCCTCGCTCCACCCCGAACATGCCGCGGACCTCGCTGGCTGGTCAGACCGCATGCACACCCGCTGCCGCTGCAATCACAAGTTCACCGGCAGGCTCTGCGACTGCAGCTGCCACTCCTGACGCCCGTAATACGTCTCCAAGAGCCCCTGCCCCGCGTATCCGGGAGACGTCGGTGACCACGCGGCCGTGACCACGCTGCCGTGACCATACGGCCGTGACTCATGCGGGCATCAAGGCGGAAAATACCGGCATGATCCAGCCCAGAATCCGTGTCGCCGCCTACGTGATCCGCCAGGGGGATGCTCCAGAGCTGTTGGTCTTCGACCACGTCGACGAGCCAGAAGCGGGAACTCAGATCCCCGCCGGCGGTGTTCAACCGGGGGAGGGCCTGGAAGAAGCGGTTATCCGAGAGACGTCCGAGGAAACCGGCCTGCAGACCGTTCGTGTCGTCGGGCAGTTTGTGGTCGAGGACAAACCCCACCCAGAAACGGGGCACCCGCGGCGCACCACCTACTTTCATCTCCAGGCCCCCGCGGACACCCCCCACACATGGGACCACCGCGTACACGGCGCCGACAGTGACGCCGGCATGGCTTTCTCCTGCCGTTTCGTCCCGCTCCCGCTGCAGTTCCCCTTGGCGGATGACCAGGACATGTGGCTGGACCGCATCAACAGTGACTGGAGAACACGTACCAGGCCAGCGAGCCACGCCTGCGCCCGAGAGCCAGACTCGGCAGGCGGGCCGGCAACTCAAGCTGAGGACCGCTTGTAGACATCTCCCGGTCGTGGGGCGAGCGGCAGCTCGGCGAGAACTTGCCAGCCGTCGGATGAGAGGGCGACCACGTGCACGGCGGACACCGCGGTGGTGATCGGCAGGCGGCCGGTGACGTGACGCGTGATGTCGGCGGCGGTTTGGTCAGTCGCGTCCAACGACACGGTGACGTGCACCGGCGGATCGTCCCCGAACTGGCCCCCGTAAGGCACCTGTTCCGGGAACGCGGCTCGAACGGCGGTGGCCATCGCACGCAATTCGGGGACCGGGACACCGACGAACGCCTCGGTTCGCTCGACCTCGGTCAGCCGCAGGGGAATCCGGCCGACGTCCGGCGCGGCCCCCACCAGTACGGCCCGCAACCGCTCCACATCATTGGGGCCGATCATCTCGGCGGGCAGCCACGGGTAGAGCAGCGTCGCGTGCGCGGGCACACCGGGCCGCACCACTCGCGGGTCCACCTGGACGGCCAGCTCCAAGAGCGGTTCGGCGTCCGGCAGTAGTACCAGTACCGCTGTCGTTCCCGGCATGGGCATCGCCGCCCTCACCCCACCTTCTGCATCGAGTCCGGCCGGTCGCTGAGGAGCAGTGTGTACGACATGACGGAGCTCTGTCACTGCGCGACCGGTCCAGGCCGTTGCCCTCAGGCGGAAGGCGCCGTCCGTCCGGCCTGGGGCCTACCCGGGCAGATCACGGCAAGGACCGTTGCCTGGTGGTGGGAACACCAGGCTCAGCACACTCTCCGGTAACTCCGGGGTGTGCTGACAGCCTGGGCAGCATGAACCAACGCATTACCTTGATCACAGGAGCCACGCAGGGCCTGGGCCGCGGCATCGCCCTCGACCTGGCGGCCCGCGGCCAGACCGTCTTGTTGCACGGCCGCGACCGGGCCCGCCTGGACGCTGTCGCGGCCGAGGTACGGACTGCCGCACCGGATGCGGCCGTGCGCACTTACCTGGCTGACCTGGCCGATCTCGACCAGGTACACGCGCTCGCGGCTCGAATACGTGCTGCCGAGCCACGGCTCGACGGGCTGGTGAACAACGCCGTCGTCGGCGGTGGCCCCGACCCGCACGTACGGCAGTTCAGCCGGCAGGGGCACGAACTGCGCTTCGCGGTCAACCACCTCGCCCCCTACGCTCTCGCCCGCGACCTGCTCCCGTTGCTGAGCGAATCAACGCCGGCCCGCGTGGTGAACGTGGCCTCGATCGGACAGGAGGCCATCGATTTTGACGACGTCATGCTGGAGCAGAGCTATGAAGGGCTGAGCGCGTATTGCAAGAGCAAGCTCGCCCTGATCATGGCCACCTTCGAGTTGGCCGCGGAACTGGACGGCACCGGTGTCACCGTCAACGCGCTCCACCCCGCTCACTTGATGGACACCAGCGGCGTCCGTGCCTACGGCCTGACCCCTGTGACCACGGTCGAAGAGGGTGTGCGGCCAGCGGTGCGACTGCTCATCGATCCGGACCTGGAAAAGACCACCGGCCGCTACTTCAATCAGTTCACCGATGCACAGGCGCACGAGCAGGCATACGACACCGAGGCCCGGAAGCGATTGATGGCGTTGACCCAGACCCTCTGCGGCGGCTCATGATTTGAGCCCCAGCCGGTCGCCGACACGGGGGACGGAAACACCGGGTAGTTCGTCAGGAGCGGCAGCGAGCCCGCGCGCGTATGCCCTCAACTCCCGGTCTACGCATAACAGTTGATGCTCTGCCGCTATCGCCGAATGGTATCGGTGCGGATAAGCCCCGCCTTCCCGATACTCGTTGCGACCGTGGGACCGCACCCAACGGGCCCCGGTCCCGGGACCTTAGGCGCCCTCGCGCTCCGAAGGCTCCCGGCAGTCACGGCCCTCGAGGCCACCGGACATCGGACATCGGAAAAGGGACTCACCCCCATGAACAGATCCCGTAGCAGATCCCGCACCAACCTCCTGGCCGTCCTCGGCGCCGCTGCCCTGGTCGGTTCGCTGGCCACCGCACCCTCGGCGTTCGCAGCGCCCGCACCAGACGCGCTCAAGTCTGCCTCAACGAACGCCATATCGGCGTACGCGGGCTCCGCGGAGGAGGCCTCCGCCAACCAGAAGTTCTTCGATGCCGTCATGAAGTCGGCGCTGAAGAAGCAGGCGGCGCAGCCGGGCATCCAGGTCGTCACCGTGCGCTACCGCACGACCCGCGCGCCGAGCTTCCGTAGTCAGATTGCGCAGAGCACGCAGATCTGGAACTCCTCGGTCAGCAACGTCAAACTGCAGGAGTCCAGTTCGGGCGCTGATTTCGAATACCGCGAGGGCAATGACTCGCGCGGCTCGTACGCCTCCACCGATGGGCGCGGGCACGGCTACATCTTCCTGGACTACCGGCAGAACCAGCAGTACAACTCCACCCGGGTGACCTCGCACGAGACGGGGCACGTGCTGGGTCTGCCCGACCACTACTCGGGCCCGTGCAGCGAGCTGATGTCGGGCGGCGGACCTGGCCCTTCCTGCACCAACGCCTACCCCAACGCGACAGAGCGTCAGCGGGTCAACACCCTGTGGGCCAGGGGGATCGCCACTCTCCAGGACAAGGGCGAGCTGACCAAGGTCCGCTGACCGGGCGCTACGCCACCGTGGGGCGCATGGCCACCTGGCGCCAACTGCCCCCGAGTGTCCACCCGGCCGCGTGCGGCGCACTCTCCTCCGAGGGGCAGTCCTGCTTCGGGGCAGGCGTCGCGCTGCCGTGGCCGGTCTGGGTGGGTGAACCCGTTCGTGCACCGGCCGGGCGTCGCTAACCGCGGACTCAGCTCACCCCCTCGGTTCTGCCAGGTAAGGGGCGGGTTACACGGTGTGGGCGGGCCTACAACAGGGCGCCGCCGGACACCTCGAGACGCTGGGCGGTTACCCATCGCAGGTCCTCGGAGGCGAGCGCGGCAATCGCGTCGCCGATCTCCTGCGGTTCACCGACGCGGCCGAGCGCGGTCTGCGCGCTCAGTCCCTCGCGCATCTGTGCGTCGTCCCGCATGGCGCCGCCGTTGAAGTCGGTGGCGGTCGGCCCCGGCGCGATGGCGTTGACGCGGATCTTGCGCGCCCCCAACTCCAGGGCCAAAGTCCGGCTGAGGGCCTCGACCGCCGCCTTGGAGGCCGAGTAGACCGAGGTGCCGGCGCTGGTGTGGCGGCTGAGGGAGGAGGAGACGTTGATGATCCGCCCTCCGTCGGCCAGTAGGGGCGCAAGCGCCTGGATGAGGAAAAACGTGCCGCGCACGTTGGTGTCCATCACCGCGTCGAAGTCGTCGACCGTGACCGCTTCCAACGGTCCGAACAGCCCGATCCCGGCGTTGTTGACCAGGACGTCCAACCGGGTCGCGTCCCAGCGCTCCAGTTGCGCAGCCAGGTGGGAAGCGAAGGCGGGAAAGGAGGCCACGTCGCCGATGTCCAGCCGCAGTGCGGCAGCCGTGGCGCCGGATTCCTGAACGCTTTTGACCGTCCCCTCGGCCTCCTGCGCGTCGCCGCGGTAGGTGATGATGACGCGCAGCCCGTGCCGGGCCAGCGCCTGGGCCGTAGCCCGGCCCAGCCCGCGATTGCCGCCGGTGACCAATGCAATCTTGCGTGACTCCATGAGTGCTTCTCTTTCGGGAACGGAACGACGCCGGCTGGGATTACTCTCGCCGACCGGATGCGAGTCGTTCGACTCGCCTCTCTGGCCACGTAAACATCTCCGCAGTGGCGAGTCAAGTGACTCGCCTCGCGATAGGTCATACTGAGCTCATGACCGCAGGACTCTCCGCGCACCATCAACGACTCGCACAGCGCAAGCGTGAGGCGATCACCGCAGCGGCCACGAAGCTGTTCCTGGAACGGGGCTATGACGGGACCTCGCTGGCGAAGATCGCGCAGGAAGCGGTCGTCTCGAAGTCCACGCTGTTCAAGCAGTTCCCCACCAAGGCAGCGCTCTTCGAAGCCATCGTCACCGAGTACTGGAAGGGCGGGCCGGACCCGGCGGCCCCCGCGAGGCAGCCCGGTGACCTGCGCGACGGCCTGAGCGCCATCGGCCGCCAGTACGCCGACCTGATCGGCCGACCCGCGATGGCGGCCCTCTTCCGCATCGTCATCGCCGAACTGCCGCGCTTCCCGGAACTGGGGCGGGCTCAGTTCGAGCTGGGCAAGCTGCCCTACTTCATCTCCGTCCAGCACTACCTGGAGGCCCAGCACGCCGCAGGCACCGCGGTGGTACCCGACGCGGAGAGCGCCACCAACCAGTTCCTCGGAATGATCGCCAACTACGTCCTGTGGCCGCGGATGCTGCTCGCCGACTGGAGCCCCGCACCTGCCGACATCGGTCACGCGGTCGACGAGGCGGTCACGACGATGCTCGCCCGCTACGGTCGCAGCGCCAACGACGCGCAGCACCCCTGAACGCCTCCGGCGGCACCGCGGGCGCGGACGGCGCCCGCCCCGGAGCTGCGGAACTCTGGATGAGGAGACCGCGATCCTGCTGTTCGAGCCGACGGGAACGATCAACACCGGTGACGCTGGGGGGCCGATGACCAAGGCGGCCGAGATCCTCAGCTGACACGGGAGTGTTGATGGCGCTGACCTGATGGGTGGGGTGATCGCAGGTGTTCGTCGCCAGCGAAGGCCGGTGTGGACCCTGGCGGTGTGTGCCACGTTGCAGTCATGACTACGACACCGGATGGACGCCCTGTCCCCCCTCCGCATGCTGGTGAGCGAGCCATGCTGGAAGCGTGGCTCGATTTTCACCGCGCCACACTCGTTCTGAAGTGCTCCGGCCTCAAGGATGAGCAATTACGGCTGGCTTCGGCTGCACCCTCCTCGATGACTTTGCTGGGACTTGTCCAGCACCTGGCTCTGGTCGAGAACAAGTGGTTCCAACGCGTGTTCGCAGGCCAGGACCTGCCCCCAGTCTTTGAGGAGAGCAACGCCGACGGCTTTGCACTGGTGGAAAACCGAGGACTCGAGGAAGTCATGGCCATCTGGCAGAGGGAGGTTGATCGGGGGCGTGAGCTCATCGCGACCGCTTCACTGGACGATGCCGGTCAGCTGTCGGAGCAGGAAGCAGGCCACGTAGGTGATTCAGGGGTCTCGCTGCGCTGGATCATGGTTCACATGATTGAAGAGTACGCACGCCACAATGGCCATGCTGACCTGCTCCGAGAGCGCATCGACGGGGTCACCGGCGCGTAAAGCGTGGCGTGTGGCCTGCGGAGGTAGGACGTTCGGAAGCGAACGAGAGGGTGGCGGGTGGAGGCGGGCGTTGCGGCGATACTCGGTGCAGCGATTGGTGCGGTCGGCGGCCTTGGGGGAGGTCTCCTCACCCTCAGCGCCCAGCTGCGGACCGTCGGGGCTCAGCACCGGGCGGAGGAGAAGCGCTGGGTCGCGGACTTGCGGCGCGAGACGTACACCAGCTTCGTCACGTGTGCGAAGCAACTGTCCAATGCCTGCTGGAAGGCGTCCGATCTGCTGCACGGTGAAGGCGCTGTCGAAGACTGGGAAGGCTCCCGCGGCAGTGTGCACGACGCCTGGACGCAGTTCAGCGCCGCGGCGGCTGCCGTGACGATAGCCGGGCCGCACTCCGTGGCCGTGGCCGCCGAGGATCTGCGCGAGGCCTTGAGACAGTGGGAGTTGCTCACTGGGGCCTGGATTCGCGCAGCGATCGTAGGCGGGGCTGGACGGCTCGAGGAGCACGACGCACGCTTCATGGCGGCCTTCGAGGCCAAGAAGCCTTTGGAGGCGGCGTTCCAGATCGTCGCAAGGCGGGCTTTGGATACTGAGACGTAGAGTCGGTCAGGGGCTGAGGGACCCCGGACGCGGGCCTCGTGTGGGGTGGGGGCCTGCCCGTGCCCCGGGCCGTACCAGCGGGGGCACGGGCTGGTCGTTAGCGGGGCACGGGCAGTTGTGTGTCAGTCCCTGCGGTACTGCGCGGGCGACTTCTTCGTGTCCTTGTCTTCGTAGGATCCGCTGGTGCCGCGGTCGACATGGAATGTGGTCAGTGTGCTGACGGGGGAGTGGGGGTCACGGCGGTCGTTGATGACGCGCATGTGGGCGCTGAAGCGTCGGGGCGTCACTTCGTACACGTCGTAGCCGTACCGATTGCCCTCGAAGTACTTCAGGTGGGGGTTGGCCTGGCCCATCAAGGGGCCGTTGGCGGCGTTCCATTCGGGGGAGTAGGCGCCGGAGGTGATCGAGTGGGCGGTGAACTCGGTTCCGACCAGAGGGGATTGCGGTTCGTCGAAGTCGGTGCGGATGTCGTCGACGAAGGCGGAGTGCCAGTCGCCGGTGATGACGACCAGGTCCTCCAGTCCGCTGTGGTGCACGTGCTGCAGGACTTCCTTGCGCTCGGCGAGGAAGCCGTCCCACTGGTCGGTGAACATGTACGAGCCACCGGGGCGGCCCCGCAGCTGGCTCAGCATGATCGAGTTGGCCCATATGTGCCAGGCGTCGGGGGCCCGGTCGATGGTCTTCTTCAGCCATGTCTTCTGCTCGGCGCCCAAGATGGTGCCGTCGGGCAGGTTCTGCGCCGAGCGGTAGGAGCGCAGGTCGAGGATGGCCAGTTCCAGCAGTTCGCCCCAGCGCCGCACCCGGTGGATCTCGGGGTCGGGCAGCGCTGAGCCGCCGAAGGAGTCGCGGTGGGGCATGTGCTCGTACCAGGCCTGGTAGGCGGCCGCGCGGCGCCGCATGAACGGGGCGCCACCGCCGGTACCGCTGTAGTCGTTGACGACCTCGTGGTCGTCCCACGTCAAGAACCATGGGTGGGCGGCGTGCGCCTCGCGCAGCGATTGATCGCCCTTGTAGAGAGCGTGCCGTTTGCGGTAGTCGGCCAGAGTGAGGATCTCGGGTCCGTCATGGTCGCGCACGTGCTGCTCGGGTACGCCGCCGACCTGGCCGTGCTCGTAGATGTAGTCGCCCAGGTGGACGACGAAGTCGACCTTCTCGCGGGCGATGCCGCGGTGCGCGGCGTAGAAACCGTCGTGGAAGGCTTGGCAGTTGGCGGCCGCGAAGGTGACCTTCTCGACGCGCCCGCGCGGCGCCGTCTTCGTACGCCCCACACGGGACGTCTTGCCCAGTGCCTTGAACGCGTACCAGTAGTGGCGCCCGGGGGCCAGGCCGTCCACCGGGACGTGCACGCTGTGGCCCAGCGTCGCCGAGGCGGGCGCCGTGCCCCGGGCGACGACGCGGCGCAGCCCGGCGTCCTTGGCCAGGACCCACTCGACTTCGACGATCTCGGGAAGCTGCTGCTCGGCGGCCAGTGGTTCGGGCGCGAGTCTGGTCCACAGCACCACGGAGTGCGGCTGCGGATCACCGGAGGCGACGCCGAGGGTGAAGGGCGCTTGGTCGTACTCGGCCCCCAGGTTCTCGGCGGCCTCGCGGGCCTGCGCCGGGGTCAGGCCAGGGGCGAGCGGCCAGGCGAGGCTGAGCGCGCCGGCGGCCGCGGCGGACTTGAGCAGGTCACGGCGGTTGACGGTCATCGGCGGCCTCCGGTGGCGCTGAGGGTGAGGGAAAGGGCGTCCGCGTAGCCGTCGTTGGAGGTTCCGCTGCCGCTGCGTGTGAAGACGAGCAAGATGCGCGCCGAGCGGGCAGTGGGCGGCACGGTGGCTTCGGCCGTGCGCTCCAGGAGCCCCGTTTTGTTCTGCCGGTCGCCGGCGCTGACCGGGCCCAGGACGCTGAGGGCCAGGGGGGTGTTCTTGGCGTCGCGGAACTCCACGGACAGGCGCGCGCCGTCCTCCTGTGCGGCAAATCCGCCGAGCCAGCCGGCCAGCGTGTAGCGGACCTTGCCCGCGTCGACGGCGCGGCGTCCGGTCGGGCCGCTCCTGGGCAGGTCGATGTCCTGCGTCAGCACGGTGCGCGGGCTGTTGCCGCCCGAGTAGAAGCGGCTGCCGCGGCGGGCCGGGCCGGGGTCCGACGCGGTCGGGTAACCGCCGCCGAGACTGTAGGCGATGAGCGCCGGGGCTCCCTGGGTGATGTTCCAGCCACGGACCTTCGATACGGGGTCGGCGGTGCCGCCGGCCCCGTTCTCCGCGTCGCCGTTGACGACGAGATTCACGCGCTCCTCCTGTGATCGGTGAGTTGAGCGCGGTCAGCCCACCAGTCCCGCATGAACCAGGAGAAGTATTCCGGCGAATTCTGTTACCACCGCTGCCCCGACTGTGGCGGTCTGCCGTCATAAGAGTCCCGCCGTGTCGGGCACCCGGTGGCTGGCGCGGGTTGGGTTCGAGCGGCGCCGGGGTCGCCCTCGCTGCCCGTGCACCAGCGACATGGCCTGGAGGAGAGGACTCAGCGGAGAGACGTCGTCAGCGAAGCCCATTTCCTGCGGCAGGTGCGGCGGCTGGCCTTGTCCACGGTCGGTGGCGGCGTCCTTGTGGATGTTCGTCACCAGGGGCGCTTTTACGCCACATTCCTACGGTTGCTGTGCGGAAATGTTTCGATGGCCGAAATATATCGTCCCGCCTCGACGCACTTTGCAGCTATTTGGCGGCTATATGCGGAGGGGCCAGTTCTGCCTCGCATGCTGCCGGAGTTTGGGGGAACAGCCGGGCGCTTGGGGTGATGGCATGTCAATTTGTGTGCCCTCCGTGACCGCTGGGGTCTGCGGGATGTGACTTCCTGTGGGGGGAAGCCTTGATACATCGCACCTGGGGTGCGCGCCTTTCGCGTGCCCGGAAGAGAACCAGGCTGGCTACCGCGGCAGTTGTGGCTTCTGGCGCCCTGACGCTGTCCCTGCTGCCGGCCGCGGGCACCGCCGCCGCGGCGGATGAGCCGGGATCGGTGTGGGGCAAGGGCGCGCCGACCTTCACCATGCCGCCGGTGAAAGTGGGAACGAATGATCCGGTGGCGCCGCAGGCCGAGCGCACGCCTTCCGATGAGCTGGCCCGGTGGCGGGCGGAGCAGAAAAAGCGCGCGCAGGGCGGCGAAACGGCCGGCCGGTCGGGCCACGCGGCGCCCAGTGACTACGTCGCCGAGGGCCAGGGTGACGTGCCCTGGCACAAGATCAGCAACTTTGCGATCACGGACGCGCTGACCGCCCGGGTCAACTACTCGACCGGCAACCTGATGCTGACCGCCACCGACTTCCAGATCGCCGGGGTGGGCCAGAACCTGAGCCTGTCGCGCACCTACAACTCCCTGGACGCCCCCTGGGGCAAGGTGTCCCAGCGGTGGTGGCAGCAGTATGAGCGCTATCTGCAGGTCCTGGACGGCGAGGTCGTCCTCTACGACGCTTCCGGCGACAGCCTGCGCTTCACCCAGAAGGCCGATGGCACCTTCGCCACCCCCAAGGGCTATTCGAAGGAGCTGAAGAAGAACGCGGAGGGCACCTACACGCTCACCAACTGGAAGTCCTCGTCCAAGGACACCTACAACGCTGATGGCACGCTGACCAAGGTCACCGACAAGAACAAGGGCACGATCACCGTCACCCAGCATGATGAGGGTGGCGAGCACAAGGGTTTCAAGCTGACCGAGACCCGCTCGGGCCGGTGGATCGACCTGGTCAAGACCGACGCCTCGCAGTGGCAGGCCAAGGACCACACGGGCCGCACCGCCGTCTTCGACCTCGACCCGGCCGGCAACCTGCACAAGACCACGAACGCCGAGGGCAAGACCACCACCTTCGACTACGACTCCTCGCGCCGCCTGACAAAGATCACCACGGCGGAAGGCCGGGTCACCGTCTTCACCTACGACAGCGCCAACCGCGTCACCTCCATGCTGCGCGCCACCGAGTTCAACGGCTCCGGCCACACCGGCCCGATCTGGAAGTACGACTACGACGCCACCACGCCCACCGCAGCGGGCACGACCAAGGTCACCGACCCCGAGGAGCACGCCACCAGATACAAGCACGACGGCGACGGCCAAGTCGATGAGGTCACCGACGCCTTGGGGCACAAACGCTCCACGCAGTACGACGCGAACCACAACATCGACACGGCCACCGATGCGATGGGTTCAGGGACCACCCCAGGCAACGTGTCCGACTACGGGTTCAGCACCCGCAACAACCTGGAGAGCATCGAGTCCCCGACGGGCGGGAAGGCAGTTGCGAGCTGGCAGACGATCGCCGGTGGGGACGTGCCCAAGGAATCCACCAACGCCGACGGTGAGAAGACCAGCTATACCTACGACACGGCAGGCAACACCAAGTCGGTGGCGCAGACCGGCACCGGCGGCGGCAGCGTCTCGTTCACCTACAACCCCGCCACGCCCACCTGCGGTGGCTTCGAAGGCCAGCGGTGTGCGGCCGAGACGAAAATGTCGGCCTCCAAGACGGTCAAGACGTCCTTCACCTACGACGGCAAAGGCAACCTGACCAAGGTGAGTCCGCCGGGGCCGCTGGGCGAGAGCACCTACACCTACGACAGCCTGGGCCGCACCGAAACCCTCACCGATGGCCGCGGCATCAAGAAGGTCTTCACCTACGACCACCTCGACCGCATCAAGACCGTCTCCACCGCTAACGACACGGTGCGCTACTTCTACGATGGCGACGGCAACCTGCGTCAGCGCGACGACAACACCGGCACCGTGAAGTACCAGTTCGACCCGCTGCAGCGCGAAACCGTCCGCACCCTGCAGGACGGCTCCCAGACCCTGCTGGCCTACACTCCGGCCGGCAACGTCGACTTCTACCAGGACCCGGCCGGCAAGGTCGACTACACCTGGAACGAGGTCAACAAGCTCAAGGAGCTCAAGGACCCGCAGGGCCGGGTGACGTCGTACAAGTACAACAACAACGACGTCCGCACCGAGACCGCCTACCCCGGCGGCACGGTGCACAAGGTCGACGTCGACAAGTCCAGCCGCCCCGAGAAGATCAAGGCCACGTCCAGCAAGGGCACCCTGGTCGACCTCACCTACACCTACGGCTACGGAACGGATGCCAAGACTGACGGCAGCAAGATCCGCACCAGCACGGACGCCGTGGCAGGCACCAAGACCACCTACAGCTACGACGGAGCGGGCCGCTTTTCCTACGCGGCGGAGAACAAGGGCTCTACGCTGAACGAGTCCTGGCAGTACTGCTACGACCTGGCCGGCAACCTCACCAGCCAGGGCACCGAGAAGGGTTGCCCGCGCGGCACCACCTACACGGTCAACGACGCCCAGCAGATCACCGCGAAGAACGGGTCCACCACCAACTGGTCCTACGACAAGGAGGGCCACGAAACCGCGGCGGCCCCGACGCCGGAAGGCACACGCACCGGTGAGACCTGGTCGGATCACAGCCAGCTCACCTCCCTGACCGTGGGCGGCAAGACGTACGCGGGCCAGTACGGCTCGACCGATCAGAGCGAGCGCATCAAGCTCGGCGACACCTACTTCCACAACGGACCGATCGGGCTGTCGGCCACCTCAACTGCGGGCGTGGACACGGGCTTTAACCGGGAGCCCGGGGGCACACTCAATTCCATGACCCGGGACGGCAAGGCGTACTACTACCTCACCGACGCACTCGGCTCCGTCGTCGCCACAGCGGACGAGTCCGGTGCGAAGGTGAACTCGTACAGCTACAGCCCCCGCGGCGTCGCTCGCTCGTCGAGCAGCGAAAAGGTCGCCCAGCCCTACCGGTTCGCCGGCGGCTACCAAGATCCCACCGGGCTCTACCACTTCGCGGCCCGCTACTACGACCCCAACATCGGCCGCTTCAACAGCCCCGACCCCTCCGGCCAAGAGAAGAATCCCTACCTGTATGCCGAAGGCGACCCCGTCAACCGCATCGATCCCAGCGGATTGCTCTCGATTGGCGACGCGCTCGGTTATGCCGGTCAGGCAGTGGGGCTAGCAGCTGCCGTCACGGCACCTACCCTGGGCGTGGGGCTCGGCCTCGCAGCACTGAGCACTGGACTGGAAGTAGCCGGTGGAATCGCGAATGGCGATAGCCCCTCGAAGATCGCAGGCGGAGCCATGGTGAATCTCGTGGGCGCAAAGGTGGGAGTCGGCGCGGACCTGCTCAAAGCCAGTAAGACAATGTCCCGTGGAGTCAATACCGCCTACTGGGGGATCGGAGTCGTAGCGGGAAGGGTCATGTGAGAGAAGCGGGAGAGATATGACTGAGCTCAGTGCATTCATCTCGAACAGCACACCGATGATGATCATTGCGTTGCTAATCGGCGCGGTAGTCTTCATTTTGGTGTCTGTGCGTTCGAAGAGGAAGAAGTAGTCCGAGATGTTGGCAACCGGCCTGCAGGGCATCGGTTGCCAACGTCTTTGGATTGGTTGCGGTGATCGAGATCGGTCCTCATTCGCTGGCAGTGCCGGAGGCTATACCTACCCTGCAAGGCTGACTTACTGGAGGGCTTCAAGTGCAGTTCCGGTCCGGTGTCTCGCTTGAGTAAGGCCCGGTCGGCACTTTGAGGGGAGAGCTTGTGCGGGTTTTCCTTGCGGTGTTTGCCTTCATCGTAGGAGTTACGTTGATAGCAACCAGGCGGAAATTTGGACAGAGAGCGGTCAGTCAGCGAAATTTCTTCGGACGGGCCAACGCTGCCGCCGGGGAAGGGGCGGCCCGATCCGGTCCGCTGGTCATCGGATGCTTCATGATTCTCATTGGTGTGCTCGTAGCTACCGGGCTGGTAGAGCCCGAATAGCAGGTCGCGCCCGCAGCCAGGGGGAGAGACGAGTGAAGAAGATCTTTCCTTGACGGCTTATCGGTCCGGAGGCCAGTGCCTCTGGACCGACGCTGTTTTGTAATCCGCTGAGCGGCGTGCGGGCCGTGAGAGACCGCATCTCGCCTTCCCCAGAAAGAGGGTTTATTTTGGAAACGATCGCTGCGGGACGCTGGTACCCCGACGGCGCTGGGGGTTTGATTATTTTTCTCGTAGCCATGGCAGTGCTGGTAGCGATGATCTTCTACGGACGTCATCAGAAGAGGCGGGGCAAGCAATAGGATGATCGAGTTCTCGAGGGGGCCATCCCACCCCGTCACGGGCTGCCTTTCGCGTAGCCGCCGTCGACTCGCCTTCGCCTCAGTCCGCTTCACTCGAAGCGCAGACGCAGCGACTCCCTTTCGGCTTCCTCGATCTGTTCGACCGTCAGGCCCGGCAGCTTCAACTGGGCCAGCGTCACCTCGGCACTGGTCGGCTGGGCGTCGGCAGGTATCCACTTCTCCGGCTGCCACGCATGGGCGCGCATCAGCGATTTGGGGCAGTGGGGGTAGACCTGGTCGACGTGCACGACCAGCGCGGATACGGGCGGCTTGCCGACGGGCGTGAGCTGCGCGAGCAACTCCGGGTGGGCCGAGACGCAGGCGCGGCCGTTGACGCGGAGAGTCGTCGGCCGGCCGGGGATGAGGAAGACGAGGCCGACGCGTCCGGTCTGCAGCACGTTGTGCAGGGTGTCGAGTCGCTTGTTGCCGGTCGCGTCGGGGATCACCAGGGTCGTCTCGTCCAGCACGGAGACGAAGCCGGCCGGGCCGCCGCGCGGCGTCACGTCCGCCCTGCCGTCGGCGTCGGCGCTGCCGATGAACACCAGGGAAGAACAGCCGATCAGCGCGCGGGTCTGTTCGGTCAGGTGGTCGATCTCCTTGCGGAGTGCGTTCGGATTCGCCTGCGGGTAGAGCTCACGCAGCTGATCTGGGCTGGTCAGGGCATCCGCCCGGAGGGCGTCGAAGAGCGAACTGGTGGTCCCCGTGTCGGTCGTCATGAAGATGACCCTAAAAGACGACCAGGACCGCGCGAAGATCAATGGGTTAACTCGACTGCGTCGACCGGTGGCCACGCCCCGACGTGCAGCGGGAAGATCGGCGTTGCCCTGCCGGGAGGAAGAGCGCGCGCCGGCGGAACGAAGCATCGGGGCTCGGCGCGTCACGATCGTCCCATGTGTCATGTGTGCGGGCTGCCGACCTTGGTGGGAGAGTGCCGGGTTCGGGGCGCTCACCGCTCCCGGACGGCATAGGTCACATGCGTCACCCTCGGGGAGGGCTCCGCGCGGACCTGCTCCAGGGCCACGCGGCCGGCGTCCACGCCCTCGAACAGGCGGATTCCGCAGCCGAAGAGCACGGGGGAGAGGGCGATCGAGAACTCGTCGATCAGCCCGGCGTTCACGTACTCCAGGATCGTCGCGCCCCCGCCCGCGATACGGACATCCCGGTCTCCGGCGGCCTCGCGAGCCTGGTCGAGAGCGGACTCGATGCCGTCGTTCACGAAATGGAATGTGGTCCCGCCGGGCCGCTCCCACGGGTCACGCTTCTCGTGCGTCACGACGAAGACCGGCGTGTGGAACGGTGCCTCCTCCGGCCACATCTGCTCGCCGGCGTCGAACATGTTCTTGCCCATCACGCTCGCGCCCGTACGCTCGAACGTCTCCCGCACGATGTCGTTGTCGCGCCCTTCCTCGCCGCCCTCGCCCAGGTGCAGGTTCTCCCGGAAGAACCGCTGCGGAAAGACCCACTGCTGCAGCTCCATCCACTGCTGCCCCATCAACTCCTCGGAGGACTCGGGCGCGATGAACCCGTCCAGCGACATCGACACGCTGAAGAACACCTTCCCGGCCATCAGCCCTCTGCTCCCTTCTGGACGATCTCGGTGACGTAGGCCGCCAGGTTGTTCAGGGTCTGCCGGCCCCCCTCGATCGCGTGGTACTTCTCGACCGCCTCGTCGCGCAGCTCCTTCGTGGGGAACAGCGTGCGCATCTCGAGCCGGGTCGCCGTGCCATCAGGCTCGAACGTCAGGACCGACTCGAAGGCGTTTGGGTCGTCGCGGGTCTCACCGTGCAGCAACGTGATCCGCTCCGGCGGGGTGAGTTCGGTCCAGGTGATCCACTCCTGGTAATCCGTCCCGTCCGGTCCGTGCATCACAAAGTCCCACTCACCGCCGACGTGGAACTCGAACGCCCGCGTGGTGGTGGTGAACCCCTCCGGTCCCCACCAACGCGACAGGTGCCGCACCTCGGTGAACGCCTTGAACACCAGCTCGCGTGGGGCGTCGATGATCCGGGAGACGACGACCTCGCGGTCGGCTGTCGCCGTCTGCTCCGACCGTGCCGTCTGCGCCGCCTGCGTCGGCGTTCCGTGTTCTGTCGTGCTCATCAGCTACTCCGCTTCCCTGGTCTGTTTCAGGTCCTGCACGTAGGCGTCCAGCCGGTCGAAGCTCTCGTTCCAGAATTGCTCGAAACCGCCGGTCCACTCGTGGATGGGTCGCAGCCCCGTGGCGTCGAGGCCGTACAGGCGCTGCTTGCCCGCCTTGCGGTCACGCACCAGCCCGACCTCCCGGAGCACCCGCAGGTGTTTTGAGGCCCCCGGCTGGGTCATCCCCAGTTCCTGCGCCAACTCGGTCACCGATCGCTCACCCGCCCGCAGCAGCGCCAGGATTTCCCGGCGCTGCGGCTCGGCGATCGCGTTGAAGACGTCCGATGTCGTCGCTGCTCGTGCCATGGATCAATCGTATGCCGATATCGGCATACGTCAAGCGGTAGAGAGTCCGGGAGGTCAGATTGGCCCCGGACAGGGCGCGGTCGCAGTGCATCCCTCACCGGAATCGACGCTGTTTTTTGGGACGGGCTCCGGGCATTCGGAGTGACATGAATCGCGATGCGGTGACCCAAGCTGCCTCAGGCGGCGACAGCAGCCCAGTCTTCATCCCGTTCCTGTGCGTTTTCCTGCTCATGGGCCTCGTGCAGGTCATACGACCCCAACTGCTCTGGAGAATGAACAGAAACATGCAGCGGGGGTGGGTGAAGGACCCGGACGCAACTGAACCCACCAGCAAGGGCTACGCGTTGGCGCGAGTGTCCGGAGTGCTCGTTCTGGCAGTCGCCACCTGGATGCTGGTGCAACACGTCTGACTGAACGGCAGGAAACCCACCGAGCCGCCGATGAGGGCTGCGCGCGATCACAGCAGGGTGGACAGCCAGACGGTCGCGGCCGCAGTGGCACCGAGTCCGATGTTGAGTGCGATCCGGCGGTCTTCTCCGGTCAGGTGCACGGCGATCGCACCGCTCTGCAGGAGGACGAGGCCGATGGATGCCACCGTCGCCAGCCAGGGCGCGATGCCGGTCAGCGGGGGGAGGACCAGGCCGATCGCGCCGAGTAGCTCGACCGTCCCCAGAGCCCTGACGGCGGGCAAAGGCATGCGGTCGACCCAGGCCATCATCGGCCGGAGTTGATCGCGGCTGCGGATGACCTTCAGCGTGCCCGCGTAGAAGTAGAACAACGCGAGCAGTCCGGCGATGATCCAGTAGGCGATGTTCATGATTCCCGTTCGTAGGTCGCGTCGCCGGTTCACGGTGACCTGTCGGTTGCGTCGCTGATCGAAGAATTATCGAAGGCCCCGGTCAGTCGTCCGAGGGGGCGGCCCGGTGAAGGGCGAAGTCGGTGGCAGGCTTGGTCGCGTATCGATCCATCGCCTCGGTGTTGGCCTGCGGCGTCAGCGGTCGGCCGTCGGTGAGCACGTCCTGAAGGTCCCGGAAGTACTGCACGTACAAGTCGGGGGTGAAGGTGCTGAGCATGACGGCGGGCTGGTCCGTCGGATTGGCGAAGGTGTGGGGGGTGCCGGGCGGAACCATCACGAGCGTGCCCGCGGTGGCGTCGTATTCCTCGTGCCCGACGGAGAACCGCACGGTGCCGAAGAGGATGTAGAAGCCTTCGTCGTGTTGGGCATGGCGGTGCTGGGGCGGTCCCTGGGTGTGCGGGGCGAGGACGGACTCGGCGATCGCGAGGCGGTGCCCGGTGTGGCTGCCGTCCTCCAGAACGCGCATCCGTGTGGGGCCCAGCACGATCGTCTCGCCGTCGCCGGGGCCCACCACCGATACGGCGGGGTGGGTCTGCGGCTCTCGGTGGTCGGCTTCTTCGGTCATGCTCACGAGTTCACTGCCAGGGCCCTGCCGGTGTCCAAGGCTTGTCCCGCGGCGCCGATACCTGGTGGGTATCGTTGCAGCGTGGAGCTACGAACCCTGCGCTATTTCATTGCTGTCGCCGAGGAACTCCACTTCGGCCGCGCCGCCACCCGACTGCATATGAGTCAGCCGCCGCTGAGCCGGGCGATCAAGCAGTTGGAGGCGGAGGTCGGGGCCTTGCTCTTCGTCCGCTCGCCTACCGGCGTCACGCTCACCGCGGTGGGCACGGTGCTGCTCGACGAGGCGCGGGCGCTGCTCGACCATGCCGACCGCGTCCGTGTACGCGTCAGCGCGGCGGCCGGCGTGGCGACCCTGACCGTCGGCATCCTGGGGGACGGCACAGATCCGGGAGTGGCCAGGCTGGCCGCTGCTTACCGCCGTCGCCATCCCGGCGTCGACATCCTCATCCGCGACACCGACCTGACCGACCCGACATGCGGGCTGCGCGCCGGGCTCGTCGACATCGCCCTGACCCGCGCGCCGTTCGACGAATCCGCCCTGACGGTACGCGCGCTGCGAAGCGATCCGGTGGGCGCGGTCCTGCGCGCCGACGATCCGCTGGCCCGCCGCGACCGGCTGCACCTTGCCGAGCTGAGCGAGCGCCGTTGGTTCCAGTTCCCGCAAGGCACCGATCCCCTGTGGCAGTCGTACTGGAACGGCGGCAGGCCGCGCGAGGGGCCAGTCGTGCGCGCCGTCCAGGAATGCCTGCAGGCCGTGCTGTGGAGCGGCACGATCGGCCTGGCCCCGCTCGGACACGAGCTGCCCGCGGAGCTGGCCGTGGTACCGCTGATCGACATGGCACCGAGCCGCGTGGTCGCGGCGTGGAACAAAGGTGACACCAACCCGCTGATCCGATCCTTCGTCGAGACCGCGACAGCCGCGTACCGCCACTGAGCACCGGCCCCCACTCCATCCCACCCGACCCCTCCCACGCTCCCCGCGAGCTATCCTGCGCGCATGCGTGAGCAGTTCACCGGCTGGCCGGAGCAGGCCATGGACGTCTTGTTCCGGCTCCAGGGCGAACCCTCCCAAACGATCCGTGAGCGCTGCCGTGCGGACCGCGAACGGCTGGTCCGGCAGCCGATGATCGCCCTGCTCAACGCTGTCGCGGACGCCGATCCCCGGTACGAGGACTTCTCCGTCTGGCACTACCGCACCGACTCCTGGTGGTGGCAGCACCAGAGCGCGGTGATCCGGCTCGGCCGCAAGATCGAGATCGGCCTTCGGTTCTCCCTGGACGGCCTGCGCATCCAGGGCGCCTGGTGGTACCCCGACCCCGGCCAGGTGGACATGTTCCGCAAAGCGGTGGTCGCCGAGGGGAGCGGGCGCGAACTGTCCGCCATCGTCGAGGACGTACGCGCGAAGGGTTACGACATCTCCGGGGACGTGATGAAACGCCCCCCGCGCGGCTATCCGACAGACCACCCCCGTACGGACCTGCTGCGCCACCGTTCTCTGATCGCCGCCCGCCCCCTGGGCTGCGAGGCGTGGCTGCACACGCCCGAGGCGGTCGACCGGGTCCTCTCGGCATGCGCCGACCTGGACGCCCTGCTGATGTGGCTGGTCCGACACGTCAAGCGCGCCGCCTGACCTCACGAGGGGTGCCGTGCGGGGCCCGAGGAACCGCACTCGTTCGTCGGTGAGTTGCACGGCGAGTTGCACGGCTCGAACCTCGCTGACCCTGCCGTCCGTCCGGGCGAACCGCCACGTCCTTGCGCCGAGCCTCGCTCCGGAACGGTCGTCAGTCGGCGTACACCGGCGCGAGGTCGATGTAGATGCGCCAGTCCCGCGCCTTGTCACCGCGGAAGGTGAGGATGTCGGCATTGGGTACCGTGACCTGCTTGCCGTCTGTCCGGGTGTAGGTGACCTCGGTCTGGACGATGACGATGTCGCCCGATTCCCAGGTGCGCAGCAGACGGTGCGAGAGTCCCGCGATGGTGGCGAAGAAGTCGGCCACGCCTTGCCGTACCGCCGGGCGGCCGGTCAGTTCCGGGCTGTTGGCGAAGCGGAACACCACGTCCTTGGTGAGGTGGGCGACGAACTTGTCCGGGTCGAAGGTGTCGATGTCCCGGAAGATGCGCGCGACGTCTCGGCGCCCCTCGGTTGCTCGGGCGTGGGGCACGGCGAGTCCTTCAGGGCCGTCGCCCTGGCTTTCGGTGCTGAGGTCGCTGCCGTGACTCGGTGTCGAGGGGTGGTCGCCAGTGCGGTCCACGGTGATCTCCTCCGGCCGAAGGCGTGACTGTTTGCCTGCCGCGCATGGTGCTCCGTATGGTGCTCCCGCGCACAATTCTGTGAGTGCAACTCCGCGTATTCGTAAGGCAGTTGGACCAGCATCCCAAGAATGACCGGACGGTGCGACCCGAACGGCGCCCGTAGGGAGATTGCTCCAAGGGGGCGTGGCGGGGTGTGTGACCCCCAGGAAACCTGGAGGCCACACCTACTTGCCGTCATCTCCTGAACTCATCGCTTCACCCCGTGATCGCCGCGATCGTCAACTCCTATTTCTGTCACGGATATTGACACCCTCCCTTCGGAAGTCCTACGTTCACCGCGCCTGAGAGCGCTCTCAGCAGGCCGTCCGGTCAAGACTTCGAGGAGCTGCCTCCCATGCCCACCAACCGCCGCGCGTCCCACGTGTGGCCACCCCTCAGACGCACCGTCGCCGGCCTCGCCTCGGCCGCGCTCGCCGCCACCGGCCTGGTCGCCCTCGCCGCCGCGCCCGCCTCCGCCGCCACCATTCCGGTCGGCTCCGGCAGCTACTCCGACACCCGCCCCGCGGGCACCGTCGGCCCCACCAACAACGTCGGCGGCGCCGTCACCCCCAAGGTCACCGCCGCCGCCAAGGACAAGCCCGTACCCACCAACGACTGGTGGTCCTCGCTCGCCTTCCAGCGCTACCCGGACAACCCGTACTCCACCCCGATGTACGGCCACCCCCTCACCTACCAGGCGGCCTCAGGCGGCCTCGACGTCGGCTACCCGACCTCGGCCGCGGTCGTCGGCGACGGCCGCCAGTACGAGTACGCCCACAAGAGGGACCTCACCCTCGGGCTGACCGGTCTCAACTCGCCCGACACCAAGGCCGATTCCTGGTCCGACTGGACCGTCACCCCCTACTGGTCCGACGGCACCCGAACCCTGCGCACCACCATCGGCCACGGCCTGCCCTTCGTCTACGCGACCGGCTCCGGCGGCGACGCCCGCGTCACTACCGCCAACGCGCCCACCGTCTTCTCCGACCAGGGCAACGTCATCGGTATCACCGTCGGCGGCCACCACTACGCGCTCTTCGCCCCCTCCGGCACCGACTGGTCGCTCTCCGGCTCCACCCTCACCGCGCCCCTGACCTCGGCGAAGAACTACTTCTCGGTCGCCGTCCTGCCCTCGACCGGCGATCTCGCCACATACAAGAAGTACGCCTACTCCTTCGTCACCGGCTCGAAGGTCTCCTGGTCGTCGACCACATCCGGCCAGACCAAAGCCACCTACGCCCTGGAGACCACCCCGAAGGAGGGCACCGAGACCGGGACCCTCCAGGCCCTCTACCGCCACCAGTGGCAGGCCACCGACTCCGCGCTGACCAACCTCACCTACGTCTCCCCGCGCGGCACGATGAAGGTCCGCGAGGGCGCCTCCTTCTCCACCACCCAAAAGGCGTCCCCGGTCCTGCCGACGCTGCCGTCCGTCTCCGCCGTGGACAAGGCCCGCCTGAGCGGTTACCTCAACGATGTCGCGAACGCCGCCGACCCGTTCAACGGCGCCACCGACACCTACTGGACGGGCAAGGCCCTCGGCCGTCTCGCCCAACTGGTCCCGGTCGCCGACCAGATAGGCCAGACCGGCACCCGTGACAAGCTGATCGGCCTGCTCAAGGGCAAGCTGCAGGCGTGGTTCACGGCAGGCGGCGGACAGGAGTTCAGCTACGACAAGGACTGGCGGACGCTGATCGGCTACCCGGCCTCATACGGCAGCGACGCCGAACTGAACGACCATCACTTCCACTACGGCTACTACATCTACGCCGCCGCCATCGTCGCCCAGTACGACCAGGCCTGGGCCGCCGACTCCGCCTGGGGCGGCATGGTCAAGACACTGATCCGCGACACCGCCAACCCCTCGCGCACCGACTCCGCCTACCCCTTCCTGCGGGGATTCGACGTCTACGCCGGCCACAGCTGGGCCTCCGGGCACCAGGGCTTCGCCGCCGGCAACAACCAGGAGTCCTCCTCCGAGTCCACCCAGCTCAGCGCCGCGCTCGTCCTGTGGGGCTCGGCCACCGGCGACGCCTCGCTGCGTGACCTCGGCTCCCACCTCCTGACCACCGAGTCCGAGGCGATCGCCCAGTACTGGTTCGACGCCGACGAGCAGGTCTTCCCCTCCGGCTTCGGCCACGACACGGTCGGCATGGTCTGGGGCAGCGGCGGCGCCTACTCCACCTGGTGGACCGCGAACCCCGAGGAGATCCACGGCATCAACGCTCTGCCCATCACCTCCGGCTCCTCCCTCCACCTGGCCGCCCATCCCGCCGCCATCAAGCGCAACCTCGCCGAGATGGAACGCGAGAACGGGGGACCGGCCGTCGAATGGCGCGACATCCTCTGGGAGTTCCAGTCCCTGGCCGATCCCGCCGCCGCGAAGTCAAAATGGGACGCGGGCAACGGCTCCTACACCCCCGAAGCCGGCGAGTCCAAGGCCCACACCTACCACTGGCTCACCACCCTGGACGCCCTCGGCACCCCCACCCCCTCGGTGACCGGCTCCATCCCCACCTCCGCCGTCTTCACCAAGGGCACCACCCGTACCTACGCCGCCCACAACTACACCTCCTCGTCCGTCACCGTCACCTTCTCCGACGGAGGCAAGCTGACCGTTCCGGCCCGCTCCACGGCCAGCGGCAACGGCACCGCCCCCGAGGAACCGGAGGAGCCCACCGACCCGCCCACCGGAAACACCTTCCGCCTCACCACCGGTGGCGCCCTCACCACTTCCACCTCCACCACCACCGGCTCCGACACCATCGCCTCCGCCGGGGGCGCCAACCACGACGGCAGCCCGAACCAGCCCTCCACCTACGTCATCAAGAACGTCAACGGCAAGGTGAAGTCCGGCACTTCGACCAGCTTCCGACTCCAGGTCGACGCGGGAACGACCGTCGCCCTCGGCCAGCAGGCCCGCGTCTCGTACGACCTGACGGGCGACGGGACGTACGACCGCGTGGAGACCTACCAGTACTTCGCGAGCGACCCGGTCACCGGCTGGGAGGAGTACACCCAGGCCAAGGGCCTGAAGTCCGCCACCGGCAGCCTCGGCGAGCTGAAGGGTGGCAGCGTCCGCTTGGAGGTCTGGAACGCCATCGGCAACGGCACGGCCAAGCTGAAGACAGGGGCCGCGGACACCGTGGTGGTCATCCCCTACGAGTGAGGAGGGACGGCAAGGCCCAGCCGCGCCCTTAGCCGGCCGCAGCCGCCGGACCCGCGAGAGCGTGGCGGGGGCGGCGGGGGC